>NZ_CP051500.1:0-600000 GCF_016755635.1 Helicobacter pylori | reverse complement strand
ACTAAACCATTTTATCGCTTCATCAAGACTAAAAACTTCCTTAGGCACTTTGTTACCGATAGTGATGAGGTAATTCGCAATCGCAACCGGTAAAAACCCTTGATTCAAAAGCCATTTCACGCTGGACGCTTCGTCTCTTTTACTCATCTTTTTACCGCTTACTTCATCTAAAATAATGGGCAAATGCGCATAAACAATCGGATCGTTTGAGCCTAAAGCTTCTTGGATTAAAATTTGTTTAGGGGTGTTACTCACATGATCTTCGCCTCTAATGATCAGACTGATTTCATAAAGCAAATCATCGCATGCGCAAGCGAAATTATAAGTAGGGCTTTTATCCTGTCTCAAAAGCACAAAAGAATCCAATTCATCAGGCTCAAATCTCACTTCTTTTTTAATCGCATCGTTGAAAGACACCGCATGATTTGGGGCTTTCAAACGCACCACAGGGGCATGGTTCTTGTCTTTTTCTAAAGTGGCCCACTCGTCTAAATACCTGAAAGGGCGTTTTTCATTTTTGGCTTTTTCTTTTTCCCTCTCTAAAAACTCCGCGCTCGCATAACAATAAAACGCTTTATTTTCTTTCAGTAATTTTTCTGCCATTTCTCTGTGGTAATCTATATTATGGCTTTGATACACGAGCTTGTCCCAGCTTATCCCCATAAGCTTTAAAATTTCTAAAATTTCTTGGTCTTTGCCTTCAATGTTGCGCTCTTTGTCCGTGTCTTCAATGCGAATGAGAAAGGGTTTGTGTTGCTGTTTGGCCACAATGTAGTTGAAAATGGCTGCCCTTAAATTCCCTATGTGCATATCCCCTGTAGGCGAAGGCGCAAAACGAAGCATAAAAACCCTTTATTTAAAAATAGTTTTTGATTATACCTAAAGAATACTTAATTGTGTTGTGGTAATTCTGTTTTTATCAAACATGAATAGGCATCATTTAAGAGATTAGCGCTTGGCTAACGCCAAGCTCTTTATGGTTGGTTATCAAAAAGCTAACAGCGTTTTTTATTCAATCACTTCATAAATAACTTCTGTCTTCCAACGGGTTTTAGGGGTAATTTCCTGATTACGATAACCAAAACAAGCCATTACCGACACACCAAATTCCGCCGTGTTCAGATAGCCTTTTTCCTCTAAATAAGCCTCCACTTTTTCTTGATCATACCCTTCAATCGGGCAAGAATCAATCCCTAACATGGCTGCTGCCATCATCATGTTCGCCATTTGGATATAAGTCTGCTTGCTAGCCCAATCAAACAAAGATCGTTCGCTATTGAGTTTCATATCGTTCTCTTGGAAATTTTTGATGATTTGAGCGAACCTGGAATTAGTGTCATAATCCCTTTTTTTAACCTCATGCATCACTTTCTTAACATAATCGCTGTCATAAGTAACGCCTTTTCGCGCAAGATAAATGACAAAATGGCTCGCTCCCTCTAAACCAAAAAGCGCCCCCCAGGCCATCGGTTTTAAATCTTCTTTCATGCGTTCATTTTTCAATAAAAGCATTTTCCATGGTTCAAGCCCGATTGAAGAAGGGGCTAACCTCCCCACTTCAACCAAAGCTTCCCAATCCTTTTGAGAAATACGACGATTAGGATCGTATTTTTTTGCAGCAAATCGTTGGTGCTGTAAAGCAACCACTTGTTCTCTGTCCATTTTAATGATCTCCTTTTTCTAAATAATGATAAACGGCTGCCATATCCATTTCGCCTAAACCGGATTTTTCTGCTTGAGAATAAAGCTCTTCTGCTTGAAATAAGAATGGCAACTTTATCGCCTCTCCTGCTTCATTGTTGGCCAAACGAATGTCCTTGAGCATGAGCTTCAAACTGAAAGCGGCCGGATAATTATCTTGCAACCACATGCCTTTTTTAGCTTGAAAGAGAGGCGAATTCATGCCAGATTGGCCAATAATTTGCAAAAATGACTCTGCATCAACCCCTAAATGTTTGGCTAATAGCAAAGCTTCTGAATAAGCAACCCCCATTTGAGCCAAAAGGCTATTAATGGATAGTTTAGCCCCTGTCCCTTGACCAATCTTACCCAAATAAAAAATCTGACTCCCTAAATGCGTAAAAACAGGTTTGAGTTGAGTGATTACTTCTTTTTCACCTGCTGCTAAAATCAATAACGCCCCAGCTTTTGCTGCACCAACCGATCCTGAAACAGGCGCTTCAAGGTAAGTTACTTGATGCTTTTGAGCGATTTTTTCTAAAGATAAGCTCTCCAAAGGAGCGATGGTGCTCATATTCACCACGATTTTTTCAGACATCTGTTCCCAAAATTCTGGCGCTAAAACAGCATCAATCGCCGTTTTATCCGAAAGCATGGTAAAAATCAGATCAACTTTAGCGGCCAAATCTATAGGGTTAGTATAAACCGCTACGCCCTTTTCTTTTAAGGGGGCTGCTTTGCTCTCTGTTCGGTTATAAACCGATACTTCTAAATTTGCATCGTGCAAACGAGTCGCCATAGGAGTCCCCATAGCCCCAAGTCCAATCCATCCGATTTTCATTCAATTCTCACTTATTAGCGTGAATACGCCACTAAACCATCTAACCAATCTTGATGGCCATTTAGCATCGCATTAGGCACAGATTTCGCTAAAGCTTTAGCAGGGACTCCTAACTGAGTTTCTTGGGTTAAAATACGCACACGATCATTATCTAATTTTTCAACAATCCATGCGTGATAGGCTTCAAGATACTCATCGCCTTTAGCTTCATTCCAACCTCTCCAAGCCAAACGCAGTATGGTGTCTTTCAATTCAAACTCTTCCACCTGTGCCTCCACTAAAAAGCCAAAAGTTTCAAAGCGGAAACGAGTCTTGTCTTTAAGAATGGTATTGTCTTGATTATGCATGTGGACATTCCCTGAATTTTTGTAATACTTTTCCCAACAAGACGCGTCTCTTAAGTGTTGCACCACTTTATTAAAATCCAAACCTTTGACAATGACTTCATTGGACACAAAATTATCAGTCTCTCCTGGAACCCATTTCTTAGGCCATTGAATCGCATTCATCTTATCATGTTTTCTCTGTTTTTAATTTTTTCTGCCTATTGGCGAAAGATTTATAGCATCATTAGGTAAATAATGATCTTTAACCCATTCAATCAGCCATTCTAAAGCGTTGTTTTTGGGATTTTCAATGACTAAATTTAAGCATGCGTTTAAAATTTCGCCGATTTTTTGGTGCTGATAACCCAAGCTTTGAAGCGCGCCGCCCTTAAGGGCTAGGTGTTCTTTTTTAAAAGGCTCGTTAGAATCAAAGATTTCTTTTAACAAGCTTTTGATTTTTAAAGCGCGTTTGGGGTTTTCTAGTGCATAAAAATCTAAAGCCAAATTAAAAGGCTCTAAATCGTAGTTTTTCAATAAAAACTTCAATCCTGTTTTGCTATGAATATTAAAAAAAGCTTTATGGCATTCTTTAGCTTTGGAAAATAAAACACAAGTTTTTTTAGGGTAGCGTAAATTTTCTAAACTTTTTTGATGCTTAAAAAACCCTAACAATCTTAATTCCAGATTGAAAGGCGCGTTTTTTAAAAACCCTAAATTTTCTATTTTTTCTTGAGTAACCAACTCTAAAATTTCTTGATATTCTTTAGCCACTTCATAGACGTTTTTCCCCATAAGAAGCTTATTCAACTCGCTTTGTAAGCGTTCTTTAGAAAGGTGTTTTAACAAATCCTTACACGCAAAAACCGCTTCTTTAGTGCTTGGCGCTATCTTAAAGCCTAAAGTCGCGCTAAATCGCAACGATCTTAAAATCCTTAAAGCGTCTTCAAAAAACCTTAATCGCGCTTCCCCCACGCATTCAATCGTTTGATTTTCAATCGCATTCTGCCCTTTAAAAGGATCAATCAGCCCTTTTGTAGGGCTATAAGCGATCGCATTCATGCTAAAATCGCGCCGCTTTAAATCGTCTGTTAAATGAGCACTAAAAACCAATTCTTTAGGCTTTCGGTGCTTGATATGCCCTTTTTCCATTCTAAAGGTTGTGATTTCATAGCTTTGATGGTTTTTAAGAGCCGTGATCGTGCCATGTTTGATACCGGTTTCTAGAACCCTAAAATCGTGCTTTAAAAGAAGCTCTTTACTTTCATTGACTAAAGCGTTTGAGGTTAAATCGTAATCTTTTGGGGTAATGCCCATTAAATGATCGCGCACGCACCCCCCTACCAAGTAAAGCTCATAAGGAGATTTTTCATAAATGTCAAACAATTCTTTTAATCCTTCTTCCAACTCAAACACGCTTTTTACTCTTAAAACTTCTTTGTGTTATTATAATCTTTTTAGAATTTTTAAGGAATTTTGATGGAACAAGAAATTTGCGTGATCGGTTTTAGCGGCGGGCAAGACAGCACCACTTTGGCTGTATGGGCGAAAAAGCGTTTTAAAAAAGTCTGTTTAGTGGGGTTTGATTACGCACAAAAACACTCTGTGGAATTGGAATGCGCTCAAAAAATCGCTTCTCTTTTACAACTCCCTTATGAAATCATCCCATTAGATTTTTTAGAAAATATCACCCACTCCGCGCTTTTTAAAAACTCTAACGATTTAATAGGGCATTCGCATGCGCAAAATAAAGATTTACCCAACTCCTTTGTGCCTAATCGTAACGCTATTTTTATCACCCTTTTGCATTCTTACGCGCAAAAAATAGGGGCTAGCAACATCGCTTTAGGGGTTTCGCAAGCGGATTTTAGCGGCTATCCGGATTGTAAAGAAGATTTTATTAAAAGCATCGAACATGCCCTAAATTTAGGATCAAACACAGCGATTAAAATCCTGACGCCTTTAATGTTTTTGAATAAAGCGCAAGAATTTCAAATGGCTAAAGATTTAGGGGCTTTGGATCTAATCATCAAAGAAACGCACACCTGCTATCAAGGAGAGCGAAAGATTTTGCATGCTTATGGCTATGGCTGCGATGAATGCCTAGCATGCCAATTGAGGAAAAAAGGCTTTGAAGAGTTTCAAGCCATGCTGTAAAAAATAATCTTTTAAAGAATGAGATTTTTAAAACTTTGTTTTTATAATAAATTTCTTAAGAGAACAGGGGATTTTGAAATAATTACCCCTACAACCCCCAACTAAAACCTCTAACCCAAAAAGAGCGTTTTTTAAGAGTTTGTCGCTTGATTAAGATCAAGCTGTTTTATATTTTTGTTTAAAAAACGCCTTTGAGCGTTTTTACAAAACAATCAAAAGCGATAAAAAGCATGTTTTAATGTTTGTTTTTAAAGTTATATGTATAGTTAAGATAAACGCTCACCACTCTTTTATAATCCAATTTATCCCCATAATTATCGCTATAGTAATTGACTTTAAAGGCTGGCACTTTAACCCCTAATTCAACACTAGAACCTCCAAGATAGATTTCATCGCCATAGCGATCAATATCGTATTCATCATTATTCCAACGAACGCCAAATTTTCCTTGTAACTGAAAAATCGTGTGGCTTTTGACTTGATTGAAAGGGGTGAGATTGTTACTTGCAAACCAAGTGCTAGCCCCTAGTTCCATGCCAATCACAAGCCCTGAAGATTTTCTAAATACGTGCCTTGATGCTTTTTTTAATGTATTAGCGTCTAGCGTTCTGCCGGTCATATCTTTGTAAAATATAGAAAGCCCTTTTACCCTTCGTTCAACATATTTTTGGGACGCTCGCTTATCGTTAGTCCAATTAATAAGTAAATCCGTATTGAAACCATAGGGTAAAAAAGCTATTAAACCGCTACCAGGAACAGAACCAACGCCACCAAGTTGGTAACCGAAAAAAAGAGAGTGCCTAAACCCTATAATCCTTTTTTTACCCAAAAAATATTTATACCCAAAGCTGAGTTCGTTAAAAAGACCGCCCGATCCACCATTTCCTGCGAATCGGTTAGCGATTTTTTTTGAATCTTTCACTTTGTTTAAAGCGTTTTGCGCATTTCTTATGGCTTTTGTGTTTTGTTCGGGGAATAATGAATTTTTTGCATTATTGATCGCTTGATTTAAGGCGTTTTCTGCTGAAGCTTTTTCGCCGATGCTACCTTGTCCTTGAATGTAGCTTCCTTCTGCAAAATTTAAACCTAAATAAAATCCATTCCTTTCAGCGTGGAGCCAGAACGAGAAAGACAGAAAGAGTAAAAGGGTTTTTTTCATGGTTTTTCTTTGGTTTAAGATTTGATATTATGATTAGGTAGTTTATCATAAAAATTAAGATTTTAGTTATTGGGTTTTAATGAAAAACAAAATTAAAATGAAATAGCCACAAAACCACCGCTTAATGAATATTAAATTAAAAACATGTTAATCTTTAGTTATTTTTAAATTAGGAAATCTCATGCATCAAAACAATAAAACTTTTTTACCCAACCAATCCGCTCACCTCTCTAAAATCATTCTTTTTTTAAACGCTGGCTTTTTAGCCTATCTGTTAAGCGCTTGTGGGGCGAATGTGCCCATAGAAGAAGTGCTAGTTAAAGATCCCAAAGAAACCAAAGCCCAAGAAGTCGCCAGAGAAGAAAACGCCATCCAGCAAGAAAACGCCACTATTGATGCGCGCACCACGCCTTTAATCAATCGTTTCACTAATTATAACGCTTATGGGTCTTTGAACGGCTTTTACAATTCAGTGGATAATCTCAATTCGCCCATGCAAAACGGGATGTATGGAGGCTATTACATGCCTTATTATTACATGCCCTATGGTTTCATGCCTTATGGGTCTGGCCTTATGCCTTATGGGCCTTATGGGTATGGAGCGCCTGGATACTTCCCTTACGTTTTTTATTGATTAGCTTAAAACAGCTTGCGCTAAACAATAAGCGTGTTGGCGTTTTCATATTAACGCCCTTATATTTTCTAATGGTTATTTCTAACATGCTAGGGTGGTGTGATAGAAAAAGACTATATTAAGAGGAGATATTCTTATGCGTATAGTTAGAAATTTATTTCTTGTATCGTTTGTGGCGTATAGTAGTGCGTTCGCAGCGGATTTAGAAACTGAAACTAAAAGCCATAAAAAAAGCGACAAAAAGTTTTACAAACTCCATAAAAACCATGGCTCAGAAACCGAGGCCAAAAACGACAAAAAGCTTTATGATTTCACTAAAAATAGCGGCTTAGAAGGCGTGGATTTGGAAAAAAGCCCCAACCTTAAAAGCCATAAAAAAAGCGATAAAAAGTTTTACAAACAACTCGCTAAAAACAATATCGCTGAAGGGGTGAGCATGCCGATTGTGAATTTCAATAAAGCCCTGTCTTTTGGGCCTTATTTTGAAAGGACTAAAAGCAAAAAAACCCAATACATGGACGGCGGGTTGATGATGCACATCCGCTTTTAAGCCCTTATTCATAATCCAAAAACGCATGTGCTTTAAGAGCAAGGGTTTTAGGGAAATACCGCACAAACAAATCCAAAAACACTTTTTCGCCAAAGAAATCCCCAGCGATCGTTACTTCTTGGACGCTAAAATTTTGAGCGTTATCCCAAATGAAATTCCCTAAAAACTCCGCTAAAGAATCCAAAATCCCCAAACTCAAAATTTCATTTTCCACGCCTGCGAGCCTGAAACTCATCGCGCTGTGCATGATCTTTGAAAAGTTTAAAGCCATTTTCAAAGAATCGTTTTTAAGGATTTTATAATCAATTCTAGGGCCTTTAGGGCGTAAGCATTCTTTAGCCAAAGGAATAACGCTCTGCGTGCAAAAATCCTCGCTATAACCCAAAACAAACCCTAAAATGCGAAAAAAATCCAATAAATTCGTGCCCCCTAGTTGGTATTTAGAAAGCTCTAAAATACGCGCGTAAAAATTAGGGAATTTAGTGGCGTAGTTTTGTAGCATTCTAGAGGCTTTTTCATCTTGTTTGAGCGCGTTAAACATTTTGTTAAAATCAAAACTGACGCTTAAAAGCGTTTTTAAAGAACCATTAGCATGCAATAACAACCTTGTAGGGCGCTTGAAACTAAAATATAAAACGATAGAATTTCGGGTTGTGCTTAAAAACTCTAATTCATCTTTAAAAGCAATGGCAGAAAGATTGTTTTCTAACACGAAATTTTTAGCGGGTGTGATCAAACGCTTAGGGGTTTTAAAAAGCGCTTCATAATGCAAAAGTGCTTCACAAGAATGGCTTTCATGCATAAAAACAAATTCTATCCCCTCATCTTGTAAAATATGGCACAATAAATTCAATATGGGGTCATAGGGTAGTTGGACTATGATTTCATCGTTTTTAAAAGTGTCCTTAAACACGCTTTTTAAAGAGGCTTTGATAGAGGGTTTTTCCAAACTGGCTAAATATTTAGCGTCCTCTAAAGACAATTTAGTGCAACTCAAAACGCTAGAAAGATCGCTAAAAATAACGCTTATAGAGAGCTTTTTTAAAGAAAGGGATAATGCCCCCCTAGAAGTGTGAACAGGGATAAAATCCTGTGTTTTGAGCATGTCTTTTAATTGGGTTAAGCAATCTATAAGCTCTTTAGGGCTATGGATTATAGCCCCCTTAAAAGCGGTGTTTTTGACAAAACCTAACGCATTGGCATACAAAGATGCATTTTTGTCTAAAAAATCTTGATGCTCTTTAGCGTTCATAAAAAGGGGCTTTGAAAGGCTTGTTGTTTGGAAAAAATTTTCATCTAAAGGCTCTGTGATTTCCTTTAAAGACAAAAAGCTAAAATCTAAAGAAAAGGGCAGAATTTCGCTGAGTTTTTGCGCGAATTCTAAAGTGATCTCAGCGCTCGCTTGGAGGTAGAAAGAAGTGGTATTATCCTTATAAACGCTATAAAAACGCACTTGCAAATTGCATGCCATTTGCTCTAAAAGGGGCGTAAAATTTAGGCTTGTTTTTTCATTAACGCATTTAAAAAGAAAAACAAACGCCAATTCAAAAACCCTTATAAGAGAGTTCAGCGATACAATCTAGGGCGATATGATCGGTGCGTTGCATTTGAACTCCCCATGCGTTGAGTTGGGTTTCTATGGCTTTTAAGGCTGTTTCTAAAGCGTTTAACATTTCGCTTGAAAGTTTGAAAGTGGTCTCGCTCCCTATCACAAAAGGCACAAGCCCCACGATAAAAGTTCTAGGCAAATCCCCTAAAAACTCCGTGAGCCTTAAAGTGTGCAGCATTTCCACTTCATGCGCACTCCCAGCCCATGTGATTTCTTTAGGAGCGTCCTTAAAATCAAAAGCATAGACTGATCCAATTTCAACGCCTTTAGCGCTCACGCAATCTAAAATCAAAACCTTTTCATACGAAGTGATCAAAGGAATGAGTTGCTGAGCCATAGTCCCCCCATCCACAATATCCACGCTAGGGAAAAAAGAAAAATTCTTTTTAAGGTAGTGGGCTAGATGCACCCCAATCCCTTCATCGCCAAAAAGGATATTGCCAATGCCTAAAATTAGGATTTTTTGACTCATTCTTTGGTATAACCATAGCCATTAATCATAGAATCCGCCCCCGAACTTTCATACCGGATAGAATGGAAAAACACCATATAAACATGCACAGGGACAAACAAAATAATCCCCCAAGTCGCTAAGTGGTGGATGAAACGAACGTTCGCTAACCCCCCACAAAGCGCTTCAAACCACTTAAAAGCGCTTGCTAAAAACGCCCCAAGCCCCGCATGATAGACATTATAATACAGCACCACCCCGCTCAAACTCATCAATACGATCAAAACAACCAAAGTGAAATAAGCCACGAGTTGGATAGGGTTATACAATCCTTTAGTGTGGGGTTTGGCACTGATAAGAAAATACGCTTTCATCTGATCTATCCAAGCTTTTGGGCTTAAAAGTTGGCCAAAACTCCTGCGCTCCATCAAACTTTCTTTAGTGAAAAAAAGATAGGTTCTAAAGATTAATGCGCTAATGAGTAAAAACCCAAACATGACATGAAAAGAACGCACATAAGCTTGTAAAAGATACACCCCTTTATAAAAGCTGGAATTAGGCTGCAAAAAAGGGTAAGCGATGTAAAACCCTGTAGCGATTAAAGTAAAAATACTCAAAGCCCTAACCCAATGGAAAAAGCGCACAAAACCGGAATACTCTTTGTGCAAAACGACCTTATTCATTTTATCCATGCGTAACCCTTTTTAGAATTTAGCGAAATTAGGCTCTACTTTAAACTCGTTTAAAGACTGCCCTTTAAAATCCATCACATGCACTGAGCATGCGATGCATGGGTCAAAAGAATGGATAGTCCTAATGATTTCTAAAGGCTGGGTTAAATCAGCGATTTTAGTGCCAATCAAGCTCATTTCATAAGCCCCCCTTTGATTTTGAGAATCTCTAGGCCCCGCATTCCAAGTAGAAGGCACCACCGCTTGATAATTTTCCACCACGCCGTTTTTAATACGCACCCAATGGCTTAGCATGCCCCTTGGCACTTGACCAATGTAACGCCCTTTATATTCTTGATTTTTATCAATATGATAAGGAGTGCAAGTGCTTTGATCGCTTTTTAGATTTTCCACTAGTGCATCAAACGCCAAAAGGCCATTATCAGCAATCGTTTTAGCTTCAATACACCTTGCAGCCGTTCGCCCAAGCGTTGAAAACAACGCCTCTAAAGGCAGTTTAGTGTCTTTTAAAAACTTCGTAGCCACTTCAGTAACATAGGGGTTTTTCGCCGCTAAACCTACCACTACGGAACTTAAAGGGCCTACTTCCATAGGCTTACTATCGTATCTGGGCGATTTTATCCAAGAATATTTATTTTTAGTGTCAAGCACTTTAGCAGGGATTATTTTATTTTCAATCCCCACGCTCTCGCCGTCTTTTAAACCAGTATAATGCGGGTTAGTTTGCCCGTCATAAGGGTGGAGTTGCACTTCTTTAGTGTCTTCATATTGATACCAAGAATGCGTAACCTCTTCTTTAATCAAACTCTCATCAATGGGGTGCAGTTTAGAAATATCCCCATCAAGCACTACTCCGCTACTCAAAAGGTATTTATCCCTCCCAAGCAACACTTCTTCATAAGCGATAAAATTCCTTAAGCCGCAGCCTTTAATAACGGATTGCTCGTTAGCGAACATTTCGCCTGCCATCACCAAATCAGGGTAGTAGGCATGGTTGATAAAATTGGCCACCACTTCAAACTTGCTCTTCCATTCCGCCAATCTCGTCGGATCCAATATATCCATAACACTCGTAACACCCCCCACCGTTAGGCTTTGTGGGTGAGGCTGTTTGGCCCCAAAAATAGCGGTCATTTTCGCCGCTTCCCTTTGGATTTCTAAAAGCTTGAGATAGTGGCTTAAGACGATTAAATTTTGCTCCGGACTCAAACGATAGGTTTTATGCCCATAGTAGCCGTTACTGAAAGGTCCTAAAGATCCGCTTTTAGCGAAATCGCTCAAGCGTTTTTGAACCGCTTTTAATTCACCGGCACCGGTATTAATGGGATAAGGGCTGTATTTGAAAGAAAGTTTTGCCGCTTGAATGGGATCGGCTTTTAAAGCGCTCATAATATCGCACCAATCAAGCCCATGCAAAGTATAAAAATGCACCACATGGTCATGAAAAAGCAACGCCATGTTCATCAAAGATCGCACCAATTGCGCGTTTAATGGGGGGGTGATGCCTAGAGCGTTTTCTACCGCCGTGATACCGGCCTTATAATGCGAATAAGTGCATACCCCACAAATCCTTTGAGCGATAAAGCCTGCATCTCGTGGGTCTCTGCCCTTAATGATCGTCTCTAACCCCCTAAAAAGCGTAGAAGAAGAAAACGCATCAGTGATCACATTATCATCATCTACGATCACTTCAATCCTTAAATGCCCCTCAATCCTGGTGATAGGATCGACTACGATTTTTTTTGACATGTTAATCCCTTACTCTTTGTTTTTGATCGCTTTAGAAAGGAGCGCATGCGCAACAATGCCAATAGCGGTTGCGCTGAGCAAAGTCGTGCCGACTTTATCGGCCACTTTATCAGCCCCCAAGCCATCAAAAGCGGTTTTAATGGAGCGATTCGCCAAAGGCTCTTCAAAAGGACTCATCGTATCCCAAAAATTAGGCTCAGAACACCCTATGCACCCATGCCCTGCACCTATGGGCCAAGAAGTGTGTGAATTGAAGCGGAGTTTGGAGCAATTGTTGAAAGTGTAAGGCCCTTTACAGCCCATTTTATACAAGCAAAAGCCCCTTTTAGCGTTTTCATCGCCAAAATGCTCCACAAATTCGCCCGCATCAAAATGCCCTCTCCTTTCGCACAAATCATGGATCCTGTTCCCATAAGCCCAAGAGGGGCGGTTATACGCATCCAATTTAGGGAGAGCCCCAAACATCAAGTAATAAAGCACATTGCCCACGATATTTTTTTCACTAGGCGGGCAACCGGGAACATTGATCACGGGTTTGTCAATGATTTTGTGTAAGGGTTGCGCGTTAGAGGGGTTAGGGTAAGCCGCTTGAACGCCCCCAAAACTGGAGCATGTGCCTATGGCAAAAATAGCGGCTGCGTATTGAGCGGCCTTCCTGCACTCTTCAGCCCCCGTTTCAGCGTTTGGACCTTGAGTGAGGAAGTATTCTGTGCCTTGGGGGATACCGCCTTCTACCATTAAAATGTAATTGTTTTTATGCTTTTCTATGGCGTCATGCAAGCTTTTTTCAGCCTGAAAACCGCTCGCTACCATGATGGTCTCATGGTATTCTAGGTTGATGTAATCAAAGATAATGCTATCAATGGTGGGGTCTGCACTCCTTAACAAGCTTTCGCTACAGCCGGTGCATTCTGCCATGTGCAACCAGATCACGGGCAATCTGTTAGCCACTTCCACCGCTTTCAAAGTCAAGGGAGCAAAACTAGCCGGCAAGGCTAACGCTGCGCTCATCATGCCCGCCCACTTCAATAAATCACGCCTAGAAATGCCCGCCCCTTTAAACTCGTCTTGCAAATTCTTATGCTCGTTATGAGCGTTAAACGAACGAATTATATCAAGGCGTTCTTCAATCTTTTGATAAGTCTTTTTTTCATCGTAGAACATCGCCATTCCTTAAATAGAAATTTTCATTATCTTAACATAATAAAAACAATACAATCGCAATTTAATCGCTTCTTAAAAATACCCTTTTTGAGGTATAATCGCAAGCCATAATTTAATTTCAAAAAAAGGAACAAAATGAAAAAAGTACTCATCATTAACGGGGCCAAAGCGTTCGGGAGCTCTGGGGGGAAACTCAATGAAACCTTGACCAACCATGCAAAAAAGACTCTAGAATCTTTGGGGCTAGAAGTGGATACTACAATCGTGGATAAGGGCTATGATCATAGTCAAGAAGTGGAGAAAATCTTTAGCGCTGATGCGACGATTTGGCAAATGCCTGGCTGGTGGATGGGAGAGCCTTGGATTGTGAAAAAATACATTGATGAAGTCTTTAGCGCAGGGTATGGGAAGCTTTGGGCTAACGATGGCAGAAGCTCGCAAAACCCCACTAAAAACTACGGGAAAGGAGGCTTGATGCAAGGCAAAAAATACATGTTGAGCTTGACTTGGAACGCTCCCATTGAAGCCTTTAGTGATCCTAATGAATTTTTTGAAGGGGTGGGTGTGGATGTTGTGTATTTGCATTTGCATAAAGCGTTCCAGTTTTTAGGGCTTTCAGCGCTGCCCACTTTTATTTGCAACGATGTAACGAAAAACCCCCAAGTAGAGCAGTATCTTAATTCTCTCACCACGCATTTGCACCAAGCTTTTGGCAAGTGATTTTAAAGTTTTTTAACCCCCCATTTCTTTGGGGGGCTTGTTTATTACAATAAAATCTCTAGGATTGAGATCACAGCCTAAGATAAGATCTCTAAGATTACTGCCCGTAGTTTGATAACTCGCATTGCTTACAAAGTAGAATCCGTATTTTTCAAAAGGCACAACCAAAGTGCCATCTCTATCCCTTGCTTCAGCTTTTGCTCTACTCCAATAAATGTATTTTTGAGACTCATCGTCTGTGTAGCTTTCAAAGGCTTCCCTGGCATTTTCCAGCAAGTAGTCTATGACAACGCTAGCTAATTCCTTAGCGTTTCTTGCCATGCACCTTTGGCCATTGGGGAGCTTAACGCTTTGAAGATTATGGGAAGTTAAGTCATCATCAAGGGTTTTACTGATCTCTCTGGTGCGGTATTCTTTGGGCAGATCTTTAAACAATTCCACTTGACAGAATTGATCCGCTAAATATTCGCTCCTAGCCTTCACTTCCTCTATCCCCCAAGAATGGGTGTTGTTGATGAAATAGTCGTTTAAATGCAAGGAGCTGTATTGTTCCATAAGATCTATTTTTGCCTCGTAAGATTTGTTGCCAAGCTTTTGATTTTGCCCTGATAAGGTCAGATTCCCAAAATTATTGAGGTAGTCTTGCTCAAAAGTGAAATAGTCCCCCACCCTATCGCGCCATTCTTGTGTGGGGGTTTTGGGGTAGAAATGCTCCACTTCTAAATTCTCTTCTTTTGGCGGTTCGGCGTTACTTAATTTTTCAATCTCAAGCAGGATGAATTTGCACACTTGATTTGCTGCATAAGCGTTACGCACAAGAAACGCCACTCTAATTCTATCATCATTAGGGAACACCGTTTGACCAACGCTCTTGCCCAAATACCGCTTCAATGCATCGGCTGAAACATTTTCCCCTAGCTGTCTGTATAAAGGATAAAGAAATTTGTTAAGCGCATTAGAATCTCCGCACACGCTTCGGCGCACGAAGTAGCTGATAAGGATTTGCAAAATTTCGTAGAAATTTTCATAATCCAGCTTGCCTTCTTCAAAATCTCTGGCGCAACGCAAAACAAAGGGCTTTGCCACACCAAATTTGATTTTTACGAGATCTTTAATGCGCAGGCGTAAATTCGCTAACTGCTGCGGATCTCCACGATCTAAAAAATAATGATCTCTGTCTAAAAAGATTTGATAGATTCTGCCATACTCACGCATATCGCTCATAAGACCTTGTATATCGTTAGGGAAATGTTTTCTGTGGTGGTCTTTTAGCGTGTAATACACTTCGCGCTCTCCCTCTTTTACTTTATCTTCAAAATAGATTCTCAGATAGGTTTTGATAAAATCATTCAAATCCTTTTCACCAAGCCAATTTTCTAAAGGAACCCAATAAGTATCATAGAGATGTTTCTGGTTTTTGGAATTTTCTCCCATCATCAGATAGTTGCGGATGAGATCCAGCCCTTTTAATTGCACGCCTGTAGCGTTGATGCTTTCAAACACCACTTGCGGATCGTCTTCGCCCAACTCTAAGCCTATGGCTACGATTTTAAGCCGCAAAAACGCCCCATAAATCTCTTCTATGCGATACCCTTTGCTGATATAATCGTCAAGCTCTTTGGTGAAAAATTTATAATTATTCCTGATGTATGATACGCCTTGTATCTCATGCGATCGATTTTGCATGACTAAATCAAAGGCTTCTTTGTCGCTTTTGATGGGCTTGAGACGCAGCCTTTGTCCCGAAAGATTGAGTAGATTATCAATCTCTTTTTTTATCCCTTCATTTGGTATCTTTGTTTCTATGGCTTTGAGCAAAAGCATGATGGTGGTAATCCTTTGCTGCCCGTCAATGATGACAAATTCTTGCAGTTGTCTTAAGCTCTTTTCATCATCAATCAAATGCAAAACATAAGTGATAGAACCCATAAAATGCGTTTTCTTATTTTGAGAAATACTGACAATATCTTGCAGTAATTTTTCACAATTTTCTTCTTCCCAAGTGTAGTTCCTCTGGTATACAGGGATAGAAAAGATCGTGCCTGTTAGGGCAAAAAAGTCGTTAATGGTGCTTTGTGTTGCTTTCATAGCTCTTCTTTTTAAATAAAATCAAAATCACACCGAGTATTAAATCAAAAAAAAAAAAAAAAAAAAAAGAGCTTAAACTTTTGAAAAAACCGCAATTTGTGGCTGAATTTATTAAGAAATGGCTATTACTAGGGTATCTCATAAGAATGATACGGCATGAACAAGCGCCCGTAATTAGGATTCACGCGCAATAAATGCTCTTTGAAATTCCCGTAATTACGACAGCTTGACTCAAAACCATTATCGCACGCATACGAGAATAAATCCAAAGCCCTCTGATCGTCTTGAGGCACGCCTAAGCCCTTTTGATACAGCACGCCTAAATTGTTACAACTCCCCAAAATCCCCCCATCGCATGCCATTTGAAAATATTTCGCCGCGTAGTGGTTATTCAAAGGAGCCCCTAAATCCCCATTCGCATAAATCCAGCCTAAATTCGCACACCCCATCATATCCCCAGCGTTACATGCCAAATAATTCAAATCCACTTGACTGAGCTTGGCTTTATCAATGCCATAAATATTATTCACATTAGACATCAAGCCCAGATTATAACACCCCATATCATTCCCATTATCGCATGAAAATTTATAATAACCCATCGCTTTGTAATAATCTTTTGGGACCCCACTCCCGTTAGCAAACATCCACCCTAAATTATTGCATGCGATCATATCCCCCCCTTGACAAGCCACCGCATACAACTGCAAAGCGTTTTCTTTATCGTTCGTATCCGCATTTTTCTTGTTTTCATACATTTGAGCCAAGTTCGCGCAAGCGGTCGCATCGCCCCCACTGCAACCCATTTCATAATAGCGAGCGGCTTTTAGTCTGTTCGTTTGGATCCCTACCCCATTAGCATACATCGCCCCTACCGCAAAACACCCGGCCGCATTGCCGTTATCGCACGATTGGGAAAAAAGCTTAAAAGCTCCTTGATAATCGCCCTTTTTAGCCAAATCAATACCGGCAGAAAGCTCGGTTTGAGCGTTTTCAGGCGAACCTAATTTGTCTAACAGATTGGAGTTATCGTTTTTAGGGGTGATCTGGGTGTTAGGGTTTGGTGCGCCCTTTGCGTTAGCGGGGTTTAATTCAGGGGGCGTGTTTTTTGGGGCTTGATTGTTTTCTTCAGCGCCACTAATCTGTAAGATTAAAAAAACAAGCAATAACAAACTTTGTTTGAGCATTCTTTTAATCCTTAATGCAGGTTTTGATTCAACTCAATTTTTTTCACGCTCCTAAAAGCAATCAGCTTACCATTCTGGCTATTGGAACGAAAATGCACGCCATTTTTTCCGGAAAGCTCCTTGCCTTTGTAAAGGTTGTTGGCATGTTTTTCTAAAGCGCTATTCACTTCTAAAAGTTTTTTAAACTCATTTTCTTCAATTTCTATCACGCTCCCGGCTAGTATCGTAACACCTGCATCCACAATACAGCCATCGCCTAAACTAATCCCGGTAACGCTATTAGCCCCTAACAAACAATTTTTCCCGATGCTAATGGGGTTGTTATTCCCTCCGCTTAAAACGCCTAACACGCTCGCTCCCCCACCAATATCAGTGCCTTCTCCAACCACCACTGATGAAGAAATACGCCCCTCATTCATGCACACTCCCATAGCCCCTGCGTTAAAATTCACGTAACTAGCCCCGGGCATTTGGGTATAACCTCCGGTCCCTAAATACGCCCCAAAGCGCGTTTTTGAGCTATCCAATAAGCGGATATTGTCAAACTCAGGGATTAATTGCATCAAATAGCGCGGGAATTTATCTATAAAATCAATGCTAGGGAAATGGCCTCGCATCTTTAAAGCCACTTCGTTTATTCTGAGCCATTCTAATTCATAAGGCTTGTTGCCGCTCCAAGCCGCATTAGAAAGCTGGTTAAAAATGCCCTCTAAATTCAAACTCCTTAAAGGGGCTTTACCTAAAGAGAGCGCTAAAAGTTTCATATATGCGCTCTCCACGCTCTCGCAAGGCTTGTCTTCATACAAGATCACCAAGCGATAAAGAGACTCCCCATCGCTATTTTTCAAACGATTTTCTTCTAAAGCTTTTAAAAGCTCTAAAACCACTTGGATGTTTTTATGAGTCATTTTATTAGAATAGGCTTCATTCAAAAAGGGCGTGTAAAAATCTAGCGCTTTTAACACAAAACTTTCATCAATCTCAATGACGCGCTCGCTCGCGCTCTCTTTTAGGATTTTGTCTTTAGAAAGCGAATTGCAAAACACCGCATAAGAGCCTAGATTTTCCTCTTTCCAATTTAAAACGGGGTAAGTGGCGCATAAAATCTTTTTGGAAATAGGGGCAATATCCACCCTAGCAATGCCAAAACCTAAAGGCTCTTTATAGCTATTAGATTGCTGGTAGTTGCTCACAAAATTTTTAAACTTATTGATCATGCCTAATCCTTTAAACTTTTTTCTCTTTCTTTAGCTAAATTTTCCACTTCTACCACAAAAGTTTCAAACAAATCCTTTTCAGCCAGTTTGTGGATGACTTTACCCTCTTTGATGATCAAACCGCTGCGATTCCCAAAAGCGATCGCCATGTCTGCATGCTTGGCTTCACCTAAAGCATTCACCACGCAACCCATCACGCTAATGTCTAAAGGGGTTTTAATGTGGCTTAGGCGTTTTTCTACCTTGCTCGCCATATCCACTAAATTGGCTTCAATGCGCCCGCAAGTGGGGCAAGAAATCAAATTAATCCCTTCTTTCAACCGCCCGCTATGGCGTAAAATCGCTCTAGCCACTTTGATTTCATTTTCTAATTCCCCTGTGATGGATATGCGCATTGTATCCCCAATGCCCTCCATTAAAAGCCCCCCTAAAGCCATGGCGGATTTGATACTGGAGCTAAAAAGATTCCCCGCCTCCGTAACCCCCAAATGGAAAGGATAGATCACAAGAGGGCGTAGCATCCTATAAGCTTCTATGGTGCGCATCACATCGCTCGCTTTTAAAGAAATCTTAAAATCAGTAAAATCCAAATCTTCTAAAAGTTTGGCGTTATACAAAGCGCTTTCTACCATGCCTTTTGGGGTGGGTCCGTATTTTTGATCAAACTGCTTTTCTAAACTCCCGGCATTCACGCCAATTCTTATAGGGATGTTTTTTTCTTTGCAAGCATCAACTACTGCTTTGATTTTGTCTTTAGAGCCGATGTTTCCGGGGTTAATCCTGATCGCATCCACGCTTTGAGCGGCAATGAGAGCGAATTTATAATGGAAATGAATATCAGCGATTAAAGGCAAAGGGGACACTTTTTTCAATTCTTTTAAGGCTAGGGCGTCCTTTTCATTACTCACCGCCACCCTCACTAAATCAGCCCCGGCGAGTTTGAGTCTGTCAATTTGATTCTTAGTGCTTTCAATATCAGCGGTTTTACTAAAGGTCATGCTTTGCGTACTAATAGGAGCATCACCCCCTATGGCGACGCCACCGATAAAAATTTGCTTGGTCTTAACTCTATTTTCTAGCATCAAACCTCTTCATCAGTTAAATTCTTATGCGCTATTATACTCTTTTATGCCCTTTCTTTTATGCTCTCTTTCGCTCTTTTTTAGCGCTTTCAATGATAAACGCTTAAATTTTAGGTAAGATCAACTATTCCATTTTAAATTAAAGTAGCCCTATGACCTTTGAGCCTTATCCTTTTGAACGATTAAGAGCCTTGTTTAAAGAGATTACCCCTAAAAAAAAGGGGCTAGATCTAGGCATCGGCGAGCCGCGATTTGAAACGCCTAAATTCATTCAAGACGCTCTTAAAAGCCACACCCATTCGCTCAATATCTACCCTAAAAGCGCGTTTGAAGAGAGTTTGAGAGCGGCTCAAAGGGGTTTTTTTAAACGCCGTTTTAAGATAGAATTGAAAGAAAACGAACTCATCTCCACGCTAGGATCTAGGGAAGTGTTATTCAATTTCCCTAGTTTTGTTTTATTTGACTATCCAAACCCCACTATCGCCTACCCTAACCCCTTTTATCAAATCTATGAAGGATCAGCCCAATTTTCTAGAGCCAAAAGCCTTTTAATGCCCTTAACTAAAGAAAACGACTTCACGCCAAGCTTGAATGAAAAAGAGTTGCAAGAAGTGGATTTAGTGATCTTAAATTCCCCCAACAACCCCACCGGAAGAACCCTTTCTTTAGAAGAGCTGATTAGTTGGGTCAAACTCGCTTTAAAACATGATTTTATTTTAATCAATGATGAATGCTATAGTGAAATTTATGAAAACACGCCTCCCCCTTCACTTTTAGAAGCTTGCATGCTTATTGGTAATGAAGCGTTTAAAAATGTTTTGGTTATCCATTCGCTCTCCAAACGCTCCAGCGCTCCAGGGCTAAGGAGTGGTTTTATCGCTGGGGATAGCAGCATTTTAGAAAAATACAAAGCGTTTCGCACCTATTTAGGCTATACGAGCGCTAATGCGATTCAAAAAGCTAGTGAAATGGCTTGGCTAGATGATGCGCATGCAGAATTTTTCCGCAATATTTATGCGAATAATTTGAAACTGGCGCGAAAAATCTTTAAAGACACGCTCATTTACCCTTATAGTTTTTATGTGTATCTGCCCGTTCAAAACGGCGAAAATTTTGCCAAAACGCTTTATCAAAACGAAGGCATTATCACTTTACCGGCTTTGTATTTGGGGCGTAATCATATCGGCGTTGATTGCGTGCGTTTAGCCCTTGTCTATGACACCCCCCTTTTAGAAAAGCCTTTAGAAATCATAGAAACTTATCGAGAAAATCATGCTTGAAACCCCAAAAGTTTTACTCAAAAACCTGCAAGATTGCAAGATTCATTTTATCGGTATAGGGGGGATTGGCATTTCAGGCTTAGCCAAATACCTTAAAGCGCAAGGGGCTACAATCAGCGGCTCTGATATTGCCATAAGCCCCAGCGTTAAGTATTTGAAAGCTTTAGGCATAGAAATCAATATCCCGCATGATCCAAAAGCGATTAAAAATCAAGATGCCATCATCCATTCAGCCATTATTAAAGAAGACAACACAGAAATACAAAGGGCTAAGGAATTAAAAATCCCTATTTTATCTCGTAAAGACGCTTTATATTCTATCCTTAAAGACAAGCGCGTTTTTAGCGTGTGCGGGGCCCATGGAAAAAGCAGTATCACCGCCATGTTAAGCGCGATTTTCCCCTTTTTTGGAGCGATTATTGGGGCGCATTCTAAAGAGTTTGATTCCAATGTGCGAGAGAGCGCGAATGATAGCTTGGTTTTTGAAGCCGATGAGAGCGATTCGAGTTTTTTATTTTCTAACCCTTATGCTGCGATTGTGCCTAACACAGAGCCAGAACATTTAGAGCATTATAACCACGATTTAGAGCGTTTTTTCTTCGCTTATGAATATTTTTTAGACCATGCTCAAAAAAGAGTGATCTATAAAGAAGATCCTTTTTTAAAAAACTATTCTAAAGACGCTATTGTTTTAGAAAAAAAAGACATTCGCAATATCCAATACATTTTAAAAGACGGCGAGCCTCACACTTCATTTGAATTGAAAGATTTGGGGGCTTTTTTGGTGTGGGGGTTAGGCGAACATAACGCTACGAATGCGAGTTTGGCGATTTTAAGCGCTTTAGATGAATTGGATTTAGAAGAAATTAGAAATAATTTATTGAATTTCAAAGGCATTAAAAAACGCTTTGATATTTTGCAAAAAAACGCGCTCATCCTCATTGATGATTACGCCCACCACCCCACTGAAATCAGCGCCACTTTAAAAAGCGCTAGGATTTATGCTAACTTATTGAACACGCAAGAAAAGATTGTAGTGATCTGGCAAGCGCACAAATATTCTCGCTTAATGGATAATTTAGAAGAGTTTAAAAAATGTTTTTTAGAGCATTGCGACAGATTGATTATTTTACCCGTTTATAGCGCGAGTGAAGCTAAAAGAGACATTGATTTGAAAGCCCATTTTAAGCATTATAACCCCACTTTTATAGACAGGGTGCGTAAAAAGGGGGATTTTTTAGAGCTGTTAGTCAATGATAATGTTATAGAAACGATTGAAAAAGGCTTTGTGATAGGCTTTGGAGCGGGGGATATTACCTATCAATTGAGAGGCGAAATGTAATGGGCGTAGCGGTTGTTTTATTTTTGACGCTAATTTTATTGTTTTTAGTTTTAAGGGATTTTGGTTTAGCTAGCCCCAAACAAAAGATTTTAGCTTTTTTAATCGTGGGGATTATAGGAGCGAGCATAAGCGTTTATACTTATCAACAAAACCAGCAAAACCAACAAGAAATCGCTTTGCAAAGAGCGTTTTTAAGAGGGGAAACCCTGTTGTGTAAAGGCATTAAAGTGAATAACCAAACTTTTAATTTAGTGAGCGGGACTTTAAGCTTTTTAGGCAAAAAACAAACCCCTATGAAAGACGTTCTTGTGGATTTGGATTCTTGTCAGACGCTCCAAAAAGATCCCTTAATCCAACCCCCAATGAACCCCAATGAATAATAATAATAATACCCTACCCAAACCCCTAGAAGAAAGCCTGGATTTAAAAGAGTTTATCGCTCTTTTTAAAACCTTTTTTGCCAAAGAAAGAGATACTATTGCTTTAGAAAACGATCTCAAACAGGCTTTCACTTATTTAAACGAAGTGGATGCGATCGGTTTGCCTGCCCCCAAAAGCGTGAAAGAAAGCGATCTTATTCTTATCAAACTCACCAAATTAGGGACGCTCCATTTAGATGAAATTTTTGAGATTGTCAAACGATTGCGCTACATTGTCATTTTACAAAACGCCTTTAAAACTTTCACGCATTTAAAATTTCACGAACGCCTTAACGCCATTATTTTACCCCCTTTTTTTAATGATTTGATCCTTTTATTGGATGATGAAGGGCAAATCAAACAAGGGGCGAACGCCACCCTAGACGCTTTGAATGAAAGCTTGAGCCGCCTTAAAAAAGAAAGCGCTAAAATCATTCACCATTACACCCACTCTAAAGAGCTTGCTCCTTATTTAGTGGATACGCAAAGCCACCTTAAGCATGGTTATGAATGCCTTTTATTGAAAAGCGGGTTTTCTAGCGCGATCAAAGGCGTTGTGCTAGAAAGGAGCGCTAATGGCTATTTTTACCTCTTGCCTGAAAGCGCCCAAAAAATCGCCCAAAAAATCGCCCAAATTGGTAATGAAATAGATTGCTGTATCGTTGAAATGTGTCAAACTCTAAGCCGTAGCTTGCAAAAACACCTTTTATTTTTAAAATTCCTTTTTAAAGAATTTGATTTTTTAGACAGCTTGCAAGCCCGACTTAATTTCGCTAAAGCCTACAATTTAGAATTTGTCATGCCAAGCTTTACGCAAAAAAAAATGATTTTAGAAAACTTTTCACACCCCATTTTAAAAGAGCCAAAGCCCTTAAATTTGAAGTTTGAAAAATCCATGCTCGCTGTTACCGGCGTGAATGCGGGCGGGAAAACCATGCTCTTAAAATCGCTTTTAAGCGCGGCTTTTTTGAGCAAGCATCTCATTCCTATGAAAATCAACGCTCATCATTCCATTATCCCCTATTTTAAAGAAATCCACGCCATTATTAATGACCCCCAAAACAGCACGAACAATATCTCTACTTTTGCAGGCAGAATGAAGCAATTTAGCGCTCTTTTATCCAAAGAAAACATGCTTTTAGGCGTTGATGAAATTGAGCTAGGGACTGACGCTGATGAAGCGAGCAGTTTGTATAAAACCCTGTTAGAAAAATTGCTCAAACAAAACAACCAAATCATTATCACCACGCACCACAAACGCTTGAGCGTGTTAATGGCAGAAAACAAGGAAGTGGAATTACTAGCCGCTCTTTATGATGAAGAAAAAGAACGGCCCACTTACACTTTTTTAAAGGGGGTTATTGGCAAAAGCTATGCGTTTGAAACCGCTTTACGCTATGGCGTGCCGCATTTTTTAATTGAAAAAGCGAAAGCCTTTTATGGCGAAGATAAGGAAAAATTGAATGTTTTGATTGAAAATTCCAGCGTGCTAGAAAGAGAATTAAAGCAAAAAAATGAAAGCTTAGAGAACGCTTTAAAAGAGCAAGAAGATTTAAAAAACGCATGGCTTTTAGAAATGGAAAAACAAAAAGAAATCTTTCATAATAAAAAATTGGAATTGGAAAAATCCTACCAGCAAGCCCTAAATATCTTAAAAAGCGAAGTCGCTTCAAAAGATACCAGCTCCATGCATAAAGAAATCCATAAAGCGAGCGAGATTTTAAACAAACATAAAACAGACCAGGAAATCCCACAAACGATAACAAGCTTTCAAATTAACGAAAAAGCGCGTTATAAAAATGAAAGCGTGATGGTCATACAAATTTTAGACAAGGGCTATTACTTGGTAGAAACCGAGCTTGGCATGCGCTTAAAAGCGCATGGGAGTTGGTTGAAACAAATCCAAAAACCCCCTAAAAACAAATTCAAACCCCCTAAAACCATCGTTCCTAAACCTAAAGAAGCGAGCTTGCACCTTGATTTAAGAGGGCAACGCAGCGAAGAAGCTTTAGATTTACTAGACGCTTTTTTAAATGATGCGCTTTTAGGGGGCTTTGAAGAAGTACTGATTTGCCATGGCAAGGGGAACGGGATTTTAGAAAAGTTTGTGAAAGAATTTTTAAAAAACCACCCCAAAGTGGTGAGTTTTAGCGACGCTCCCATTAATTTAGGCGGCAGTGGGGTTAAGATCGTTAAATTGTAGTTTTTGGCGCTTGTTTTTATGGGGAATACAAAAATCCGCTTAAACTACCCTATTTTACACCAACACCCAATGAGGACAAAGCCCTTTATATTGTGAACGTTAAAAAGGGATTTTATAGCTTAAATAAACCAAACCCCTTAAAAATCTTTAGCCTTGATAGGCTTTTATGGCTTTCTCTAAAACCTTAATCGCGCTCTCTTTGTTTTCAAACCCCTTGACTTTCACCCATTTATTAGGCTCTAAATCCTTGTAAGTTTCAAAAAAATGCTTGATTTTATCTAAAGTGTGTTTGGATAAATCATCAATATCTTTAACATAGGAATGCGTGGGATCAATCTTATCTATGGGCAGAGCGATTAGTTTTTCATCCATTCCGCTTTCATCTTCCATGTTCAACACCCCAACCAAGCGCGCTTTCACTACGCTTCCGGCTTGAAAAGCCACATCGCTTAAAACCAGTGCATCTACAGGGTCGCCATCAGATCCTAAAGTGTTAGGCACAAAGCCGTAATTTGCGGGGTAATTTTGCGCCCCATAAAGCACCCTATCCACCATTAAAGCCCCGCTTTCTTTATCCAATTCATACTTGATATTAGAATGCTTGGATATTTCAATCACCACGCACAAAGAATCAGCGTCATGGCTCACTTCTAATTGGTCTAAATTCATTGCAATCTCCTTTGAATAATAAAAAAGAATTATTCTAACATAAAGCCCGCTCTTTTTAAACCTCTTTAGGGGTTTTTAAAGGAGCGTATTGTTTGCTGTATTTGTGAAAGGCTCTCAAGCACTTTTTGGTGTTTAATTGATGATAAAAAAGGTTATCAAAATAAGATTTTTTAGGGGGCTTTAATGAAATATCAGGCTTTTTCGCATTTTGAATGGTGCTATTGAAAGCATGCTTATTCAAAGAAACAGGGCAAGGCACATAGGTAAAATTAGCAATATCATGATAAGCGGGGTTGTTTATAAACATATCCACTGGCTCTATGATTTTAAAACGCTCCGTGGCTTCTATAAAAGTTTTAGCACCTTTAGGCGTGAGGTAGTAGCCGGCTGTAGTAGAAACATACACGCTAGTGAGGTAAAAATGCTCCAAGAATAACGCTTCTTTTTCACTATCAGCACGCCTTTCCCAAAAGGTCTCTTTAATGTTTGTTTCTTTTGCCAATAAGGATTCGTATTTTCCTGTGAGATCATCGTATTTTCCTATGAGTTCATCGTATTTTCCTATGAGTTCATCGTATTTTCCTGTGAGATCATCGTATTTTCCTGTGAGTTCATCGTATTTTGCCACGAGTTTCTTATACACTTCTGTCCGAGCTAGAATATTTCCAATGAAGTGGTTGAGTTTTCTTTTAATTTTTTTAAAAACCACTTGATTAAAAGAGATTTTTTGGGGCGCTATTTTGCAAGGATCAGATGGTTCTTTGGGGTTTTGTTGCGTTTCAATAATCAAATCTTGTTGCGTATCTTGTGTGGAATTGGGGGGGGGGGGGTAACTTCATGCTTTTCAATAAGTGCTTCAGTTTCTATATAATCAGCCTCTTCAGTCTCTGTATAGATAGGGAGAGCGTGCAAATTGGTTTTATGGCCTCCCCAATAATGCCCATAAAGTCTCACAAAATCAAAAGGGCTTTTTAGGCAATCTTCTAAGGCTTGCATGAAGTTAGATTCTAGCGCTACATCATCTTCTAAAATGACGACCGGTTGGTTTGTTTTAACGCATTCTTTCCATAAAAGATAATGGCTTAAATAGCACCCAAATTCTCGGGGCAATAACTCTTGATAACAATAATCAGAATGGAACCAATCGGATTTTAACATGCTTTGCACATCATAAAGCTCTTGAACGAATTTTTCAAAATCTTGATGTTTTGGGCTAATGGCGTCAAAAATTTGAAAAACGCAACGCCCTTTAAATTTTTCATTGGATTTTGAAACGAGTTTTTCAGTATCCAAACGCCTCTGACTTTCTTTTAACGAGATGATATAAACTTGTATCAAATGAACTCCTAAATATGGTATTTCATTCTACCATAAAGCTTTTTCATTCTTTTAAACCTCTTTAGGGGTTTTTAAATGATCGTATTGTTTGCTGTATTTGTGAAAGGCTTTTAAACGCTTTTTAGCATTGAGACTATAAAAGAAAAGCTCCCTAAAAGTTGATTTTTTAGGCGGAGGCGGGTAAGATTTCAAGCTCTTTTTTTGGGGCTTTTGAATCGTGCTGTCTAAAGAATGTTCACTTAAAGAAACAGGGCAAGGCACATAGGTAAAATTAGCAATATCATGATAAGCGGAATTATCCATAAACATATCCACCGGCTCTATGATTTTAAAACGCTCCGTAGCTTCTATAAAAGTTTTAGCACCCTTAGTGGTTAAGTAATAACCGGCTGTAGAAGCCACATACACGCTGGTGAGATAAAAATGCTCTAAAAAAAAGGCTTCTTTTTCATGCGTTGCGTAATAGCTTTTTTGTATTTTTTTGAGAATATAGTGGATGACTTTATGGGTAGAAAGATTTAAAAATCTAGAAACATCAAAAAATTTTTTAAATTTTTCTAAAATAGGGTTATTTTTAAAAGGATAATCAAAGGGAGGAAATACAAATTCTTTGGGCAAAACATGGAATTTTGTCTCGTGGTAATACCAATAGCACCCATAGAGTCTCACAAAATCAAAAGGGCTTTTCAAGCAATCTTCTAAGGCTTGCATGAAATTAGATTCTAGCGTTACATCATCTTCCAAAATAACGACCGGTTCATCTAATTTGACGCATTCTTTCCACAAAAGATAATGGCTTAAATAGCACCCTAATTCAGGCAAAGTCAAACCAGTGCCAACATAAGAATGATACCAATCAGATTGCAATAAACTTTGAGCGTCATAAAGCTCTTGAAGTAATTTTTCAAAATCTTGATGTTTAGGGCTAATAGCGTCAAAGATTTGAAAAACGCAACGGCCTTTAAACTTTTCATTGGATTCTAAAACGAGTTTTTCAGTATCCAAACGCCTTTGACTTTCTTTTAAAGAAATGATATAGACACCAATCACAGATCATTCTCTTTGGAACGCATTTTAATTCGCAAAAGACAAAATATATTTTTGCATTTCATTCACGATTTCTTCAATGCTTCTTTCGCCATTGATAACTTTATGCAAACGTTTAGCCTTGTAGAAATTTTGGATTTCAACCAAGGGGTCTAAAAACACCCGCATGCGGTTATGAAACACCCTTTCATTATCATCAGCCCCCCTAGAGCGCCCTAAAACCCTTTCTTTAGCGGTGTTTTCACTCACTTCTACTTCAATCACGCTTTTTAAGATCACTTCATTTTGAGCGTTCAATTCCTTATCCAAAGCCTGCATTTGTTCCACGCTCCTAGGATAGCCATCAATTAAAATGATCTCTTTACTAGAGCTTTTAATCGCTGCAAGGATCGTTTCTACCACAATTTCTAAAGGCACTAATTCGCCTTGAGAAGTGAATTTCTCAATCAATAAGCCTCGCTCAGTCTTTTTAGCGCTCTCAGCCCTTAATAAATCCCCAGTAGAAAAATGAGCAATTGTTTCGCTGTTATTCTTAGCGATAAGCTCTGCATCAGTGGTTTTACCACTCCCTGGGGCTCCAATAATCAAAAATAGTTGTTTCATATCGTATCCTTTTAAATTGGTTTTCTCAAGCGAATGTGTAATTCTCTTAATTGCTCTTCATTAATGGGGCTAGGCGCATTCGTCAATAAGCATGAAGCTTTTTGCGTTTTAGGGAAAGCGATCACATCTCTAATGCTATGAGATTTGGTCATTAGCATGATCAAGCGATCAAAGCCTATCGCAAAGCCCCCATGAGGAGGAGCGCCAAATTTTAGCGCTTCTAATAAAAAGCCAAATTTCTTTTGCGCTTCCTCTTCGTTGATATTGATTTTTTCAAAGACTTTTTTTTGCATTTCTTCTTTATGAATCCTAATGCTCCCCCCACCAATCTCCACACCATTAAGCACCACATCATACGCATGCGCTTCAATCTCTTCTATGTCTTCGCATTCTATATTTTTAGGCATCGTAAAGGGGTGGTGTGCAGCATGATAGCCGTTTTCGGTTTTTTCAAACATGGGGAAATTGACTACCCATAAGAAATTCAAAGCGTCTTTATCAATCAAATCAAGCGTTTCAGCCACCTTCAAGCGCAAGCGCCCCATGTAATCTAACACGATTTTTTTATCCCCGGCTCCAAAAAAGACAATATCCCCAGTTTTTGCATCAGTTTTTTCTAAAATATTCTTAAGCCCCTTTTCGCTCAAAAATTTAACTAAAGGCCCTTTAACCTCATCTTCTTTAATCTGCAAATACGCTAAGCCTTTAGCCCCAAACTGGCGCACAAATTCTTCTAATTCCTTTAAAACGCTGCGGCTAAAAAGCGCATCAGCCCCCTTAACGTTTAAAGCTTTGATGCGTTTATTTTTAGGATCTTGTGCGATATTAGAAAAAATAGAATTTGAGCTGTCCATAAAACAATCCCCCACTTCTATTAAAGGCAATTCAAAGCGTAAATCCGGCTTATCGCTCCCGTAATTTTCCATCGCTTCCTTATAAGGCATGCGTTTAAAAGGTGTAGAAATAGTATGCCCAATCGCTTTAAAAATCTCTTGCAACAAATCTTCCACCACGCCTATCACATCATTTTCATCGCAAAAACTCATTTCCGCATCAATTTGCGTGAATTCTGGCTGCCTGTCTGCCCTCAAATCTTCATCTCTAAAGCAACGAGCGATTTGAAAATACCTGTCCATTCCCCCCACCATTAAAAGCTGTTTGAATAATTGCGGGCTTTGGGGAAGCGCGAAAAATTCGCCCTCATGCACCCTGCTTGGCACTAAATAATCCCTAGCCCCCTCAGGCGTGGTTTTAGACAAAATGGGGGTTTCAATCTCTAAAAAACCCTTTTGGGCTAGAGTGTTACGAGTGATTAAAGCCACTTCACTGCGCAATTTAAAGATTTCATAAGCGTTCAAAGAGCGCAAATCCAAATAGCGGTATTTCAAGCGCAAATCTTCATTCACGCTTTTATTGCCAATTTCAATCGGTGGGGTAGCGCTTTTATTTTCAATGACTAATTCTTCTAAAACGATTTCAATTTTACCCGTTTTTAGTTTAGGGTTTTCTAACCCAGCACCTCTCAAACGCACTCTTCCTTTAGCCACTAACACAAATTCGCTCCTAACCTCTAAAGCCTTTTCATAAGCCTTAGAGCTAGGATCACAGACTAATTGCACTAAACCGCTCTTATCCCTTAAATCAATAAAAACCACGCCTCCATGGTCTCTATAAGTGTTACACCACCCGGCCACTTTGATGGTTTTACCCACATCTTTTTCACTAATTTCTGTGCAGAAATGACTTCGCATGTTTTATCCCTTTAAATTAAAACAAAAATTAAATTTATGAAAGCGTTTTTTTAAGCATTTCATGGATTTCAAGAATGTTAGATTTTACCACAAAACCATCCGCTTCTAAAGATTGGGCTAACTGGCGGTTAGAATCGCTGCTCATGGACGAATTGATAATCACAGGAAGATGCTCAGTTCTATGATCAGCTTTAATGGTTTTTAACACTTCAAACCCTGAAATAACGGGCATTTCTAAATCCGTAATGACCACGCCAACTTGTTGGTAATGTTCTTTTTCATACAAATAATCCAACAATTCCCTCCCGTTTGGAAAGGCTAAATAACGCAATTCTAAAGTTTGAACGATTTTTTCTAGGGTTTTAAGAGCGCTCAAGGAATCTTCAGCGATTAAAATGAGTTTTTGGCTTTGAATGGCTTCTATGCAACGCAAAGTCAAATCGTCTAAATCTTTCAAGCTAGGGAAAACATCGCTAATCATTTTTTCCACATCTAAGATCTGCACCACTCGTTCTCCATCAAAACGGGTGATAGCGCTAAGCTTACCCTCTTCATTAATGCCTTGTTTGTCCCCAGCGCTAATCTCAGACCAATTTTTATGGATGATCCTTTCAATTTTTAAAACCTTTAGAGCGATGGAATGGTTAGAAAAATGGCACACGATCACCAAATTATGGTCATCTTTAACGCTGCATTCTTTTAGATCACGGCTCGGATCATTAGCGTTATAATGCAACCACCTTTTCACATCCACTAAAGGAATGGATTCGCCCCTAACGCTAAGAAATCCAAGCATCACGCCATCGCTCCCCCCAAGAATCTCTGTAACCTCCCCGTCATAATGGATAATTTCTCGGATCTTAAAAATATTCATGCCATAAAGTTGGGCGTCTTTTTTTTCATCTAATCTAAAGCACAGAAATTGTGCTTCGTTGTTTAAGTGTAACGAAGTCGTTTTGTCAATGTATCTTACCACCTAATTTCCCCTAAAGCCCTATCAAAGATTAAATGTTATAATACTACCCTAATTTAGTTTAAAAGGTTTTTACAAAAATGATAAAAAGCCAAAAAGAATATTTAGAAAGAATTGAATATTTAAACACCCTATCGCACCATTATTACAACCTTGATGAACCCATCGTAAGCGATGCAGTCTATGATGAACTTTACCAAGAATTAAAAGCTTATGAAGAAAAAAACCCTAATGACATTCAAGCCAATTCCCCTACCCAAAAAGTGGGGGCTACTGCCACCAATGAGTTCAGTAAAAACCCCCATTTGATGCGGATGTGGAGCTTAGATGATGTGTTCAATCAAAGCGAATTGCAAGCGTGGTTGCAACGCATTTTAAAAGTTTATCCTAACGCTTCATTCGTGTGTTCGCCCAAACTTGATGGGGTTTCGCTCAATCTTTTATATCAACATGGCAAGCTAATGAGTGCGACCACTAGGGGTAATGGCTTAGAAGGAGAGCTTGTTACCCACAACGCTAAACGCATCGCTAATATCCCCCATTTTATCGCTTATAATGGAGAAATAGAAATCAGGGGCGAAGTGATCATTTCTAAAAAGGATTTTGACGCTTTAAACAAAGAGCGCTTAAACGCTAATGAACCCCTATTCGCTAACCCTAGAAATGCCGCATCAGGGAGTTTGAGGCAACTTGATAGTGAAATCACTAAAAAGCGTAAATTGCAATTCATTCCTTGGGGCGTGGGCAAGCATTCTTTAAATTTCCTAAGCTTTAAGGAGTGTTTGGATTTTATTGTCTCGTTAGGTTTTAGCGCCATTCAATACTTAAGCCTAAACAAAAACCACCAAGAAATAGAAGAAAATTACCACACCCTGATTAGAGAAAGGGAGGGCTTTTTTGCCCTTTTAGACGGCATGGTGATCGTTGTGAATGAATTAAATATTCAAAAGGAGCTAGGCTACACGCAAAAATCCCCCAAATTCGCTTGCGCTTATAAATTCCCGGCTCTAGAAAAACACACCAAAATTGTAGGAGTCATCAACCAAGTGGGGCGCAGCGGAGCGATCACACCGGTCGCTCTCTTAGAGCCTGTAGAAATCGCTGGAGCCATGATTACTAAAGCGACCTTGCACAATTATTCTGAAATTGAAAAAAAGAATATCATGCTCAATGATAGGGTCGTTGTTATTAGAAGCGGCGATGTGATCCCTAAAATCATCAAACCTTTAGAATCTTATAGGGACGGCTCGCAACATAAAATTGAACGCCCCAAAGTTTGCCCTATATGTTCGCATGAGCTTTTGTGCGAAGAGATTTTTACTTATTGTCAAAACCTCAACTGCCCGGCAAGGTTGAAAGAAAGCTTGATTCATTTCGCTTCTAAAGACGCTTTAAACATTCAAGGCCTAGGCGATAAAGTCATAGAGCAACTTTTTGAAGAAAAACTCATTTTTAACGCCCTGGATTTGTATGCTTTAAAATTAGAAGATTTAATGCGGCTAGACAAATTCAAAATTAAAAAAGCTCAAAATCTATTAGACGCTATTCAAAAAAGCAAAAACCCTCCCTTATGGCGTTTGATCAACGCTTTAGGGATTGAGCATATTGGTAAGGGAGCGAGTAAAACGCTAGCCAAATACGGCTTAAATGTGTTAGAAAAAAGCGAAGCCGAGTTTTTAGAAATGGAAGGCTTTGGGGTGGAAATGGCGCACTCTTTAGTCAATTTTTATGCGAGCAATCAGGAATTTATCCGATCGTTATTTGAGTTGTTGAACCCTAAAAACAGCGATATGGCTGAAGAAAAGCAAAAAAGCTCTTCTGTTTTCAATCATAAAACGATTGTTTTAACCGGCACGCTTTCTAAACCACGGCAAGAATACGCTCAAATGTTAGAAAATTTAGGGGCAAAAATTTCTTCAAGCGTGAGCGCTAAAACCGATTTTTTAATCGCTGGAGAAAACCCCGGCTCAAAACTCGCTCTAGCACAAAAACATGGCGTGAGCGTTTTGAATGAAGAAGAATTATTAAAGCGCCTTAAAAAATTGGATTGAAATTAAACTCTTTTATAGTTTGTTTTAAAATTTGATGTTTAACACTCGGTTAAATTCTAAAGAAAAATTCCAATTTTCATTCTTAATGAATTTACTCACAAAATCCTATTTTATAGTAGAATGCGAACAATAAAGATGTTTTAAGGAGCAATAATGGAACACCATAAAGCGCACACAACCATTCAGGCTTTACAAGCCAAACGCAAAAGGTTGCTAACCGAATTAGCCGAATTAGAAGCAGAAATAAAAGTGAGCAGTGAACGAAAGAGCAGTTTTAACATTTCGCTCTCACCCAGTTTGTTAGCCGAAATAGAAGAGATAGAATACGAAGAAAAAACAAGTAAAGAGCGAAGAATCAATCACAGCGTTTTACTTTCGCCTAGTTTTATGGCTAAAGTGGATGAATACATGAAAGAGAAAGGTTTTCCTAATCGCTCGCTTCTCTTTGAAAAAGCGTTGGAATTTTATATGCTAAAACACCCATAAGCCAATAACGGACAAAAAATGAGAGGGTATTTAGGGTTTTGAGAATGGAAAATCAAAAGCTCCGTTTCTCTTTTAGGGTCTTTCTTATTTAAAGCCGTGGCTTTGTCTATTTTTTGGAGTTGGAACGCTTTTTAAAATCGTTTCACTCGCTTAGAGCGTATCTATCAGTAACGCTTTTGGCTCGTTTTAATAGAGATCAGTTAATTTTTTAGTAACACTGCACTAAATAAAACCATCATTTGAATATAATAACCTTAAATGGGATTTAAGTCATTTCTAATAAGGGGATTTTATGATTTCTAACATCAGCATACACCCAAAAACCATGTTTAAAAACGCTTTAAATATACAAGATTTTTCATTTAAAAGTCATACTAGTACAGCCATTATTGGCACAAATGGTGCTGGAAAATCAACGCTTATCAACACTATTCTAGGCATTAGAGAAGACTACAATGTCAAAGCACAAAATAACAACATCCCATACCACAACAATATTATTCCACAACGCAAGCAATTGGGAGTTGTCTCTAACCTATTCAACTACCCACCTGGATTAAACGCAAACGACCTTTTTAAATTCTATCAATTTTTTCACAAAAACTGCACTCCAAATCTATTTGATAAAAAACTTTTAAATAAAACTTACGAATCATTAAGTGATGGACAAAAGCAACGATTGAAAATTGACTTAGCTCTTAGCCATCATCCACAATTAGTTATCATGGATGAACCAGAAACCAGTTTAGAGCAAAACGCTCTTATAAGACTATCAAATCTCATAAGCTTGCGCAACACCCAACAACTTACAAGTATCATCGCCACTCATGATCCTATTGTCTTAGATAGTTGCGAATGGGTCTTATTCCTTAAGAATGGCAACATTGCTCAATACAAACCTTTAAATTCTATATTAAAATCTGTAGCTAAAACTTTTAACTTTAAAGAAAAACCAACCACAAAAGACTTATTAGCATTACTAAAGGATATTTAGTGGGAGCAATTCTATCTATCCTAAAACTTGAAATCAAATCTTATCTCACTAATACAAGTGCGCTATTTTGGACTTTTATTTATCCTATTTTAATGCTCCTATTACTGATTTTTGTTTTTTCAAAAAATACCACTGAGGTTTTTTATTTTAATAGCATCATAGGTCTAATGGGACTGCTTATTATCTCTAGTGCAATTTTTGGTCTCACACAGGCTATAGCAAGCTCTAGATCACATAATGTATTCTTGTTTTATATACTATCGCCAGCAACTTTAAAACAAGTCACTATAGCACTAATTGTTTCAAGACTAATAATTGTGATCATATATGCGTTTACCTTTATCGGAATCTCTTTTTATACACTCAACATTTTTGATCTCCTTAATTTTAAAACGCTCATTTTTGGATTTATTAGCATTTTTTCAAGCTCATTATTTTGCTTTTGTTTAGCCATTTTTGTCGCTAAAATCTTTCAAAATGAACAAAGTATCTTAGGATTTGCCAACATTATCAATCTATACGCAGTAATGTCTTGTAATGTATTTGTTTCTCTAGACTATCTACCTAGTATTGGTCAGTTATTTATCAAAACTTCTGTTTTTTACCAACTTAACCAACTTTTACTAAAGTCCTTTCAAGGAATTGACCCTATACTAATACTGATAACTTCAACACTTTTTATTGTTTGTGGCATTACCCTCTTTTTACTAAGCGCTAATCGCATGCTGTTAATACCAAGAGAACGCATGCGTTAAACCCTTAGTCCCACCATTTATCAATTATTTAATGGCTCAAAAAAGGGGTAAGCCCCCACCTTTTAAAACGCTAAACGCATTCCAATGTTTCCGGTGATATTGATCATTTTGTAGTCCAATCCAAACCTAGCCCCCACCCCAGCATTCGCATAAAAGCTTTTAAACAACCTCACTTCCCCGCCTGTAGTGATGCTCGCAAAGGTGTTATAAAGCTCACCTTTTCTGTAACTCAAAGTGTTGTTACCAATGAAACGCACCAATTTATCCCCCATAGACCTCACAAGCAAATCCCTACCAACGCCGCCAATCGCATAAAAATAAGAGTTTGTGTTGAAATAATGGCGGTTCTCCAAAGCAAGATCAATCGTTAAAACGGATTTTTTAGACGGATCGGCGTTCGCTTTAAACTGATTATAGATCGTATTATTCATTACCCCTTCTAAACCGGTCATACCGATATAGTAATACCTTAAACCAATTTGAGGTTTTAAAATGATGCTTTTGTTTTTAAACATGAAATCATACCCGTAATTGACTTTTGCGTTCGTCGTCCATGTGCTGTATTTATAAGACTGATTGATCATAGAAAGCAGAGTGTCGTTGGAGCTGATTTGGGTTTTATTAGCCCCCCAAGTTTCATTGACGCTAAAAGTCAGCTCGCTCTTTTTAATGAAAGCCCTCGCATACAAGCCCACATCCACATTATCGGATTTAGAATTAGTGATGCGTTCATAAAACCCGCTATACCCATAAGCCGCATACCCTCCAACAATCACACCCTTAATGAATCTGTCATAGCCCACATTGACACCATAGAGCGTTCCTGTGCCATTTTCCACAAAGCTCACGCCCCCAACGCCGGTCGCCCAAAGGTTGTTTTTTAATTTATCCCTTTGAGAGTATTTTAAAATCACATCCATCGCATTAGGGATCGCATCAGCAAATCTTTGGTTTTTAAGACTGCTCAAGCGTTCGCTAAAATCCGTTGAATCAAAGGAAGCGAAATTAGAAAGCTTGGCTAAACGGCTCATTTGTTGCGTGTAAGTGTTGAGCTGTAAAGCATCGGTGGAATTGTTTTTAAGATTGGGTTTAGAAAGCATGCCTAAAGCGCTGGTAATATCTTTCATTAAAGTAACAATGTGTTCAGTAGGATTGTCTTGCAAATAATAAGGAGCGAACAAGGGATTACCCCCCTTAGCCACAAAAAGCTCATTCAGCCACAGAATGGAATTATTGCCCGCAGATTTGATCGCATTCAAACCAGTGCTGCCTTGAATACGCTGGATATAGTATTCCAAACTAGGGGCATGAATATCCATGGTCTTATCAGAGACGCTAACTTGAACTTTATCATAAAGGATAGATGAATACACCATTTGCCCTTGATTGTCCTTAAAGCTCACCACAAGACCCCCATCTTTAATATTGACCGGTTGGTTGTCATAGCTTAGTGAATCGCCCTTTAATTGCATGCGTTTGCCGTTAAAATCAATGAGGGTGTAAAGCTTGAGGTAATCGCTCAAGCTCCCTCCAAGAATGATTTGATTATCATAGCCATAAACCATGCGTTTAGCGTCTATAAGCGTGTAAGCGCCTTGCTTGAGTTGAGTATTAAAATGGATTAAAGCTTGATTGTTATAAGACATGATCGTAGAATTGCCAGCCACATTAATAATCGTTTGATTGGTTTTATTGTTAAGATTAAAGATTAATGACCCTTCACTCTTCAAATTCCCCCCCACATTCAAACCATTTTCATTCGTGCTGAGAGCCGCTCCTTTAACCACATTGAGATTACCGCTAATGTCAGCCCTATAATTAGAATTGTTGTTAAAAGCGTTATTCACGATCAAATTATTCGCTTTAAAAGTAGCATTTGGCCCTAAATCCAAAGTCCCAATCGTGGTATTTTGCAAGACTTTTGAAAAATCCACTAATCCATTCGCTTTAATTGTTCCTAAGAAAGCGAAATTATTCGCATTCACTTCTAGCGTTTCATTAGTTGGAGCGCTTGCGTTTGAAAGATTAGCTTTTTTCTCGCCCATGCAATCTAAAACATTCACGCAAATTTGACCTTTTTGAACGCTAATATCGTTTCGTGGCGCATTAAGAATTAAACCATTGGTAGCGTTTAAGGTATCTAATGAAATATTAGAAAAATCTTGAGAAACAAAAGAAAGCCTGCCCTGATATTGCGTGAAATTAATCGTGTTTTTCCCATTAAAGATAATGGACTTGCCCGCCACAAAATTCAATTCCCCCCCTGTGGCGTTACTAAACGAGCTGTTATTCACAAACACATGGTTTTTAGCCACGAAATTGAAATTCCCTTTTTGCCAGAGATTGTGCAAACCTTTAGGTTTGAGTAAAGAGCCCATGCCCAATTTCTTCAATTCATCTTGTAAAGATTGAGGCAGTATGGAGCCTAAACCTTGATGATAAACGCCTCCAAATCCCTTATCAGCGATGATTTTATTGATCATTTGCCCTAGGACTTGATTGCTCATGATTTTATTCACTACGCCTTCGCCTAATAAATCGTTCAGCACTTTTTGACCCATTCCAGAAATCGCGCCCAATAATTCCTTACTGGGGTTAGTGATGCTATTTAAAGCGATATTGACTAAAACGCTCAAATCCTGCGGGCCTAGCCAAGAAATGAGCTTATTGATTAAGGGGGCTTGTTCAATCATTTGATTGAGAATATCCCCAAAAGTCGTTTTATCCAAGAAACTCTGTAAGTCTTTGGCATCAGCGCTAGAACCTATTTGATCAAGGGCTTGATTCAAGCCTCCAGGCACAAAATTATTGGCAAAAGAACTCAAACTTTGTTTGCCATACCAGTTATTGATGAAATTCTCTACATTTTCAATCCCTAAAGTTTTAACGATGAACTTTTCAAACCCTGAAGAATGGGCTTGGATTTGCTCTAAAAGCATTTGATTGATTTCTTTTCTTTTTATAGGATCTAGCGCGTTTAAAAGCCCGTTTTCACCAAAAACATCGCCCACCGTTTTAGAATTTAAAATTTCCATGATCGCGTTTTTAAAAGCGCTCACGCCTAAGAGATTATTCACTTCAGTAGGGCTAAACAAAGAGCTTAAAGTCTTAGATCCAAAATCTTTAGGGATCATGTTGGCTAAATCTTTAGGGATAGCGTTATCATTCAAGCTTTCTTCATAAACAATATTAGAAAGCACATTCGCTAAACCTTTTTCTCCAAAAAGCTTTTCAATGCCCTCTTTCCCTAGATAAGAAAAGATTTTATCGGTCCCTTGAGCGTCAATATTGGCTTGATTGAGCACTAAATTCGTCGCGCTTTCAAAAGACACATTCGCGCTCCCTCCGCTCCCCCAAGCGTTCCCACTGCCGATGGTTCCGGTAATGTAAATGTTTTTAGCCTTAAAATTAGCGTTAATGTAGCCTAAATAAGGCACGCTAGAATAAAGCAATTGCCCTAAATTAGTCTGCCTAAACATCTGGCAAGTGTTATCCCCAACCGCGCATGGCTCTTTATAGCCATCGCCTCCAAACCACACCACGCTATTAGTGTTCGTTTGCCCTTCTTTGATCGCTCCTATAACGAGATTGCCTTGAGAGAAATGATAATTAGCCGTGTTGGAAAAATTATTGATAATCTTTAATAAGCTCTTCCAATTTTCTTGGTTTAAAGTGATACCATACTTTTCAAAGATACCAAAAAGAGTTTCAAAACCATTCGGGCTATTGAGATTGAGATTGTCTAAAGCCCCTGAAGATAAAAGATTGGCTATTTTAGGCAAAAACTCCTTACCCAAATTGGCGATCACACTCAAATCTTGCTTAGTGATAGCCTGATTGTAAATGTGTAAGGCTTGTAATGGTTGGTTTTGCGCGTTATAAGTCCCGGGTGTTTCATTGTTTTGATTAAAGCCTTTGATATTGCTGCTCAAATAATAAGTGCCGGCTTTGTCGCTTGTGTGATTATAGGAATTAGAGCTTTCATCATAAGGGTTTTTTTGGTAATTATACAAGCTAGGGGCGAGATTGAACATCGTATTATTAGAAACGCCGTTTTGAGAGATCTGCACTTTCAAGCGGTTGTTATGCAAGGTTTCTGTAATCGTTTCAGTCGTATTGAGCGGGTTAGTGAAACTCCACGAATGAACGCCGTTATTAAACGAGTAATCAGCCTTTTCAATCTGTATGCCATAAAAACGGATCTTCTCATAGCCGTTATTCCCCATTAAACCATCAATATTTTGGGCTTGCAACACATCATAAACGGAAGTTTTTTTATCCCCCCCAAATAGATTCATATAAGACAGATTCAAAATCCCTTGAGTTCCAAAGCTGAAATTCCCGCTTGCATTAATGGATAAAGCGTTAGCGCCATTGCCTAAAAGGTTTAGAGCGCCATTTAAAAGAACGCTTTGAAAATTCAGGGTGCTGTTGTTGCTTAAATCAAATGAAGCGTCTGCATTAAAGGTCGCTAATTTAGTGAAAGAAATTTGAGAATTATTGGCATAAAAACTCACAGGAGCGTTAAAAACGCTATCACCATTGAAATTCAACAAGCTTGAATTATTGAGATTGAAATTCGTTTCCCCTTCCACGCTAAGCGTATTAAAACTCGCTTGGGAACTTTCAGCTAGATTCATCGTAGAGTTATTTTCAAAAGTGGAAGCGCCTTGGAAATTGATATGGATATTTTTAGCCCTTAAATTGAGCGTGGCTTGATTAAAATTTGTATTCCCTTTGAAATTAATCAGGCGTGTGGAGTTGCCAAAATCAGGCGTTTTACCAAATAAAGGAATGCCATAAAAGGTTACATTAGCGTTATTGAAATTTGCTTGATTGAAGCTTACTTGAGCGTTAGGGTTCAAATTCAAATAAGACACCCCGTTAAAAGCGGTTGCGCCGTTAAAATTCGCCACGCTGTTGTTGTAAAAAGAAAGGCTTGAAGCGTTTTCTAAAGTCGTTTGGGTTTGGCTATCCCCAATATTAATAGCAGCGTTGGGCTTGACTGAAAGCCTGGAATGATTGAAAGTAACATTCCCATTCAATGAAGACTGATTCACATTTTTAGACACATCAATCACCATTTGAGTGTTATTGAAAATAATGTTATTAGCTTTCAAATCATAGCGAACGCCCCCTCCTAAAATGGAATTAGTGAAAATCAAATCCGTATTCGCAACCATATTCACATACGACGAACCGCTTTCAGTCGCTCCGTTAATATTAGTCCAACCGCTAAAAGTGGTGTTTTCAAAAGCGATACGCCCTGAATTGAACCTAAAGCCTCCCCATGTGAAATCCCTAAAGTTAGAGTTTTTAATCTCCATAGAAAGCCTGGAATTAAAATTCGCCCAAGAATGCTGGCTCGCGCTAGTTTGTAAGCCCATAGCCACGGTTTGGAAATTCGTGTAATTCAACCCGTCAGCGTTCAAGGTTTCATCAGCGTTAAAACTAATCGTCGCCCCACCGCCGGCGTTAGGGTTGCCGACATTAAAATTATTCGTTAAAAAGATATTAGTCGCATTGAAATTGCCATGCAAATACAACAAATTATTCTTACCAAACCAGATCGATCCGCCATTGTTATTGGCCTTTTCTTGAGCGCTCCCTAAAAGCAAAGTCCCTACCACCGTAGCCCCAAAATTCAGCGACCATGCAAAAGCGCTAGAGCCGATAAGATCTTGATTTTTATAAGGCGCGATATAGCACACCCCAACGCACACCGGGGTTTTTCCTGGAATAAAATCAAATTGCTTCCTCACTTGACTCCAAATATCCTTAGAATCAGCGTCTGTGTGGAAAGGCGAAGAATGGATAGTGAAATATTTATAGGTGATAGAGCCCGGATTAAAAGTCTCTTCAAAGACAAATTTTTGGCCGTTGCTTTGGGTGAATTGCACAAAAAAAGTGTTGTTATCCGCTCTTAATAGAGTCCCTTTTTCGCCACCATAATGGATCAAATTCCATAAATTTTTTGAAAAAGCATTGTCCGCCAAAATTTCATTATTATATTTAATATTATTCCCACTTAAAAGCGTGTAGGTGGTGTTGTCAGTCAAATCCCTTTCAATATTAAAAATACTATTATTGTCAATAGCAATTGATCCTTGAAGACGGCTGAAAGGATCGCTGTTAATAAGCGTGTTTGTGCCTTTAAAGATGGTGTTTTTAGTGTCGTTAAACGAATAGCTCCCGCCATTAAACGAGTTATTATTGAAAATAAGGTTTTGCACTCTGGCGTTGATATTATAAGAATTGAAAGTGTTGTTTTCTAGGGTTAGGGAATTTCCGGCGCTGTTTTCGCCCCCCTTATAAATCAAAGTGCCGTTATCGCTAAAACTAACATTCTTAATCACCGCCTTCCCGTTAGCACTAGCGTTATCCACGCCAAAATTCCCCCCTCCACTCACAGACCCTTTATCCCAAGTGATATTATTGGCTTTAAGGTTAAAGCCTCCATTAGGGGTTTGGTTGCTAAAATTTGCGTTTGTTGCATTCAAGTTGCCGTTATTGACAATGAAATTCATCCATGAATTTTGCAAACCGGCTTTATCGCTATTCAAATGAGCGTTAGCGATATTCAAACGCTTTTGAGCGTTAAACACTAAAGTCGCACCCCCACCGGTTTGAGCCCCATTACCAGAGCGAATCGTGCCGGTAATATCAATTTGACTCGCCCTGAAAGCGCCTTGAATATAGCCCACTAGCCCCCATTCAGCCCCTGAAGTTTTCCCAAAACCCACCACGCTATTAGAAGTGGGATTCGCCCCATCAAGAAAAGGGGTGGTTTGGTTGAACACTAAAACGCTGTTAGCGCCGCTATAATTGTGGTTAAAAACGCCTGTACCAGCGATCTTCCAAGTCGTTATGCCATTGAGATAGAACACGGTGTTACTGGCGTTGTTATTGACATTTTTGAGATTAAACGCATCATTATGGATATTCACGCAATGCGTATAACCTAGAGTGCATAAACGAGTGAGCGTGATCCCGTTATTAAAATTTTCTTTAATGTAGTAAGTCAAGCCGTTATCGGTGAATTGAACATTATAAATTTTAGCGCTGTTTGGTGCGGTTTTATTTTCATCCACTAATTTACCGCTAGGGTTTTCCCCACTAGTCCAACGCAGCATTTGATACAAAGCGTTATTGTTATCCTTATAATCCACGCTTTTAGCACTGAGTAATTGATAAGTCGTGCCTACGCTTAGGCTACTCAAAAGCCCTTGCATGTTGAAAACAACGCCCTTATTGAAAGTGAAAGTTGTTTGAGCGCCATTTATTTTGAATTGGCTATTCACATTAAAAGTGTCATCAGTGAAACTGACTTTAGAAGTTTTATTGAAATTAAACATGCCCCCATTGAACGAGTTATGATTAAAATCCACTTGCTTAGCGTTAAAACTAAACGATCCGCCATTAAACGAGTTGTTATTAAAAGCGTTTGTTTGCTCTGCGTGGTTGAAATTAAACGAACCGCCATTAAATTTGTTTTCAGTAAAGGTATTATTCGCGCCATCAAAAGTGTAAGAAGCGTCATTTAAAACGGATTTTTCAATGGTGGTCTTGCCCTGAAACTTAAAATTCCCTGCTAAAAAGTTCGTGTTTTTAAAAGTGTAAGTGTTTTTAGGGTCTTGAAATTTGTAATAGGCTTTGTTGAAATTCACGCTATCAAAAACGCCATTACCGGTAAAATCATACCCCCCACCCGTCCAATCGTAAAAATCAGATTGAGAGACATTGATCTTGCCGCTCCTAGAGCCATTCCCTAAGGCGATAAAAGTCATGTAAGAGTTTTGCGAAGTGGTTTTTAGGTTTTTAAAAGTGGCTCCAGCGATATTAATTTCAGTCGCGCCCACAAAATTCAAAGTCGCCCCCCCACCGGTTTGAGCGCCATTCCCAGACATCATGTTACCGGTGATATAAACCCTATCGGCTGTGAAAGTGCCGGTGATATAGCCCGTTTTCCCCCAATTGACTCCCTCATACCCCCCAAAACGCACCGTGCTGTTAGATTTAGGGATCGCGCCATTAGCCCAAGGGGTCGTAGCGTTAAAGACTAAAGCGCTGTTTTTCCCGCCATAGGTTTGCGCAAATCTCGCATTAGTGTAATTCCAAGTGTTCAAGCCGTTGAGGTAGAAAATCGCATCAGCTCTATCATCATTAATATTTTTTAAATTAAAGACATTGTCATGGATATTCACGCTATTGGTGTAATAAATATTGTTCGCGCCATAATAGACGGATTGTAAAACAATGGAATCAGGGCTAAAAATTTGTCTGAAATGATAGAGCGTGCCACCTAAATTGTAAGTTACATAGTAAGTGTGGGTGTTGTTATTAGAAGTGGCGTTTTTGCTATTGTCTTTTGTGGCTTGCGTGTTTTTGAGTCTGATGATATTCCATAAGTTATTGACATCATTGTAAGTGATGTTGCCATTTTTCATGCTAAAAAGCGTGTAAGCGCTCCCTATACTAGGCGTGTAATTTTGAATATTAAAAATCGCATTAGGATTAATAGTAACTTTACCGGTCATATTGACAAAAGGCGAAGTGGGGTTGTTGATCGTGGTTGTGCCTTGAAAATTAACATGAGCATCAGATCTATTAAAAACAAACCATCCCCCATTAAAGGTCAAATTATTAAAAGTAATATTATTTGCATTAAGAATGTAGGCATTTCCTATAGTATTAGCGTTGCCATTAGGCATACTCCCTAAAATGCTGTTATTAAAAGTAACGCTATTGGCGTTAAGATTGAGTTTGTAATGATTGATATTAGAGTTAGTGAAAGTGATGCTCCCCCCGATACCATTCCCACCCTTATAAGTGAGCGTGCCGTTATTATTGAAAGTTACTCCGCTAATGGTGGTTGTGCCATTGCTATCCACATTATCAAAGCCAAAATTCCCACCATTGACAATCCCGCCATTATAAGTGATCTTTCGCCCCATAGCATTAAAGCCTCCATTAGGGGTTTGGTTGCCAAAATCTGTGTTTGTTAAATTCACGCTGTTATTGGAAATCAAATTGATCCAAGAAGTTTGTGTCCCAGCTTTATTATTTTGAAAATAAGCCCCATTAGTGTTTAATTCGTTTGAGCTTTCAAAAACCAGTATCGCCCCTCCGCCGGTTTTTAACTCATTACCTGAGCCAACAGCCCCTGTGATAAAAATGTCTTTTGCCTTAAAAACCCCTGTAATAAAACCTACATAGCCCTTTTCCCCAAACCATATAGAAGAATTATTAGGCGTTGCGGAAGCGTTTTTTGTCCCTATGTATAATTGACTATTGTTATAATTTTGCGTGAAATTCCTATTCCCCCCAGCCCAAGTGCGTAAAGGGCTGATATAGTAGGATTTGTGGCTGTTATTTTCATTCACGCTATTGAGCCAATACACCGAACTATTATAATCTTCAGCGCTCAAAGCTGAAACAAACCCTAGCCCTAAGAAGATTTTTTTATTAATGGATAGAGAAGAATTTGAATGCGTTTTTAAGGAGTAAATTGTCAAAGGCGAGTTTTTGATTTTGTATTTTTTAGCGATCTTCTTTTTAACGCCCTTAAAAGAGCGGTTTTTGCTAAAGCGTTCATTCTTTAAATCTATTTTGCCATTTCTATAAGTCATTTTGAACCCTTTCATATTATATTATATAATTACATTTATTAACACTATCTACAACAAAAAGGTCATTATATTAATTAAAAGAAAACAAAACAAATCCTTTTATATGTTAGTAACCAATCTCATTATAAAAACCATCAGTTAGTTACTTTCTGTAATACATCTCCTTTAAAAAGCGTAACTATAACTCGCATGGATAAAAACACTCTCTAAAAAATAAAGATTTTTAAAAGAATTTCTAGTCTTTGAAAAAGGGATCTTAGCCCCAAGCTCTATGCGGTGGTGGCGATCGATCGTGCTGCCAAGCCCCACATTAAACAAGCCGTTATAACCCATAAACGAACTATTTTTCATGCCTAAATGGTTGCTTTGATAAAAATACCCTATCCCAAGCCCCCCATACACCCCAAAGCTGTATTTTTTGTAAGTGTAAAAATCGCTTAACACATCAATATTTAAGCTCAATAAAGAAGTGTTAATCGTGTGCAGTGCGGTGGGTTTGATTGCCATAAGGTAGGAAAATTCACCCCTTAACGCTAGAGCTTTAAAGAAAGCGAATTGATACCCCCCTTTAGCCCCCCATAAAAAAGCTGTATAAGAAGAATCGCTAGCCGGTTTTGGGGTTATTTTAATAGGGGCTAAACCCACCATAGCCCCAAAATAAATATGACTTTTTTTAGGCTCAAACGCCCCTGACAAGCCCGCCCATAAAGCCAAAATTAAAGCAATTTTTTTCATTCTAAAGTTTTTTGGTTTTGATAAAACCGCTTGATTTTGTCGTCTATGGGAGCGAGCAAACGATAAAACACCGGCACAATGAGTAAGCTTAACACCATAGAAATCATCAAGCCCCCACTCATCGCAATCCCTATAGGGGATTTCATCGCCGCTCCATCCCCACTCGCTAACGCTAAAGGCAGCATGCCGCAAACCATCGCAATGGTCGTCATTAAAATCGGTCTTAAACGGGTTTTGCCGGCAAATAAAATGGCTTCTTGGATATTCAAACCTTTTTTACGCTCTTCATTCGCCACATCAATTAAAAGCGTGGCGTTTTTACCCACCATACCAATGAGCAAAATCAAGCCTATCATAGAGAACATGCTCAAAGGCTGATGGACTAAACCTAGAGCAAAAAACGCCCCTGAAAAGCTTAAAGGCATGGTAACCATGATGATAAAAGGCTCTAAAATGGACTCATACAACGCCGCTAAAATCATATAAATCAACACAAACGCTGTCGCTAAAGCGACTAAAAACTCCCCATTGCTCTCTTTGGCGTTATCCGCTTCTCCGGTAAATCTGTAATTCGCCCCTTCAACCAGCCATTCTTTAGTGTTTTTGCTCACTTGCGTTAAAATTTCGCCTAAAGAAACGCCCGCATTCCTATTAGGCTCAGCAAGCACCGTAACGCTGCGTTGGCGGTTATAGCGAGAAATGCTAGACGGGCTTTTAGTTTCTGTGATTTCCACTAAAGCGTCTAAAAACATCAATTTATCGTATTTGTTGCGCACTTGCAAGCGTTTGATATCTTCTACAGAAACGCGCTTATCATCAGGCACTCTAATGATCATGTCGTATTCTTTGCCATCTTCTTTGAAGACGCTCGCTTGAGAAGTCCCAGAGAAAGCAGAGCTCACCACTGAGCCAATGGTTTGAGCGCTCACGCCGTATTTGTTAGCGTTTTGTCTTAAGATTTTGAGTTGCAATTGCGGTTGCGATTCGCTCGTGCTTGTATGGTAGCTTTCAACCTTGCCTTTTAATTCAGGGCTTTCTAATAAGAATTTTTTCAAATTCTCCACGCTTTTATCCACCGCTTCTTGAGAATGGGAAAACACAAGGGTTTGGAAGGGCGAACTATCCCCACCGCCCCCTATAAGAGCAACTTCAGAAAGATTAATAGTATCTAAACCTTTAGCTTCAGGCAAGCTTCTTAATTCCTTCCTTAAAGCGCTCATCAACTCAAATTGCCCCAATTTATGCTCTTTTTTGCGCTCTTTTAAAGGCTTGAGCTGCACAAAAATCTTAGCCCTAAAAGGGTTTTGTGTGGTGCCATAACCCACTTGCAAGGTGGTAAATTCCACCTCAGCATGCTTTTCAATCGCTTTTTGAAAGATCTTACTCTTTTGTGTCATGTAATCTATGCTCACGCCCGGTTTAGCCTTAAGCCACACCAAAAACCTCCCCCTATCTTCTTTCAGCATGAACTCCATACCGATCTTAGAAGCCACAAAAAGCGAACCCACAAACACCAAAACCACCGCTATAGAGATAATGAGCTTGTGGTTTAACACCCATTGGAGCAATTTGGTGTAATAAGACTCTAAAGCCTTAAAAAAAGGCTCGCTCCACACATAAAAACGAGAATGCCTGGGATTGACCACGACTGAGCTTACCATGGGGATAATCGTAACGACCACCACATACGATAAAGCGATCGCTAAAGCCACCGTGATCCCAAAGCTTTGGAAAAAGCGCCCGATAATGCCTTTCATGTTCCCTATAGGCACAAAAACAGAGAGCAGCATCGCTGAAATCGCCACTAAAGCAAAGCCAATTTCCCTCACCCCCTCATAACTCGCTTTGCGTTTGTTCATGCCCATTTCTAGCTTTTTATGGATGTTTTCAATCACCACGATCGCATCATCAATGATAATCCCTATCGCTAGCGTTAAAGCCACCATGGTGAGCATGTTTAATGAAAAGCCCATCCATTGAATGAGCGCAAAAGTCCCCATGATAGAAATAGGGATAGAGATCGCTGAAACTAAAGTGATCGTGCCGTTACGCAAGAACGCAAACACCACTAAAACCGCCAAAATCGCCCCTAAAACTAAGTCAAATTTCACATCTTCAATAGAGGTGCGGATATAACTCGTGGTGTCTAAAAAGGGTCTGATTTCATAGTTAGGGCTAATGGCTTGAATGTGTTTTAAAGCTTCATACACTCTATCTACGATTTCAATTTCATTCGCTCCGGCAATCTTTTGGATTTCCAAAATCACACCAGGCTTGTCTTTAAAGCTCGCAAAAGTGTTGTCTTCTTCCAAACCGATTTCAATCTTTGCAATATCGCCAAGACGCACATGATTACCCACTTGGATCTTTTCCACATCCGCCACGCTGTAACTATTTGCATTAATTAAAATAGACAATTCCCTTTGGCTATTGACAATGCGCCCCCCATCAATTTCCACATTCTCCGCTTTAAGCGTGCTGAAAAGATCTGCATAAGTCAGGTTGTATTTATTCATCAAAGTGGGATCTGCATAAATCCTAATCTGGCGCTCTCTAAAGCCGTTGAGCTGCACGCCCCCTACCCCATTGATTTTTTGGAGCATGGGTTTAATGGTGTTTTTAGCGTAGTCATTAAGGGTTGTAGCAGGCACGCTTGAACTGCTCACAAACAACGAAATAATGGCTTGGCTGTCGGTATCGAATTTATTGATAGAGGGTTTTTTAATATTAGAATCATCAAAACGCACCGAAGAAATTTTATTAACCACATCGTTTAAGGCTTCTTCATTAGGCTTTTCTAATTCAAATTCAATGACGACAATACTCACATTTTTAGAACTCGTGGAAGTAACCTTTTTGATCCCATCAATCCCCATCACCGCTTCTTCAATCTTATCGGTTACCTTACTCTCTATGATTTCAGCGCTAGCTCCAGGATAAGTCGTAGTAACCACCACCGTAGGCATATCAATTTTAGGGAAAAGCGCCACGCTCAATTTTTTAAAACCCATCACTCCAAAAAAGATGATTGCAAAAGCAAACATCAAGGTCGTAATAGGACGATTAATCGCTGTTTTATACATCAAAATACCCTATTATTTCGTTTGGATAAACCCATCGCCAAAAAGCCCCACTGCCATAGGCTTAGACAAAAGGGCTTCAGCGCTCACTTTTCTGGTGTTTTCATCAACCGTGGGGTAAATCTTAGTGATTTTAGCTTCATGCTGATTGGAATCCCCATCTATAGAATAAGTGTAAGTGTCCCCCACTTTGACCGCATTAATATATTTAGAATCAAATTCAATGACCAATTTCCTAGCATGGCTGACTAATCTCAATAACACCGTGTTATTCGCGCTCACCCCTTCGCCCACTTGAATGTTTTTACTCGCTATTACGCCATCAAAAGGGGCCCTTAAAATGGTTTTATTCAATACCGCAATAGAATAAGCGTAATCTGATTCCAAACGCCTGTAATTGAACTCATAACTCTCTAGAGTGTTTTTATCCACAGCGCCCCCGGTTTTGCTGTATCGTTGGTATTGCTTTTTAGCAAAAATGAGTTGTTGCTCGGTAGAATCGCTTTGAGCCTGCTTCTCTTGATTATACAAAAGCAACAAAACATCGCCCTTTTTGACCACGCTCCCCTCAGTAACCTTAATGCTATCCACAATCCCTGTGCTATCCAGAGTGAGTTTGGAGTCTTGCACCGCTTTCACATTGAAAATCGCATACACTTTCTCGCCAGCTTCCAAACTCAAAAAGCTCAAAAAAAGTCCTATTAAAATTTTTCGTATCATTTTTATCCCTTAATGCACATAGTCGTCTATTTTATGCCCGCTGTTGAAAATGTAATTGGCTTTTTGCACTTCATAATTGTTGAGCGCTAAATTGTAAGCCACTTCCGCATCAAAGCGTGTGGTTAAGCCCCTTAAATAGGTGGTGAAATCCACTAAATTAGCGTCGTATTTCCTTTTAATATTGGCAAAAGAAAGATTAGCCGCATCCAAACTGGCCTTTGAAGATTCAATCTTGGCTCTGGCAATATCAAGCGACCACCTGTAAAGCTGTTCGTCTTTTTCTTGCTCTAATTTTTTATACGCTAAATTCTTTTCATTCGCTAATCGGCCTAGCATGATGGATTGTTTTTGCAAGCTCAACCCTATATCATCAAAAAATTTCATGCTCGCAGTAACCCCAGCCGTATTTTGCTGGCCGGGGAAGAAGTTCCCAAAACCCCCCAAAGCGTAAGCGGGTTTTTGAATCCAATAAAGCCATGAGTCATAAACATCCACCGTAGGGTAATAGTTGAGCTTTTTGTTTTGGTATTTGAGTGCGGAAATTTGCTCCCTTAAAGAGACTAAATCTTGCCTTTCTCTCAATTGCAAATTAGGCGCATCAATCGTAGTCTTTTTTAAATTTTTCACACTGAGGTTAGTGAGATATTCTAAAGTCAAGCGGTTTTGCTCCAAAGCAAATTGTATGTCCAAAATATCGTATTCGCTCAAATTCCCTTGCGCTTTTAAGCTTTGCAAATCATCAATCGTGGTTAGCCCTTCGTCATAGAGTTTGGTAACCCTTTTAATGTCTGTTTTGATTTGCTCTAATTTCTTTTGTAAAGCGATCATGCGAGCGAGATTGTTAAAATACTCATAATATTGTTGCACCACTTGCAAATACACGCTCTGGCGGCTATACTCTAAATTAGCCACAGTGGATCGGTAAGTCGCAGACTTTTCTTTGACATTATTCACATCGCTAAAACCATTAAACACATTCAATTTGACTTCAGCCTGGAGTTGTTGCGTGTTGTAATGTTTAAATTGCGGAGTATCCCTATTTTCATTTTTAAAGTTATAGTTCATATTAAGAGTGGGCAAAAACATCGCTTTTGCGATGGTGTGGTTTTTCATCGCTTGCTTGACACTGAGTTCTTGCGCTTGCAAACTGAGATTAGTGGTAGCCCCCTTTAGCAATTCATAAAGCCCCAAAGCGACTTTATCGCTTTTTTCATGGTATTTAGCAATCTCTTGATTGATGGTGGTCGCTGTTTCTTTAGGCGAGGGCAAAAAACTCGGTGTTGCTTCTAAAGAACTTGTCGGCGGATCAATGAGTTTTAAATTCTTATGGCTGTAATTGTTAAGGATTTGCTTGATTTCATCTGGGGTTTTAGAGGGGGCTTGGGCTAGAGTTAAAGTTGCACACAAGCCCCATAAACTAACATATCTTATAATAGTTTTCATCAATCCCCCCTATCGCTTGGTTTTAGCATGCACTAATTGCACTAAATATTTTGCGTTTTCTCTGGGTAAATCCGGTAGCATCCCATGCCCTAAATTAAAAATATGCCCTTGATTGCCCATGACTTTTAAAATCCTTTCAACCCCTTCTTCTAAAGCGTTTTTATCATAAAGGCGGGTGGGTTCTAAATTCCCTTGCAAAACATACTTATCGCCTAAAATCTTTTTTGCCACCTCTAAAGGCGTGCCCCAATCCACGCCAAACACATCAAATTCCCCGTCTATGCTATCCAAATAAGCACCAATCCCTTTAGGGAAAAGGATAACTGGGATATGCGCGTAGCGTTTTTTAAGCTCTTTAGAGATTTTTTTCAAATAATCCCAACTGAATTTCAAATACGCTTCTTTTTCTAAAGCGCTAGCCCATGAGTCAAAGATCATCACCGCATTGACCCCTGCTTGGATTTGAAGGCTCAAATACTCTATCAATTCAAGGCTTAATTTTTCTAAAAGCGCTTTTAAAACTTCAGGCTCGCTATAGAGCATTTTTTTGCTTTTAGCATACGATTTGCTCCCTTCGCCTTCTATCATGTAAGTCGCTAAAGTCCAAGGCGATCCGCAAAAACCGATTAACGCTTTCTCTTTAGAAAGTTTTTGGCGCGTTTGAGAAATCGTATCATAGACATAATTCAGTTGTTTATAAGCCCCTATTTTCAGGCTTTCTGCGCTTTTTAAATCCGTAATAGTTTCTAAAAAATGCGGCCCTTTTTTGGGGATAAACTCCAAATTCAAGCCCATTTCCAAAGGCACTACTAAAATATCGCTAAACAAAATAGCCGCATCCACGCCTAAAATCTCTACCGGCTGTAGGGTAACTTCTGTGGCTAAATCGCTATTTTTACACAATTCCAAGAAACTCCCCGCTTTTTGGCGGCTCTCTTGGTATTCGCTAAGGTAACGCCCGGCTTGTCTCATCATCCAAATGGGCGTGTAAGGCGTTTCTTTTCTAAAACATGCATCAATGAAAATCATCATAAATCCTTAAAGGTTTGTCTAATTATGGTTTTTATACTCTATAGTTATTGTTTAAAATGAATATTTTACCCTAAAAATCTCGTAAAGTCATAAAAAGTGAATGTGATACCAATAGAATAGATATTCAATCGTGGCGTACCGAAGGCTTTAGAAAATTTGCTTTGGATAAAATAAAAAGGGATACCACCCCTTGCTTCTATGCTCAAGCCAAAATTTTTAGCCGCATTGAAAAACAAGCCCACACTCCCCACCGCTGATTGGATATTGAATTGATACTTATCAATCTTAGCCCCTAAAATTTGAAGCTGGTAGCCTAAGGCGATTTTAGGGATAACCCACCCCTTAAAAAGCCTAACCCCTGCCATAAACCCAGCGCTCATGAAATACGAATCGCCCATTCCTGCATCCAAATACCCTCCTAATAAAATTTTCTTTTTCAAAGTATAACCCGCTTCAAAGCCCAAAGAAGCGTCATGGTAAATTTTATCCATTAAAATAGGAGGGCGGTTTTTAGGGCGGATGGGGGATCTTTTAGTCGTTTCTGCATGCTGATAAAGATAGCCGATTTTAAAAGAGCCAAAATATTTTTTAGTAGGCTCTAAAGGTTTGAAAAAATTCCAATCCTTTTTGGCTAATAAAACCCCTTTCAAAAGGCTTAAGATTAAGAAAAATCTAAAAATCAAAGTTTTAATTCCAATTTTTGTTTGGAAAATTCCACAATCTTTCCATGGAATCTCGCATAAAGTTGCGCTAAAGGAATGGTGTTTTCATAAAGCGCTAAGGCGGCATTTAAATTCTCTTGAACGCCTTTTTCAAAAAAATGTTGCAATTCGTCATAATCTTCTATCTCTATGCCTAATTTTTTTAAAAAAAGATAGCTGTATTTATCCACCACCATCACTTCTTTAGCGCACGCATAACATAAAATCGCATCCGCGCTTTCTTTGCCAATGCCCTTTTGGTCTAAAAGCCACTCTCTGGTTACTTCTTGTTTAAAATTTTCAAAACTTTGAAAGTCTTTTAAAATATTCTTACTCAAATCAATCAGTCGTTTGGCTTTTTGGTTATAAAACCCGCTAGGGCGGACACACTCTGCAAGCTTTGAAAACTCTATATAAGCGATTTTTTTAAGATTGATCTCATCATCATTTTCTAAAATGAAAGCGTTTTTTAGATTTTCTAAAGATTTCAAAACGGCTTCAAATTTAGTATTTTGCGTTAAAACCGCCCCTAATAAAGCTTCAAATTTCAAAGCGTTAGGCCACCACCAAGAAGGGGCGTTTTTCAATAAATCCAAACTCTTTAAAGCCTTTAAAACCTCAAAACTATCCAACACAATAACCGCCTGTAATAAAAAGAAATAAAAAAGAGTATTTTATTGAAAAAGAAGTAAAAATTAAAGCAAAAAGCCAACGCTTAAAGCGTTAGCCCCATACAAACACCTTTCTTAAAACTAAGTTAAAAGCCTTAAGATATTTTGTTGAACGGTGTTGGCTTGACTCATCGCATAGCTGCCTGATTGCGCCAAAATGTTGTTTTTATTGAAATTCGCACTCTCTTCAGCAAAATCCACATCCCTGATTTGAGATTCAGCCGCTTTAACATTCACTTGAGTGATGCTGATGTTATTCACGGTGCTAATCATTTGATTTTGCACAGAACCTAAATCAGAGCGGACTTTATCCAACATTTTCATCGCAGACTCGGCAATATCAATCACCACCATCGCGCCTCTTAAGGTTGTAACCCCAGATCCCAAGCTTTGGTTACCGCTAGCGATGACAGCGTTATAGTTCGCGCCACTGGCTGATTTGACATTAGCGTTAAAATTCCCGGTAACATCGCGCAAATTCACCGTGGTTTCTGCCACTTGAGATTCCCCAAAACCAATCGCTGTGAAACCTAAATGCTGCGAGTCAGAAGCCGAAACGACATTGATGCTCTTAGCGTCTAAGCGTGTGAGAGAAAGCCTTCCGTAGTTAGTAGAACCTTTTGTTAAATCCTGACCGCCATTAACCATCGTTAAAGCACTAGGCCCGTTACTGACACTATCGGTTTTGATTTCAATCCCACGACCATCTATACTGCGCAAATTCAAGCGCCCTTTTTGATCCGTATAAGCTTCCACACCGGTTTCTGAAGTAACCGCATTGATCGCTGCGACTAACCTTCCGTCTGAGTCATTTTTCTTAATATCTGCGATATTACCCAAATGGATCCCATTTAAGGTTAAATTACTCAAACTTCCTGACTGGACCGCCACATCGCTCGTGGTGATAACGCTCGCATAAGCTTTAACCCCTGTTCGGTTAGAGTTCTTGTTAATCACTTCTGCTAACACGCCAATCCCTGTACCTGCTGAACTAGAAACTTTTACGCTCTCTAAAGTTACATCATTCACGCCATCCACTTGTTTAAAAGTCAAGCTAATATCCCCAGAAGCCGTGATTAACGCGCCTGTAGCGATACGAACCTGACCGATTTTATCTGAAGTGGTAGAGCCGATAGAAGCTTTAATGCTTTGGTTAGAATAAGCCCCTACTTGGAATTCTTTGTTAGTGAATTGGCCAGACAATAACGCTTGCCCGTTATAAGTAGTCGTGTTACCGATATTGTCTAAACCTTGAATCAAACGAACGATGTCAGATTGAATCGCTTTACGAGATTCTGTAGTTTGCCCGTCTTGAGCCGCTTGAGTCGCTTTAACCTTAACGGTGTCTAAGATTTTCAACTGCTCATCCATAGCCTTATCTGCAACCTGGATAATCCCCATGCCGTCATTTGTGTTGGCAATCGCTTGACCCAAACTGCTCGCTTGCGAACGCAAAGAATCCGCCACCGTCATGCCTGATGCGTCGTCAGCCGCTTTATTAATCCTTAAACCTGAACTCAATCGCTCCAATGAAGTTTTAAGCGCATTTTGAGTGAGTGCGGATTGCACATGCGCATTCATCGCATTGATATTTGTATTGACCTGAAAAGCCATTGTTGTAACTCCTTGTTACTAAAAAACCCAAAGGCATCCTTGCTTTTGGTTGGAACTATTATCGGTTAAAGTTTGAAATTTTAAAGGGCTTTATTTTAAAAGCAAAATTTATAAGAGCATGAAAATGGGCTATAATAAAGAAAATTTATACTAAATCTTATTGCATGCAAACACTAAGGGATACCATAAAAAACATTCCCCTAAGGACTTTTATTTTACTCTACAAAAGCTCACCAAAATGTGTCGTGTTGGTATCAATTATAGTGCTATTTGTCGGCATTCTTCCATCTCTAAATATTCTTGTTATGATAAGATTGATTGATATTGTGGTAAATCTATTACAAAAGCATACGCATTTTGAATACAGCTTGCTATTACCAACTTTGCTACTATGGGGAGCCTTGCTGTTTTTAACGCATGTATTCTCAGGAATTTTATCAAGCTTGCAAACCATTATTGCCGAACAATTTTCTATAAACATCATCACTCAGCTTGCTAATAAGCTCACACAAGTTAAAAATCTAAGTTTTTTTGAGAATAAAGACCATACTATCAAGCTTAACACTATCCATAACGGACTGCACATCCGCCCCCTAAATTATGTCAGTAATCTCTTTTTCAATCTACAACGCATTATAGGGCTTATCAGTCTGTTTGGGATATTATTTTCCATTAGTATTTATCTACCCTTTATAATGATTTTTGCAACAGTTCCTTGCATGTTTATCACTAATCATATAGCAAAAAAACATAGCGCTTCCATAGATAAGCTTCAAGACAAAAAAGAGAGCATACAAAATTATCTATATTCTGGACTAGATAACCAAAAGAACAAGGACAACCTATTATTTAACTTCATGCTAAATTTTCATCATAAATTTATTGAAACCAAAGAATTGTATCTCCATAATTTTGTGAAAGTAGCCCAAAAAAACTTAATATTTACCATATATGCTGATGCTTTAATCACCATTCTAAGTATTACACTATTCTTTCTAATGGTCTTTATTATCCTTTCAAAGTCAATTGGTGTGGGAGCAATTGCTGGGTATATCCAAGCTTTTAGCTCTACTGAGCAGCAACTACAAGATTTATCATTTTATGGAAAGTGGTTTTTTGCTATCAATAAATACTTTGAAAATTATTTCTGTATTTTAGATTACAAAATGCCAAAACCAGAAACACAAATCAAATTAGAAGAAAAAATCCATAGCATTACATTTGAAAATATTAGTTTCTCTTATCCTAATTCAAAACTTATTTTTGAAAACTTTAATCTCTCTTTACACTCTGATAAAATTTATGCACTAGTCGGCAAGAATGCTAGCGGAAAAACCACGCTGATTAATTTATTGTTAGGTTTTTATACCCCAAATTCAGGTCAAATTATCATTAATAACAAATACCCACTACAAGACTTGGAACTAAATAGCTACCATCAACAAATGAGCGCTATATTCCAAGATTTTTCTCTTTATGCTGGGTATAGCATTGATGATAATCTTTTCATGCAAAACAACCCCACAAGAGAGCAATTAAAGCAAAAGAGAGAAATGCTAAAATCTTTTGATGAAAATTTTCAAAATTGTCTTAATGATTATAGCAACGCATTATTTGGAACACAGTATAATGGGATAGATTTTTCTCTGGGTCAAAAGCAACGCATAGCCACTATAAGAGCCTTTTTAAAACCAAGTAATTGCATTGTTTTAGATGAACCAAGCAGCGCTATTGATCCCATTATAGAAAAAGAGTTTTTAGATTTTATTTTTAAAAAATCGCAATCTAAAATGGCTTTAATTATTACACACCGCATGAATAGTGTCAAGCAAGCTGATGAAATTATTGTGTTAGACAAAGGCAAACTTATAGAACAGGGCAACTTTGAAACCCTTATAAAGAAACAGGGCTTATTTTCTGAATTATATTTGAAGCAACAATACTAGCGAGCGCTTAAATTGTTTGGTAATTTTGGGTATAATCTCAAGAGAGTTAAATTTAAACGAAGGGATACCACTATGTTTGGGAATAAGCAGTTGCAACTTCAAATCAGTCAGAAAGATTCTGAAATTACGGAGTTAAAAAAGGAAGTCAATCTCTATCAAAGCCTTTTAAATTTGTGCTTGCATGAAGGTTTTGTAGGCATTAAAAACAATAAAGTGGTTTTTAAGAGCGGGAATCTTGCAAGCTTAAACAATTTAGAAGAACAAAGCGTTCATTTTAAAGAAAACGCAGAGAGCGTTAATTTGCAAGGGGTTTCTTATTCTTTAAAAAGCCAAAATATTGACGGCGTGCAGTATTTTTCACTAGCCAAAAAAATAGGGGGTGTGGGGGAATACCATAAAAGCGATTTGTTTAAAACTTTTTGCGCGAGCTTAAAAGAGGGCTTAGAGAATGCGCAAGAAAGCATGCAGTATTTCCATCAAGAAACCGGCTTGCTCTTAAATGCGGCTAAAAATGGCGAAGCGCATTCTACTGAAGGGTTAGGGACCGTTAATAAAACGGGTCAAGACATTGAATCGCTTTATGAAAAGATGCAAAACGCCACTTCGTTAGCGGACTCCCTAAACCAACGGAGCAATGAAATCACTCAGGTCATTTCTTTGATTGATGATATTGCAGAGCAAACCAATCTCTTAGCCCTAAATGCCGCTATTGAGGCTGCAAGAGCGGGCGAGCATGGGAGAGGGTTTGCGGTGGTGGCTGATGAGGTGAGAAAACTCGCTGAAAAAACCCAAAAAGCCACTAAAGAAATCGCCGTTGTGGTTAAAAGCATGCAACAAGAAGCCAACGATATTCAAACCAACACCCACGATATTAATTCTATTGTAGGCTCTATTAAGGGCGATGTAGAAGAGCTTAAATCCACCGTAAAAAATAACATGATTGTCGCGCAAGCGGCAAAATACACCATCTACAATATCAATAACCGGGTGTTTTGCGGTCTAGCCAAACTCGATCATGTGGTCTTTAAAAACAACCTTTATGGCATGGTTTTTGGCCTTAACTCCTTTGATATTACCAGCCATAAGAATTGCCGTTTAGGCAAATGGTATTATGAGGGCGCGGGCAAAGAGAATTTTTCCAACACTTCAGGCTATAGAGCTTTAGAAAGCCACCATGCGAGCGTGCATGCTGAAGCTAATGATTTGGTTAAAGCCGTTCAAGAAGACCACATTACCGATTTAAAATACCTAGAACATAAAGTGCATTTAATGGAAGATAGTGCTAAACATGTCAAAGAAAATATTGATAAGATGTTTTACGAAAAACAAGATGAACTCAATAAAATCATTGAAAAAATTCAAAAAGGCGAATGATTCCATTCAATGAAGCGTTTTGATGTTTTCTAAATCCTTAGAAGCCTTACACCATGTTAAACGATACCGCAAAAGAGAGTTGTTTGACCCTTCATTAAAGGATTACGCTTCTAATGATTATTTGGGTTTGAGCGTTAAAAAAGACTTGCTTCAAAACGCTTTTAATAAGCTCCAATCCTTTGTTTCTCATTCCCCCAAGGCTTCCATGCTAGTGAATGGCTACCACCCTTTGCATGCAGAATTAGAAGAGCGATTAGCGGATTTGTTGGGGTTTGAAAGCGCTCTTTTAGTGGGGAGTGGTTTTTTGGGCAATCTGGCTTTAATAGACACCCTTTTAGTCAAAAACGCCCTCTTATTCATGGACGAACACTACCATGCGAGCGGGATCTTTAGCACTAAGATTAAGCCTAATCAAGTGATCTTTTTCTCGCACAATGATATTAAAGATTTGAAACAAAAACTCTTTAACGCCCCTAAAAACAAGCTCAAATTCATAGCCATTGAGGGGGTTTATTCTATGGATGCGAGTATCGCTCCTTATGATTTTTATACAATCGTTCAAGAGATTCCTAACGCTTTTTTAATCGTAGATGAAGCCCATAGTTTTGGGACTATCGGCGAGAATTTATTGGGTTTTTTAGAATATTATCGCATCAAAGAAAAAGACAAAATCATTAAGCTCAGCACTTTTTCTAAAGCCCTTGCGAGCTATGGGGCGTGTGTTTTAGCCCCTTTACAAGTCATAGAGTTTTTAACTAATCGTGCTAAAAGCGTGATTTATACTACCGCTTTAAGCCTGTTAGACACCGCTTTAACTTTAGCCCATTTAGAATACTTTATCGCACAAAAACAAAAATTAAAAAATGAGCTTAGCAAACACCAACAGATTATTTTTGAAACTTTAGGTATTAGAACGCTCGCAGGATTTTTTACTTTAGAATTTGAAAGCAATCCCGCTCTTTTAAACGCTCATCATTTTTTGAAAGAAAAGGGGTTTTTAGTGGGAGCTATCCGCCCCCCTACGGTTTCTAAACCCCTTTTACGAGTTTCTTTATCCCTCAAAAACAGCTTAGAAGACACTAAAGATCTTGCGAACACCCTTTTAAATTATTCTAAAATACAATCTTCTTTTAAGAGTGGTTAAATGCTAAAAAAGATTTTTTATGGTTTTATCGTTTTATTTTTAATTATCATAGGGTTGTTAGCCATTCTTATCGCTCAAGTTTGGGTAACTACGGATAAAGATATTGCTAAGATTAAAGATTATCGCCCGGGTGTCGCTTCACAGATTTTAGACCGAAAAGGGCGTTTGATCGCTAATATTTACGACAAAGAATTCCGTTTTTATGCGCGTTTTGAAGAAATCCCCCCGCGATTTATTGAAAGCCTTTTAGCGGTAGAAGACACCCTCTTTTTTGAACATGGGGGGATCAATTTAGACGCTATCATGCGCGCTATGATTAGAAACGCTAAAAGCGGTCGTTACACTGAAGGGGGTAGCACCCTAACCCAACAACTCGTTAAAAACATGGTGCTCACACGGGAAAAAACCCTAACCAGAAAACTCAAAGAAGCTATCATTTCTTTACGCATTGAAAAAGTCCTAAGCAAAGAAGAAATTTTAGAGCGCTATTTGAACCAAACTTTTTTTGGGCATGGGTATTATGGCGTGAAAACCGCAAGTTTAGGGTATTTTAAAAAACCCCTTGACAAACTCACGCTTAAAGAAATCACCATGTTAGTCGCCTTACCCAGAGCTCCGAGTTTTTATGATCCTACCAAAAATTTAGAATTTTCACTTTCTAGGGCTAATGATATTTTAAGGCGGTTGTATTCTTTAGGCTGGATTTCTTCTAACGAGCTCAAAGGCGCTCTCAATGAAGTGCCAATCGTTTATAACCAAACTTCCACGCAAAATATCGCCCCCTATGTCGTGGATGAAGTGTTGAAGCAATTGGATCAATTAGACGGGCTAAAAACTCAAGGCTATACCATCAAGCTCACGATAGATTTGGATTACCAACGCTTAGCGTTAGAGTCCTTGCGTTTTGGGCATCAAAAAATCTTAGAAAAAATCGCTAAAGAGAAGCCAAAAACTAACGCATCTAATGATGAAGATGAAGACAACTTAAACGCTAGCATGATAGTTACAGACACGAGCACCGGTAAGATTTTAGCTTTAGTGGGGGGGATTGATTATAAAAAAAGCGCTTTCAATCGCGCCACGCAAGCCAAACGGCAATTTGGGAGTGCGATAAAGCCTTTTGTGTATCAAATCGCTTTTGATAATGGCTATTCCACGACTTCTAAAATCCCTGATACCGCGCGAAACTTTGAAAATGGCAATTATAGTAAAAACAGTGCACAAAACCACGCATGGCACCCTAGCAATTATACTCGCAAATTTTTAGGGCTTGTAACCTTGCAAGAAGCCTTGAGCCATTCGTTAAATCTAGCTACGATTAATTTAAGCGATCAGCTTGGCTTTGAAAAAATTTATCAATCTTTAAGCGATATGGGGTTTAAAAACCTCCCTAAAGACTTATCTATCGTGTTAGGGAGCTTTGCTATCTCACCCATTGATGCGGCTGAAAAGTATTCTTTATTTTCTAATTACGGCTCCATGCTCAAACCCATGCTCATTGAAAGCATCACTAACCAACAAAACGATGTCAAAACTTTCACGCCCATTGAAACCAAAAAGATCACCTCCAAAGAACAGGCTTTTTTAACCCTTTCAGTGCTGATGAATGCGGTAGAAAACGGCACGGGGCGTTTGGCTCGCATTAAAGGTTTAGAAATTGCCGGTAAAACTGGGACTTCTAACAACAATATTGACGCTTGGTTCATTGGCTTTACTCCCACCTTGCAAAGCGTGATCTGGTTTGGGAGAGACGATAACACGCCTATTAGCAAAGGAGCGACAGGAGGCGTTGTGAGCGCGCCTGTGTATTCGTATTTCATGCGCAATATTTTAGCGATTGAACCTTCTTTAAAAAGGAAGTTTGATGTCCCCAAAGGCTTGCGTAAAGAAATCGTGGATAAAATCCCCTACTATTCAACCCCCAATTCCATCACCCCCACCCCCAAAAGAACAGACGATAGCGAAGAACGCTTATTGTTCTAAGTCTACATGGCTATAGGAACTTTAATGTCTCCGTAATTGATAGAATCTTTAAAGATTTCTTCCACTTTAGAAACGAGAATACTCACCGCTTGATTGTCTAAAGACATTTTATGCAACCCTTCACTCAAAGCGTCCTTATCAAAGGAACGCGCGCGCACTAACGCAAACACTTCCTCATTGTTAGGATTGATATAAATCCCTAAACGATCCACATTCATCAAGCTGTCATAAATAGGCTGTGTCATTTGGATAAACATTTCATTAGTGATCTTTTGCTTGATGCGGTTGGTTTTGGAAAGGTAAGCCTCTTTGAGTTTATGCACAATATTTTGCGCCACTCTTATTGTCGCTCTTTTGGTAGCGATTTTTTCTATCTCTTCAGTTGTCTTACCATCCACAATGTGCGAGCTATCCACCCCTTGCGTGATATACTGACTGCGATTTTGCAACATCCAATAAGGCACATCTTGCAAGAAAGAATTCCTTTGTGAAGTGTTTGGGCAAGTGCAAGCCTGCAACATCAAAACACCCAATCCGCATAAAAATAATTGCTTGCTTTTTAAAAAAGATTTTTCTAACACGCTATCCCCTTTGATTTTGATTTTACAGAGTGTAACACAAATCTTTAAGATTTTAAACAATAATCAGGTAAAAAATAAAAAAAAATAAAATGATTGAAACTTTGTTAAAAAATCAACACGCAGTTGAGCATTAGAATAAGCCGGGTTCTGTCAATGGATGGCCATTTATCTGGGAAATATTTTGCAATATTCCTCAAGCGAAGCGTGTATCAATTTAGACTTACCATGCGCTTCTTGCTACAAATTGGGTTTGCCCAAACAAGCTAAATTGCTTTAGCTCTGGTAGGCTCTTACCCCACCCTTTCACCCTTACCTTAAAAAGGCGGTTTGCTTTCTGTGGCACTTTCCCTTAGCTTGCGCTAGCCATCCGTTAGATGGAATTTTGTCTAATGTAGCCCGGACTTTCCTCTATTCTAAAATAGCGACCATCTTCTAATGCGTTAATATATTAGAAAAAAGTAGCTTTAAAAGAGTTTAAAAATTAAGGGTGTAGAGAATATTTTTATCATTCTCATAGCTCACAAGGACAAGCTCATTATCCCTAAACCCCCCAGCGCTGATATTTTTAATCTCTTTAGGCAAGCCATAAACTTCAAGGATCTCTTCTTTTATAGGGTCTATGACTAAAAGCGTGTTAAATTCCTTACTGAACGCATAAAGCTTATTATCCTTTAAAGCTAGTGCGCTGATAACTAACTCGCCCAGTTTCCTTTTTTCTTTAAGTTTGGCATTGCCTAATTCAAGTAAAAACTCCCCATGCACCTGTTTGTCGCTATTGAGCATGGAGATGATAATCAAATCCTTATAACGCTTGTTAGGAGCGGTAATCAAATAAGTGAATTTAGCCCCTCTTCTTGCAACGCTAACATAATAGTTTTTCGCCCTAGAAGTTTTTAAGCGGCTGCGTTCCACTTCATCAAAAGAGTCAGCCCCTTCTAAAAAATAAGGGAAGTTTTTAAGCGCGTTAGCGTTTTTGTTAGGAGTGATTTCTACGCTCGTTTTATTATTGCCCATGATCACAATGTTTTCATCTTCGTTAAAATCCGCCCCCACAAACGCCCCCACCGTCGCGCTATAATAGCTATCCAACACCATATGGCTATGAATGGTTTTTAAATCGTTACTTACAAGATAAAGCCCTTGGTTTTCTGTAATAAGGATCGCCTTGTCTTCATTGAAACTCAAATCCGTGATCGCTCCATTCAATTTTAAAGAAAGCTCTTCTTTTTTTCCAATCTTTAGAGTTTTTGTAATTTCTAAAGGCGAATGTTCATAATCATTATCTTTAGGCAAAGCACTCAATTTCAAAGGCTCGCCCACATCTCTTCTGCCTAAAACGCTTCTTGGGAATTTCAAATGATCCCAATTCTCCATAGACCAGACCGATTCTTTCAAATTCCACGAAAACCGCACCGGATCGCTTTGCCCTATGTAAGGGAAAGGCCCAGTAGAAACAAACGCCTGTATCGCGTTAGAACCCACCACAATAAAGAAAACATAAAAAGCGCTTTTTTGGAGCGTGTTTAACAAACGATCTTTAAAAGGTTGGGCATTAGGGGCAAAAAAGAGCAAAACCGCCAAAAGTGCCACCACGCTAAAAAAGACAAAAAGCGCCCAAAACTGCGTGTGCAAGCCCAAAATAGCGAGTGCAAAGCCCTGCCCCACATCTTCTAAAGCATGGCTACCGGTATGATAAAAGCTCTCATACAGCCCGCTGCTAGCCATGAGTAGTAGCAAAGCAATGTATTTAGGCTTAAGCCCAAAACGCACCACCAAAAGCGCCACCGCCCCTATTAAAATCATGTTGATGCGTTGCGCCCAGCAAAAAATACAAGGCGAATCTTTCAAAACATAGCCAAAATAAAAATTCGCCAAACCCACAGGAAAGATCAAAATCCCTAAAACCGCCAAAGAAAAAAGATTGTAAAATTTAGCTTCTTTATCCATGTATCCCCCTTATAGATTCATGTTAGGCAAAACGCTAGAGCTGTGGGCTATAAAAATAATAAGCTCCACCAACCACACCACAATCAAAATCCCAAACGCCCAATTTTCTTTTTCAGGCTTTTTAAACGCTATCAAAATAGCGACTAGACTCAAAAGCAGTCCTAAAAACTCCATGCCGTTCCTTAAAATTTTCGTAGGATTATACTCAAAAACAAACTATTGGATAAGTGAAAAATATCTAGTGAATAATTTTTGAGAGAATTATTTTAAGGGAGAAAGCCCTAGTTATCCATATTTGATTGAAACAGATCCAATTTTATCATTTCTTTTTTAACTTCCCATAGATTTTTTTAATTAGAGATAATATTTTAAACAATCTCTCTTGCTTGTTTGTCCTAAGGCTTCTTTTTAATATACCATAACTTTGTGAAGGTTTTAAAATACAAGACAATAAAGAAACATCGTTGCAAAACAAGGGCAGAGCGTTTTTATGCGTTGCATCTGGAAGAAAATAAATTTGTTTAAATTGCTCTTGATCTTGAATACTAGGATGGTCAATGAAGAAATTGACCCATTTTATCACATCATGAATGTCTAAAAAAATTTGACTTTCTTTAAAATATGAAACATATCCAACAGCCCCTTCTACTATTTTTTCATAAGCTTTAGAGCGGTGTTTTTCGCAAGATGAAACATCTTTTTGATAAATTGGAACGCCATTTTCTACATTTAAAATAGGGTATTCAGGGCTTGTTAGCAAAAACTCCATAAAATCCCAATTATGAAAATAAACGGGTTTAGGGTGTGAAAAAGGTAAGAAACTCGCACAATCATAATTTAAAATTCTTAGGAGATCCACATAGCACCCAAAAACTTCTTTGTTTAAAGCTTTTTGGATTAACCCTTGCGAAGAATAGCCTAAAGTAATCGTATCTACAATAGCGATATTTCCTTCTAAATTTGATGAAGACAAGTATTTTCTGTAATTATCTAAACATTTTAACGCTAAATGGCGGCAGTATTCAAAGTTACTATATATGTATATATATGCTTGTTGGTTGGTGGTGATTTGCTTCTTTTTAATTTCTTCTTCGCCTTCTAAAATACGCAAAATTTCCAAACTATCGCCCTCTACGACTTCTAAAAATACCGCTTTTTTTAAAATTCTGGGAGCATAGACATAAGTAGTTTTATATGAATTTGGATATAAAATATTAAAAACTTTTTGCAATAAATAACCATCTCGTGCAACAAACACTAAAGTATCAATATTTCTTTTATGGATCTCTTTATAGATAAACTGGCAATAAGCAACGGCTACAATTCCTGCTTGCATCGCTCCCAAAAGAAACCAATAATCAAATTTTTCATGTTTTTGAATATGATTTTTATAAAAAACGCATAAAGATCCTAAAATGAAGCTTTGTGCAACACTGGTTGGACTAAATGTTTTGTATTTAGGAAAAATTTCTTCAAATTGTTTCAACACGCTTTTTCTAAATAGCGTTGCTATGCCTAAACTTTTAGACATAGCGTCATCTGCCCAAGAATTATCACCAATATGCAACATTTGTGTGTGAGTAATATTTTCTTGTTTTAAAACATGCTTAAACAAATCCTTTGAATGTTTAGTAAGCATTATATGGTTACTGAGATAGAAATTTGTATAACCATCAAAACCCTTAGAAATTAAAATATCTTCAAGGACTTCTAAAGGTAAATACATATCTGATACAATAATCACTCTTTTATTGTTCTCTTTAGCGAAACGATAGAGTTCTAACATCTCTAAGTTTGGAATAAGCACCTCTTTTTCAGTGGCAATTTCTACTCCCTTATATGAATGAAACTCTTTTGGGATTTGATGATAAATTTCATCTAGAGTAATGTCTTGTCTTTTACTGATTTCTCTAGATTGCATTTCTGCCAGGATTCTTGCTTGATGAAAACCTTTAATATTGTATTTAGTCTCAATATACAAAAATAAATCTGTGGGTTTAATGAAAGGTCTTAGAAGGAGAGTATCAAAAATATCAAAAGAAATCACATCATATTTTAAAATCTCACTTTTTGCCCCATCCAAAAATTTGCGCATACAAGAATCCTTTGTAAAATTTGAGCATTATATCATTTTTTTTTTTTTTCAAAAATACAAGAAAAGGGGAAAAAGCTATAGCTAAAGAAATGAGATAAGGAGTTACCCCCTTATTTTTTCAAAGCTTCTAAAGCATGTTTTTTGCCAATTTCAAAGGCTTTTTTGTTCGTTTCAGCGACTTTTGCAGGGACTTTTTTAAGCATGGTGTCTAGCACGACATTTTCTTCTACGCATTTAGTCAGCTCCACGGTAATGGCTAGCGCTACCACAGATTGCGTGATAATGTTACCCACTTCATCTTTAGCGATGCTGATAATGGGGATTTTATAGATCTGGTATTTTTCTTCGTCTTCTTTAGTGGGGGTTACTAGATTGGGATCAATGACAACGATACCGCCTTTTTTAATATCGCTTTTAAACTGGTTGTAGCTGATTTGAGCGACTGAAAGCATGAAGTCAATCTCGCCCTCCTTAGCATAGGGGAAAATAATTTCATCTTTGTCTAGCAAAATATCCACCTTAGTAGGCCCTCCGCGCACTTGCGAAGTGTAAGTGGAAGTCTTAGTGCCATAGCCCCCACTCACAATCTTAGCTTCAGCTAAAATCTCTCCCGCCAACAGCACGCCTTGCCCTCCAACGCCCGTAAATCGTAATTGCGCTTCCATTATTGTTTTCCTTGTGCTTTTTCAATGATTTCTTGATACGCTTCGCAATATTCTTTCCTGTCCGTGTCATGCTTTAAAACGCCTGTAGGGAATTTATCCACCCTTTCTTCAGGACTCATGGCTTCAAATTGGCGTTTGCTCACTAATCGGCTTTCCATCCATTTTAGCATTTGAGACGCTTCGCCCATTTTATTCTTACGCCCTAAATTGATATGGCAATTACTATGGACATCAAAGAAGCTAAAGCCCTTGTGCGTAAAACCTTCTTTAAGCACTTTTTCTAATTTTTGAGGGTCTAAAACGCTCTCTCTAGCCACAAAACTCGCCCCTGCAGCGGTGGTTAAAGCGCATGGGTCAAATTGGTTATCAATATTCCCCCATTGAGCCGTAACCGTCCACATGCCATTAGGCGTGGTGGGCGAAGTTTGGGAGTTGGTCAAACCATAAATGAAATTATTCACTAAAATAAAATTCAAATCAATGTTTCTTCGGCATGCATGCATGGTGTGATTGCCTCCAATAGCAAAGCCATCGCCATCGCCAGAAACCACGATCACATGCTTACTAGGGTTAGCCATTTTAATCCCTGTCGCATACGCTACAGCCCTACCATGCGTGGTATGAACGGTGTTGCAATTCACATACGAGCTCATGCGCCCGCTGCAACCAATCCCGCTCACCAAACACACATCATCCATTTTCCAACCTAAAGTGTCAATCGTGCGGATAATGGATTTCAAAATCACGCCATCGCCACAGCCCCAACACCACAAAGTGGGTATTTTATCCACACGCAAATATTCATCATAATTAAACGCCATTTTAAAGCTCCTTCAACTTTGCGATGATTTGTTTGGGCGAAATCGTGCGCCCATTGGCTTGCCCAAAGAAATGCACCTTTCTTTGCATAGCCCTTTCAATTTCTTCTAAATACTGCCCTTTATTCAACTCAATCACAAGGATTTTTTCGTATTTATCCCCTATTTCTTTCAAGCGTTTAGCCGGGCTTGGCCATAAGGTTTTAGGCCTGAAAAAGCCGACTTTTTGCTTGCTTTCTTTATGGTAATCTTTCAAGGCTTCTTTAACCGCTAGAGAAACCGAACCATAAGCGATAATAACGATCTCAGCACCCTCTAAATCCATTTCCTCATTTTCATTAATAATGTCTTGCTTGGATTCAATCTTATTAAATAATCTGTCAATCAAATCCCCACCGATTTTAGCGTCTTCAGTAGGAAAGCCAATAGGCCCATGGTGCAAGCCTGAAACATGGTAGCGATAACCTTTAAAGAAAGGGTTTAAAACAGCCGGCTCATCTTGTGCGACTCCATAAGGCTTGTAGTCTTTTTTATCGCCCGCAAATTCCTTACGATTAATAGTCATCTTTTGCACTTCTTCTAAATCCGGGATTTGCACCTTGCCATACATATGCCCCACGGTTTCATCCATGAGCAAGAACACAGGAGTCATGAGCATTTCAGCCAAATTGAACGCGCGAACGGTTTCGGTGTAAGCCTCTTCTAAACTAGCAGGAGCGAGCGCGACGGCTTTAAAATCCCCATGTATGGGGTGCCTTAAAAAATTCACATCGCCTTGAGCCACACGAGTGGGCATTCCAGTTGATGGGCCTGAACGCATCACATCAGCGATCACTAAAGGGATTTCTGCCATGAAAGAATAACCGATTTGCTCCACTTTTAATGAAATACCAGGCCCAGAGCTCGCTGTCATAGACTTCGTCCCGCTCATGCTCGCTCCCAAAGACACGCTAATCCCGCTGATTTCATCTTCCATTTGGATAAAATGACCGCCGCATTTGGGTAAAGCCACGCTCATCGCATGCATAATATCCGAGCTTGGCGTGATAGGATAGCCCCCAAAAAACCGACACCCCACTTCAATCGCCGCTTTAGCGACTAATTCATTCCCATCAGAAATAATCTCACGCATTATTTGCCTCTCCCTTCTAAAATAGTCTCTTCTAAGAGCATGTATTTATTGGCCTTAACCTTTTCGCTTCTTTCTTGGGCTTCTTTAGAAACTTTAGCGAATTTGAAATCCTTCCTGTCAGCCACATAAATCGCAAAATCTGGGCAGTGCAACTCGCATTGCACGCAACCGATACAGCTCTCTGGGTAGGCTACTTTGGCCACTTTTCCAAGCACCCTTTCTTTTTCAATCCCCATGCCAAGAACCCCAGCAGGGCATACCGATACGCAAATATCACAACCCTTACACCTGTCTTCATTCACCCAAACGGCAACCCCATCTGGAGCACTCATTTTAGCCATTCATTCTCCTTTGTGCTAAAAGCTGTATTCTAAAGCCCTAGCAATCAAAATTTGCCTAGAATTGTAGCAAGCCTTTTTTAATAAAATCTAAAATGCTTTAATAGTAAGAACTTAAAATTGAAATGAGAAAATACTAAACACTTTTTACTCAATTTAAAAGAAAAAACGCCTCATTAACCTTAATTTTAAAAATGATTATTAGAAAGATTAATGTTTTTTAAATGCTCCTTATAAGTCGCGCTGAAAGCATGTTTTTTATCCGGCATTTTCACAAAATACAAGAAATCCGTTTTTTTAGGGAAAACTACGGCTCTAATCGCTTCTAGGCTCACGCTCCCTACAGGATTTTTAGGCAAGCCCTTAAATTTATAGGTATTGTAGGGGGTGTTATCGGTTTTAATGCGCTCTTTTGTCACTTTAGCGTGTGAAAATTCCTGATAATTCAAAGCCCCATCCATTTGTAAAGGCATGCCTTTTTTCAAGCGGTTAAAAATCACGCTCGCAATCAAGGGCATTTCTTCAACATTGGCGGCTTCTTTTTGCACAATAGAAGCGAGAATGATTTTTTCAAACCACTCTTCTTTATGGTAGTATCCAAGCCATTGTTTGCTTAAAGATTCGTGTTTTTTCATGGATTGACCAATCAAAGTTTGCATGATTTTAAAAGCGTCCTCTCCTAAGGGTAAATGATAAGTGTCTGGCCATATCACCCCATCTTCTATCACAGCACCATTCAATCGTGGAGCGATGCTTTCATAAGCCTGATTGAGATCGCCAACTCCTAACTGGTAAGTCTCGCTCAAAATTTGCGTGAAAAAATAGCGGGTTTCTCCAGGGATTAAAGTCGCGCTTTTTTGCGCCGCTTTTGCTTTGATCAAACGGACTAAAAAATCCCCCTTCCTTAAAGCCCCATCGCCCATATCAATATAACCTTTTTTAGGCATGCCCATTAAGCGTAAAAAAAGCAAATCTAAAGCGTTCATATCCACGCCTTGCTCTTTTAAAGAAAAAAACACTTTTTTGAGCGAACCTTGCGGGACAACCACCACTTTGTTAGGATAAATTGGTATACTTAGATAAAAAAGAATACTAATGAACAAAAGAAAACATGTATCCAAGAAAGTATTTAATGTCATTATCTTGTTTGTGGCAGTATTCACTCTTTTAGTTGTCATTCACAAAACCCTTTCAAACGGCATTCACATACAAAATTTAAAAATCGGGAAGCTTGGCATTTCTGAATTATACTTAAAACTTAACAACAAGCTTTCTTTAGAAATTGAACGCATTGATCTCTCTTCTTTCTTCCATCAAAAACCCACTAAAAAGCATTTAGAAGTTTCTGATTTGATTAAAAATATCCGTTATGGCATTTGGGCGGTGTCTTATTTTGAAAAACTTAAAGTCAAAGAAATCATTTTAGACGATAAAAATAAAGCCAATATCTTTTTTGATGGGAACAAATACGAGTTGGAATTTCCAGGAGTCAAAGGGGAATTTTCCCTAGAAGACGATAAAAACATCAAGCTTAAGATCATCAATTTGCTTTTTAAAGACATTAAAGTCCAAGTAGATGGCAACGCCCACTATTCACCTAAAGCTAGGAAAATGGCGTTCAATTTGATTGTCAAGCCTTTAATTGAACCCAGCGCTGCAATTTATTTGCAAGGGCTGACCGATTTAAAAACCATAGAATTAAAAGTTAACACTTCTCCAATGAAAAGCCTGGCGTTTTTAAAGCCTCTTTTCCAACGCCAATCGCAAAAAAATTTAAAAACATGGATTTTTGACAAGATCCAATTTGCTAGTTTTAAGATTGATAACGCTTTAATCAAAGCCAATTTCACTCCCAGCGAGTTTGTCCCATCGCTTTTGGAAAATTCTGTAGTTAAAGCCACTTTGATGAAGCCTTCAGTCGTTTTTAATGATGGCTTATCGCCCATTAAAATGGATAAAACCGAATTGATCTTCAAAAACAAACAGCTTCTCATACAGCCCCAAAAAATCACTTATGAAACCATGGAATTAACCGGCTCTTACGCCACTTTTTCCAATTTGTTAGAAGCCCCCAAGTTGGAGATTTTTTTAAAAACGACCCCTAATTATTATGGCGATACCATTAAGGATTTATTGAGCGCTTATAAAGTCGTTTTACCTTTGGATAAAATCAGCATGCCATCTAGCGCGGATTTGAAACTCACCTTACAATTCTTGAAAAACACCGCCCCCTTATTTAGCGTTCAAGGCAGCGTTAATTTGCAAGAAGGCACTCTCTCGCTCTATAATATCCCCCTTTATACGCAAAACGCTAATATAAGCTTAGATATTACCCAAGAATACCAATACATCTACATAGAAACTACCCACACCCGCTATGAAAACATGCTGGATTTAGACGCTAAAATCGCTTTAGATTTGAATAAAAAAACCCTTTCTTTGGATTCTTTAGTCCATAAAATACGATTCAACACTAACAATAATATCAACATGCGTTCTTATGGCTTGAATAACGACCCAGATAACCCACAGCCTACTAAATTTTCTTTAGATTTAAAAAGCTTGCATTCTATTATTCAAGAGGGTGAAAACTCAGAGGCGTTTAGAAGAAAAATCATAGACACCATTAAAGCCCAAAGTGAAGACAAATTCACTAAAGATGTTTTCTACGCTACAGAAGACACTCTTAAAAACCTTTCTTTGAATTTTGATTTTTCTAACCCCAGCCACATGCAATGGAGCGTGCCACAACTTTTATTAGAGGGCGAATTTAAAGATAACGCCTATGTTTTTAGAATCAAAGATTTGAAAAAAATCAAGCCCTATTCCCCTATTATGAAATATTTCGCCTTAGAAGATGGCTCTTTAGAAGTTTCTACGAGCGATTTTGTCAATATTGATTTTTTTGCTAAGGATTTAAAAATCACTTTACCTATCTATCATAGCAACGGCATGCAATTCAATTCTCTCTCTTTATTTGGCTCTATTAATAAAGATGAAATTTCTGTCTATACTCCAAGCAAAAACATATCTATAGAAGTTAAGGGGGATCAAAAGGATATTACCCTTAATAACATTGATTTGAGTATTGATGATTTTTTAGATAGCAAGATGCCAGCTATTGCGGGATTATTCTCAAAAGAACGAAAAGAAAAGCCCAGTTCTAAAGAAATCCAAGATGAAGATATTTTCATTAGTGCCAAACAACGCTATGAAAAAGCCCACAAAATTATCCCTATCTCTACACGCATCCATGCTAAAGATGTCGTGTTAATCTATAAAAAAATGCCTTTTCCTTTAGAAAATCTTGATATTGTCGCTCAAGATGACAGGGTGAAAATTGATGGCAATTATAAAAACGGCATGATCATGGCGGATTTAGTGCATGGGGCTTTGTATCTTAAGGCTCATAATTTTAGCGGGGATTATATCAATACCATCCTCCAAAAAGATTTCGTAGAAGGGGGCTTATTCACGCTTATTGGGGCTCTTGAAGATCAGGTTTTCAACGGCGAATTGAAATTCCAAAACACAAGCTTGAAAAATCTCGCTCTCATGCAAAATATGATCAATCTCATCAACACCATTCCCTCCCTCATTGTCTTTAGGAACCCTCATTTAGGGGCTAATGGCTATCAGATCAAAAAGGGGTCTGTTGTTTTTGGGATCACTAAAGAATATTTAGGGTTAGAAAAAATTGATCTTATCGGTAAAACGCTTGATGTTGCTGGCAATGGGATTATTGAATTAGACAAGAACAAATTGGATTTGAATTTAGAAGTTTCCACTATCAAGGCTTTGAGTAATGTCTTAAATAAAATCCCTATTGTGGGCTATCTTGTCTTAGGAAAAGGAGGTAAAATCACCACTAATGTGAATGTCAAAGGCACGCTGGATAAACCTAAAACTCAAGTAACTTTAGCATCAGATATTATCCAAGCGCCTTTTAAAATCTTGCGCCGTATTTTCACACCTATTGACATCATCGTAGATGAAGTCAAAAAAAACATTGATTCAAAAAGGAAGTAAAATGACGCTCAATGAAGCCATTAAAGACAAAGTTTATGAAATCGTAGAAATTGCTAACTGCGATGAAACCCTTAAAAAACGCTTCCTCTCTTTTGGTATCCATGAAGGGGTTCAATGCATTCTTTTGCATTATTCCATGAAAAAAGCCACGCTTTCGGTTAAAATCAACCGCATTCAAGTGGCTTTAAGATCCCATGAAGCGCAATACCTTGTCATCAAAGAAAGCGCGCAAGAATGAGCTTAAAACGCACTAAAACTTACCAAAAAGCCCAACAAATCAAAGAGCTGCTCTTAAAACATTACCCCAACCAAACCACCGAATTGCGCCATAAAAACCCCTATGAATTATTAGTGGCTACCATTTTAAGCGCTCAATGTACGGACGCTAGAGTGAATCAAATAACGCCCAAGCTATTTGAAAAATACCCGAGCGTGAACGATTTAGCACTCGCTTCTTTAGAAGAAGTTAAAGAGATCATTAAATCCGTTTCTTATTTTAACAATAAAAGCAAGCATTTAATCAGTATGGCTCAAAAAGTGGTTAGGGATTTTAAGGGCGTTATCCCCTCTACGCAAAAAGAATTGATGAGCCTAGATGGCGTGGGGCAAAAAACCGCTAATGTGGTGCTTTCAGTGTGCTTTGATGCAAATTGTATAGCTGTAGATACCCATGTGTTCCGCGCAACACACCGCTTAGGCTTAAGCAATGCTAAAGATCCCATTAAAACCGAAGAAGAACTCAGCGATCTGTTTAAAGACAACCTGTCCAAACTCCACCATGCCTTAATCTTGTTTGGCCGCTACACCTGCAAGGCTAAAAACCCCTTATGCGATGCGTGTTTTTTAAAAGAATTTTGCGTTTCTAAAGCTAGCTTTAAGGCGTAGTGGCTTTATTTGTTATAAAATTTATAGTAAAATTAAGATTTTATAATCAAAGTCAAATCATTCTTGAAAGAGTAGAGTTTTATGCCAGAAACAGAAGCTAATAAGTTAAAAATAGCCGAAAAAGAGAAAGAAAAAGCTAGCAAGGAAAGAGAACTAGAGCTTTCCACTTATTTAGAAGAACTCATTTGCGATTATAAAAATCTTTTAGACATGGAGATTGTTTTTAGCGCGGAACTTGGCTCTACGCAAATCCCTTTGTTGCAAATTTTGCGTTTTGAAAAAGGCTCTGTGATTGATTTGCAAAAACCCGCCGGAGAGAGCGTGGATACTTTTGTGAACGGGCGGGTTATTGGTAAGGGTGAGGTGATGGTTTTTGAAAGGAATTTAGCCATTCGTTTGAATGAAATCCTTGATTCTAACGCCATTGTGTATTATCTCGCTAAAAATTCATGAGATTGTTATTCTTGTTATTGAGCGCTACTTTTATGTTACTGGCTGAAGAAAAAATACCTTTAAATGATGACGCCCCCATTAAACTAGTGCATTGGCAAAATGCATTAAAAGAAGTCCAACCTGACTCAAACGCTCCAGCAACACCACCTATAAAAGCCGTGCAAACCACGCTCACTTTTGAAACGCCGTTTAACAAAACGCCTAAAATCATGGAAGTTGAAGGGCAAAAGGTGATCGTTTTAAAAAACGCTAAACTGGATTCTAAAAAAACCATGGATTTTAAAGAAGCTTCTTTGAATGCTTTAGAAATGTTTTCCTACCAAAATGACATCTACCTTTTGTCTAAAAAAGCTAAAGTAGAATTAGAAATCCAAGCTTCAAACAGCAAGGATAAAAAACGGCTCCGCTTGCTTTTTTTGCCAAAAGGGTTTCATTTAGCCCCAAGCCATGAAGAAAAACCTCAGCATGCCAATCTCGCAAGCCAAGATGAAAAAGAGCGAGCCAAAAGTCCCTTAAACACTCTAGAGTTAAAACCCCCACTGGATTTAAGCCATGCTTATAAGGCGTTAGCGGTTATTGTTGCCTTATTCTTAATATTGTATATAATCAAAAAAAAAATTGTTCCTGCACAAGGGTCTTTTTCTGCAAAAGATTTTAAGTTAGAAATTAGCGTTTTGGGTCGTGTTGATGCGAACCATAAAATCATTTCCATAGAAACTAATAAGGAGCGTTACTTGGTCTTACTAAGCGATAAATACGGCCTGCTTTTAGACAAAATAAGCCCAAAAACATCTAAAGAAGAACTGATTAAAGAAGCTGAAAATAATATAAAGAATTCAAAATTAGGAAATTTATATGCCGGAAAATTCTAAACTACAACCTGCTAAGTTAGGGAAAAATTTTGACCCTGTGGATCATTCTAACAGGAATTTTTTCTTTTCTCTCATTCTGTCTGTATTGTTACACTGGTTGATTTATTTTTTATTTGAACACAGAGAGGATTTTTTTCCTTCAAAACCCAAGCTCGTTAAAGTGGATCCTAAAAATTTATTGATTTTAAAAAGAGGCCATTCACAAGATCCCAGTAAAAACACCCAAGGCGCTCCTAAACCCACACTAGCTGGCCCCCAAAAACCCCCCACACCCCCAACCCCACCCATTCCGCCAACCCCGCCAAAACCTATAGAAAAGCCTAAGCCTGAGCCTAAACCAAAACCCAAACCTGAACCCAAAAAGCCCAATCACAAACATAAGGCTCTTAAAAAAGTGGAAAAAGTGGAAGAGAAAAAAGTAGTAGAGGAGAAAAAAGAAGAGAAAAAAATAGTGGAGCAAAAAGTGGAGCAGAAAAAAGTGGAAGAGAAAAAACCTGTCAAAAAAGAATTTGACCCTAATCAGCTTTCTTTCTTGCCTAAAGAAGTTGCGCCACCCAGAAAAGAAAATAATAAAGGCTTGGATAACCAAACCAGAAGGGATATTGATGAATTGTATGGCGAAGAATTTGGGGATTTAGGCACAGCCGAAAAAGATTTCATCAGGAATAATTTAAGGGATATTGGGCGCATCACGCAAAAATATTTAGAATACCCTCAAGTAGCGGCTTATTTAGGGCAGGACGGGACGAATGCGGTAGAGTTTTACTTGCACCCTAACGGCGATATTACCGATCTTAAAATCATCATTGGCTCTGAATATAAAATGCTTGATGACAACACTTTAAAGACCATTCAGATCGCTTATAAGGATTACCCACGCCCCAAAACTAAAACCCTCATTCGCATCAGAGTGCGCTATTACTTAGGGGGCAATTAAAAAATGGAAATCACGCTTTTTGACCCTATAGACGCCCACTTGCATGTGCGAGAAAACGCGCTTTTAAAAGCGGTGTTAAGATATTCTAGCGAGCCTTTTAGCGCTGCTGTGATCATGCCTAATCTCAGTAAGCCCTTAATCAACACTCCAACCACCCTTGAATACGAAGAAGAAATTTTAAACCATTCTTCAAACTTCAAGCCTTTAATGAGTTTGTATTTTAATGATGACTTGACTTTAGAAGAATTGCAACGCGCCCAAGAAAAAGGCATCAGGTTTTTAAAGCTCTACCCCAAAGGCATGACCACAAACGCGCAAAACGGCACTTCGGATTTGTTGGGTGAAAAAACTTTAGAGATTTTAGAAAACGCCCAAAAATTAGGCTTTATTTTATGCATCCATGCAGAACAAGCCGGGTTTTGTTTGGATAAAGAATTTTTATGCCATAGCGTTTTAGAAACTTTCGCTCTTTCATTCCCTAAACTCAAAATCATTATAGAGCATTTGAGCGATTGGCGCAGTATCGCTTTAATTGAAAAGCATGACAACCTCTATGCGACTCTAACTTTACACCATATCAGCATGACTTTAGATGATTTATTAGGGGGGAGTTTGAACCCGCATTGTTTTTGCAAACCTTTAATCAAAACCAAAAAAGACCAAGAAAGGCTTTTATCCCTTGCTTTAAAAGCCCACCCTAAAATCTCTTTTGGCTCTGATAGCGCCCCGCATTTTATCTCTAAAAAGCATAGCGCTAACATCCCGGCAGGCATCTTTTCTGCCCCTATTTTGTTGCCTGCGTTGTGCGAACTTTTTGAAAAACACAACGCTTTAGAAAACCTGCAAGCCTTTATCAGCGATAACGCTAAAAAAATCTACGCGCTAGACAATTTGCCAGCTAAAAAGGTGCGTTTGTCTAAAACACCCTTTATAGTCCCCACGCACACGCTTTGTTTGAATGAAAAAATCGCTATCTTAAGAGGGGGCGAAACGCTATCTTGGAACATTCAAGAAATCGCCTAAAACATGCCGCCTTTTTTGTGGGGCTTTTTATCGTTTTGTTTTTAATTATAATGAAGCGCCAAACCCCCCCCTATGCTTTTATGCACAATCAAACCCTTTCAACCAAAAGCCCCCCCTATTTCACACAGCTCACTATCCCTAAACCAGATGGCGCTTTAAGCGTGCATGCGAGCGCTTTAATCAGCTTGCCTAACGATAACCTTTTGAGTGCTTATTTTAGCGGCACTAAAGAAGGAGCAAGGGATGTGAAAATCAGCGCGAATCTTTTTGACAGCAAGATCAATCGCTGGAGTGAAGCCTTCATCATTTTAACCAAAGAAGAGCTTTCTCATTATTCGCATGAATACATCAAAAAACTAGGTAACCCCTTGCTTTTTTTGCATGGCGATAAAATCTTGTTGTTTGTCGTAGGGGTGAGCATGGGCGGTTGGGCCACTTCTAAAATCTATCAACTTGAAAGCGCTTTAGAGCCGATTCATTTTAAGTTTGTGCAAAAACTCTCTTTAAGCCCTTTTTTAAACTTAAGCCATTTGATAAGGAATAAGCCTTTAAACACCACTGATGGCGGGTTTATGCTACCGCTCTATCACGAATTAGCCACCCAATACCCCTTATTGTTGAAATTTGACAAACACAATAACCCAAGAGAGCTTTTAAGGCCTAATGCCCTAAACCACCAGCTCCAGCCAAGCCTAACCCCCTTTAAAGATTGCGCCATCATGGCGTTTAGAAACCATTCTTTTAAAGATAGCCTCATGCTAGAAACCTGTAAAACCCCTACCGCTTGGCAAAAACCCACGCTTACGAATTTGAAAAACTTGAATGACGCTTTGAATTTGATCAATTTAAACGAAGAATTGTATTTGATCCACAACCCTAGCGATTTATCTTTGCGTCGTAAAGAACTCTGGCTTTCTAAATTAGAAAACTCAAACTCTTTTAAAACCTTAAAAGTTTTAGACAAAGCCAATGAAGTGAGTTACCCAAGCTATAGTCTTAATCCTCATTTTATAGATATTGTCTATACCTACAACCGCTCTCATATCAAACACATCCGTTTTAATATGGCTTATTTAAAATCCCTTCTCAAGTGATTAATGATGCTTATATCTTCTTCTTACACGCTGAGTTTTATATGGCTTTTTTTAATTTTCTTTTTTTTCAAAAATAGAGCGTTAAGTTTAAGGTTTTCGCTCTCTTTTATAAGCGTGATCTTAAGCAATATCGCTTTTAAAGACTCTCTATCGCTCAACGCCTTTTTAAGCAGTTTTACAGCCCCCTTAAGCCCCTTTAGCTGTCTTTTGATCCTTGCTTATGCGCTCTTTTCTTGCCGCCTCCTCCAAAAGCCCCCTTTAGAAACCTTGCAATCTTATAGCGTCATGCTGTTTTTCAATCTGTTGCTTTTGATAGATATTTTAGGGTTTTTGCCTTTTTCAATTTATCATCATTTCATGGCTTCTCTTATTTTTAGCGTGCTTTTTTGCGGCAGTTTGTTTTTGAGCAGCCCCTTATTAGGCATGATCGCTTTAGTGGCGTTATCCAGTTCGCTTTTGATACGTTCTAATTTTCAAATCTTAGATTCTTTATTGGATTTTCCCTTGCTTCTTTTTGTCTTTTTTAAGACTTTATCTCTTGTTAAAAAAAGGTTGTATTAACGCTCATGAAATCCCTATCCCATGCCCTTTTTTCGCTTTTTTTAAAAGGTTTTTATTTCACCTTTTTTATGAGCTTGTTGTTTGTGTTTAATCGTATCGGCTTTATCCTTTATACTGGCTATTATAAGCATGCTTTAAAAAACCCTATTTTTGATGAAATCATCAAAACCCTATTCAATGGAGCAAGATACGATAATCGTGTGGTCTCAAGCTTGGCGATTCTTTTTATCATCATCGGGTTATTAGGGTTATTTGCCCCTAAACACCAAACCAAAATGCTTAATATTACGGCGTATTTTTCTATCGCTATTATCCTGTTTTTAAACATTGCAAACATTGTTTATTATGGCATTTATGGGAATGTGTTTGATGAAAATTTATTGGAATTTTTGCATGAAGACACGCTCACGATTTTAAAAATGAGTGGGGAATACCCTATTTTTTCTAGTTTTTCACTCTTTGTAATCCTTAGCGTTTTAACCTCTTTTATCTATTTCAAACTCCAAAACGCCCTTTTTAAACCCAAAAATGTTTATCAAGCCACCAAACCCCTTAAAACTTTCATTTTATTTGCGCTTTTTTCCCTCACGCAAATGTTTTACATTAACGCGCAATTGAGCTTTGTTGGCGCGTCTTTAGATCTCAGCATAGAGCCAGCCAAAGATCCTTTTTTAATGAAAATCACCCCCGGTGCGTTTCGCAACCTTTATCTTTTAGCGCGCAATTACAGACAAAGTCATAACCTTAAATTCAGCGATTTTGCTAAAGAAACGCCTTTAGAAGTGGCGAAAAATTATTTCAATCTTAAAGAGAACACCCAAAACAACCTCTATGAGTTGCTAACTCAGACAAGCCACAACAATTCTCTTCAAACCATTCAACATGTTTTCTATATCGTTTCAGAGTCTCTGAGTTCATGGCATTTTGATAAAAAATTTGATTCCATAGGGCTAACGAGCGCTTTACAAGACTTGGTTAAAAAAGAACATGCTCACATGCTTTCTGCTTTTATTGAAAGCGCCCCACGAACCGTTAAAAGCCTGGATGTCCAAATCACAGGCTTACCCTATATCAATGATAATAATTTAGTTAATTCAGGGGTGATCCTCCCTAGCTTTCCTATGGCGATTGGCAATATCACAAAAACTCTGGGCTATAAAAACAACTTTTATTATGGGGGTAGTGGGATTTGGAACAAACTAACGAGTTTCACCAAAAAACAAGGTTTTCATGCCCTTTATTTTAACAATCACCTCTTAGAATTTGCCAAAAACAAGCCCTACCCCAAACCCATAGAGAGCAACTGGGGAGTGCATGATAATATTTTATTTGACTACATTTTAGAAAACACCAACCCCCATGAAAAAACTTTCAGCATGGTCATGACTTTAAGCAACCACGCGATCAAAAACGTGAATCTCAAAGCCTTTGGCGTGCCTTTAGAAAAAATCCAAAAATTTGTGGAAAAAACCCCTAAATCAGAAAATCTACCGGACGCTAATTCTTTAGGGCATATTTACTGGTATGACAAAGTGGTGGTTGATTTCATCAAAAAAGCCAGCCAAAAATTCCCTAACTCGCTTTTTATCATCACAGGGGATCACTTTGACAGGAGCTATGAATACGCTAAAAACGATTTGTATATCATTAAATCCGTGCCGCTTATTTTATATGCCCCCACTTTAAAGCCTAAAAAAATCAGTCAAGTCGGCTCGCATTTAGACATCGCCCCTACGATTATTGAATTAGTCGCCCCTAAAGGCTTTCAATTTGTGAGTTTTGGGAAGCCTTTATTTTCTAACAATACAACAAACCCCCCAAGCCACCCCAATTACGCGCTAGGTTATGAAGCGATCGCTACCAAAGATTATTTTTATAACCCGAGTTTGGGGTTAAGGTATTTGAATAAAAACCACAAAGAGCAAGAGGATAAACAAAACGACAAAATAGAAGCTTCTAAGTTTTACCAGCAATTAGAATCTTTGAAAGCCCTTAGTTTCTACTTGCTCTATCATGGGGCTAATCTTAAAGATTGACAAGCTAAAGGGAGTTTTTAATTCCCTTAAACGCATGATTTTTGCTACAATAATAGAATTTTAATTATATAAAGGATAAATGGGCATGCCAAATAGGGGCGTTGTTTTATTAGATGGGCAAGCGTTAGCTTATGATATAGAAAAAGATTTGAAAAATAAAATCCAAACAATAACCGCGCAAACGCATAAAAGCCCCAAACTGGCCGTGATTTTAGTGGGAAAAGACCCTGCGAGTATCACTTATGTCAATATGAAGATCAAAGCATGCCAAAGGGTGGGCATGGATTTTGACTTAAAAACCCTCCAAGAAAATATTACTGAAGCCAAATTGCTGTCCTTGATTAAAGATTACAATACCGATCAAAACATTTCAGGCGTTTTAGTCCAGCTCCCTTTGCCCAGACACATTGATACTAAAATGATTTTAGAAGCCATTGACCCAAACAAAGATGTGGATGGTTTCCACCCCCTTAATATCGGCAAGCTCTGCACTCAAAAAGAATCGTTTCTGCCAGCCACCCCTATGGGCGTGATGCGTCTTTTAAAGCATTATCATATTGAAATCAAGGGCAAGGATGTGGCGATTATTGGAGCGAGCAATATCATTGGAAAGCCTTTGAGCATGCTCATGTTAAACGCTGGGGCTAGCGTGAGCGTGTGCCATATTTTGACTAAAGACATTAGTTTTTACACCCAAAACGCTGATATTGTCTGCGTGGGCGTGGGTAAGCCTGATTTGATTAAAGCGAGCATGTTAAAAAAAGGGGCTGTAGTGGTGGATATTGGGATCAATCATTTGAATGATGGGCGTATCGTGGGCGATGTGGATTTCACCAACGCACAAAAAGTTGCCGGTTTTATCACCCCTGTGCCTAAAGGCGTGGGACCTATGACGATCGTTTCGCTTTTAGAAAACACTCTAATCGCTTTTGAAAAACAACAAAGGAAGGGATTTTAATGAAATTTTTACGCTCTGTTTATGCATTTTGCTCCAGTTGGGTAGGGACGATTGTTATTGTGCTGTTGGTTATCTTTTTTGTCGCGCAAGCTTTCATCATTCCCTCTCGCTCTATGGTAGGCACGCTCTATGAGGGCGACATGCTCTTTGTCAAAAAGTTTTCTTACGGCATACCCATTCCTAAAATCCCATGGATTGAGCTTCCTGTTATGCCTGATTTTAAAAATAACGGGCATTTTATAGAGGGGGATCGCCCTAAGCGTGGCGAAGTGGTGGTGTTTATCCCTCCCCATGAAAAAAAATCTTACTATGTCAAAAGGAATTTTGCCATTGGGGGCGATGAGGTGCTATTCACTAATGAGGGGTTTTATTTGCACCCTTTTGAGAGCGACACGGACAAAAATTACATCGCTAAACATTACCCTAACGCCATGACAAAAGAATTTATGGGTAAAATTTTTGTTTTAAACCCTTATAAAAGTAAGCATCCGGGTATCCATTACCAAAAAGACAATGAAACCTTCCACTTAATGGAGCAGTTAGCCACTCAAGGCGCAGAAGCTAATATCAGCATGCAACTCATTCAAATGGAGGGCGAAAAGGTGTTTTATAAAAAAATCAATGACGATGAATTTTTCATGATCGGCGATAACAGAGACAATTCTAGCGACTCGCGCTTTTGGGGGAGTGTGGCTTATAAAAACATCGTGGGTTCGCCATGGATTGTTTATTTCAGTTTGAGTTTAAAAAATAGCCTGGAAATGGACGCAGAAAATAACCCCAAAAAACGCTATCTGGTGCGTTGGGAACGCATGTTTAAAAGCGTTGAAGGCTTAGAAAAAATCATTAAAAAAGAAAAAGTAACGCATTAAGGTTTTTTGTGCAATTTTTTGATTTCTCTTTAGAAAGTTTTATTACCACCTTAATGAAAATCCTAGCCCTTTTAATCGCTATCATAGGGCATGAGATCATGCATGGCTTGAGCGCGTTTTTATTTGGGGATAGGAGTGCCAAAGACGCTAGGCGTTTGAGTTTAAACCCTATCAGGCATTTAGACATGATGGGCTCGGTGCTTTTACCGGCTTTATTACTCATTTTTCAAGCCCCCTTTTTGTTTGGGTGGGCCAAACCCGTGCCGGTGGATATGCGCTATATTGTCTCTCAAAAAGGCTCTCTAGCATGCGTAGTGGTGAGTTTAGCCGGGGTGGCTTATAATTTCACCCTAGCCGTTCTGCTCGCTTTCATCACGCATTGGAGCTTCCAAAAACTAGGGATCAACGCTTTAAGCATCAATGAATTGAATCTTTATCAGCTCGCTTTAGTAACCTTTCTCATTCAAGGCATTCTTTATAATCTTGTCTTAGGCGTTTTCAATAGCCTCCCTATCCCGCCTTTAGACGGCTCCAAAGCGTTAGGCTTTTTAGCGTTGCATTTTAAAAGCGCGTTTCTATTGGAATGGTTTTCTAAAATGGAACGCTACGGCATGTTGGTAGTGTTTGTCTTTTTGTTTATCCCCCCTTTATCGGAGTTTTTTATCCATGCACCCACAAGATTTTTATTTTCCTTACTCCTTTCTTAATCTTTTATCAAGGAGGGCTGATGAATAAGCCTTTGAATATTGCTCAAGTTTTTATAGGCAGCGATCATGCAGGGTTGCATCTTGCAGAGTTTGTTAAACATTTTTTAGAAGACAAGCGTTTTAAGATCCAAGCTTTTTTACCCACTATGAGGGTGGATTACCCTGATTACGCCAAATTAGTGTGCCAAAAGGTTTTAGAAAATGCACAAAGCTATGGCATTTTAGTGTGCGCCACAGGGATAGGCATGAGCATGGGCGCTAATCGCTTTAAGGGTATTAGGGCCGCTTTGTGCCTTGATGCTTACATGGCCAAAATGACTCGCTTGCACAATAACGCTAATGTCTTGTGCTTGGGTGAAAAGATTAGCGGTATTGGCGTAACAGAAAGCATTTTAGAAGCGTTTTTCTCTACAGAATTTGAACAAGGCCGCCATGTGTTGCGCATCCAAAAGCTAGATGAATCGCTGAAATCATCAACCTAATGTAGTATAATTGCATCGTTTCGCTAAAAGGATATTTTAATAGAATGTTTACCCAATGGTTTATTCTCACTATCGCTATTGTTTTTATCCTTTATATGGGTGTGCGTACTTTCTTTTTTAAAACCGTGGCTAAACGGCAAGAACGCACCAACGCGTCCATGAAACTCACCTTACAGGAAGCTGAAATTTTGATCCAAAAACACCAGTTGCAACTCCAAAGAGCTTTGGGTAATATTGATATTCTTACCCAAGAAATGAGCTCGTTAAAAACAGAACTAAAAGCCCTTAAACAGCGCAACTCTGAATACAAAGGCGAATCGGATAAATATAAAAATCGTATTAAAGAATTGGAGCAAAAAATAGAAGCTCTCCTTTAAAAACGCTATAATAAATCAAAATTCTACAACCAATCAGTTATATTAAAGGATATTAAAATGAATGAAACGCTCAAAGAAGAACTTTTACAAAGCATCAGAGAAGTGAAAGATTACCCTAAAAAAGGGATTTTATTCAAAGACATTACCACGCTACTCAACTACCCTAAACTCTTTAACAAACTCATTGACGTGCTCAAAAAACGCTATCTCGCTCTCAATATAGACTTTATCGTGGGCATTGAAGCGAGAGGGTTTATTTTAGGCTCTGCTCTCGCTTATGCGCTTGGGGTGGGTTTTGTGCCTGTGAGGAAAAAGGGCAAACTCCCCGCGCACACCCTGTCTCAAAGCTACAGCCTAGAATACGGGAGAGACAGCATAGAAATCCACTCCGACGCTTTTAGGGGGGTTAAGGGGGTAAGGGTGGTGTTAATTGATGATTTATTAGCCACTGGAGGCACAGCTTTAGCGAGCCTTGAGCTTATCAAAGCCCTACAAGCCGAATGCATAGAAGCATGCTTTTTGATAGGGTTAAAAGAATTACCGGGTATCCAACTTTTAGAAGAGCGAGTGAAAACCTTTTGTTTGTTAGAATGCTAGAATAAGGGTGAATTTTGGAAGAATACATCATTAACTTATGGAATCAGCATGCAGCGACTTGGGGGTATCTCATTTTATTTGGGTGGAGCATTTTAGAAGGCGAAATTGGGTTAATTTTAGCAGGGATTGCCAGCTATACCGGTCATATGCATTTAGGGTTAGCCATTTTAGTCGCAGGGATTGGGGGTTTTGTGGGGGATCAGATCTATTTTTACATCGGCCGCACCAATAAAGCTTACATCCAAAAAAAACTAGAAAAACAACGCCGAAAACTAGCCCTAGCCCATTTATTGTTGCAAAAACACGGCTGGTTTATCATTTTTATCCAACGCTACATGTATGGCATGCGCACCATCATTCCCATTAGCATAGGCCTCACGCGCTATAGCGCTTTAAAATTCGCTATCATCAATCTCATTAGTGCGATGGTGTGGGCGAGCATTACCATTATTCTAGCGTGGTATTTAGGAGAAGAATTATTGCATGCGTTAGAGTGGCTTAAAAAACACCCTTATGCGCTAATATTACTATTAGTATCTTTCTTGGCGTTAGTGCTATGGTATTTCCAATACTATAGTAAGAAAAACCGCTAGAGTGCAATACAATTCTTGAAAGAAAGATATGAAATTAAAAAAGGAGACTTTATGTTAAAAATCAAATTAGAAAAAACCACTTTTGAAAACGCAAAAGCTGAATGCAGTTTAGTTTTTATTGTCAATAAGGATTTTGATCACGCTTGGGTCAAAAATAAAGAATTGCTAGAAACCTTTAAATACGAAGGCGAAGGCGTGTTTTTAGACCAAGAAAATAAAATCTTGTACGCGGGCGTTAAAGAAGACGATGTGCATTTATTAAGAGAGAGTGCATGTTTAGCCGTTCGTGCCCTTAAAAAACTCGCTTTTAAAAGCGTTAAAGTGGGGGTTTATACTTGCCATTCTAAAGATAACGCGCTTTTAGAAAACTTGAAAGCGTTGTTTTTGGGCTTGAAATTAGGCTTGTATGAATACGACACTTTTAAATCCAACAAAAAAGAAAGCGTTTTAAAAGAAGCAATTGTCGCTTTGGAATTGCACAAGCCTTGCGAAAAAACTTGCGCAAATTCTTTAGAAAAGAGCGCGAAAGAAGCTTTAAAATACGCTGAAATCATGACAGAAAGCTTGAATATCGTTAGGGATCTAGTCAATACCCCCCCTATGATTGCCACCCCGGTTTATATGGCTGAAGTGGCGCAAAAAGTGGCTAAAGAAAACCATTTAGAAATCCATGTTCATGATGAAAAATTTTTAGAAGAAAAGAAAATGAACGCCTTTTTAGCGGTCAATAAAGCCTCTCTTGGCGTCAATCCTCCCCGCTTGATTCATTTAGTCTATAAGCCTAAAAAAGCGAAGAAAAAAATCGCTTTAGTGGGTAAGGGCTTGACTTATGATTGCGGGGGTTTGAGCTTGAAACCAGCCGACCACATGGTTACCATGAAAGCGGATAAAGGCGGTGGCTCTGCGGTGATTGGGCTTTTAAACGCATTAGCCAAATTGGGCGTGGAAGCTGAAGTGCATGGCATTATTGGGGCTACAGAAAACATGATAGGCCCGGCCGCTTATAAACCAGATGATATTTTGATCTCCAAAGAAGGCAAGAGCATAGAGGTGCGCAATACCGACGCTGAGGGGCGTTTGGTTTTAGCGGATTGTTTGAGCTACGCTCAAGATTTAAGCCCTGATGTGATCGTGGATTTTGCGACCCTTACCGGGGCATGCGTTGTGGGCTTAGGCGAATTCACTTCAGCGATCATGGGGCATAATGAAGAGTTAAAAAACCTCTTTGAAACTTCAGGGTTAGAATCCGGCGAATTATTAGCCAAACTCCCCTTTAACCGCCATTTAAAGAAATTGATCGAATCTAAAATCGCTGATGTGTGCAATATTTCTTCTTCACGCTATGGCGGTGCGATCACAGCGGGCTTGTTTTTAAATGAGTTTATTAGAGATGAGTTTAAGGATAAGTGGCTGCACATTGACATTGCAGGCCCTGCTTATGTGGAAAAAGAATGGGATGTGAATAGCTTTGGAGCGAGTGGGGCTGGGGTTAGAGCATGCACAGCTTTTGTGGAAGAATTTTTGAAAAAGGCTTGAAATGGGCTTGTCTGTAGGCATTGTGGGTTTGCCTAATGTGGGCAAATCCAGCACCTTTAACGCGCTCACTAAAACCCAAAACGCAGAGAGTGCGAACTACCCTTTTTGCACCATTGAACCCAATAAAGCCATCGTGAATGTGCCTGATAGGCGGCTTGATGCGTTGGCTCAAATAATAAAGCCTGAACGCATTTTGCATTCTGTGGTGGAATTTGTGGATATTGCCGGATTGATTAAGGGAGCGAGCAAGGGGGAGGGTTTAGGCAATCAATTTTTAGCCAATATCAAGGAATGCGAAGTGATCTTGCAAGTGGTACGCTGTTTTGAAGATGACAATATCACGCATGTGAACGATAAAATTGACCCCCTAAATGATATAGAGATCATTGAATTGGAGTTGATTTTAGCGGATATTGCCACTCTAGACAAAAGGATCGATCGCTTGCAAAAAGCCCTAAAAAGCTCAAAAGACGCTAAAAATCTTTTAGAATGCGCTTTGAGTTTAAAAACGCATTTAGAAGAATTAAAGCCAGCAAAAACTTTTCCCTTGAATGCAAGCGAGGCTTTTTTAGAATTGGACAAGGAATTGCGCTTTTTATCTCATAAAAAAATGATCTATGTCGCTAATGTGGGCGAAGAAGATTTAAATATTCTCAATGAGCATGCCAAAAAAGTCAGAAACCATGCGAAAGAGCAAAATAGCGAGTTTGTCGCCTTGTGTGCTAAATTGGAAGAAGAAATGGTTTCTATGAGTGGAGATGAAGTCAAAGAATTTTTGCAAAGCTTGGGCGTAGAAGAAAGCGGGCTAGAAAAGACCATTCGTTTGAGTTTTAAGGAATTAGGCTTGATCAATTATTTTACCACTGGAGTCAAGGAAGTGCGATCATGGACGATTAAAAAAGGCTCTAGTGCGCCTGTGGCTGCTGGGGTGATCCATAAGGATTTTGAAAAAGGCTTTATCAGAGCTGAAACCATCAGTTATGATGATTTTATCGCTTATAAGGGCGAAGCCGGAGCGAAAGAAAAGGGAGCGTTACGCATTGAAGGTAAGGACTATATCGTTCAAGATGGCGATGTGTTGCATTTTCGCTTCAATGTTTAGTGTCTTTTCAAACAAGCGTTACTATTTTTTCATAAGAATTGACACCCAACAAGAAACTTTTTAAAAAAATCTATATAGAGTTAAGCGATATTTGCGGGTTGCAATGCAGTTTTTGCCCTAACCCTAAAAATATCAGAGGCGTGATGCCTTTAGAATTATTTGAAAAAGTTTGCAAAGAAGCGGCCCCCTTAACCCAAATGATCACCTTGCATGTCTTAGGCGATCCTTGCAAGCTCAAAAATTTAAACCGCTATTTAAGCACCGCTAAACGCTTTTCTTTGAAAGTGGATTTGGTTACTAGTGGGGTGTATTTGCACGATTTTGAGACGCTTTTACAAGATGCAATCTATCAAATCTCTATTTCTTTAGACGCAGGGCTAGACCATCACAACAAACTCAACCAGCACCGCTATATCCAAAAAATTTTAGAATTTTGCCGCTACAAATGTGAAAAAAATAGCGAAGTGTTTTTGAATTTACGCATTCAAGATGGAACCCTTGAAAAACACCAAAATTTGATCAAGCCTTTTTTAGAAAGCTTTGAATGTATTTCTTTAGAGACTCTAATATCGCAAGGCCGCGCTCGTTTGTTTAAAAAAAGTTTTTTGAATATCCAAAAGACCTTTAAATGGCCGAATTTGAACGCCCAAAATCCTTTAAACCAAGAATCAAAAATCCCCTATTGCTACGGGCTTATTAAACAAGTCGCTATTTTATCCAATGGCGTTGTCGTGCCGTGCTGCATGGACACGCAAGCTCATATCAACCTTGGCGATTTAAACCATATGCCCCTAAAAGATATTTTAAACAGCCAAAAAGCTATGGCCATCAAAACCCATTTTTTAAAGGGCGAAGCGTTAGAACTTTTATGCAAAAACTGCTCCTACCCTCTCATTCGTTATAAAAAATAAAATTTGCATCTATCTATAAGATATGGGTTTGAATTTGCGTTCGCATTGAATGAGGTGTTTGAAAATTCTTCATAAGAATGGTTATTTCTTACTCTTATATATCATTTTTAAAAATTTCGTTGTGAGCCATGGGCTTATGTCATTCGCATGCTTTTTGATCGTTTTGGATAAAGTAATTCTCATACAACCGCAGTAACGCAATAAAAAACGCCGTGATAGTAGGCCCTACGATAATCCCCCAAAAACCAAATTGTGAAATCCCAGCAATCATGGAAAAGAAAATCAGCATTTCATTGATTTTAAGGGTGGTTTTAAAGATTCTTTTTTTGATGAAGACGATTAAAATTGGCTTGATCACGCTATCAATCAGCACGCTAATCAATAAAATGGAATACAAAGCGATAAATATCGCCTCATTCACATTCCCATGATAAAGCTCATAAATTGCTATGGGGATCCAAATCAAAGCCCCCCCAACAGCCGGCACCAAAGACGCCAAGCCGTATAAAATCCCTAAAGACCAGCCGTCATGCCCAAACCATACGATCATCACCCCAAACGCCACGCCCTCTAAAATAACCGTGATGAGGGAAGTTAAAAGCACGATGCGTAAAATCCCAGCCACTTCTTCAAAAATCTTTTTGCTTTGATTGATTCCAAGAGGCAAGACCCCCAAAAAATAACGATAAAATCTCTCCCCGTAATAAAAAAAGAAAAACAACAGCCCCAAGATAAACAAGGCGTCTGTAATGAGTTTCAAGCTGTATCTTCCCACATAGCTGCTTATTTTCAACAAATAACCCGTGATGGAAGCGGCACTAAAATTTTCTAAAAACTTGCTCGCTCCATCACGAATGGCAGGAAAATGCGATAAATTTTCAGTGATTGTCCCTTTAAGCCATTTGATTAGGGCTGAAAATTTTTCAAAATTGATTTCAAAAATGATATTAGAACTTTTATAAACAATAAAATACAACGGCACGATCAAAACGCTCGCTAAAACCAAAACGCATAAAAACGAACTGACAACATTGAAAAAACGCTTATCTAAAAAAACTTTCACTTGAAAAAACCCCACGCACAAAAGCCCAGCAATCAGCGCATCCATTAAAAAATCTTGATACAAATAGATCATCCAATAAAAACCAATCAAAAAAAGAATCCAAAAGAAATACTGAGCTTTCATGAAATTATCCCCATTAAACTGAACCAAAAATTATTAAATGTTAGCTAAAAAACGCTCTTTTAAGGATAAAAAACCTCTTTTAACTTATAATTAAAATCAAAAAGGCTTATACAGATGGTATTTTACAAATATTCAGGGAGCGGGAATGATTTTTTAATCGTTCAAAGTTTCAAAAAAAAAGATTTTTCCAATTTAGCCAAACAGGTGTGCCATAGGCATGAAGGTTTTGGGGCTGATGGGCTTGTGGTCGTCTTACCGAGTAAAGATTATGACTACGAATGGGATTTTTACAATTCAGACGGCTCTAAAGCTGGCATGTGCGGGAATGCGAGCCGTTGCGTGGGGTTATTTGCCTACCAACATGCTATAGCCTCTAAAAACCATGTTTTTTTAGCCGGAAAAAGAGAGATTTCTATTTGCATAGAAGAACCCAATATCATAGAGAGCAATCTCGGTAACTACAAAATCCTAGACACCATACCCGCCTTAAGATGCAAAAAATTTTTTACTAATAACAGCGTTTTAGAAAATATCCCTACTTTCTACCTCATAGATACAGGAGTGCCGCATTTAGTGGGATTTGTGAAAAATAAAAGGTTATTAAATTCCCTTAACACGCTGGAATTAAGGGCTTTAAGGCATGCGTTTAACGCTAATATTAACATCGCTTTTATAGAAAATGAAGAGACGATTTTTTTACAAACTTATGAAAGGGGGGTTGAAGATTTCACGCTAGCTTGCGGGACAGGCATGGCAGCGGTTTTTATCGCCGCGCACCTTTTTCATAACACGCCTAAAAAAGCCACTCTCATCCCTAAAAGCAACGAATCTTTAGAGCTTTCTTTAAAAAATGATGGGATTTTTTATAAGGGCGCGGTGCGTTATATCGGCATGAGCGTTTTGGGCATGAGGGTTTTTGAAAATGGGTGTTTTTGATCGTTATTTCTTGTAATGGTAATTAAAATGATTTTATCGTAATTAAACATAATGCGCTATCATTTGTGAGTTGTTTTTAGCAATATAAAAAATATCCTAAAGGAATAAAACCATGCAAGCGTTAAAATCATTGCTTGAAGTGATTACAAAACTCCAGAATCTAGGCGGCTATTTGATGCATATAGCTATTTTCATCATTTTTATTTGGATTGGAGGGCTTAAGTTTGTGCCGTATGAAGCCGAAGGGATCGCTCCTTTTGTGGCTAATTCCCCTTTCTTTTCTTTCATGTATAAATTTGAAAAGCCCGCATACAAACAACACAAAATGTCTGAATCCCAATCCATGCAAGAAGAAATGCAAGATGACCCTAAAATCGTTGAAAACAAAGAATGGCATAAAGAAAACCGCACTTATTTAGTGGCTGAAGCTTTAGGGATCACGATTATGATCCTAGGTATTTTGGTGCTTTTAGGGCTTTGGATGCCTTTAATAGGCGTGATTGGGGGCTTGCTTGTCGCTGGAATGACGATCACGACTCTATCCTTTTTATTCACAACGCCAGAAGTGTTTGTCAATCAGCATTTCCCATGGCTTTCTGGGGCTGGAAGGTTAGTGGTTAAAGACTTGGCGTTATTTGCTGGAGGCTTGTTTGTGGCCGGATTTGATGCGAAACGCTATTTGGAGGGTAAAGGGTTTTGCTTGATGGATCGCTCATCGGCAGGGATTAAAACTAAATGCTCTAGTGGGTGTTGCTCTTAAAGAGCGAATACCTTAAAGTAGGCTTAAAGCCTACTAGAAGAATCATAATTGATAGAAGGATCTTGGTTAGTGCCTTTTTTATAAATGATTGTTTTTAAAATGTGGCGTTTGACAAAGGAATTAACGCTTTCTACTTCTCCATCCGCTAGTCGTCTTAAAACATCATGCTCATCTTTAGAGAGATAAAAAGTAACTGAAAAATTGCGTTTCAACTCATCTACAGCGACACGCTTGCGACCGGGTTTTATATTTTTATTTCCTAATTCCATTAAAATTTCCTTTTTTAGTTAGTGTGTAGTAATATCATGACGGCTATTCTAACATGAAATAAACGCCATTTTATATTAAATCTAAAGAAAAATATTTTTAGATGTGCTAGAATACCCATTTGTTACAAGATAAGCTTTTTTATCAAAAATAATGATGACATAGGGGCAACAAGTGGCAATAAACACCTTTTTAAAACATTCTTTTCTGGTCTGTTTGTTGGCGGTTAATTCTTACGCTTTTGATTGGAATATTTTTAAATACAATCTGGGTTTCAATATGTTCATCATGGACCATGAAGGCTCAACGCCTTATTGGGTCAATACTAACACCAATCTTAAAACCCGTCTAACTCCAAATTTTGGGATCCAATTTTATACAAGAGGTGTGGAGCAAAGCTTGACTGTGGGGGCGTATTTCTTTCAAAACTTCCATAACTACAGCACTAATTTTCCCTACCGTTGGGGGCCTACTATGTATTATAAGGCTAGAGGGAAGCGTTTTACTTTTTATGGTGGCATCTTTCCTAGAAAAAACCTCTTAGGGAGGTATGGTTTGAATATTTTTGCCCCTTATTATTGGTTTATAGATCCCAACGCTAGAGGGTTTTTATTGCAATTTCAAAACCATTATTCGCCTTCAAAACCCTATTATGGGCATGCGGAATTCATGCTAGATTGGTTTGGAGGCAATTGTTACAACACTTGTAAGTTTGGGAGAAACCCTTATGGGAACGCAATGGATAGGTTTCAAATGAACGGCTCCGTCGCTTATAATTTCTTTAAGGATTTATTGGGTATTGGAGGGTATTTTGTCTTGTTCCATAACGAAGACAAATACCTTTTAAATGGGGCTGATGGCATGAAATTTAATGAAAAAAAGGCGATTGATAGCAATAATATTTATCTTATGGATCGCCTCTACTTTAACGCTTACATAGGGACAAGCCTTTTAGACATCGCTCCCTTTATGGAAAAGCTCAACGCTAGTTTTGGCATGGTTTCTGAATTAAGCCGATTAAGGCAAATCCACAAAAATGTGCCTTTTATGAACAGCGTGGGCGGGCAATTTGATGTGGAGATCCAATACAAAGGCTTTGGCATCCACAATTTATTTTTCTTCGCCAAGACCCCAGAAATGCCTTTTTATAACCAATACCAATATGTTGAAATGTATTGCACGCCTTCTTACTGCCCCACGCCTATTTATCGTGGCGTGCCATTCTTTCAAGCCAACATGTATAACCGTTTTGATTTTTATTACAATTGGAAAAACGACTTCGCATCGGTCCGCATCAATTTCGTGCTTAATGCGATGCGTGGGGGCTTTGATAGGAGCTTACCTTGGTCAGAATCTTACCAAGTGTATATGACGGTTGCCTTTGATCCTTATAACCTTATTAACAAAATTGCTAGAAAAAAGTGAAAATTCTTGACAACCAGTTAATTCGTCTTATATAATGCTGTTTCATTTGTAGCCATTGTTAAGCAATGATTTTAAGCTATGGAAAAGAGGTGATAGCAGTATGCCAGGGATTAAGGTTAGAGAAGGCGATGCGTTTGATGAAGCTTACAGGAGATTCAAAAAGCAAACCGATCGCAATTTGGTGGTAACAGAATGCCGTGCTAGAAGGTTCTTTGAGTCTAAGACTGAAAAACGCAAAAAACAAAAAATCAGTGCTAAAAAGAAAGTCTTAAAGCGTCTTTATATGTTAAGGCGTTATGAATCAAGACTATAAGAACTTGAACGAATTTAAAATTTAAGGATTATTGAATAATGCAATTCACAGGGAAAAATGTTCTCATTACCGGGGCTTCTAAAGGCATTGGGGCCGAAATCGCCAAAACTCTCGCTTCTATGGGGCTGAAAGTTTGGATCAATTACCGCAGTAATGCTGAAGTGGCTGACGCTTTGAAAAATGAGCTTGAAGAAAAAGGCTATAAGGCAGCTGTCATTAAATTTGATGCGACTTCTGAAAGCGATTTTGTTGAAGCGATACAAACCATTGTCCAAAGCGATGGGGGTTTGTCTTACTTGGTGAATAACGCCGGTGTGGTGCGCGATAAATTAGCGATCAAAATGAAAACAGAAGATTTTCACCATGTCATAGACAATAATCTCACTTCAGCTTTTATAGGTTGCAGAGAAGCTTTAAAGGTGATGAGTAAGAGTCGTTTTGGGAGCGTGGTTAATGTCGCTTCTATCATTGGTGAAAGAGGCAATATGGGGCAGACAAACTACTCAGCGAGTAAGGGGGGGATGATTGCGATGAGCAAGTCCTTTGCTTATGAGGGAGCTTTGAGGAATATTCGTTTCAACTCTGTAACGCCAGGCTTTATAGAAACCGACATGAACGCCACTTTGAAAGATGAACTCAAAGCGGATTATGTTAAAAACATTCCTTTAAACAGGCTAGGATCTGCTAAGGAAGTGGCAGAAGCGGTAGCGTTTCTTTTGAGCGATCACTCTAGTTACATCACTGGAGAGACTCTCAAAGTCAATGGCGGGCTTTATATGTAATCCTAAACAAAGGGTTCTTTTAGCGATAAAAGTTTGTAAGTAGCAAAAATCATGCTAACATTATGAGGTTATTCTAAAACAAAGAGGTTATTATCAAATGGGGATTATTTACTTAATATTGTTTCTCATTGTAATTTATTTGTTGTATAGGATTTTAGATGTTTTGGAGCAAAAATAAACGCTCCAATGAATGGTTGATTTAATTTTTACAAAACAAGGGAGTTTTAATTATGGCTTTATTTGAAGATATTCAGGCAGTTATTGCTGAGCAGTTGAATGTGGATGTGGCGCAAGTTACGCCAGAGGCGGAATTTGTGAAGGATTTGGGTGCGGACTCTTTAGATGTCGTGGAATTAATCATGGCGTTAGAAGAAAAGTTTGGCATTGAGATTCCTGATGAGCAAGCGGAAAAAATCGTCAATGTGGGCGATGTGGTGAAGTATATTGAGGATAATAAACTAGCTTAATCTTTTTAACTTGGAGCGGTTTGTCTCCAGGTTTTAGTCAAAATTTAGCTTTAGCTAAAATCTAGTTTTATTGAATGAAAGTTTTTGAAATGAGGAGCTATTGGTGCGTCGGATTGTAGTAACTGGAATGGGAATGATCAATTCGCTAGGTTTAAATAAAGAAGATTCTTTTTTAGCGATCGCTAAAGGGGAATGCGGTATCAAAAACATAGAAAGTTTTGATGCGAGCGCGTTTCCTGTGCGTATTGCTGGAGAAATCACTGACTTTGACCCTACAGAGGTGATGAATCCCAAAGATGTTAAAAAGGCGGGTCGTTTCATTCAATTAGCCTTGAAAGCCACAAGAGAGGCGATGAAAGATAGTGGGATTTTAGACGCTCACAATAGATGCCCTGAAGAATTGGCAAACCGCATGGGCGTAAGCTCTGGCTCTGGGATTGGCGGGTTAGGTAATATTGAAGCGAATTCCATTTTTTGTTTTGAAAAAGGCCCTAGAAAAGTCAATCCCTTTTTTATCACTTCTGCGTTAGTGAATATGATTGGTGGTTTCACTTCCATTGAGTTTGGCATTAAAGGGCCTAATCTCTCTAGCGTAACGGCTTGTGCAGCAGGCACTCATGCCATTATTGAAGCGGTTAAAACCATTTTGCTTAATGGGGCTGATAAAATGCTAGTCGTGGGAGCGGAATCCACCATTTGTCCTGTAGGGATTGGAGGGTTTGCGAGCATTAAAGCCCTTTCTACAAGGAATGATGAGCCTAAAAAAGCTTCAAGACCTTTTGATAAGGATCGCAATGGTTTTGTGATGGGCGAAGGCGCTGGGGCTTTGGTGCTTGAAGAATACGAGAGCGCGAAAAAAAGAGGAGCAAAAATTTATGCAGAATTTGCCGGATATGGCGAGAGCGGCGATGCTAACCACATCACAGCCCCAGCCCCTGAGGGTGAAGGGGCTTTTAGAGCCATGAAAATGGCTTTAGAAATGGCGAAAGTGGAAGTAGGCTATGTGAACGCTCATGGGACTAGCACGCATTATAACGATTGGTATGAAAGCATCGCTCTAAAAAATGTGTTTGGCTCTAAAGACAAAGTCCCTCCCGTCAGCTCCACTAAAGGGCAGATTGGGCATTGCTTGGGCGCTGCGGGTGCGTTAGAAGCCGTTATTTCTATCATGGCTATGAATCAAGGGATCTTACCTCCTACCATCAATCAAGAAACGCCTGACCCAGAATGCGATCTAGATTATATCCCTAATACGGCTAGAGAAAAACAAGTGGATGCGGTGATGAGTAACTCATTTGGTTTTGGTGGCACTAATGGTGTTGTGATTTTCAAAAAAGCCTAGTTTTACAAAGTTAGGATTTTGAATGGCCATTTATTTAGATTTTGAAAATCATATTAAAGAGATTCAAAATGAAATTGAATTAGCCCTTATTAGAGGCGATGAGGACGCTAAAGAAATCTTAGAAAAAAGATTGGATAAGGAAGTTAAAAGCATTTACTCCAATCTCACTGATTTTCAAAAACTCCAGTTAGCAAGACACCCTGACAGACCCTACGCTATGGATTACATTGATCTCATCTTAAAAGATAAGTATGAAGTCTTTGGGGATAGGCACTATAACGATGATAAAGCGATTGTGTGTTTTATAGGGAAAATTGATAATGTTCCGGTTGTGGTGATCGGAGAAGAAAAAGGCAGAGGGACTAAAAACAAGCTCTTAAGAAATTTTGGCATGCCTAACCCTTGTGGTTATCGTAAGGCTTTGAAAATGGCGAAATTTGCTGAAAAATTTAATTTGCCTATTTTAATGCTTGTAGATACAGCCGGGGCGTATCCGGGAATTGGCGCAGAGGAAAGAGGCCAGAGTGAAGCGATCGCTAAAAACCTCCAAGAGTTCGCTTCCTTAAAAGTCCCTACTATTTCTGTAATTATCGGTGAAGGGGGCAGTGGTGGTGCGTTAGCGATTGCAGTGGCTGACAAATTGGCTATGATGGAATATTCCATTTTTAGCGTTATATCCCCAGAAGGTTGTGCGGCGATTCTTTGGGATGACCCTAGCAAGACTGAAGTGGCCATTAAAGCGATGAAAATCACGCCTAGAGACTTAAAGGAGGCGGGGCTTATTGATGATATTATTTTAGAGCCTAGCAAAGGGGCTCATAGAGACAAATTTTCAGCCGCTAACACGATCAAAGAGTATTTTTTAGACGCTCTAAGGGCTATCCAACAAGACCCTCATTTCCTTGAAAACCGCTATCAAAAATTAATGTCGCTTGGTTCGTTTGTGGAGGGAATGAATTAGATCTATAAAAAACTTTGTGTGTTTAAACTTTATTTTAAACTTATTCTCTTAAAGAAATAAGGGGTGTTTTGAAATAATTCCCCAACTAAAATCCCCCTAAGACCCTAAAACCGCTTTAAAAAATACCGCTTGAATAAAATCAAACCCTCTACTATCCAATCTTAAAAAATGCAATATTTTTTTATAACCAACGCTCAATAAAAACAAAGCCAAATTTTTCACTGCTTGCTATTATTTTAGAAAAAAGCGAATATTTTACATAGTTTGTAAAATAATATAAAAAACATCATTGTGTTACCAATCTGCTATTCTCTCCTTTTGTTTGAATATAAAAAGACAATCATCATGCTCGGCGTGTTGAATGAAAGCATTCTTATTTTACAATACAAAAGTTAGGTCTAATGGTATTTTAAAAAAGAAAGAAATCCTATGGTTACACATGAAAAAATCAAAAGCCGCTTTTCTAGGAATTGGTCTTTAAGGAATAGGGGTAGGCATTTTGCATCTGCAAGCGTGTATTTTTTCTCACTTTTTGTCATTACAGCGGTTAATTACAGCGGTTAATAGAAGTAGTGCAGTTGATTGGTTATTGATGCCTGAACATTTGATTGGGTGGTTTTTGATTTCTTTTAGTGGGGAATTTGTAGCAGACATGGCGTTTGGCAAAAAAGGTAAAATCCTTAAAACCCGCTTTGGAATTTCTATTGTGAGCGGCGTTTCACTATTGCTTGGCGCTTTACCAGCGCATTTGTTTTTTGTATGGTTTGGTTTTATTAATTGGTGGGCTGTCCTTTTTATAGAAGCGGGAGCTGGGCTATTGGTGGGCTGTGTGATACAAAAGATTTTTTTTGGTAAATATTGGGTGGATCGCTATTATTAAGGCTCTCTTTTTTTCAAGCCTGAAAGCGTATTTTATTATATTCCAATCAATTGGATAAGGGTTACCCCTACTTAAGGCATCGCATCAAAAACCACGCTGATCCCATTTTTTAAAATGATAGGGTTTTTCGCGTCAGTGATATGGATAAAACGCACGCCATTGAGCAAGTTAAGAGCGATTTCTTGCTGTCTGTTTTCTTTAGCAATGATTTGAATGATCTTTAAGTTTTCATCATAAAAGATCACTTTGGGTTGCCATAAAGGGTTATTAGAGCTTATTTTTAAATACGCATTCTGATTCACGCTCAACCAATACTTCCCGCTCGCTTCCTTAAATTCCACAGGATCGCTACTCAAAGCTAAGACTCTCGCATTAGGAAGCTTGATTTTTTGTAAGACAAAGTCGTATTCCCACTCTTTTAAAGACACCCGTCTAATATCTGTAAAATCAAAACCATGCCTTTTCATCGTTTCTATCAAAATGTTAGGGTCTAAAACATATTCCGTTTTAAGCTCGTATGAAAAAACATTCTCGCCCAAAGAGCTTTGCATTTTAATGGGTAAAACATACGAATACCCCATCATACTCAAAGAATTATTGATGCTTTTGGCAAACGCTAGGGGATTGCTTGAAGCCTTGAAAGTGATTCTTAACATGCTTGGCTTGTCAAAATTAAAAGACAAAAGCCCGTTTTCTTTGAGAGTGTTGAGCAGTTTTAAAGAATCCAAACGCCCCATTGCATAGAAATCCTTACGATTTTTAAACAAACGCTCCAAAAAATGCTTATTCACCTGATAAGCGCGTTCCCCCATTAAATTCTCAATCTTATCGTTTAAAGCATCAGCGCTTAATAGCGTTCCCCCAACAATAAAAGCTAAAAAAAGGTTTTTCATCGCTGGAGTGCTTTGTATTGGGCCTCGTTGATGAGCGTTAAGCCTTTAGCCGGCTCGTATAAAAACCGCCTAGTTTTGTTGTCGTTATAATTTTGTTCTTGATGGTTGTTTTTAAGGCTAAGATGCCCATGCCCAAAACGCAACAACAAGCGGTGGTTTTTGGTTTCTAAAGAATAATTTTTTTTAAAAACCTTTTGAAAGGAATTTTTTTTCTCATCTAAATCAATCACTTCCACCCAAATATCTCGTTTAGGGATAATATAAATGGTGTTAGGATCTTCTTTGATCGCTTCTTTTTCTTGCTTGTCTTGTTCTGTTTGTTTTTCTTGTTTTTCTTCTGGATTAGGCGTTGTCTCTGGCTTGTTTTCTTCTGCAAGATTAGCGTCATTGAAAGAACTCTTTTTAGTGCCGGATTTAATAGCGCTTTCTTGCTCTCTTTCTTCTTTTAAAGAAGAGCTGTTTTGAATGATAACGACCGCTAAAACAATGACAACCACCCCTAAAACCAAAACAAAGGGTTTCCATTTGGAAGATTTTTTGGACAATGAAGTATTGGCCTGATTGATGCTATAATCTATCTCAACTTTCAAAGGGTTTTTTGTTTTTTCTTCGGGGTCTGTTTCTTGATTTTGCTCTTCGCTCACACCCTCTTTAAAAGTGCACACCTTATCAAATTCTTTCATCCATGCGCTCAAATCAATTTTATACTCACGCTCTAAAATCTGTATAAAACCCCTAGCATGCACCCTTGATAAAGACTCATAGCGCTTTTCCAAGATAGAATGGATATTTTTAGAAGCGATTTTAGTCGCTTTGCAAATTTCTGCCACTCCAACTTCTCTTAAAATCTGCAAATTTTTATCTAAATTTTTAAGCGATAATTCTTCTAAAGCCGCACCAGAAATATCTTTAGAAATGTTTTGAACATCAGAAAGATCTAAATTTTCTAAACTTTTTTTATTCTGTTCCATTCAATTGACCACCTAGTTGATTTTATCCATTAAGATCCCTGCTGCCACGCTCACATTGAGCGAATCAAAATTTCTTCGCATCTTTACACTCAATATAGTATCCATTTTAGCAAGGATTTTTTTAGACAACCCCTCATGCTCGCTCCCTAAAAAAAGAGCGCATTTTTTTAAGGATAGATTTTCTGCTTGGCTAGAGCCTTGCATGCTCGTGCCCAAACATAAAAACCCGCTCGTTTTCAATTCATTGATTAAATCCAGCGTGTTAGGCATAACGCTAAAAGGCAAATCATACATAAGCCCCAAGCTGGATCGCACAATCCCCTCATAAGCCAATTCTTTAGCAAAATCTAAAATAACGCCATCCATTCCTAAGCAATACGCGCTCCTAAAAATACCCCCAATATTTCCCACATCCGTAATCCCGCAAAGCACCAAAAGTTTTTGAGCTTTCTTAATCTCTTTTAAAGAAACCGCTAAAGGCAGTTCTACTTTAGCTAAAACCCCTTGATGATTCCCCCCTTTAGCCAAGCTTTGTGCTTTTTTATTATCTACTTTAATGATATTAGGGCATGCTTTTTTGAGCGCGAAAAAAAACTTTTTGTCTATTTCTTTAGAAAGATAGATTTCTTGCAATTTTTCTTTGTGAGAGTTTAGAATATGCATAATCACCTGCTTGCCATAAATTACTGCTTGCATGCTAAACCCCTTTTATTGATCTTTTTCTTCTAACAAACGCTGGAAATAAAGCTCTTTAGCGTTTTTTTGCGTCATAGCGGCTTCAATTTTAGCCTTAATTTTAGGAGGTAAATCCAACTCCAATAACGCCGATAGCCCCATGCAAGGCTCTATTTTCTTTTCATTCAAAAGCACTAAAACCCACTCCCCTTGGATATTATTTTGTTGCAACCGCTCTATGATTTGAGAAATTTCTCCTAAATAATACTGCTGGTGGAGTTTGGTAAGCTCTTTAGCCGCAAACAAATGCATGCCTTGAGCCAAATCGTTTAAATCCTTTAAAGTCTCCAACAATCGGTGCGGGCTTTCATAAAAAACCACCGGGGTTTTTTCTTCCAAATACGCTAAAGCGTTTAAAATTTTAGCGATTTTTAAGCGCCTTTCCTTGCTTTTATGGGGTAAAAAGCCAGCATAAAAAAACCGCCCTTCTAAAAACCCGCTCGCGCAAAACGCCGTAGTGAGCGCGTTAGCCCCGGGCAAAACATCGTATTGGAGGTTGTGTTTTAAAGCGTAAGCGGCTAAACTCATGCCTGGATCGCTCAAACTTGGCATGCCCGCATCGCTCATCACAGCGATTTCTTTGTCAAAAAAAGAAAGCTCTATTTGGTTTAAAAATTCCTGATCGTTGTGTGAATGGAAAGCGATAAACTCCCTTTTTTTAGTAGCGATATTAGGGAAAGAATGGCTAATAATAGGGTTTTGTGCGAGCAAGTGCAACAACCTCTTACTCACCCTTGTATCCTCGCATAAAAAAACCTCGCAACGCTCTAAAACTTCTAGTGTGCGTAGCGTAATGTCAGCGAGATTACCTATAGGAGTGGGCAAAAAATACAGCACAAAAAGCCACGCTTTTTAAAAGAGTTACTTCAAGTTGTAGCGTTGCTTGAATTTCTCTACTCTCCCTGCAGTGTCAGCGATCTTATCGCTACCGGTATAGAAAGGGTGGCAAAAGCTAGAAATATCAATACGCATTTCAGGTTTGGTGCTTAAAACTTCAATTTCTTTCCCGCTCGTTACGCAAGTAACTTTGCATGGGATATATTCGGGGTGAATGCCTTTTTTCATCAAGTATCCTTTATTTTTAAATTTAAACTTAAAATTATAGCATAAGTAACAACAAATTAAAACCACTCTAAAGTTAAAATAAAATTTGACTTTGTTAAAAAAATTATGATAGCATAGCAAAGCATTACGAAATTCAACACTTGTGGCATGGGCCACTTATTAGCATCTTTTGGTTACACTAATTTTTTAAGAATGCTTTAGCTTTTTGTATTTTTATCTTAATTGCAACAAACTAGAAATCTCTTTTTGTTAAAAGGAAATTTAATGAACGAAAACGCGCCTACGCACAAAAGTTCGCACAAAGTCAAAACACACACGCCAGTGAGCGGTTATCACATTGAAGATTTACGCACCTACCCTACTGAAAAGCTTTTAGAAATCGCTAACAAGCTCAAAGTGGAAAACCCCCAAGAATTCAAACGACAAGACTTGATGTTTGAAATTTTAAAAACCCAAGTTACGCAAGGCGGATACATTCTTTTTACCGGTATTTTAGAAATCATGCCTGATGGCTATGGCTTTTTAAGAGGGTTTGATGGGAGTTTTTCAGACGGGTATAATGACACTTATGTTAGCCCTTCTCAAATCAGGCGTTTTGCTTTAAGGAATGGCGATATTGTTACCGGTCAAGTGCGATCCCCCAAAGACCAGGAAAAATACTACGCCCTTTTAAAAATAGAAGCCATCAATTATTTGCCTTCAGATGAGATTAAAAACCGCCCTTTGTTTGACAATCTAACCCCCCTATTTCCTGATGAACAAATCAAATTAGAATACGAACCCACTAAAGTTACCGGCAGAATGTTAGATTTATTCAGCCCTGTGGGGAAAGGTCAAAGGGCTTTGATCGTTGCGCCACCAAGAACCGGGAAAACAGAGCTGATGAAAGAGCTCGCCCAAGGCATCACCTCTAACCACCCTGAAGTGGAATTGATTATCCTTTTAGTGGATGAGCGCCCTGAAGAAGTTACGGATATGCAACGAAGCGTTAAAGGTCAAGTTTTTAGCTCCACTTTTGATTTGCCGGCAAACAACCACATAAGAATCGCTGAATTAGTCTTAGAAAGGGCTAAAAGGCGAGTGGAAATGGGTAAAGATGTGGTGGTTTTATTAGATTCTATCACCCGTTTAGCCAGAGCGTATAACGCTGTAACGCCTTCAAGCGGTAAGGTTTTAAGCGGGGGCGTGGATGCGAATGCCTTGCACAGACCCAAGCGCTTTTTTGGAGCCGCAAGGAATATTGAAGAAGGCGGGAGTTTGACGATTATCGCTACGGCGTTGATTGAAACGGGATCTAGAATGGATGAGGTGATTTTTGAAGAATTTAAAGGCACCGGGAATAGCGAAATCGTTTTAGCGAGGAATATTGCGGACAGGCGCATTTACCCGGCCTTTGATATTTTAAAATCCGGCACACGAAAAGATAATATCTTGCTTGGCAAAGACCGCTTGACTAAAGTGTGGGTTTTAAGGAATGTGATGCAACAAATGGATGACATAGAAGCCTTAAGCTTTGTGTATTCTAAAATGCAACAAACTAAGGACAATGAAGAATTTTTAAATTTAATGAATGAAAAATAAAATCCCTAATTAATCCCATTAAATTAAAAAAAGTGTCATGAAAATAGGCGTTTTTGATAGCGGTGTGGGAGGGTTTAGCGTCTTAAAAAGCCTTTTAAAAGCGCAACTATTTGATGAAATCATCTATTATGGCGATAGTGCTAGAGTGCCTTATGGCACTAAAGACCCCACCACGATCAAGCAATTTGGCTTAGAGGCTTTGGATTTTTTCAAACCGCACCAGATTGGGTTATTGATTGTGGCATGCAACACGGCGAGCGCTCTGGCTTTAGAAGAGATGCAAAAGCATTCCAAAATCCCTATTGTGGGCGTGATTGAGCCAAGCATTTTAGCGATCAAGCAACAAGTAAAAAATAAAAACGCCCCTATTTTAGTGCTAGGGACAAAAGCGACGATTCAATCTAACGCTTATGACAACGCCCTGAAACAACAAGGCTATTTGAATGTTTCGCATTTAGCCACTTCTCTTTTTGTGCCTTTGATTGAAGAAAGTATTTTAGAGGGCGAATTGCTAGAAACTTGCATGCGTTATTATTTCACTCCTTTAAAGATTTTACCTGAAGTGATTATTTTAGGTTGCACGCATTTTCCCTTAATCGCTCAAAAAATTGAGGGCTATTTCATGGGGCATTTTGCCCTTTCAACGCCCCCCCTACTCATCCATTCGGGCGATGCTATTGTGGAATATTTGCAGCAAAAATACACCCTTAAGAAAAATGCACACACATTCCCTAAAGTGGAATTTCATGCGAGCGGCGATGTGATCTGGCTAGAAAAACAAGCTAAAGAATGGCTCAAATTGTAAAAGGACTTGACATGTTTAAAGATTTTTATCGCACTACCCTCTCTTTTTTAAAGCCTTTATTGCTTTTACTAGTTTTATTGTTGCCGTTTTCACTTTGTATAGCTGATGAATATATTAGCATAAGTGATGATTGGGATGAAAGGGCGCGAAATCAGTGGGATGAAATTGCGCGAAATCATAAGACATATTATTTTGAAAATGGTTTAGACCATTTTAATCAAGGCCAATACAAACAAGCCTTTAAAGATTTTAGATTGGCGCAAGAATACAGCATTGGGCTTGGCAGCGTTTATTTAGCCAAAATGTATTTGGAGGGAAAGGGCGTGAAAGTGGATTACAAAAAAGCGCAATTCTATGCACAAAACGCTATCAAAGGGTATGGGAGCGGGTTGTTAGGGGGTGCTTTAATTTTAGGATACATGCAAGCAGAAGGCTTAGGGATGAAAAAGGATTTGAAACAAGCGCTCAAGACTTACAGGCATGTGGTTCGCATATTTTCTAATAAAAGCACAAATTATTTTGCTAACAATTTTAGATTACCAAACCTTGCGTTCACTAGTATGCTTATTGGATCGCGATTCATTGATCTTTCAGGTTTGAGCGCGAATCCTATAAAATTTGGAAAGAAATTTGGAATACTTGTTAAGAAATCCACTCAAATCAAAGATAAGACACTTCTTTGGGAAGACATTGCTGAAATTTCAAGCAATATTATTTTACTCAAACAACAAATGGGGGAGATCCTTTATAGAATTGGAATCGCTTATAAAGAAGGGCTTGGCACTAGAAAGAAAAAGAACATGGCTAAAAAATTCTTGCAAAAATCCGCAGAATTTGGCTATGAAAAAGCCATGGAAGCTCTGTAGTTTTTAATCAAACTTGTATCAAAGCTTTAAGGATTAGAAAAATCCGCTTAGATTACCCTCATTAAAACAAAGCCTTATTTTTCTTATTTTTCCATTACAATAGACACTTGATTGTTTTCAATCTCTATATAGAGTTCTTTTTGAGAATTAGAGCTATAAGAGAGCTTGTTTTGCTGATAGGCTTTGTAATCTTGGTCAAACACCACATAAAACAAACGCTTGTTTTGAGAGTTGGGGTAAGGGATCACATTGATAGAAGAAAAAGCGATATTCTTTTTTTCATTTTTTGCAAACACCCTTTTTTTATACTCTTTAAAAGCGTTGAATTTCATGCCATCATAACGAGTGAAATCGGGGTTATAAAAACGCATATAGCGTTCAAAATCGCCCCTAGCCCAGGCTTCTTTCCATTGGAAAAGGGAGCTTAAAATCATGCTCAATTCTTCTTTGGTGCTAGAGAAAAACTTGTCTTCATAGGTGATGAGGAACGCTTTTTCGCCTTTCAATACTTTGTCATAAGAGCTTAAAAGCGGGTTTTCAATCGCAATACAGCCCTTGGTGTTCAATTCATTCCGATCGCCATTTAAAGGCATTCCATGCACCCAAATGCCATGCCCGGTGCGTTTTTTCAAGGTATCATACAAATTAGGGTAATTCGTTACAAAAGCCAAAACGCCATAATATTGATCCAAGCGCTCCAATTTCTGCGTGATACGATACACCCCAATAGGCGTGGCCAAATCGCCCTCTAAAGTTTTATCGCCCTTTTTAGAGCCTACAAGGGCTTTAGAGCTGTTGATTTTTTTAAGCATGTTGTTGTCTATTTCATAAAACTCTAAACTAGGCTTGGATTTATTAGCCACAAATAAAAACTGCTTGTTTTGATAATAGCCAAAATCCGTATCCTTATTTTGAAGCTCTTCTGCCCAAAAAGCTTTATCCGCTAAATAAGAATCCAGCTTTTGACCCACCACTTCCAAGCCTTGTTTTTGATAAAGGTGCACAATTTCCAACAAACGATCACTAGCATTCAATCCCACAAACCCCATTAACAGAGCCGGTAATATTTTTTTCAATCCATACCCCTTTTATGGATATAGCCCAGTTTTTGCAAGCTCTTTTCTTCCTTACTCCATGATTTTTGAGCGATCACTTGCAAGTTTAAAAAAACCTTTTTTTCGCCCACTTCTTGCATTTTCAATCTAGCGCTAGTCCCGATGCGTTTGATATTCACCCCGTTTTTGCCTATCACGATTTTTTTTTGGCTTTCTTTTTCTACGATAATATGCGCATACACCTTGTCTATGCGTTCTTCTTCTATAAATTTATCAATCATCACATCGCTTTCATAAGGGATTTCATCGCTCAAAAAATCAAACAAACTCTCCCTAATGATTTCCTTATAAATATCGCGCATTTTTTCATCGCTCATCAAATCCTTTTCAAAAAGCCATGCGCTAGGGCTTAAATATTCGCTGATGCATTCTAAAAGCGCGTTTAAATTTTGAGATTTTTTCGCGCTCAAAGGCACTAGAGCTAAAAATTGCGAAGCGTATTTTTGATACTCTTGTAATTTTTGCAAAACTTGCCTATGCGTGGCCATATCAATCTTACTCAAAGCCAAGATATGGGGTTTTTGGCACAAACTCAAAAACTCTTCATAGCCTTTTAAATCATCATGCACAGAAGCTAAAAAGACACACAATTCAGCATCGCCCATCGCTTTTAAAGCCTGTGAGAGCATGCACTGGTTGAGTAATTTTTCTTGATGATGGAGCCCTGGTGTGTCTAAAAAAATGATCTGGCTCTCATACCCCTCTTTATCTTTAAAAGGCACGATACATTTCATCAATTTTCTGGTTGCGTTAGCCTTATGCGAAACAAGGGCTAAATGAGCGTTTAATAAAGTGTTTAAAAGAGTGCTTTTTCCAGCGTTTGGTTTGCCTATGAGAGCTACAAAGCCTGCCTTAGTTTTCATTATAAAATATACTTCACTAAATTTTCATCAGCCACTAAATCCTCTAGCTTTGATTGGACCAACTCTTTAGTGATAGTAACCTTTTGCCCCAAATAATCCTCCGCTTCAAAGCTAATGTCTTCTAGCACTTTTTCAATGGTGGTGTGCAACCTTCTAGCGCCTATGTCTTCGCTTTTTTGATTGGCGTTATAAGAAAGTTTGGCTAACTCTTTGATCGCATCGTCTTCAAATGCAATTCCTACGCCCTCCACTTTTAAAAGGGCTTGGTATTGCTTGATGATAGAGTTTTTAGTTTGGGTTAAAATCATATACATGATTTCTTCGGTTAAATTCTCTAGCTCCACTCTCAAAGGGAAACGCCCCTGCAATTCAGGGATCAAATCGCTCGGTTTAGAAAGATGAAAAGCCCCTGCTGCAATGAATAAAATATGCTCTGTTTTAATAGAGCCATACTTCGTATTCACCACACTCCCCTCTACAATCGGCAATAAATCCCTTTGAACCCCCTCTTTACTGGGATCTTGACGGCTTCCTTCTTTAGAGCTGACAGCGATCTTATCAATTTCATCAATAAAAATCACCCCTGAACTTTCCGCGCGCTTCAAACCCTCCATTTTAATGGCTTCGCCATCTAAAAGCGTGTCGCTAATTTCCGCTTTTAGGGCTTCTTTAGCCTCTTTAACGCTTAAAGTTTTTTTGACTTTATCCTGTTCTTTATGGAAAACTTTAATCAAGTTTTCTTGAACCCTTAAAATTTCAGGCGGCACATTAGAATCAATCTCTATGCTTTTTTTACGCACTTCAATTTCAATTTCTCTACTATCCAACTCGCCTTGCGCGATTCTTTGTTGCATCTTTAAAAGGCTGTTAGCGTATTCTTGTTTTTTTTCTTCGCTCACGCCATTAGGCAAGGGGGGTAGGAGTTTTTTAGCGATTTTTTCTATAACCGCCTCTTCAATCTTGTCTTTTAACTTTTCTTTATGCTCATTTTCCACTAAAAGCACGCTGTTATTGACTAAATCCCTTACCATAGACTCCACATCGCGCCCCACAAAGCCCACTTCTGTGTATTTGCTCGCTTCCACTTTCACAAAGGGGAGTTCCATGATTTTTGCTATTCTTCTTGCGATTTCCGTTTTACCCACGCCAGTAGAACCAATCATTAAAATGTTTTTAGGCGTGATTTCTTCTTGTAAGGATTTTTCCAGTTGTAAACGCCTGTAACGATTCCTAAAAGCGATAGCGATAGACTTTTTAGCTTCCTTTTGCCCAATGATGTATTCATCCAAATAAGCGACAATTTCTCTTGGGGTCATATTCAATTTAGACATTAAAGCTCCAAAATTTTAATATTCGTGTTGGTGTAAATGCAAAGATCCCCTGCGATTTTTAAGGACTCTTCTACAAGTTTTCTAGGCTCTAAATGAGCGAAATGATCCAAAGCCCTAGCCGCGCTCAAAGCGTAATTCCCCCCACTCCCAATAGCAGCGATCTTATTGTCTTCAGCTTCTAAAACATCGCCCGTGCCGCTCAAAATAAAAATGTGATCGAAGTTTAAAACAATCATCATCGCTTCCAATCGGCGTAAATACTTATCTTTGCGCCATTCTTTGCTGAAATCCACCACGCTTTTAAACAAATCCCCCTTTTTGCTCTCTAAAATGCGTTCAAACATATCAAACAAACTAAAAGCGTCCGCAGTGCTCCCGGCAAACCCGCTTAAAACCTGGTTGTGATACAAGCTTCTGATTTTTGTCGCATTGGCTTTGACTACGCAATTACCCAAAGTTACCTGCCCATCGCCTCCAATGAGCGCGAACTTCTTGCCCCCCATCTCCCCTCTATAGCCTAGAATCGTCGTCGCTTCAAACATTTTTTACTCAGCCACCACATCAATTTTAAACGCGCCCACAACCCCCGATCCAAGCTTGACTTCAATCTCATAAATCCCTGTGCTTTTAATCGGGTGTTTGAGCTCAATGTCTTTTTTATCTAAATTTAAACTCGCATGCTGTTCTTTCAAACGCTCCGTGATCTCTTCTTTAGTGATCGCTCCAAATAAAGAGCCGTTCGCGCCAACTTTTTTATGGATAGTCAGCATGATGGTTTGTAAGGTTTCTACCATTTGCAATTTTTGTGCCTTTTCTAGGGCTTCTTTTTCCGCTTTCTTTTTAACTTCGGCTTTGTATTTGTTGATCACTTCGTTAGTGGCGAGTTTGGCTTTTTGGTTAGCGATTAAAAAGTTATTCCCATAGCCATCTTTAACCTCACACACTTCACCCGCTTTGCCTAAATTTTTCACATCTTCTAATAATAGAACTTTCATCATATCCCCTTTAAGTTGTAAGTAATTTGTAATTATACTCTTTATTTTAATAAGTTGGGTTTTTATTGCCCATTCCTACCACCCATCTGTTTTTCTAAAATTTGTTTGATCAACCCCAAACAATAAGGGATATTCTCTTTTGTTTCTAGCTCTACTTCCATGTTTCCAACGCATGGACGACCGATATTAGAAACATCTCTAATTTTTAGTTTTTCCTTTATTTCATCTTGCAATTCATTCAATTCCATTTTTAAATACAATTTTAAGCCTTTTTCTTGCACAACAATATCCACAAAATTTATTTTACAAAACTTATAAGCTATATATTGTTGATTAAATTTTTCAGTTATCCTTTCATCAAGAGCTTTAATCTCTTTTCTTAAAATATCAAATAACTCCCTTGAATCAGAGCTAAACTTATAAGAGCTTAAATCATAAACCTTTTTTTCTTTCTTAGATTTATATCCCTCTAATGTTTCTGCCTCTAGATTGGGGTAAGTCCAAATCTTTAAAGCAAAATCCGCTAAATCATTAGCTCTTTTTTCAATCTCTTTTTCGCCAAAAACTTCCAAATCTTTCAAACTTTGATTGAGTCTCAACGGGCTTTGTTTGAAGCCCTTCTCCATATCTCTTTTTTCTTGGAAAGATTTGTTCCTATACTCTGGGTTATAACCGGTTAGAGTGAGATTCCCTATTGTGTGGAGGTATTTATCGTGTATTGCTTGAAAATTTTCACCCAAATCCCTTTCCCATTCTTCTGTGAGTGTTTGAGGCATGATGTGCTCAATAGTGCATTCCTTAGTATTGACCGGCTCTTTTGTATTATCTTTATTTTCTAGCCTTTCAAAAAAGTATTTCTTTTTTTGAAAATTATAAAAATCTATCGTAATAAAAAGCTTTTTAAACTCGTCATTGTTTGGAAATCTTTGTTTTTCTGTCAGATAGAAAAAATGCGCCTTTAGGCTTTTAAAATAATCATCTTTTTGGATGTGCTTTGTAACAAAGGGAAAGACTTTATTGAAACTATTTGTGCCAAGCCCGCACACCGCCCTTCTGCAAATATAGCTCTCTGTTAAATAGATAATAGGGATAAAATCCTGCTTGGATAAAATGTCATCCTTATAATCGCCATAAAGCTCTAGTAATAGCGGATACACCACATCCATTTCCAAATCTACAAGAAAACTTAAAGCCTTGTTTAAATCTTTATCGGCTTCTTTTTTGAACGCAATCTGGCAAAAATACCCGCAATATTTTTGCAAATCTTGGAGCAATACCTCTGTCTCTATCCCCCTTTCTTGTTGGTAACGCTTGAAAGCTTCATAAACTCTTTTCTCATTGGGAATTTTTCCTATTTTGATCGTGAGATAATGCCGGACAAATTTATTAAACAAATCCTCTTTCTTACTCTGTTTCTTACTCTGTTTAAAATCCTCCTCCATAGCCCTCCAATATTGATTATAAAAGCCTTCTTGTTTTCCAACCTCTGTTTCCATTATGATATAGTTTCTGATCAAATCCGCTTGCGTGAGTTCGATACCTTTTGAGTTCATGCTCTCAAAAATAAGTTGAGGATCATCTTTTTCTTTCTTTAAAGCAATCCAAACTATCATGAGTTTTTCTAATCCTTTAAAAATCGTTTCTAGTTTGTCGGTGTTTTTACGGATCCATTCTTCAAATAATTTAAAATTTTCCATTATTTTTGATGAAGGCTCGCTCGGTTTTCTTCTGTCTTTATCAATCAAAGATAGCAAGGTGTCTTTATCAGACTCTGATAAGATGAGTCTGAATTTTTTATCGCCTTTCTCATCGCTGTTAATGAGGTAGCGATTCTGGATTTTTTGGTGCGAAAATTTTTCTAACAATTCATCTTCATCGTTTAAATGATCCCTTAAAGCGATAAACAAAAGCGTGATAGTAGTGAGCCTTTGTTGGCCGTCAATGATGAGTAATGGGCTAGAGTGCGTATCATCAACTCGTGCATACAAAATAGAACCGATAAAATGCCCATTCATCTTATCATTTCCGCCAATTTTTATAATATCATCCCATAATTGTTCGCATTGCTCCTTTCCCCAACTATACAACCTCTGATAGATGGGGATGACAAATTGATTGTTTTGATTTTGTTCAAAAAATTCTAATAGTGTGGCTTCTCTTGCTTTCATGAATAACACTCCTTGATTTAGCGGATTTTACCGCATGCATCTTAATAAAACTTGATACAGATTCTACTTTTTTTACCCCATAAATGCTATAATCACCCCTATCAATCAAACTCAATTCATAACAATTAAAGGTGGTTAATGATAGTAAGAACTCAAAATAGTGAAAGCAAAATCAAAGAGTTTTTTGAATTTTGCAAAGAAAATGAAGTGGAATTTGTGGATTTTAGATTCAGCGATATTAAAGGCACTTGGAATCACATCGCTTATTCTTTTGGGGCTTTAACGCATGGCATGTTTAAAGAGGGGATTCCTTTTGATGCGAGTTGTTTTAAAGGCTGGCAAGGCATTGAACACTCCGATATGATTTTAACCCCCGATTTGGTGCGTTATTTCATTGACCCTTTTAGCGCGGATGTGAGCGCGGTCGTGTTTTGCGATGTGTATGATGTGTATAAAAACCAACCTTATGAAAAATGCCCTAGAAGTATCGCTAAAAAAGCCTTACAACATTTAAAAGATTCAGGTTTGGGCGATGTGGCTTATTTTGGCGCGGAGAGCGAATTTTTCATCTTTGATTCCATTAAAATTAAAGACGCTTCCAATTCCCAATACTACGAAGTGGATAGCGAAGAGGGTGAATGGAATCGGGATAAGAGCTTTGAAAATGGCGTGAATTTTGGGCATAGACCAGGCAAGCAAGGGGGCTATATGCCTGTGCCGCCAACGGATACGATGATGGATATTCGCACAGAAATCGTGAAAGTCTTAAACCAAGTGGGGTTAGAAACTTTTGTCGTCCATCATGAAGTCGCACAAGCGCAAGGCGAAGTGGGCGTGAAATTTGGGGATTTAGTGGAAGCCGCTGATAATGTCCAAAAACTCAAATATGTGGTTAAAATGGTCGCTCATTTAAACGGGAAAACCGCCACTTTCATGCCAAAACCCCTATATGGGGATAACGGGAGCGGGATGCACACCCATGTGAGCGTTTGGAAAAACAACGAAAACCTTTTTAGCGGCGAAACTTACAAGGGCTTGAGTGAGTTGGCGTTGCATTTTTTAGGGGGCGTGTTGCGCCACGCTAGAGGGTTGGCCGCTTTCACTAACGCTTCCACTAACTCTTACAAACGCCTGATTCCGGGATATGAAGCCCCATCTATTTTAACTTATTCGGCTAATAACAGGAGTGCGAGCGTGCGTATCCCTTATGGGATTTCTAAAAATAGTGCTAGGTTTGAATTCAGGTTTCCTGACAGCTCATCAAACCCCTACTTGGCTTTTGCAGCGATTTTAATGGCAGGCATGGATGGCGTTAAAAATAAAATGGATCCCGGCGAAGCGATGGATATCAACCTTTTCAAATTGACTTTAGATGAAATTAGGGAAAAAGGTATCAAACAAATGCCTCACACTTTAAGGAGATCGTTAGAAGAAATGCTAGCCGATAAGCAGTATTTGAAAGAAGGTCAGGTCTTTAGCGAAGAATTTATTCAAGCTTATCAGTCTCTTAAATTCAACGCTGAAGTGTTCCCATGGGAGAGCAAGCCCCATCCTTTTGAATTTATCACCACTTATTCATGCTAAAACAATGAGTGGGTTAATAATCCCACTCTAAAAGTTTAGAATAAGGCAAAAATACCTTATTTTTAAAAAGAGTGGTTGGAAAAATTGATTTTCTTTGCTTTTTGGATAAGTCTTACTTAACGCTTTTTAATTTTTTAAAAGTGGGGTTTTAGTCGCCTTAATTTAAGATTTTATTTTATGGTAGAAATTTATTTTCTTTAAGGGAACAGAGGGTATCTAAAATAACACCCCTAAAAACCCAAGACCGCTTAAGAAGATACCACCTGACTTGGTATCAAGCTCTTTAATTCTTAATTATAAAAATGCTTTTAGTATTTTTTATCTTTTAAGAAACCCACCTAAAACCCAGTGCCGGTTTAGTCAGTGTGGTAAGGGCTACTAAAATCTTTGGGCGTGTAGCACACTTCTTTCTCTATAACAGCGTCTTTAATGCAAGCGACACGCAAAGCGTCAAAACGAGTCTCAACACTAGCGCAACCGCCGAGTAAAGAATATCCAATGAACACGCTATTTCTAATGGTTTTCATTTTATATCCTTTTGTTCTAAAATTTTTTAATAACTTAAATACTTTAATCATGCGTTTATGATAATTAAGATTTATTATAAAAAAAAGTAAATGGAACTCAAAGCAACTGAAATAGTGCTCTAAATCCCAATCAGAAACGCTACCCTTTGTAATCCTTGATAATTTTTGCTATAATAAAGCCCTAACTAAAATTTCTCCTTTTATTTTGGTTAGGCTTCTTGAATTAGAATTATAGTAGGTCTTGTTACACCCACCTTGTGTTATTAACCGCACAAGACAAGATCAATCCTTAAAAAAACAAACCCTTCCAATACAGCTTGATTGTCAGCAATATCCCTTATAGTATAGTAAAAACCTTTTAAGTAAGGCTAAAAAGGGGAAATATTTCATCGTAAAAGCGTGAATTATTTATACAAAAAGAATTAAAACATTCAACCAAACATCTCGTTGATTTCATATTTTTTAGCGGCTTTATCTTTAAGCCACAGAGCCACTTCTAAAGCCCCTTTAGCAAAAATAGATCGGTTAGTCGCCGTATGGCTAAGCTCTATGTATTCGCCCTCTAAATAAAACCCTATCGTGTGCTTCCCAGCGACATCGCCCCCCCTTAAAGCGGCTATGCCAATGCTTTCTTTAGAGCGCAAACCTTCTCTGTGAGTGATGAGAGCGTTTTTTTCATCATACCCCCTAGCCTTAGCGCAAGTTTCATACAAACTCAACGCCGTGCCGCTTGGGGCATCTTTTTTGAGATTGTGGTGCGTTTCTACAATTTCAATATCCGCATCTTTTAATTTCAAAGAAGTTAAAAAGGCTAATTGGTTGAGCATCATGATCCCTAAAGACATGTTGTGCGCATGCAAAAGCGGCGCTTTTAAGGCTAATTGTTGCATTTTTTCTAGCGTTTCTTTTTCTAAACCGGTCGTGCCAGAAACTAAAATTTTAGGGCATTCTAAAAGAGTCTCTAGCAAATTATCCACGCCTTTAGGTAAAGAAAAATCAATCACGCATTCGCATGCCCTCACAAACGATTTTAAATCGTTGGTTACTAAAGGGGCGTGCGAAAAAGAGCTGAAATCCGTTTCGTATTTTTGCCTGACAAACACGCTAGATAGTGCTAATCCCTTATACCCCCCTTTTAATTCTTCTAAAAGCAGTTTCCCTATACGACCGCTCGCTCCATAAACACCGATTTTCATGCGTTTTCCTTGCTTTTCAATCTTACAACCCCATTTTAAAAGGGTTTAAAATATTATTGGGATCAAGGGCTTTTTTAATATTCCTAAAAAGCTCCATTTCATTATGATTGAACGCTAAAGGCATGAATTTGGCTTTAGACAAGCCTATGCCATGCTCCCCGCTTAAAGTCCCCTCCAAACTGATAGCGGCCTGAAAAATCTCTTCCATAGCCTGATGCCCTTTTTCTAAATCTCTTTTAGGATCTTCTAGCATGATATTCACATGCACATTGCCATCGCCCGTATGCCCAAAGCAAGGGATTTTAAAGCCGTATTTTTGGCTTATTTTAGCGACTTCTTGCAATAAACTCGGCAAACTCGCCCTAGGAACGGTCACGTCTTCATTCAATTTCTTTTTACCATAAACGCTAATACTTTGAGAAGCGTTACGCCTTGAAAACCATAAATCCTGCTCTTCTTGTTCGTTTTGAGCGATCTTAAAACCCACGCAACCATTGGCTTTAAAATGCTTTTCTATCTCATTGAGTTGCCATGCAATCTGCTCTTTTACCACGCCATCCACTTGAGTGATGAGTATCGCTCCAGCGTCTTTGGGTAAGCCTTTAGAAAATCGTTCTTCAACCGCTTTGATACTCAAATTATCCAAAAATTCCATCGCCACAGGCGTAACGCCACTGCTCATTGTCTTATAAACGGCGTTCATGGCGTCTTCAATATGGTTAAAAACCCCCATTGCGCTTTGTTTTAGAGGTGGTTTGGCTAAAAGCTTTAAAGTGATTTCAGAAATCACGCCCAAACACCCCTCACTAGCGATCATCAACCCTGCAACATTAAAACCTGCGACATCTTTGATCGTTTTTTTGCCTGCCCTTATGATTTCACCATTCGCTAAAACCACCCTTAAAGCCATGACATAATCTTTAGTGATGCCGTATTTAGCCGCGCGCATGCCACCGGCATTTTCAGCGACATTCCCCCCCAAAGTGCTTTGATTTTCACTCGCTGGATCTGGGGGGTAGAAGAGATTCAATTTTTCCACTTCGTTTTGGAAATGCTTGTTAATCACGCCCGGCTCAACTCTAGCGATTAAATTTTTAGTATCAATCTCTAAAATCTTATCCAAATGTTTTTCTACGCTTAAAACTAGCCCCCCGCTCACGCTCAACGCCCCCCCTGTAAAACCGCTCCCAGCCCCCCTAGGCACAACGATGATGCGATGCTCGTTGCAATATTTTAAAATCTGGCTGATTTCTCGCTCATTTTTAGGGAAAATCACGCCGCTAGGCAAATGCCTTTCTTTGGTAGCGTCATAGCAATAAGCGTTCAAATGCGCTAAATCAGTGAAAAAATCCTCTCCCCCTACTAGGTTTTTAAAGTATTGGATGTGTTGCTTCTCTAACATGGGCTTACTTCTTATTCATTTCTAAAGCTTTTCTTCTTTCTTCAAGCTCTTTTTCATCTCTTTCTTGATGCTCTCTCGCTCTTTGTTCAAATTCTCTCGCTCTTTGTTCGGCTTTGGCTTTTTTCTTTTCTTCTTTCAAGCGGCGTTTTTCTTCTTTAGAATTTGGTTTATTCTCTTCTTTTTGAGCCTTATTCTCTTTAGGAGCGTTTTTGTTTTCGCCTTGTTGGGTGGCGTTATTTCCATTACTTGGCTCTTTAATGGCTTCTTGCTTGATTTCTTGCTCATTTTCTTTGGGTTTGACTCTTTCTTCTTTTTTATCGCTTTTATCCATTTCTAAAGCTTTTCTTCTTCCTTCAGTCTCTCTCTCGTCTCTTTCATCATGCTCTTTTTCTCTTTCTTCCAATTCCATAGCCTTTTTGGTGGCTTTGGCTTTTTTCCTTTCATCTCTTAAATAGCGCCTTTCTTCTTTAGAACCAAGTTTGCGCTCTGCTTTTTGGTAGTTTTTCTCTTCTAAAGTAGGAGCGTTTTCTGTGCCTTGATTGGCTTTTTTAGGCTCTTTAATGGCTTCTTGCTTGATTTCTCGTTTAATTTCTCTAGAATCAATCTTTTCTTCTCTCTTTTTAATCCTTACCTCTTTGCGTTTTTCTTTCTTCACTAAAGCGTCATAGTAAGCAAAGTAGTTTTTAGATTGACTGCCTGAAAAAAGTTTCCCTAGCGTGCCTGCATCAATGCCCTCAACCCTAGAAAAAAACGGCGTAGAAGTTTTAGTAACACCGCTTGTATCCAGCTCTCTTTTTTCTAAAATTTCAAAACTCTCACAGCTTAAAATATTGAGCGTGTTCGTGGTTACAATATAAATCACCCCCACGCTATAAACATTGCACGCTTTTCTTAAATTGGCGATTTTTGGGTCAAACCCGTTCAAAAAAGTTACCAACAAATCAGAACTGATAAAATTAATATCGGTGTTAGTCGCTCTGATTTGCTCATAGATTTCATCATTAGGAGCGATTAAAAACGCTTGGTTGTTGAATTGCCTAAAATAAACCAAATCACCCTTTCTAGCAACCATTCTTGGAGTGGGCAAATGGCTTTGTTTCATAGACTCAAACGCTCTGAATTTAGCCGTTGCGACGCCATTTTCAACGGCAATAATGACCACTTCAGAATTGATAACTTCATAATCTGAAAGTTTTGACACCACAAAACCAAACTCCCCCACTTTCAAATCATGAGCAGGAAAACGGATGATTTTCTTAGGCAAATCCACAAAATCAACGCTCACTCTTAAGGGTTCTTGCCAAGAGGCTGATTGCAAGCTTATAAAACTCATTAAAAGAAGTCCTATCAAAAGCCTTAACATACAATTCCTTTTAAACATTTTTAAACTTTTTTAAATGCCATAAAATGGCTAAAGACAATCCGGTGGTTTTAGCGTATTGAAAATCCATTATAAAATCAAGAGCTTTTGATCGCTTTAAAAACAACACTTCAATCTTTTCTGTATCAATCCCCCCACCCTTTGAAACTTTCAAATGTGTGCACACTTCAGCGTAATAGAGCGTTTGCAAACTCCCACTCAAGCCGGTTGCGCTATAAAATTGGCCTATGGTTTCTAAATTTTTAGGGCTGATCTGATAACCGCATTCTTCTAGCGCTTCTTCGCAAGCGATTTCTTCTAAACTCTTATTAGCCTTATCCACAAGCCCTGCGCACAATTCATAAGTGTATCCGTCAATATTTTGATCTTGATCGCGCTTAAAATGAAAATGGCGCGCATAAATGGCTGGGCGGAATTGTTTCACAATCACAAAGCAATCGGATTCTTTTTCATAGAGTAAAACCGCCACGCTGTCTAAAGACTTAATAATATCCCATGTTTTCTTAGTATTCTCTTCATTATAATACATGCGTTTTAATTCTATGAAATTAGAGCTAGAACAAGGCTCTAAATACACACTGGAATCGTCTATTAAAGATTTTTGATTGAAAGCATTCTTAAAATAAGACATTAAAAACCCTCTAAAAGATAAAATGAATTTTTTTCAAAGGAATGGGTTTTCAAAAGTTCTTCTAATTTTTGCTTAGAATGCTGAGCTTTTTCTAAAAAAACCTCTCTTTGCTTGCCGTGCAATTTGCTTTTAGCGGTGCGGATATAGCCTAAAGGATTAATGGGGCGGGAGTTTTTATACACGCCAAAATGCAAATGCGGTCCGGTGCTTAAACCGGTGCTTCCCACTCTTCCTATAATTTGCCCTTTTCTAACAAACGAGCCTTTTTTCAACCCCTTAGCAAACATGCTCATGTGAGCATACACCAAGCGCAATTCATTCAAATGGATTTCAACCACATTCCCATACCCCACCTTAACCCCTATAAAACCCACACGACCATCTGAAGCAGAATGGATCAAACTGCCATGTTTAGCCGCATAATCCACGCCGTAATGAGGTCGTCTGACTTTTAAGACAGGATGGAACCTCCCATACGAAAAAGGCGAAGAAATGCGGGTGTATTTCACCGGGGTTTCTAATAAAAACCCTGCCACTTCTTGCGCCTTTGAGTCATAATAACGCCCGTTTGAATGGGAAAAAAGATAGTATTGGTTAGAGCGAGAGCTAACCATGGCTATTTTGATAGTCGGCTGGCCAAACGCTTGCCCCACACGATAATCTCTTGTATAAACGATAGCGATTTTATCGTTTTTTGCTAGGCGTTTAAAAGGCACGCTTTTTTTATACGCGTTCATCAATTGGTTGGCTAAAAGGGGGTCATTGGTGGCTTTGACAATATCTTGATAGGGTGAAGTTTGTAAAGAAAGAAGGAGGGTTTTTTCTTTACGAGTGAAGATAATGGGGATAAAGTCTAAAAAATAATCCTCCCCTTTTTTATAAATATGGATTTGCAAATCCTGGCTTATAGGGATAAGGGCTTGAATGAGTGTGTTGTTTTCATCTCTTAAGGTGTAGTAGGTAACATTGCTTTGGATTTCAGCGCTCAATTCTTTATCTTGAGAGCTTAGGTTGTAGTAGAGTTTTTGAGGGATATGGTTTTTTTCTAAAAACCCTAACAGCGTGAGCTTATCCCACACAAGCCTTTCACCCACCAATAAAGTTTGCTTTTTCACCTCATCGGCTTTTAAAAGAACCCCATGGGATAAAAAAGCAACCATTAAAGAATAGATAAAATTTAAAATAATTTTCTTATGAAAAAATACCATGCAGTTGTTTAATGCCTTCAATTGAATCTGTATTTTATTAGTATAACATAAGCCGTTAAAGAAAAACGATACAAGTTTAAAGCCTAGCCTTGTTTTTATAGCTTTATGGAGCGCGTTTTATTGGTGCATGGTGGTTTCTCATAAATGGTTTTATCTCGCCTTATAGCGTTAAATATTCCCTTTTTAATCAATTCGTATCAGTTAATTTTGAAGTATTTTTTCTAAAATCTTTAACACATCGTTATGGTGCGCTTGGCTTAAAAGTCCAAAAATTTTAAGCATTTCTAAAAACATGGGAGCGTTAGTTTTATGGATAATCAAAAGAGCATGTTCTTTGAGTGCAGCCGTTCTATTTAATAAGGGAGTAGCGGTTTTTAACTCCAAAATAGAAAAGCAAAAATCCATGCCACCAAATTGATGCGATCTAAATCTTTCTCTTGTAATCATAAAATTATCTTCTATAAATTGTTTTTGTTTTTCTAAATATTTTAAAGTATTTTCTAAATTTTCTAAACTGATTAAACCTAATTGCTTAGCGTAATAAATCATTTCACTCAATTCATAGAGGGTTTTTACTTTATTATTAGCCCCTAAAAAATGATATTTTTCATCTTTTAAAGTAGTGAGTTTAAATTTTTCTTTATCTTTAATAGGGACATCATAACCGATTTGCCACTCTACATAATGCTTTAAACTAAAAGGGATTTTTCTGGTCGCTGTTGAAATGCCATAATCGCTAAAGGCATGTCTGATTTTCACACGCACTTTGCCTGAAATTGAAGTTGAAGGAATAGAAACCTCAATCGCTTTTTTACTATCATCAATCCCAATCAAACTCACAAGGGTGTCCTTGAAACAATTTTTTAAAATATTCTAAACGCACTCTTTTATCTTTTAAAAAAGCGTCTTTAATTTCTAAAAAAGCAAAATGATCAATAATAATATCCAAATTACCAAAATAATAAGGGATTTTAGGAGCAATTTCCTTAAAATAATGGATATATTGGTAATAAATCAATTTATCTTGACTGATATACACCGCATTAGCGCTTGGTGCGTTTAAAAAAGTCTTGTTGCGTTTGAGAGCGTTAATGTCTCGCATAGGGAAAAAATAGCCCACGCATTCACTGACCCTTTTAGCGTTAGGGTATTTATCCACATAATTGGCTATATAATCAAAATCGTTTAAACATAGCGTCGTGCCGCAATCAGTTGGAAAAATAAAACGCCTAATACCTGCATAGTCCATTCGCCCTCGCTCATATAAAGCTATCACAATAGGAAATTCGTTACTTTTAGTGAAAGATTTAGAAGAAACAACCAAAGCGTCTAAAAGCCTGTAATGATCCTTAAATAGCTTTAATTGCTTAAAATTAGCTTCTTTGATGAGATAAGATAAAGGGTGTAGCACGCAAATAAACGCCGGCTTTAAAATTGCAAAAGATTTTAAAAAACTTATCCCTAAATCTCGGGATTTCAAATGATGGTCTATCTCAAAATGAAAGTCTTTATCTTTTAATTTTTGTTTGGCAAAAGAAGTTCTATCGTTATAGGGGGGATTTCCCACGATGATTAAAGGTTCATCTTGGCTAATGCCATAATTTTCTCTTTTAGGATTGGCTAGAGCGTTTATTATTAAAGCACCACACTTAGGGTCAATATCCGCTCCTATTTTTTTAGGGTGTTGGAGTTTTAAAAACTCTTTATTGCCACATGCGGTGTCTAAAAGCGTGTATTTTTCAATACCAACATGCTTTTTTAAAAGCTTGTAAGCATAATCCACTAAATAAGGGGGAGTGTAGTAAGCCCCTAAATTCACACTCTCTTGCTTGGTTAAATGTTTAGGGGTTCTAATCAAAATCCCTTACACATCTAGCTGTTTCACGTCTTTAGCATGCGCTTGGATAAAGGCTCTTCTAGGCTCTACTTCATCGCCCATGCAAAGCGAAAAGACTGCATCGGTTTTTTCCAAATCTTCAATTTTGAGTTTGATCAAGCTGCGGTTTTCTTTATGCATGGTCGTTTCCCATAAATCATTAGGGTTCATCTCGCCTAGTCCCTTATAGCGCTGGATATTCGCTCCCTTTTTAGCGTGATTTTCCACTTCTTCTAAAAACGCCAAAATATCCTTATTTTCCAAGAAATCTAAATTATACTCCATAAGCTTTTGATAAGTGTAATGCGCTTCTTCAAACAACACTTCTTTAAAGAGGTTGTCATCTAGATTAAATTCCACCAAGCCCTTAGGGGTTTGCGCATGCAAATGCAAGCTTTCTTCAGTGGCAAAAGAGCGTAAGATCTGATAATTCAAGCCCTCTAATTTTTCCAAAATGCTTTTTTCTAAAACTTTCATATCAAAGCTTAAGGCGTCCTTAGTTTCAATCAAAAAGCGTAAAATCTCTAGCAAGTTGTAGCGTTTTTCTAATTCCAAAAGCGCGTAGCGGTAATGGCGCGCCACTTTTAACAAATTCATCAAATCGTTCTTGCCAATCCCTTCAATATCCACCGAATTGATGCCATGCTCAATTAAAAAATGATCCAAAGCGACGCTGTCTTTAAGATAAATTTCTGTCTTGCCTTTCTTGTATTTGTAAAGAGGGGCTTGAGCGATATAAACATGCCCTTGTTCAATCAGTGGGCGTAAATAACGATAGAAAAAAGTCATCAGCAAGGTTTGGATATGGCTCCCATCCACATCAGCATCGGTCATGATAATGATTTTATGATAGCGCAACCTTTCTATATCAAAACTCTCTTGAATGCCGCACCCAAAAGCCGTGATCATGTTTTTAATTTCTTCTGATTTTAGGATCTTTGACAAATGGCTTTTTTCCACATTTAAAATCTTACCTTTCAAGGGCAAGATCGCTTGGAAAACCCTATCGCGCCCTTGTTTAGCGCTCCCGCCTGCGCTATCGCCCTCCACTAAAAAGATTTCACTCTCTAAAGGGTCTTTACTCTGGCAATCGGCTAATTTTCCAGGCAAAGTGCCGACACTCAAATTGTCTTTTTTCCTTGTAAGCTCCCTGGCCTTCTTACTGGCTTCTCTAGCCTTTGCAGCTAGTAGGGCTTTATTAGCGATGATTTTGGCTTCGTTGGGGTTTTCTTCTAAAAATTGATGGATTTTGTCATAGACTAATTTTGAAACCAACGCGCGCGCATACGAACTGCCGAGTTTGGATTTAGTCTGCCCTTCAAATAACGGCTCGCTCATTTTCAAGCTCACAACAGCGATCAAGCCCTCTTTAATGTCTTCAGAAATGGGGCGCGACTCTTTAGTTTTAATGTTATTGTCAATGTATTGCAAAATCGCTTTAGACAAGCCCATTTTAAAGCCCGCCTCATGCGTGCCACCCTCAGAAGTTTTAATGTTATTCACAAAGCTTAAAGTGTTTTCATTGTAATCATCAGCATACGCTAAAGCGACTTCTATAGAAGTGCGCGTTTCTTCATCCATGCTTTTAAACGAAATAATGGGGGTGAGCAATTCTTTTTTAGCGCTGTCTTTAACGAATTGTTTCAAGCCGTCTTCATAGAAATAAGTCTCTTGCAGTTGGGTTTTTTCTTCTTTGAAAGAAATTTTCAAGCCGTCGTTAAGATACGCCATTTCTTTGAAGCGCTTTTGCAAAATACCCGCTTGAAATTCAACGACTTCCATCACGCTTTCATCAGGGAAAAATTCAATAGTCGTGCCGCTTTCTTTAGCGCTTTTAGTCTTGCCAATGATTTCAAGCTCGCTAATGGGAATACCCTTTTCAAACTCTTGGCGATAGATTTGACCCTCTTTTTTAATGGTCATGATCAAGCGTTTGCTCAAAGCGTTCACAACCGAAACGCCCACGCCATGCAAACCGCCTGAAACTTTATAAGTATCATTATCAAACTTGCCCCCCGCATGCAAAATCGTTAAAACCACGGTGCAAGCGGGGATTTTTTCCGTAGGGTGGATATCTACAGGAATGCCTCGCCCGTTATCTTCTACAATGCATGACCCCTCACTAGTCAAAGTGATGTTAATCGTATCGCAAAAGCCCGCCATGCTCTCATCTACAGCGTTATCCACGACTTCATACACCATGTGGTGCAACCCACCCACATTGGTATCGCCAATATACATTCCAGGGCGTTTCCTAACCCCCTCTAAGCCTTTTAAAACCTTAATACTATGGCTCTGGTAATTTTGCATTCAATCAAGCCTTTATAATGTGATTGGCATCATCAAAGTGGAAATTTTAGCGTTCAAGTGGCTTTGCTTTTCATCAAGGGGTTCTTGGATCAAAAAAGGCGATGAAGGCTCATTGCATTTTAAAACAAATTGCGTTGTCCCTAAAGCGTTTAAGGCTTCAAGGAAAAATTTAGCGTTCACGCCCAAATGAAAGGCTTTTTCAATATCCAAACCTTTTTCAATCTCAACAGAGGTTTTAGCCGTTTCGCTATGCTCAGAATCCAAAGATTCAAACAAAGCGTTGTTTTTTTCTAAAGTGAGTTTAATGGTGGAGCTTAAAGAACTGCATAACTTAATGCTCTCTTTAAATTCTTCCTTGCCTAAAGTGAAAGAAGAAATATATTCTTTAGGGAGGATTTTTTGATAATCAGGGTAATTCCCATCAATGAGTTTGGTGAAAAAAGCGTGCGTTTCGTTTTCAACCACCGCTAACATGCCGTCGCTTTTAAAACTGAAATTTTCATAAAAAAGCTTAAGGATTTCTAATAAAGCTCTTTTAGGTAAAATACAAGAGATGTTCTCTTCAGTGGAATGGATAGAGACTTTTTCTAACTGCGTGTAAGAAAGCCTTTTGGTATCCGTGCCTACTACTGAAAGGGTTTGGTGTTTTTGATCAAATTGCATTAAAACACCGGCTAATTCCCTTTTATGGCTGGTTTGCTCAATCACAGGAGCAATCTTTTTAAACGCATCTACCAAAAAAGGGGTATTGACTTCTATACTCACTTTTGACTCAATAACAGGGAATTCAGGGAACTCATCAGCGTCAAACATGGGGAGTTTGAAAGAGCTTTTATTTTGTTTGATCACCAGGCTGTCATCTTTAGTCTCTAAAACAATATTAGAGTCTTTTAAACATGAGATAATGTCTAAAAACTTCTTCCCGTTGATCGTGCCAACGCCCTCTTTATCGCTAGATTGCGTAAAAATATAGCTTTTTAGCCCAATATCTGAATCGCTAGCTTTCAAAAAAAGCTTATCTTTAATGACTTCTAAATGGATGTGTGAAGCGATAGAAGAAGCGTCCTTTTTATCCAAAAAAGCTTGCAAGTAGCGCAAAGTATTTTCTAAATCGTTTTTACTAACACTGATTTTCATAGCTAAAATAATCCCCTTGAATTTTTGGTCTTAATTATAGCATAAAAGAACGCTTTTTAAGGGTTTAAGCGTATTCCTACCCCTATACGATTGGAAAAAACATCGTATTCATACAAGCCATCGCCATAGCCGTTAAACCACTGCGCATAAATCCCCACAAAAGGGTTAATGCGGTAGGTATAGCCTAAGCGGAAAGCTCCATGCCAGCGATCATAACGCCAGTATTGCGTGAAAATATCATAAAGTTGCAATTCAAAATGGTGGCGCCCTCTCCTGTAATCAACTTTAGCGTTACCATACCCCATGTAATCAATCAAATTAGGGTTGGATTGATCATAAGGGACATAGGGCCAATAAGCGACCATGATTTTCAAGCCTCCCTTTTCCCACACCAAACGAAACACAGGGCGTTGCCCCGCGCTCACCGAACGACACCCCCCCCAGCGCACATCTTTTTGCCCGTTATAATCTTTAACGATCACAGGCCCTCCTGGAAACTGGTTTTCAGGATTGCCGTCTTTAAAAGGTTGGTAACATTGCGCGCCCCCCACGCCATTAGAAATGTGCTGCCAACCTATCCAAATCTCAGAAAATTTCCCTATTTTACCCCCAAAAGGTTCAAAATTAATAGGATAAACATAAATGAGTTCAGGCATGAAATTGATCATTCGCATGGGAGCGGATTGGGGGTTATTGTAAATTTGAAACCAGTTAGTTTGGGTATAAGCTAGATAAAGCGTGCCTTTAGTCCAAAGAATATGCCTAAATACAGGCACTCTAAAACTAATCTGGAACTTAAACTCATTGCGTTGATACGGGTTGATATTGGGGTGGTACCATTGAAAAATGGGGGTGAAACTATGATAAAAAGGCAGAAAATAAGTGCCTAGATAATCCATCATGTTTAAATATTTTTTAGCAAAATCCACCCAAGAATGTTCTTTGGGGGCTTTTTGTGGAGGGAGATACCAGGCATTAGACAAATCGTTTTGCGTTTTAACGACGTGCAAATCCTGTTTGCGCAAATAGTAGTTATAATCCACCTTAAAATTATCTTGTGAAAATTTTTTGCTTTCTAACTGACAAACTACAAAAATCATAAAGAGCAAAATGCTTTTCATCAAGCATCCTTATTTCACTTAAATTGCAAGATGAAAATCGCTAAAATCACTACAGGCGCGATAAAACGAACGCTAAAATGCCACGCTTTAAAAGCGTTTGTATTAAAGAAATACTTCGTGGCTAAAAAAGAGCGCTTTTTATTTAAAATCCATCCTACAAACAAGACTGAAAACAAGCCTCCCAAAGGCATTAAAAATGAAGAAGTGATGAAATCCAGCCACCCAAACACGCTCTTATGAGCAAAACTCAAAAACTTAGCGTATCGTTCATTCATAGAAAGAATGACTAAAACGCCTAAAATATACACAACAATCCCTATCCATAGCGACGCTTGAGTGCGCGAAAAATTAAAACGATTGATCAGATAAAGCGCTAAAGGCTCTATCAAAGAAACCGTAGAAGTGATCCCGGCAAAAACAAGCGCCATAAAGAAAAAAAGCGAGACAATCTGCCCGCTTGTTCCCATTTTAGCGAAAGTCAAAGGTAAGGAAATAAAAACAAGCCCTGGCCCTTGAGAAACATCTGCATGGTATTCAAACACAAAGGTAAAAATCATCACCCCGGCAATCAAAGAGATTAAAATACCGGGCAAGACAATCAATAAAGAGCTTTTGAATAGATTTTCTTTTTTGGGCGTGAAAGCCGAATAAGTAATAATCGTGCCGACCCCCAAACTCAAAGAAAAGAACATCTGCCCTAAAGCGTCCATAACAACCTTAAAATCAATCTTTTGAATCTCAAAATTAAATAAAAAGTGCAAAGCTTTAGGCATGCTTTCTAAAGTCATCGCATAGATTAAAAGCCCTATGAAAATCACAAACAATAACGGCATCAGCACGACATTTAATTTTTCAATCCCTTCTTCAATCCCCCTAGAAACAAACCATATTGTCGGTAATAAGCATGTGCTAAAGCCAATAACAGGCCAGATCAAACTGCCATTTTGGAGCATGCTAAATTGCATTTTAGCTTGCTCTAAATCTTTAGGCAAATCAAAAGTTACTACAAAAAGATAGTAAAGCACCCAGCCTAACACCACCGCATAAAAGGATAAAATGAGAGGGCCGCCTAAAATAAAAAAAGAAGTGAAAGGGTAATATTTTTTCCTTTTAGGATCTAAGATTTGATAATTAGAAACAACATCTTTTTTACCCAAATTCCCAATCAGCATTTCCACTAAAAGCATAGCAATGCCTAAACTCAAGGTTAGCACCAGATATAAAAGCACAAACGCACTCCCCCCATTATGACCCACCATATAAGGAAAGCGCCAAATATGCCCTAAACCGATAGAGCTACCCAAAGTGGCTAAAATAAAGCCTAATTTAGAAAATTTTCCCATGCCAAATATTTTAATAAATCTTGCTCAACCAAATGGAAAACACAATTAAAGGGGTAATATATTTAAGCAAGAAATACCAAGTTGCAAACAATTTAGGGCCTAAAAAGTGCACGCTCAAGAGACGCAATTTTTCTTTTTTCAAAACCCAGCCCATAAAAATAAAAGTCGCCATCCCGCCTAAAGGCATGATAATGGTGCTTGAGGCAAAATCCAACCAATCAAAAAGACTTTTTTCAAAGAAAGTGAGGTAATCTTTATAATCCTTATGGAGCGAGAAAATCAACACCACGCCTACCACAAAAATTAGTGCTACAAGACCCCAAGTAACCTTAAAACGAGAGTATTGATACTTTTCGGTAAGATACATCACGCTTGGCTCTAATAAAGCCACCGTAGAAGTGATGCCAGCAAAAGCGAGCGCGAGCAAGAAAAGAATCGAAACAAGAACGCCTATCGCTCCCATTTGGCCAAAAACCACCGGTAAAGAAGTGAAAATTAACCCTGTGCCTTGTGAGACATTCGCCCCATATTCAAACACAAAAGTGAAAATCATAAGCCCTGCCACAAGAGAAATTAAAATCCCTGATAAAACCACCCAAATCGTGCTTTTAAGCAAATTCTGCGTTTTATCCGTAACCGCAGCATAAGTGATATTGATCCCTAAACCGATGCTTAAAGAAAAGAAAACCTGCCCCAAGGAATAAGTGAACACTTGAGAAGTCAAATCTTTTGGCTTGAAATCAAACATGAAATGGAAAGCTTTAGAAAAAGAATCCATGCTCATCGCATAGAAAAGCAAACCAAAAAAAGTGGCAAAGAGTAAGGGCATTAAAACCAAATTGAGTTTTTCAATGCCTTCTTTAATCCCCCTAGAAACAATCCATCCGGTTATGAATAAAACGCTAAAAAGCCCTATGGATTGTAGCCCTATAGACTGCAAAGTTTGAGTAAAAATTTGTTCAGATTCTTGGATATTGTTAGGCAAATTAAAACTAACACTCACCAAATAATAAAGCACCCAGCCTAAAATCGTGCCGTAAAAAGTCAGTATTAATGGCCCAGAAATAAGCAAAATCCCTGCGTATTTCCAGCGTTTTTTAGGGTTAATGTCAAGCTCTTTAAAAGCTTCTATTACATTTTTTTGAGTGCTTTGTCCTAATAGCATTTCAGCGATAAACATCGCCGCACCAACGCTTAAGGATAAAAATAAAAATAATAAAACAAAAGCACCCCCACCACTCACCCCAGTCATATAGGGGAAACGCCAAATATGCCCTAAACCTATCGCACTCCCTAATGCGGCTAAAACAAACCCTAATTTAGAAAAATGATTACCCATATCTTAACTACCAAACTCCTTATCAATGATTAAAATTAAGGAGCTATGTCCTTAATCGCCCAACTATTGCTGTATTAGTTTTTTGAAAGCTTTAAAAACCCTAAAATTTAAGGAAAAACCCACTTCAAAAATACCTAAAAAATATAAAGCAACGCCCCAGATTATACTATAGTTAAGTTACATATTGTATAATTTTAAGAAAATTTCATTATTTAAGTAAGGGGAATTAATGCGCTGTAGGGTATATTACGAAGATACCGACTCTGAAGGCGTGGTCTATCATGCGAATTATTTGAAATATTGCGAAAGGGCTAGGAGCGAGTTTTTTTTTAAAAAAAATGTCTTGCCCGAAAATGAAGAAGGCGTGTTTGTTATCCGCTCTATCAAAGCGGATTTTTTCACCCCCGCAAGCCTTGGACAGGTCTTAGAAATAAGAACGCAAATTAAAGAATTAAGAAAGGTTTTTGTGGTGCTTTTTCAAGAAATTTATTGCATCCAAAACGCTTCTTTGGAGCCTATGAAGCCTTTTAAAGTCTTTGCTTCAGAAATCAAGTTTGGCTTTGTCAATCGCTCTACATACAGCCCTATTGCCATTCCTAAATTGTTTAAGGAGCTTCTTAGTGCCGTCTGATTCAGAAAAACCCACTATCATTTACCCTTGTCTTTGGGATTATAGGGTGATTATGACCACTAACGATACAAGCGCGTTAAAAGAGCTTTTAGAAACCTACCAACGCCCCTTTAAATTGGAATTTAAAAACACTTCTAAAAACGCTAAATTTTATAGCTTTAACGTTTCTATGGAAGTTTCAAGCGAAGCAGAACGGAACGAGATTTTTCAAAAAATCTCACAATTAGACGCTGTGGCGCATGTGCTTTAATCTTTTAAAACAAACGCCTTGAATTTTTCACCCCTTTCTTTATACGAAGAAAATTGATCCAAACTGGCCGCGCTGGGTGAAAGCAAGGCAATTTCATTTTGCGATAAAACGCTTTTAATTTCTTGAACCGCTTTTTCTAACTTTAAACAAACCTGACAAGAAACATTAAATTCTAACGCTAAGGCTTGGATGATAAAAGCGCTTGATCCTATGGCATAAAGGCTTATTTTATAGTTTTTAAACTCTTCAAAAAGGGGGGTTAAATTGACCCCTTTAATATCGCCCCCTAAAATCAAATGGATTTTTTGGTTTTTAAAGGTTTTTAGGGCTTGTAAGGTGGCATCAATATTCGTGGCTTTGCTGTCATCTACCCACAAACGCCCTTGTTTATCCCTAAACTCTTCCATTTTATGCGAGCCGATTTTAAAAGCGTTCAGTCTTTTAAAGGCGTTTTCTCTATAATCTTGCCATTTTAAATTCTTTATTTTTAAAAATTGCTCATAAACCAAAAGGGCTAAGGCTGCGTCTAATAAAAACGCTCCCTTAAAAAAAAGAGAGTTAGAAGGGATTTCTAAACGCTCTAAAATCTCTTCGCTTGTGTCAAAAAAGATTTTTTGCGCTTGCGAGTTTTGAATAATAGGGTGTTCTTTGAATTTTAAAGGGAGGATAGCGAGCGAAGTTTTAGGCATCAATGTTAAAACCTTGAGTTTAGCGTTCAAATAATTTTCAAAATTGCAATGCCAAGTCAAATGATCGGCTTTGACATTGATGAGCAAGTAGATTAAAGGGTAAGCCTTGTTAGTGTAATGCAAAGAAAAAGAGCTTGTTTCTAACACCCACAAGGGCGATTGCTTTTCAAACAATTCAATCAAGGGCGTGCCGATATTCCCCCCACTCACAGCCTTAAAATCTTCTAAAAGCATGGTGAGCATTTCTGTCGTGGTGGTTTTCCCGTTAGTGCCGCTAATACTGATTATAGTAGGCATGAAAACAGAATCAAACAAGCTATCAATATAATCGTATTCGCTCATTAAATGCTTGGCTTTCATGACTAAAGGGTGCGTGAAACTAATGCCCGGGCTGACTATCTCTAGTTGGGAATCATTAGGGTTAAAATCCTTACTAGGGTAGCAAAGAAAACCCTCGCTATCTTTAAAAGATGAAAGGAATTTATCGTCAAAAAATTTGACTTCGTTATGGTTTTTTTTAAAAAAACGCCCCAAAGCTAGAGTGGTTTTGCCATGCCCCAATAAAGAGATTTTCATTTCAACGCACCTTCAAGCTTAAAAGAGCGACTAAATTACTCAGCATGGAAATGATCCAAAAACGCACGATCACCTTATTTTCTGCCCAACCCTTTTGCTCAAAATGATGATGGATGGGCGCCATTAAAAAAAGGCGTTTTTTACGGGTTTTATAACTCCCTACTTGCAAGATCACAGACAGAGTTTCTATTACAAAAATAGATCCCATTAAAACGAGTAAGATTTCATTATGCGAAACGATAGCGTTATAAGCGATAAACCCTCCCAAAGCCAAACTCCCGCTATCGCCCATAAACACGCTTGCCGGGTTGCAGTTATACCACAAAAAGCCAAAGAGCGATCCCACTAACGCTAGCGAGACAACAAACAATTCCCCCACATCTATGACTTTAGGATAAAGTAAGTATTTAGAAAATTCCGCATTCCCTGCCACATACACAAAGATAGAAAGGCTTAAGAGGGTGAAAATGCTAGGCACGCTCGCTAAGCCGTCTAACCCGTCGGTTAAATTCACCGCATTGCTCGTGGATAAAAAAACCAACACCCAAAAACCAACCGCTAACATCGTGGGCATTTCAAACAAGGGGTTTTTCAAAAAAGGCGCGTATAAAAAAGTGTCTAACCCCTTAAGGCTCAATAAAACAGACACCACAAGCGAAAGGACAAACAGCATGCCAAATTTCATTTTCGCGCTCATTCCGGCGTTATTTTGTTGGTTGATTTTAGTGTAATCGTCTTTAAAACCCACAAAACTAAAGCCCACTAACACTATTATCCCTAACAACACATAAAGATTACCCAAAGATGCGCACAACACGCTCGCAACAATGGTTGCAAAAACAAAAACAATCCCCCCCATCGTAGGGGTATCCTTTTTATTCTGGTGGCTTGGCACGAAGCTAGAAATGGGCTGGTTAGCCTTTTTAGCCTTGGCCCATAGAATGAATTTAGGCATTAAAAAAAGCGTGAGGAAAAAGGCTATGAAAAACCCTAACCCTGCTCTAAAGGTCAAATACTGGAAAAGATTGATATTAAAATAGCCATATAGTAAAGAATAGAGCATAAAATCCCCTAAAACCGCCATGCTTGAAATTTAGAAAAAATAAAATTGTAGCGCAAATTGGTTTACTTAAAAATAGCATGAATAGAGTAAGATAGGAGATTATTTTAATTTTTAGGAGTCTTTTATGGAGCGTTCGCTTATTTTTAAAAAGGTTAGAGTTTATTCTAAAATGTTAGTTGCTTTAGGGCTTTCAAGCGTGTTGATCGGTTGCGCGATGAATCCAAGCGCTGAAACAAAAACACAAAATGACGCCAAAAATCAACAACCAGTTCAAACTCATGAAAGAATGAAAACAAGCTCTGATGTTACGCCGCTAGATTTTAATTATCCGATACATATTGTTCAAGCCCCACAAAACCACCATATTGTAGGTATTTTAGCGCCGCACATTCAAGTGAGCGATAATCTAAAACCCTATATTGATAAGTTTCAAGACGCTTTAGTCAATCAAATCCAAACTATTTTTGAAAAAAGAGGCTATCAAGTGTTGCGTTTTCAAGATGAAAAAGCTTTAAATGCACAAGATAAGAGAAAGATTTTTTCCGTTTTGGATTTGAAAGGGTGGGTAGGAATCTTAGAAGATTTGAAAATGAATGTAAAAGATCCCAATAATCCTAATTTAGACACGCTAGTGGATCAAAGCTCAGGCTCTGTGTGGTTTAATTTTTATGAGCCAGAAAGCAATCGTGTCGTCCATGATTTTGCTGTGGAAGTAGGGACTTTTCAAGCGATGACCTATACTTACAAACACAGTAATTCTGGAGGGTTTGATTCTTCAAACAGCATTATCCATGAAGATTTGGAAAAGAATAAAGAAGATGCGATACATAAGATCTTAAACAGAATGTATGCGGTTGTCATGAAAAAAGCTGTAACAGAACTTACAGAAGAAAATATTGCCAAATACCGAGACGCTATTGACAGAATGAAAGGCTTTAAAAGTTCTATGCCTCAAAAAAAGTAGTTCTTAAACGAACCATTTAAAAATTAGCCTTAAAATCAGCCTTTTTAAAGGCTATTTTAAGTATGATGCAAAGTTTATTTCAATATTTAAGGATACACAATGGCAAAAAGATGCGCTTTAACTTTCAAAGGGCCTATGATAGGCAATCATGTCAGTCATGCGAACAACAAAAATAAACGCCGCTTACTCCCTAACTTGCGATCGATTAAGATCCAATTAGACGACGGCACGACTAAACGCATTAAAGTGGCTGCTTCCACTTTAAGAACCATGCGTAAAGGGGCTTAGTTTTTAGAATTTCTGTCCGTTTTGATTGTAGGGGTGGTTTTGGTGTTTTTGATAACCTTTTTAAAACTCCCCTTGAGATCTAAACTTCTTTTTGAGATTAAAACACAGCTTAGGTTTAGCGTTTTGATTAAATTTAGAGGTAAACGCTTTCAAAAGAATTTATTTTGATCTAGGAATTGGTTTTGTTTGAAAAGTTGAAATTTTTTAAAATCAAAAAAGACGATGAAATTCAGCCAGAAGTCAATTTAAATTCTGAAATCTATGAGCAATTTAAGGTCTTTAGACTCCCGCTTATTTTAATCCAATTGCTCGTGCTTTTAGGCACTCTGGGATACTTCGCCCTAGAAAATTATAGCCTTATGCAAGCTTTCTTCCAAACGACTTACACCATGACAGCTACAGGGTTTGGCGCTTTAAATGAAAGCCAGTTTGGGCCTATAAGTATTTTTTTAACTTCCATTTTAATGTTTTTTGGGGCAGGAATTATTGCCTTTAGCGTGGCTATTTTAGTTAGCGTGGTCAATAAAGGCACGCTTACCAGATTGATTAAGGAGAAAGGTATGATTTATAAAATCGCGCGCCTTAAGGATCATTATGTGATTTGTTACCACAATGAATACACCATTGAATTGAGCAAGCAATTCCGCTCTGCTCAAATCCCCTTTGTGGTCGTGGATAATGACCCCAGTTTTGAAGAAGAAGCCATTAAACACAAATACCCCTACTATATCATAGGCGATCCGCACACCAATTTAGCCATGCTAAAAACCCACTTAAGCAGCGCTAGGGGCGTTGTGGCTTTGTCTAAGATTTTACCGGTGAATGTGGCGTTAATGGTGAGCGTGCGCTTGTTTGAAAAGGAATTAAAGCGCAAACCTTACTACATCATTGCGAGCGCGCATAGCGATGAAGGCTTAGAAAAATTAAAAAAATTAGGGGCTGATATGGTGGTTTCCCCTACAAAACTCATGGCGCAGAGAGTGAGCGCGATGGCGGTGCGTCCGGATATGGAAAATATCTTAGAGCGCTTTATCAATAAAAAAGACACGCTTTTAGACTTAGAGGAAGTGATTGTCCCTAAAACCAGCTGGCTTGTGTTAAGGAAATTAAAAGAAGCCCATTTTAGAGAGATCGCTAAAGCGTTTGTGATTGGTATCACTCAAAAAGATGGCAAATACATCCCCATGCCCGATGGAGAAACGATCATTGCAAGCGAATCCAAGCTATTAATGGTTGGCACTTCAGAAGGCGTTGCGACCTGTAAGCAACTCATTGCCAACCATCAAAAACCCAAAGAAGTGGATTACATTTCCTTGTGATTGATACAGCCTTTTTATAAAATAAAAAAAGCTTGGCTCTCATCAAATACGGGTAATAAAATCTAAAAAATGCTAAAAACATTTTTTACAATCCATAGCAAAGAGCTTGGCGTTAGTCAAAAAATTAGCCATTCATGTTTGATGAGAACAGATCCAAGATTTAAACGGATTTGAGGCTTATTTTTCTCACACCCATACGCTCAATGAGAGTTAATGTTACAACCCTTTTAAAGCTCTCTTTGTTAAAAGGATTTTTAAACCATGTTTTAATTTGTCCTGTGGTTGGTTTCCTAATCATTGCATTTTTGAAGCGTTACCCTAAATTCCGCACAAAACAAATCTTCATCAATTTCTCAATTTAAAATTTCACTCTCCTTTCTTGCTTTCCTCTAGCGTGTAGTCGCTTAAATCCTTGACTTTCTGCTCCCATCCGCCTTGGATATAAATCACATTGCGAATATAATACACGCCCGCAAACAAGCCGCTAAACTTCGGCTTTAAGGTTTCTAAAAGTTCGTTAAAGGCGGTTTTTTTCGCTTCGTTAATCTCGCTTGTGGCTTGGGTTTTTTCTTGCTTTAGCGCTTCAAGGCTTGCGGTTTTATTCGTGTTTATTTCGTTGTTAGCGTTGTTTTTAGCTTGTGTTATGGCTTCAAGGCTTTGGGTTTTGTTTTCGGTGATTTGATGATTAGCGTTATCTCGTGCTTGGTTTAAAAAGATTTGATAGCTCGTTAAAAGCTTTGTAGTGGTTTCTATGATTTGATTTTCTAGCTTTTTAATCTCGCTTTTGATGTTCTCGGTGTTAGCGTTTAAAGTGTTGGTTACTTCTTGCTCGTTGGCATGCATGCTTGTATTGAAATCATTGAAAAAGGCCTCGTATTCTTTCATTTTATTTTTCAAGCTCTCGCCGGCGTTACTCAGCCATTCAATGGAGTTTCTTAAACTGCTATCGATCTCGTTGGCGTTTTTGAAAAAATCCAAACTCAAAAGCACTTCTAAAATCCTAACAATCCCTTTAAGGCTTAGCTGTATTTGCTCGGTAAAAAGACTATTAGAATTTAAAGCGCTCTGTAGTTGCTTTAGTAATTCGTTAGTGATTTCTTTCACTTCGGGCTGCTCGGTAATTTCTAGCGTGCTATTAGGGAGATTAGGGTAATTGATCATTTTTTCTTACTCCTTGACTTTTTAGATCTTTTGTTTTATAGTTTCAATGCAAGCCCACTCCATCGGCTTATTCTTTAAGCGTTCTTGCCTGCGGAATGAAAGAGTGGATAATGTCCGCCTTGTCAATCTCTGCTTTAATATAAATCGGTTTAACTTTCAATCCTGTAATAAGCTTATTATCGTTATCTTGCGTAACTAAAAAATAATAAATCGTTTTAGGATCGCCTTGGAAGGCTTTGATATGTTCTTTTTTGACTTCCTTACCTTGCTCTTTGAAAATAAGCGTAATATCGGGTTCTTTTAAGGTAGGTTCTACTAAATGCAAATAAGCTAATCGGTGCGTGCTGTCAGGATTACTCTTTAAATGTTTAATGAAATTTTCTTTATTTTTAACGCCGTTAAAAGCGTTTAAAAAGCTCTCGGTATCAATCTCTTTCGGTAATTGCATGGGTTTGATAGCGTTCAAATCTTTCAAAAACGCTTCTTTGTCTTCTATGACTTTAAAGGCTCGTTCTTTAATCTCGCTTTCTTCTGCGCTCTTTTGGCTTACTTTAATTTTAGCGTTTTCTTTTTGCATGTCCTTAACGGCTTCTATCAAGCGCTTTAAACTCTCGTTACTTTCGCTAGGATCTCTATTAACCATTAAAAGATAATGCGTAAAGTCGTAAATATCAATATCCTTAAATTCCTTACTATTAGGATTAAACATGTCTTTAGTAACATCTGCGATCTTAAATTCTTTCAAACCTTTTTTAATGTTTTCGCTCTTTAAAGCTTCAAATAACGCCTTAGAAGGATCATCAAACCTCGCAAAGCGCGCTATTGCTCCTCCTAAAATCTCGCTGATATCGCTTGTGGTTTGATCGCTCTTTTCAAACATCTCTAAAGAACTCGTTTTATAAAATTTCTCGCTCAAGTCTTTCAGGCTCTCGCTCGTGCTTTGGTAGTTCTTTAAGTTCGCAAAAGACCGATCCATGATATCGCTTAAATAAGCGTTTAAACTCACATTAGGGAAGCTCATATCGTGGATTAGATTATGAAAACTGCCGGCGTTATCTACAAACATTTTTTTCACTTTTTCGTAGCTTTTAGTGTCGTTAGAAAATTCTTTCTGCCAGCGGTTGAGTAATTCTATCCCTTGCGTTTTAGTCCTTGGCATGTTATACATTAAAAGCGCAAGGTTGCTATCTCCTACATTAGGGTGTGTGGCTTTGTCAAAATTAAGGTTTTTAGCAACGATATTTTTTAAAGAATAGACGCTGTCAGCGTTTAACTTGGTTTCTAATTCTTTTAATTTGGCTTCATAGTGGCTTAAAACCGCTATAGCGTGATCGCTTTCGCTATTAAAGCGTCCTTGATTGCTAGAAGCCGCTAAATTGTTGATCTCAGTGTTATTCAAACGATTAGAAGGCATGCGCACTAACAACTCGTCCGGCTTTAAGTCTATGTGATAGTATTCTTTGATCGCTTTCTCGTAAGCAAAACGGCTTTTAGGCGTGAAATTGAGCATGCCTTGGATTCGGTGGTTTCCTGCGATCACTTGGCCGTCGTGTAAAATGATCGGCAAATCTTCAAAACCTCCGCTCCCAAATATCTTTTTAGGATCAAAATTTTCAGCGATGCTTTTAATCTGCTCTTCGTTCATGTCGGTGCGTTTTTGTGTCCCGCCTGTAGTGAAGCTTGGTTTTAAATCTTTGGCTTTCACGATTGCATAATCTAGATCGTAAATCTCTCGTTCGTTTAGCCTTACTCGGCTTTTAGGTAGTTGCTCTTGCACATTCGTAGGTATATCCTCTCCTACTTCTATTTTAGTCTGGCTTTCAATATTGCCTGCATTGCCTCGCTCGTGTTCTAATTTCTTTTTTAAAGCGGCTTTGCGCGCTTGTTCTTGCTCTTTAGCTTTCAAAAACTCTTTTTCGCTTTCTAACTTCTCGCTTTCTAATTTGGCAAGCTTTTCGGCTTTGGCAAGTTCAAGCGGGCTTAAATCTTGCGTTTTTAATGGGTTTGTGGTAGGATTAGATCCTACAGAGTTTAAAGAATAAATGTCCTTTTCTTTAGTAATTGCTTGCGAGGTCGGAAAATGCGTTGGCTTCTCTGTTGTTGTATCTCGTAATTCATAACTGCTTATTACCCAATGATTTTCTAAATCTTTGTTATCCCATGTGTTATTTAAACCTACTCTCTTATTACCGTAATCTACAAACACACGCCCTAAATGATCCGTCCCTTTAGATCCTTTCTCTAACACTTCAGGGATTGATTTAACGATATTTAAAGCGTATTCTTTAGCTTCTGCTTCACCTAATCCATCAGAAAGCGCTTGCTGTTCTCTTCGTTCTAATATATGCGCTAACCCATAGCCGTTGCTGTCTTTAGTCTTTGGCTTACCCCAAACAAGATCAATCCCTCCTAAATCGTCCCTATACGCTGCGCCTGCGACTTGTCCGTTTTTCTCTTGTAATAATTTCTCTAACGCTTCCTTAGGCTTTAGAGCAAACTCGGGGTAATTCTTTCCAAATTCTTTAATTGGTGTTATAGCGTGTTCTAAATCGCTCGCTTTCTTGCTTAACTCTTCGCTAGCTTGTTTAACGCCGTTATTAAGCTCTTCAATGATTTTAAGCGTGTTGTTGCTAAATTGTGAGTTTTTAGCGCTTAAATCTAACTGCTTACTAAAATCGCTTATAGAGTGGCTTCTTTCTAACGCTCTTTTAATGTGATACTTTAAAGCCGCTCCTGCGGTGGCTTCGTTTAAAGCTTTGGGTAATTTTATCCCTAAAATGCGATCGGGTGCGTTCCTGTATAGTGTCCCTAGCGTGAATTTAGTCCATTGGTATTTTAACGCTCCGCTAAGAGTGGTCGCTAAACCTTGGCTTAAATTCTTAGTAGTGGCTGGCTTTAAGCTCTCGGCGATCTTAGCATCGTTTTTAAAAAGCTTATGAAAACCGCTCGCTATGTCAATGTATTCTTTAGCCTTAGGCGTGCTAAAAACTTCATCTTTAAACTCGTTTAATTTGCTAAAAAACTGCACAGGGTGTGGTGTTTTGTTCTAGTGTATTAAATATTGAACAATAAAGTTAAATAAGGCTTTTTGAGTATTAATATTTGATTGGAGCAGAGCCTTTTCATATTTTAAAAAGGCCAATCAAAAATATAAGAATAAAAGGCTAGTAAATCCTAAAACCATAAGTAATGTTAAACATGATATGGCTTCGGTCAGAATACACATTGTGCGTTAAAGGCTGTGTCCCAGGCCCATTAGGATCGACTGGAACATACATGCCACAATACCCAATACAATAGCCTTTTTTGGTGATATTGCCATAATATTCTAGTTTTAAATCCATTCTAATATTATACTTATTAGAAAAATAACTCAAAAAGAGTGCGAGACTCCTTTCATCAGCCCTTGGGCTATCCGTCCAACGGCCTAAAATTTTCCAACTAAAACCTCTATATTGTGAGCCTACATATAAAAACCCGTTAATAACATCAGCGCCAACAATATTGTTGATTTCTGCGTCATAAATACTATTCGTCCAAATGTTATACCCCAAAGGGTCGCCATAAATACCTATATCACCATTAGCGTTACCGATATTTTTATAGACACTGCCTCCAAATTGCCACTTATTATAGTAAAAACGGGTGCGGAAGAAATAAGTTTGCCCGCTCTTGCCCAATGGCACTTGTTGGAAGAGGATAATATCATTTTGATTAGCCGGAGTGGCAAAAATGGGGAAAAACCCCACGAAAGTGCCTACAAAACGAAAACCCTTATTGTTGAAATTAGGGTTGGTGTCATAAGTGATATTAATGCCTGGCGCATACATTCTTTGAAAGATCGCATAAAAATAAGGGTTGATTTTTAGGTTGTCTTTTTCATATTTCAAATCTGCCACCATTAGAGCCTTACCGCTTGTATAGTAACGCCCAAAATACCAAAACCAGTCGCTTGATGCTGAAGCCCTAGCGTCTGAATACATCACCCTTAACCTGGTGTCTTTATATTTGACAAAGCCTTCAACCCCTTGGGTGTAAGAAGTGAACCAATCATACTCTTCAGCATCATAGCGCCCCCCTTTCACGCCAAAACTGAATTTGTCTTTCTTGTAGTTGTAGCTCAAAAAAGCGTTATGCACCATAGCCAAACGAGGTTTTTGCACATTTAAACCGCTATGTCCCGCATACCAACCAATATATTGCCAAAAGATACCCGCCCCAAAAGGATCGGTCCTAGAGCCGGGCTGGCCGTTAGGGATATTGTTGCCTTGATAAGCGGTAGAGTCATAGGGGAGCGCTGCCATCATCGCCCCCACTTCCGCTCTCAAACCCTTGTATAAACCCATGCTCAAATTCAATTCGCCGAGCAAAGAAGTGTAGCTACCTGTAGGATAAATGTCTTTAGAGGGCTGGTATCTTTGGTTGTTAAAGCCAAACTTGGTATAGCTACTCACCTTTCCAACAATGCTCATGTTGAATTTATAAGCTTGAAGTTTGGACAAAAAGAAACTAGAAAAAAGCAAAAAAAATAGAGAGTAAGAAAAATATTTCTTAATTTCCAAAACCCTAACTCCCAAAAATATTAAAATAAAAATACAAAAAAGGTATATCTAATATCTAAGAGATAGGGAAACTCTCTTAGAAACTATAACTGATGTGTGTCATCAAATGGCTTCTATCTTGGGTAATACTCTTTTTAATGCCACCCATGTCTTGAGGGCCTTGCGCGAACGCAGAAGATTCAAACAAACCATTATTCAAGTTAAGCGGCTGACCGTTTGGCCCAAGGAAACCGGTTCCAGGGTTGTAACCCGCACGAATTTGGAACTCTAACCATACGAGTTTGAGACCCGCTTTAACATGCTTGCTGAACTGATAGTCTAGATACATACCGATACCATATTCCAAAGCCCTTGGAGCGGTAGTGAAGCGTTGGTAGAGACTCCAACTGAACTTACCATGCTTGCCTCCACCTTTAACATACTCAGTGAACGCATCAGCATCGGTAATGTTGTCAATCCCTGCAAACCCTAAGCTGTAGATACTGCCAACCCATTGTTCGATACCATCCACAGCGATGATGTTACCCCAAGTACCCAAGTTCATGTTAGGGTTACCAATGTTGAGATAAGCACCACCAACCACAAAGTAGTTGTTAATGTCTATATGGTGGCGTAAAAAGAGCGTCGCACCACCAGGACCTTGCAAGCCACGCCACTTACCATTGTCCAAGAACGGATCCCAAGTGTTATAACGAGCGGGCGCGTAACGGCCGTATTCAGCGTTATTCCAACGATAGTCATACAACACATAAAAAGTCGTTCTGTTTCTCATGCCCATACCGCTAAACTCAGGATTGGTGTCGTATTCTATTTTAGCACCGGGCAATGTACCTACCTCTGGGATGAGATACACATAAGGGTGAATCATTAGATTCTTTGTAGGGCGATAAATAATACCGGCTTTATGAATACCCCAAGGCTTTTCACGATAAATGGGGAACAACCATTGACCATCAGCGATACCACGACCCCAAGAGCTAAAGAGCAAGAATTTCATCTTATTCGTAAGCTTGAAAGTCCCATAAAAACCTTGGAACAATTGGTAAACCCAATCCATTTGCTCCTGCTCCGTAACGTCAAAACGCCCCATGACCATATGGACTCTGTCGCTGTCATAGGTGAGATTCGCTTTATAAACTTCATAGCGCCTTGAACCACCGGGCAAGTAGGCGTTAGCCGGATAGTAGTTAGGGAACAAGCCGTTCCACTCACCCATATATTCCCAACCAATACCTCTAGGGTTAATGATACCACCTGGCCCTGATTGCTGCCACATTTTAGTCGCATTCATACAAAGGCTCATAGAATCAGTGCCACAAGAAGCTTTATCCCAATAGCTTGGGGGGGTAAAATCCTTCGCCCACCTATCATACCTAGTGCTATCATAAACTTGTCCGCCCAAAACACCGCCTAAATTCACGGTCCATCCCCTACCTAAATGCACAGACCCCTCTAGCTTACCTGTAAGGTTAACAAAAGTCTCTGTAGGATAGATACCTTTAACAGGGTTAATGGGCGAATGGTTAAAACCCACTTTAGCAAAATTGATAAAATCTCCATGCACTTCATAAGTAACCGCCCCTAATGAACCCGTAGTGAACAATAGTGGCAAGGTAAAACGCTTTAGCAATGCAGCCGCAACTTTTCGTTTCTTTAATTTCATTCCTCTTCCTTACTTTACCTGAGAATAGATAAATTACTCTGTAGAAGTAATTGTAGCATAAAAGAATATAGATTTAGTTTAAAATCAAGCTAGTTTTTCTCAAAATTTACAAAATTTAAATTTTCAAACGCCAGTTTGCTAGTGAAAAAGCTTCTATTTTACATAGTCGCTTTAAAAACTATCTGCATTGATAGTATATAGTATGATAATATTTTAAAGCTAAAAATGGTTTTTACATCAATACATAGATTAAAAAAATAACAATAAGGATCAAGAATGAAAAAAATTGGTTTGAGCTTGTGTTTGGTTTTTAGCTTGGGTTTTTTAAAAGCCCATGAAGTGAGTGCTGAAGAGATTGCGGATATTTTCTACAAACTCAACGCCAAAGAGCCTAAAATGAAAATCAACCACACTAAGGGGTTTTGCGCTAAAGGCGTGTTCCTCCCTAACCCGCAAGCAAGAAAGGATTTAGATGTGCCATTACTCAATGAAAAAGAAATCCCTGCGTCTGTAAGGTATTCTTTAGGAGGCGTGGCGATGGACGATAAAAGCAAAGTTAGGGGAATGGCGTTAAAATTAGAAAATCAAAACGCCAGCTGGACAATGGTGATGCTCAATACAGAAATCAATTTTGCCAAAAACCCTAACGAATTTGCCCAATTCTTTGAGATGAGAATCCCTAAAAATGGCAAGGTAGATGAAGCAAGAATCAAAAAGCTTTATGAAGAAGTCCCCTCTTATAGGAATTTTGCCGCCTATATGAAAACGATAGGGATTAGCTCAAGCGTGGCTAACACGCCTTATTATAGCGTGCATGCGTTCAAGTTTAAAGATAAGAAAGAAAAATTATTGCCTGCGAGATGGAAATTTGTGCCTAAAGACGGCATCAAGTATCTTAACCCCCAAGAATTAAAGCAAAAAGATTCAAATTATCTGCTTTCTTCATTCCAACAACACCTTAAAAATAAGCCCATAGAATACCAAATGTATCTGGTTTTTGCGAATAAAAATGATGCCACCAACGACACGACCGCGCTTTGGAAAGGCAAACACAAGGAATTACTGGTAGGGACATTGAAAGTTGAAAAATACGAAGGAATGGGTTGCAATAAAGATGTGTATTTCCCAGCCGATCTCCCTAAAGGCGTAGAAACCCCTACTGATCCCTTATTCCAAATCAGGAATGAAGTTTATGGAATCACTTTTAGTAGGAGGCAATAAAAAGGCTAAGGCAAATCAAAGTATAAGTTGATTGAAAAAATGCGTTTTTATGGGTTTAGGGGAGTGGGATTTTTGTTTAAAGCTTTTGAGCGCTCCCACTAAAACACTTCTTCTCTTATTTGAGGCACACACACTCACGCTGGATGTTGGGCAAAAAATAACAAACATTCAATCCACCTACCACATTTTAATGCTATTATCTTGTATTTTGTTTAGGCCGTATTATGGTTTTTATGAAAGCGGCTTATTTAGGTATTTCTGTAATTTTGTAATCAAAAAAGTTTTGCGAAATATTAAAAACGCTCTGCCCTTCCATTTGTTGGCGGGTTATCCAATTCAAATCATTGTCTTTGATTTTAGAAATTTCTACGCACGCTACTTGCCCGTTAAACAGATCAAAATGCACCACAATAGTAGGAATTTTATCCGTTATCAAACGCCTTTTAGCTTCTATAACTTTATGTTCTTTAATATCATTGATCCCTTGAAACCCGCTTTGAACTTCTAGCAATAAATGATTGTCTAACAAAAAATCGGCTTTAGGACTTCTTTTAAAGCTTTCTATGCTCTCAAAATTATCCCCACCAAAAAATTTGATGGTTTCTTTTTGTGTGCCAAAAAGACAAGCGATAAAACCCTTAAAAAACTCCGCTACTAAAAACCCATGTATCCAAGAAAAACACACCTCTTCAGGTCTTCTGCCTTGATTATTCAGCTTATAAATAATATGAGTATCCACTATCTTTGAAAACACTCGCTCTATGGAGTTTTTAAAAAAGCATTCCAATTCATACTCATTATATCTAAAACAATAAACACTATTGATAGCGCTAAAAATTTCAATAAGCCTTTTTTTGAGCGCGTTTAAATAATTGAAATCAACGCAAGGTTGTATGTCTTTAGCGCCTAAAAATTCCTTAAACGCATTTTGAGAATTAAAACCCAATAAATTTCTATAACCTTTAAAATCGTTATTATCAAACATTTTTACCCCTTTAAAAAATCAAAGACAGCATGAGCGAGCGCTGCACTCAATAAAGGCGGCACGGCATTGCCAATTTGCAATCTTTTAGCGCTAGCGCTCCCACAGAATTTATAATCATCAGGAAAGCTTTGCAATCTTGCTCCCTCTCTAATGCTTAACGCTCTAGAGTCTCTTGGATGGATACACCTAGAACTGCTTGGGGTAGAAAAATTTCTTGTAATGGTGGGGGCTGGTTTTTCCCACCACATTTTGGCATAGGTATTAATATAACCACTTTTGGGGCGTAAACTTTCTGGCAAATCGTCTTTACTCTGTCCGTCTTTTAGCGTTTGCATGATTTTTATCAGTTTTTCATTGTTTTTAGGACTGCTATGCTCGCTTAATTCTTTAGAATTTCGCACAAATTCCAAAAAAACATTATCCGCATTTTTAAGATAACCTAAAGCATCACCATTTTCACCGCTTTGAATGGGCGGTAAATCCCCTAAAGCATCTTTTAGAGAAAAATGCGTTTTTATGGGTTTAGGGAAGTGGAATTTTTGTTTAAAACTTTTGAGCGCACCCACTAAAATCACTCGCTCTCTTATTTGAGGCACACCATAATCTAGGGCGTTTAAAATGGCATGCTCTAAAATATAACCTCTCTCTTTAAAAGCGTTACAAATTTGTTGGAACAATTGCCCTTTTTGCATAGACATTAAACCCACCACATTTTCAAAAACAAATATTTTTGGTTTCACTAAATCTAAAAGCCGCAAATATTCTTTAAACAAATTCGCTTTTTCATCCATTTTTCTTTTGCCAAGCGTAGAATAGCTCTGGCATGGTGGTCCGCCTAGTAGAATGTCAATTGGAACGCGTGGCAAGTTGTGGTAATGAAGTTGTGCAATATCGCATAAAATGGTTTGCGTCTCTTTATGGTTAGCTTGATAGCTTAAAATAGCGTCTTTGTCTATATCGTTGGCCCATATTAATTCAAAATGAGGATGCACAGAAAAGCCATAACTCAACCCTCCAGCACCACAAAAAATATCGGCTACTTTATACAAGTTTTATTTTTTCGCCCTTTTCCTCATGTTGGGGTCTAAAATCTTTTTTCTGATCCTTAAATTCAAGGGGGTAACTTCTAAAATCTCATCTTCTTCAATCCACTCTAACGCTCTTTCTAACACCATAGTCCTAGGCGGGGTGAGTTTGATCGCATCATCGCTCCCGCTCGCTCTCATGTTGGTTAAATGTTTGGATTTAATGGGATTGACATCTAAATCATTATCCCGGCTGTGCTCGCCAATGACCATGCCCACATAAACCTTAGTTTGGGGGTTGATAAAAAGCGTGCCTCTTTCTTGGATATTGAATAGCGAAAAAGCGGTCGCTTCGCCATTTTCCATGCTGATTAGCGCCCCATTTTTGCGCGATTCCACGCTCCCGCTAAAAGGGCGGAATTCCAAAAAGCTATGATTCATCACGCCTTCGCCCTTAGTGTCGGTTAAAAACTCGCTCCTATAGCCGATAAGCCCTCTTGCAGGGATTTCAAATTCTAATCTTGTATAGCCGTCGCTCATAGGATTCATCGCTTTCATCTCGGCTTTTCTTTTGCCTAATCTCTCAATGATAGCCCCGCTAAAATCTTGAGGCGTGTCAATCACTAAATGCTCAAAAGGCTCGCATTTAACGCCATTTTCTTCTTTAATGATGACTTCAGGGCGTGAAATGCTAAACTCAAACCCTTCACGACGCAAGTTTTCAGCTAAAATAGTGATTTGCAATTCCCCACGCCCGCTCACTTTAAACTTGCCTTCGCCCATTTCTTCGCATTTCATAGCGATATTGGTTTGCATTTCTTTTAAGAGCCTATCTTTCAATTTATTGGCAGTAACATGCTTTCCTTCTAACCCAGCTAAGGGCGAATCATTGACAGCGAAATACACGCTCATCGTAGGCTCTTCTAAATGCATGGGATCTAAAGGCATGGGGTTAGCAGGATCAACGACGCTATCGCCCACATCCATTGCGTTAAAGCCGGCAATCGCTACAATATCGCCCGCATAAGCGTTTTCAATCTCAGTCCTAGCCAGCCCTAAAAAGCCTATAAGCTTAGTGATACGGCCATTTTCTTTACTCCCATCGCTTTTCATCAACAGCACGCTTTCATTCTTTTTAACCGAGCCATTAAACACTCTAGCGATACCGATTTTGCCCACATAATTGTCATAATCAAGCGTAAAAATTTGCATTTGCAAAGGCTCATCAACGCTCCCGCTAGGGCTTGGCACATGCTCTAAAATCGTTTCAAACAAAGGCTCTAAATTTTTCTTTTCATCGTCTAAACTTTTCATCGCATAGCCATCTCTAGCAGCAGCATACACCACAGGGAAATCCAATTGCTTATCGCTAGCCCCCATCGCTACGAACAAGTCAAAAACTTCATCCACCACTCTATCTGGTTCAGCGGCAGGCTTATCAATTTTATTCACCACCACAATAGGACAAATCCCAAAACTCAAAGCCTTTTTAACCACGAATTTAGTTTGAGGCATGACCCCTTCTTGCGCATCCACTAGGAGAAGCACCCCATCCACCATTTTTAAAACGCGCTCCACTTCGCCCCCAAAATCAGCATGCCCGGGAGTGTCAATGATATTGATTTTAGTGTCTTTGTAATAAATAGCGGTGTTTTTAGACAGGATAGTGATCCCTCTTTCTCTTTCTAAATCATTGCTATCCATCACCCTTTCATCCACTTTTTCCCTCTCACTAAATGTGCCAGATTGAGAAAGTAAGCCATCTACTAAAGTGGTTTTCCCATGATCAACATGCGCGATTACAGCGATATTTCTAATATTTTTCATGAATGTCCTAACAAGCAAAATTGAAATTAGAAGTATAACACAATATTATAATAGCCCCAAATGGCGGAATTTTTTGGCTAAATCCTGTTCTATGGAATGGCTTTTATGGGCTTTTAGAAAATTTTCATTCTCACCATTAGGTGGCATGAAATCGTCATTATCCCTATAAAAAAAGATAAAATAATTTTTCTTTAGATAGTAAGCCAAATGGATCAAAAACGAATCCCCCCCTATATACAAATCGCTTTCTAAAATCAGGTTTTTAACTTCTTCTAAACTGGTTTTAGCGCGATAATGAGTAACTTCATCTTGTAAAAAAGCGTATCGTTCTTCAAAATCTAAAAGCGTAACACAAAAGGGTTTTAAAAGTTTTAAAACGATTTTTAAATGCTCTAAAGGGATACTTCGGTCTATGGATCTTGTGAAAGGGTTGATCAAAATCTTTTTGGGGTTTTTTAAATTCATGGGATATGAGGGGTTATCAAAAACATGCCCATAAATTTGAGAAAACAACTCCTGGCGGTTTTGATAAACATTTTTAATTTCTTTATTTGGAGTGGTTATGGAAACAAATTTGGCTAAAAGAAAACTTCTAAAATCCTGTTTTTCTAAAATCAAATGTTTGATTTTGTGCTTCTTAAGCGCTTTTAACAACCATAAAAAATCCTTCATCGACCAAAAAACGCCTTGTTTTTTAAGGTCATAAAAAGCAGGGACATTTTCAAAAAGAGGGATGATTTCAAAATGTTTTTCGCATTCTAAAAGCCTGGCGATTTTTAAAGTCAAATGAGTGCCTAGGATTTTAAGGGGTTGTTGCTGCTTGGAAGCGATTCCTTTTAAAAGGCTAAGCGTGATGAGGTTATCCCCTAAAGCCAAAAGACAAGCGATGTGCATGGTTTTTCCTGATTGTAAAATGTTTAGGGTCTTTTTTTTCTATCCCTAAATTTTTTAAATAAAATTTTTCATCAAAACTATTGTTGATAAATTGCGCAAATAGGGGCAAACATTCCAAATCTTTTCTTAAGATTTTATGCGTTTTAAAAAGCGATTCAAAAATAAATTGCATTAAATCGCTGTTTAACAATTCTTTTAACGCATGAGCGTTGATAGGGAAATTTTCTTTTAAAACAAACATGTTCGCGCTGTTTAAAAAAAGGCGTTGCTCATTGTCATAGAAAAAGACAAGCTTTGAAGAAATGAATTTATACACGATTTTTTCTCTAGCCTGATAAAGACTTAAGGGAGCAACTTGTTGGCAGTCTTTTAAATCAGCGTTAATGAATTGGCTAGGGGCTTTTAATCTGTCTTTTAAAATATCTGAACCCCTAAAAATAGGAATGGTATTTTTTTCTTGCTTGGAGTGTAATCTTTCTTTATTGTTGCCTGTAACAATCCCTAAAGCAAAATGAGCGTTATTTTTTAAAGTGATATGGGGAATGGAAAAAAGGTGGTCTAAAATTTTATTTTTTTGGTGAGAGCAATGGATATTAAAAATCTTTTTAGGGTTGTTGAAAAAAGAAGAGGGTGAGCGTTTGAATAGTTTATTTTGATAAAAGCATGAGATTTTTTGATCCTTATTAGGGATTTTTTTAAGCACCAAACCCACAGCCCTAGTCATTAGGGTTTTAAAGGGTTTGTCAAAATCAATCAGGCTTCTAATTTGAAACTTTAAAGCCATTTCTCGCATTTTGCTAAACGCATCAATATTCAAACAACTTTCGGGTAATAATAGCCCCAAATGAGCGTTTTCTTTTAAGCAATTCACACTCGCTATAAAAAAGAGCGACGCGCTATCTAGGCTTTGAGAGAGGTTGAATTGCTGTTTGAAAGTTTCTTTTTGGTTTTGGTTGTATTTCTTACCCCATGGCGGGTTAGTGAAAATGCAATCAAATTGTGGGGTGTGTTTTAAACTTAAAAAATCTTTTTGCACAATATTAGGGCAATCTAAACGATAACGCTCTTTAATACGCTTTTTAGTCAAAGCGACAGCAAAGGCGTCCGTATCATAGCCATAGATATTTTCAACCTTAAAACCCAGTTTTAAAGCATGCATGATAAAATTCCCGCTCCCCACAGCCGGATCGCAAAAAGTCGCTTGAGAAGCATCAAAATCTTTAGGGAGAGTGAAAAGTTGCTCTACTATCCTATTAGGAGTGTAGTAAATGCCTTCTAAATTTTTGGTGGTGTTAGAAAGTTCTTCTTCATAATAAGAACCCAACTTTTCTAAATCAGAGCTATTTTCTAATATTTTTAGGTATTTTAAAATCAATTCTTGATGGTTATGCGTGCCTTTTAAGGATTTGTTAGCGTATTTGTTGAGTTTGTTTTTCCCTAAATGGTTGCGGCAAAAATCTAAAAAAGAACTCGTTTTCACATAAATTTTATGATCAATCTCTAGTTTCTCTAAAAGATTGGTTTTGATCCAATTATGCACGCTGCTATGAGAAACATTGATTAAATGAGCGATTTCTTCAATCAAAAGAGCGTTTGAAGGCATTTTCCCCCCTAAAAACTATAAACATAACTCACATTAAACATGACAAGGCGTTTGAAAAAGAGGGAAGCGTTTAACCCTTTGCCATGCGTTTCATAAAAGGAATTGACTGCTAAAGGGATTTTCAAGCCCATTTCAAAGCCATTGTGCCTATTAACATTCACACGAACCCCAAAATTCAAAGGGATTTGAAAAAAACTCGTGTGCATTTTAGCTTGATAACCCGTCAAATAATTGTTGATAAAATCCCTTTGACTCACCCACATGCCTAAACCACTCCCTACCCACGAACTCCCCGCTAAAGCAAAGCCTATATAAAAACCCACGCTCGAATGTTTTTTTGCGTTATCAATGAAATTATAAAGATAGTCTATTCCAAGCCCATAGAGATGGTTATTCATTTTGCCTAAACCATCAAAGCCATTACCCACAAAACCAAAATTAGTGTAACCATAGTCATAGAACAGGTAATAGCGAAACCCTTGATTTTTTTTCTTGCTAAAGAAATGCTTATACCCTACGCTCAAACTCACCCCATACATGCTTGAAATGTTTTTAGAATAAGAGCTAGGATCCAGCGCGTTCAAAGAATTTGAAATTGCAGCGATCTGAGAAGACAAAGAAGAAAGCATGCGGTTTTGAGATTGAGCGAATTGCAATTCTAAATTTTTTAAGTTTTCTGCTAATTCTAAAGGGTTAGTAATGGGTTCTTGCATTTTTTCCAACGCTTGGGCTAATTGGGGGTTAGATGCAACGCCCCCACTAAGCATGACTATTTTTTCAATGTTTTGAAGGGTGGATTGGAGGTAGTATTGCTCGGCTTGCATTTCAGTGGGGGTTAATTTGGAGTTGTTTTTTAAAGCGTTGTTGATGTAATTAAAGGTGTTTTGCATGTTTGTGATTTCATTTTTAACTTGATTGAGTTTGTAGATTTTGTTTTGAGCGTTAGAAATGATTTGGATGCGTTCTTGATTCAAAAAAGGGTTATTATGCTCAACAGCATGACTAATGGAATATTCAAACCCCACGCTCGCATACGCCCCATTTTCTTCAGCGATACCAAAAGATAAAAATAAAGATAAAGATAAAAAAGAAAATAAGGTTTTTTGAAATTGCATGGGTGATCCTATTAAAAATAATCTCAATGATACACTAATTTTAATAGAAAAAAGTGAAACCATTTTTAAGCCATTTTTGAATACAATAAGAGCATTTTATTTTTAAGGTTAGAACAATGAGTTTGATCGTTACGCGCTTCGCCCCATCACCCACTGGCTATCTCCACATAGGAGGCTTAAGGACAGCCATTTTTAATTATCTTTTTGCACGAGCCAATCAAGGAAAGTTTTTTTTACGCATTGAAGACACGGATTTGAGCCGTAACTCCATAGAAGCGGCTAACGCCATTATAGAGGCTTTCAAATGGGTAGGGCTAGAATACGATGGCGAAATCCTCTACCAATCCAAACGCTTTGAGATTTATAAAGAATATATCCAAAAACTCTTAGACGAAGACAAAGCCTATTATTGCTACATGAGTAAAGATGAGTTGGACGCTTTGAGAGAAGAACAAAAGGCCAGGAAAGAAACCCCACGCTATGACAATCGTTATCGTGATTTTAAAGGCACGCCCCCTAAAGGCATAGAGCCTGTGGTAAGGATTAAAGTCCCCCAAAATGAGATCATTAGTTTTAATGACGGGGTTAAAGGCGAAGTGAAAGTGAACACTAACGAAATAGACGATTTTATTATCGCCAGGAGCGATGGGACGCCCACTTATAATTTTGTGGTTATTGTTGATGACGCTTTAATGGGGATTACTGATGTGATTAGAGGCGATGATCACCTTTCTAACACCCCTAAACAAATCGTTCTCTATAAGGCTTTGAATTTTAAAATCCCTAATTTTTTCCATGTGCCGATGATTTTGAACGAAGAAGGGCAAAAACTAAGCAAACGCCATGGGGCCACTAATGTGATGGATTATCAAGAAAGGGGCTATCTTAAGGAAGCTTTAGTGAATTTTTTAGCGCGTTTGGGGTGGAGCTATCAAGATAAAGAGATTTTTAGCATGCAAGAATTATTGGAATGTTTTGACCCTAAAGATTTAAATTCTTCGCCCAGTTGCTTTAGCTGGCACAAGCTTAATTGGCTCAACGCTCATTATTTGAAAAACCAAAACGCGCAGGAATTATTAGAGCTTTTAAAGCCTTTTAGTTTTAGCGATCTCTCTCATTTAAACCCCGCTCAATTGGATCGCTTGTTGGACGCTCTCAAAGAAAGATCCCAAACCTTAAAAGAATTAGCCCTTAAAATAGATGAGGTTTTAATCGCCCCTGTGGAGTATGAAGAAAAGGTTTTTAAAAAACTCAATCAAGCGCTCGTCATGCCTTTATTAGAAAAATTTAAATTGGAATTAAATACAACCAATTTCAACGATGAAAGCGCGCTAGAAAACGCCATGCATAAAATCATTGAAGAAGAAAAGATTAAAGCGGGTAATTTTATGCAGCCTTTAAGATTAGCCCTTTTGGGTAAGGGGGGCGGGATAGGCCTTAAAGAAGCGCTTTTTATTTTAGGCAAAACAGAGAGCGTCAAAAGAATAGAAGAGTTTTTGAAAAACTAAAAGATTGGCTCTGTTTTCATTGAACGCTAATCATAAAAGAGTTTGATTTTAGCGGTTGTTAAACAACTCCTTTTGAAAAATAAGAGGGTTTTAAGAGAAAATGAAAAAATATTTCTAAAATTTTTTGTTTTGATTGAAATCAAGCTTAAAAGTTGGATTCAGACAATCTTTGGGCAAACTAATCGTTTGAGGAATGACCTCATAATGGCAATAATTTTCATCTTCAAAGAGAGGTTTTATCAACAAGCGGTTTGAAAAAAGCCGATTTTCTTGATTAGGATCAATAACACCATTGTTTAAAAAGAGGAAAGTTTGCGCGAGTTTGGTTATTTCGTTTGGGTTATGACTGACTAATAGCACGCTTAAATTTTCACGCTTGATAAAATCAAGCAAACCTTGTTGCACTTCGTTTTTTAAGGCGTTATCTAGGGCGTTTAAAGGCTCATCTAAAAGCAATAAATTCTTGGCTGCGATCAAAGCTCTTGCTAAAGCGACTCGTTGGGCTTGTCCGCCAGAGAGTTGAAGAATTTTTTGCTGGCTTAGATTTTCTAAACGCATTAAGCGTAACACTTCGTGGATTTTATTTGTATCTTTAGGGTGAGCAAAGGCAATGTTTTGATACACATTTAAATGAGGGAATAGGGCGTAATCTTGAAACACAAAGCCGATTTTTCGTTGTTGTGGTTTTAAAAAAATTTTTTTTTGAGTGTCTAGCCACACTGAACGATTGACTTCAATATAGCCGCTATTCACCGCTTCAAGCCCCGCTAAAATGCGTAAAATCGTGCTTTTACCCGCTCCCGATTCTCCTAATAAAGCGACAACTTCTGCTTCTTTAATTTCTAAGTCTATATTCAAATCAAACGCACCCCTAGATCCTAAAAGGCGTTTTTTAAACCGCGCTTTTATCATAAAAACGAGCTTTGTTTTTTATTCAAAAATAGGGTAACAAATAAGAGGCTAAAACTGATAAGCGTGAGCGTTAAGGCGTATTGGTGGGCTTTAGAATAATTGAGCGCTTCAGCTTCGTTAAAAATCGCAATGCTAGCCACTCTTGTTTCCCCTAATATATCACCCCCAAGCATCATCACCACGCCAAATTCGCCTATAGTGTGCGTAAAAGTTGTAATGATAGCCATCAATACACTGGGTTTGATGTTAGGGAGTAGGACGAAAAAAAGGGTGTAGTATTCTCCCTTACCCAAGCTATAACTGGCTTCTTTTAAAGAAGCGGGCAAGGAAATTAACGCGCTTTTAATGGGGCTTACCATAAAGGGCAAGGAAAAAATCACGCTCCCTAAAATAAGCCCTTGAAAACTAAAAACAAGTTTCACATTTAACATATCTTGTAAAAACGCTCCCAAAAAAGAAGAAGGCGAAAAGATTAAAAGAAGATAAAACCCTAGCACGCTTGGGGGTAAAACTAAAGGCATATACACAAGCGTTTCTGTTAAGCTCGTTAAAAGATTGCGTTTAAGGCTTAAAAAATAGCCCAAAAAAATCCCTATAGGGAGTAAAATAAGGGTGGTAATCAAAGCTAAAGAAAAGCTCAAACGCATGGTAATCAAAAACTCATGATCCATTGTTCGCCTTTTTTATGCGTTTCAATCCACGATATAGCCGTATTCTTTAAAGATAGCTCTGGCTTTAGGGCTGAATAAAAAATCTTTAAAAACTTTGGCTAAAGGGTTATTAGCCCCATTTTTAGTGGTAATCAAGGCTTGTTCAATAGGGTTATAAAGGGCTTTATCAATGATGAAATAAGAGAGGTTTTTATCTTTTTTATCCATCAAGGATAACGCTCCAAAGCCTATTTGAGCGTTTTTAGTGGCGATGAATTGATGGGCTTGAGAAATAGAAGCGCCATAAATGATTTTAGATTTAAGACTGGAAGTGAGTTTTAAATTCTCTAAGACTTCCATGCTGGCTTTTCCATAAGGGGCTAGTTTAGGATTAGCCATAGCGATACGCTTGATTTTAGGGTCTTTAAGAATTTCTAAAGAATGTATTTTTAGATTTTCGCTCCATAAAACCAACACGCCTTTAGCATAGACTTCTTCTTTAAAAGGGGTTATTTTTTCATCATAAAGCTTTTTAGGCCTGGCAACATCTGCTGAAATGAATAAATCAAAAGGGGCGTTTTGAGCGATTTGAGCGTAGAGTTTGCCTGAAGAATTAAAACTAATTCTAATAGCGTCTTTTGGGTGTTCTTTTTGAAATTCTTTAACAAGGGCTTTTAAAGCGCGTGTGAGATTAGCAGCAGCAGCGATTTTTAAATCCTGTGCCAACAGAGCGCTTGAAAAAAATACGATTAACAAGGCAAACGCTTTGAAAGTATTTTTCATAGAACTCCCTTTTATTAAATTGAAGTTGGTGATTATACCTATTTGTATCTTAAAAATTTGTATTTTAAAAGTTTGAGGTGGTTTTGTAGGTGTATCCCACTTATCCATGATTTAATCAATATTTTCACTCTAAAACCCTCATCTTTGACAAAAAATTAAATCTTTTAGAAAAATAACCGATTTTAGGGTGTAACTTTAATTCAACAAGAAGGATTTATTATGATTAAAAGAATTGCTTGTATTTTAAGCTTGAGCACGAGTTTAGCGCTAGCTGGCGAAGTGAATGGGTTTTTTATGGGTGCGGGTTATCAGCAAGGTCGTTATGGCCCCTATAACAGCAATTACTCTGATTGGCGTCATGGCAATGACCTTTATGGTTTGAATTTCAAATTAGGTTTTGTAGGCTTTGCCAATAAATGGTTTGGGGCTAGGGTGTATGGCTTTTTAGATTGGTTTAACACTTCAGGGACTGAACACACCAAAACCAATTTGCTCACCTATGGTGGCGGTGGCGATTTGATTGTCAATCTCATTCCTTTGGATAAATTCGCTCTAGGTCTCATCGGTGGCGTTCAATTAGCCGGAAACACTTGGATGTTCCCTTATGATGTCAATCAAACGAGATTCCAGTTCTTATGGAATTTAGGCGGAAGAATGCGTGTTGGGGATCGCAGTGCGTTTGAAGCAGGCGTGAAATTCCCTATGGTTAATCAGGGCAGTAAAGATGTAGGGCTTATCCGCTACTATTCTTGGTATGTGGATTATGTCTTCACTTTCTAGTTCATTCTTTCATTCGCTCTTCTTCATCAAATCAAACCCTAGCCAACTCTTAAAAGGTTGGGGTTCAAAAATCTTTTTTATAAATAGAAAGTTTGTTTTAGTGCAGTATAATCCTAGCGTTTTAATTTTTATTTTACTCAATAGAGCGTTTGGTGTTGGCGTTTGAATATGGGTTTAGTAAGATCTAAATAATAAATTGCTTATATATATTTTTGATAGATATTATTTTATTCAATAGTGTTATTTAATAGATCAATTTATTAAGATAGTTTCGCTTTTATTTCTTTAAAACAAATTGATTCTACTGGGGAAAGGTTTTTATGGAAAACAGCACACTTTATATTGTTATTGCTGGCTTATGGCTTGCTGTAGGCTTTGGAATCTTTTTAAAGAAATTAGACATGCCTGTTATCATTGGTTACATTTGCACAGGAACGGTCTTAGCGGCTTTTTTTAAAATTAATGATTTTAATTTGTTGTCTGATATTGGTGAATTTGGTATCGTCTTTTTAATGTTTATGATAGGCATTGAGTTTAATTTTGACAAGCTCAAGTCCATCAAACAAGAAGTGCTGGTTTTTGGGCTTTTACAAGTGGTTTTATGCGCTTTAATCGCTTTTTTAGTGGGGTATTTTATTTTGGGTCTTTCACCCATTTTTTCCCTTGTTTTAGGCATGGGGCTTTCGCTCTCTTCAACCGCTATTGTGTTGAAATTCTTTGAAGATTCCAAACAGCTTAGCACGCCCATGGGAAAGAGCGCGGTGGGGATTTTGATTTTCCAAGATATTGCAGCCATTCCCATGCTTTTAATCCTCACTATTCTAGGCAGCAAAGATTCTAATGTCAATTTACTCATTCTTAAAACTTTTATTTCCGCAGGGATTATTTTAGTTCTTTTATTATTGCCTGGAAAAAAAGGGGCTAATCTCATCTTAGAGCAAGCAAAAGACACGCGCTTGCCTGAAATTTTTATAGGCACGATTTTAGTGATTGTTTGCAGCGCGGCAGGGTTGAGCCATTTTTTTGGGTTTTCTATGTCTTTAGGAGCGTTCATTGTGGGCATGGCGATTTCTAAATCGCGCTATAAAATCAATGTCCAAGAAGAATTCGCGCAATTAAAAAACCTCTTCTTAGCCCTTTTTTTCATTACGATAGGGATGCAAATTAATGTGAGTTTCTTTATGGAGAAGTTCTTTGTTGTCATCTTTTTACTCATTTTAGTGATGGGGTTTAAGACGGCTATCATTTATGCGCTTTTGCGTTTTTTTAGAGACGCTAAAACTGCCATAAAAACCGCTCTTTCTTTAGCGCAAATCGGGGAGTTTTCTTTTGTTATCTTTTTAAATTCAGGCTCGCACCAGCTCTTTAATTTGCAAGAAAAAAAAGGGATTCTTGGTTTTTTGCACCAAAAAAATATCTTAAATATCGCTCAAAATGACATCCACCAGCTCCTTATCCTTATGGTGGTCTTTTCTATGTTAGCAACCCCTTTTATTTTAAAATACCTAGAATCTATCGCTCAATTTATTTTGCACCAAAAGAGCCAAGAAAATGAGCCGGCTAAAAAATAATGGCGCAAAAACCAAATGATAAGTTTGCTTGTGTTGTCAGTGTTATGTTAAAATACAAGCATATTTTAACTCCAAATTAATATAAAAAGGGGATTTCATGAAAGAGCAAGAATGGGATTTAAGCGCTTTATTTGAAAATAAAGAAAGTGCAGAAGAATTTTTAAAAACCTTACAAACAGAAGCACAAGAATTTGAGAGCGCTTATCAAAATAACCTTAAGAATTTAGACGCTGCAAAATTTGCCAACACTCTTAAACATTACGAAAATTTGTTAGAAAAAATTTCTAGAGCGATGGCTTACGCTCAATTGCTTTTTGCTAAGAACACTAAAGAAGCGAAGTTTTATTCGCAATGCGAAATGGCTTGCACAAATATCCAACAACACCTTTTATTCTTTGAAATTGAATTTAAGAATTTGGACGCCAAAAAACAACTCGCTTTCATTAAAAAATGCAAAGACCATGCTTTTTATCTAAACAATCTCATAGAAAAGAAAAAGCACACCTTAAATTTAGATGAAGAAAAGATCGCTCTAGCCCTTTCACCTGTGGGAGTGGGTGCGTTTAGCCGTCTTTTTGATGAGCATTTTTCTTCTTTGAAAATCCCTTTTGAAGAGCAAAATTTAAGCGAGGAAGAAATTTTAGCCCTCTTGCACAACCCCAAACGCAAGATCCGTAAAAAATCTCAAAAAGCTTTCAGTAAAGCGTTAGAAAAATCCCGCCCTTTACTCACTTACATTTTAAACATGGTGCGTAAAGACTTGCTTATTGAAACTAGGCTGAGAAAATACGACAAAAAAGAGAGTTTCCGCCACATTGACAACCAGATCTCCCAAGAGAGTGTGGATAGCATGATAGAGATTGTGAACGCTAATTTTTCTTTAGTGCATCGTTACTACCATCAAAAAGCGCAAATTTTAGGGCATAAACTCAAAGATTACGACCGCTACGCTCCTTTAAACGATGAGAGCATCACCATGACTTACTCTCAAGCTTTAGAAGAAGTGCTTAAAACCCTTAAAGCCTTTAGCCCTGAATTTCATAAAATCGCTTCTAAAGCGATTAAAGAAGGCTGGGTGGATTCACACCCTAAAGACTTTAAGCAAGGCGGGGCTTTTAGCCATGGCGCGGTGCCTAGCGCTCACCCTTATGTGTTGTTAAACTACACAGGAAATCGCCGAGACGCTTTCACTATCGCTCATGAATTTGGGCATATGATCCACCAAGAATTGTCCAAAAAACAAGGCGTATTGAACATGGATACGCCCTTAACCACCGCAGAAACCGCTTCTGTCTTTTCTGAAATGCTGTTTTTTGAGCATTTAAAAAAGGGTTTAAAATCTGATGAACTCCTTTTCATGCTGGCCGGCAAATTAGAGGATATTTTTTCTACCCTTTTTAGGCAAGTGGTGATGACGAATTTTGAAAGAAGAATTCATGAAATGGATGAGGAATTAGACACCAAAGATTTTGATCGAATCTGGTTTGAAGAAAATCAAAGAATGTTTGAAAAGAGCGTGAAACTCACTAAAAACTACCATTTGTGGTGGAGCTATATCCCCCATTTTATCCATTCGCCTTTTTATTGCTACGCTTATAGTTACGGGCAGCTTTTGACTTTAGCGCTTTATGGGCTTTATAAAAAAAGCGACGCTAAAGAATTTGTTAAAACTTACATGGAATTTTTGAGCTTAGGAGGGTCAAAAAGCCCTAAAGAATTAGTGTCCATGTTTGGCTTTGATATTGATAGCAAAGAATTTTGGGAAATTGGCATGCAAGAGGTGCGTCATTTGTTGGAAGAATTTGAAAGGTTGCTCGCATGCGAAGAGAATTAAGGCTTTTAAACGACAAGCATTGCATTGAATACTTGCAATTTCTGTCCAAAAACCATTTGAGTTTCAACCTTTTGTGCGAAAGAGATGCGATTGATTTTTCCCCCAAGCTCCCTAAAGAAATCCATGAAAAATTCGGTGCGTTAGTGCTGTTTGTTTTAGCCGGATACACCTTAGAAAGCTTGATGATTGACGCGCAAAGCGTGCAGTTTGAAGCCGGGTTTGGCCCTAATAACATTGTCAGCGTGGTTCAAGTAAAACTTCCTGGCATCATTCAAATCCTTATCAAAGAAAAAAATGAAAATGCCGTTTTATTCAATCGTTGCGATTCGCTTGAATTGTTTCAAAAAGAAGAGCCAATCACACAAGAGCTAAAAAAAGACGAGCGAGAGTCTAAAGAATGGCTGGATTCTAAAGAGGCCCTTTTTTCCAATTCCAAAAACCGCGCGATTTTAGAAAATCTGCACAAAAGCTAAAGGAATCATTGATGAGCGTTTTGAAATTGCATGTAAAGGTCTTTCGTTTTGAAACCAACAAAGATTACAACCCTGCTTATGAGTCTTATTTTTTAGAATACCAAGAAGATCAATACCTTTTGGATCTTTTAAAACAACTCAAAGGCGTGAGCTATAATGAAAATATTGCGCTTAAAATCAACCAAATTGCGGTGTTTGAAGACGCTAAAGTGAGCGATTTGGTGGCGTTTTTTTCTAAAGAATGGGTGCTAGATCCCCTATCCAAACGATACGCTTTAAAAGACTTGATGATTGATGAAAAGGCGGTTTTAAAAAACTATGAAGATTTTTTCAAACAAGTCCCCTACATCACTAAAGGCGAAAAAGAAGAATTAGAAAAGTTTATTCAAATCAATTTTATCAACCCCCAAACCAACCCTAAATATCTGGGCGATGGCTTTTTCTTGTATGTTAAATGGCTGATGAAACGCTACCCCACAGAGCGCAACCGGTTGTTAGAGATGATCTCTCAGCCTGAAAGCGGCGTGATGAATTTTTTAAGCGTAGCGCATTATCTCTATAAAAACGATGACAACATTGACCATGAAATCTATGAATTGCAAGAAATCCTAACCAATTCCAAAATCAAGCCATGGAAAGATTTTTCTAAAAACCTTTTAAGCCTTTTTCAATACAACTCTAACCCCCCTAAAACGCCTAACCCCCCTAAAACTTGCACGCTCTTTAACGCTTATGCGAAACATTTAGATGCGCAATCGCTTCTCAAAAGCGCTAAGCTCTATTTAGAAAAAATGGGGCAAAAAATCATTGATCTGCCTTTTTGTTATGATGGAGGCTATTATGGGAAGATTATAAGCACGCACGATTTCCTTACCGCTTCTGCATATAATCTGGCTCTGGCCAAAGCCAATGGCGTTTCGCTCATTTTTTGCGAAGAAGATGCGTATTTGAATATCTTGCATGCTAAAGAAGTTTTAGACAACAACCCTGAAATCATCAACTCCGTCAATGAAAAATTAAAAAAATACCAGCTCGTTTATGAAAAAGATATTGAGGTAGCCTATCTTAATGAATGGGTTAATGAATTTTTGGCATGGGAATTGAAAAGCCCTTTTGATGCGTTTTTAGGGGCTGAATTTTCTCGCATCAAACGAAGCGATCATTTTTTCAATAAAATCCATTTAAAAGCCCCCCATTTTTTAGAATCTTTTCAAAATTACGCCCCCCTTTTAGAAGTTAATGAAACAAGTGGCTTACTCCAGTGCGCGCATTTACGCTATTTGGGGATTGATTTGGGGGCGGATTTTTTAATCGTGCATTCTTTAGGGCTTTTTCACGCTTTTGAAAATTTAAGTTTAAAAGCTTCAAAAGTTTATAAAAGAGATAATGACAACACCCCCACTTTGTTTTTACCTCAAATCGCACTAATGGCTATGGGGGAAAAAAACACGCAAGCTTTAGGGCTTGATACGCATTATCATCAAGTTACTTTCATTTAAGATGAACGCTTTTTTAAAACTCGCGCTCGCTTCTTTGATGGGGGGGCTTTGGTATGCTTTCAATGGCGAAGGCTCTGAGATTGTCGCCATGGGGATTTTTGTGTTGATTTTGTTTGTTTTTTTCATCCGCCCTGTGAGTTTCCAAGACCCAGAAAAACGAGAAGAATACATAGAACGGCTTAAAAAAAACCATGAGAGGAAAATGATCTTACAAGACAAGCAAAAAGAAGAGCAAATGCGCCTTTATCAAGCCAAAAAAGAGCGAGAGAGCAGGCAAAAACAAGATCTCAAAGAACAGATGAAAAAATACTCATAAAGGAAAAAAATGGAAATCATTTTATTAATTGTTGCGGCGGTTGTGTTGTTTTATTTTTACAACACCCTCAAAGAATATTTGAAAAACCCCCTAAACCCTAAAACCAAAACCGAAGAATACGACTTGAAAAATGACCCCTATTTGTTGGTGCAATCTAGCCCCCTAGACAAATTCAAGCAAACCCAAATTGGCGCGTATATGCGTCTTTTAAAATGTTTAGATATTCAAAAAAACGCTTTGGATAACGCCTTAAGGACGCTTTTTATCAATGAATTAGAGCAGCCCTTAAACAGCGAACAACAAGATTTAGCCAAAGAGCTTCTCAATGAGCCTGTGGATCAAAAAGAAAATTTTGAATCCTTATGCCAAGAAATCGCTGATCACACGCATGGGGAATACGCCAAACGCCTGAAATTAGTGGAATTTCTTATGTTATTAGCCTATACTGATGGGATTTTGGATAGCAAAGAAAAAGAATTGTTTTTAGATGTGGGGGCGTTTTTGCAGATAGACAATCAGGATTTTAACGAGCTTTATGACAATTTTGAACGCTTCAATTCCATAGAAATCCCTATGTCTTTAGAAGAAGCAAAAAATCTTTTTGAAATCCAAACCCACACCACCAAGCAAGATTTAGAAAAAAAAGCCCTGGATTTAAGCGCCCCCTACTACCACAAAATGAATGACAACAAACGCTACAGCGAACAAGATTTTATCTCGTTGAAAAAAATCGCCCTCGCTTCCCAACTTTTAGAAAATGATTTAAAAGACTCCTAAGGGGTCTTATGAAAAAGGCCATTACATGCCCTTTTTAAAAGCCCTAGAATCTTTTGATGCGCCCTTTTTAGAAAAAGAAATTTTAAAGCGTTTTAGGGATAATTTAGTTTTTTTCAAATCTTATAATCCCCATCTTTTTAACGCTCTCAATACGCCTTTTAAAAATTACCAATTGCTTTTTGAAAAAAACCATTTCAATCTCTTACACACACCCACAAACGCTTTAAGCTACCCTAAAAATCAAATGGTAGAAATCGCTTTTAACATGGCTTCTAACCCCCTAAATAATCCCAGATGGTCATTAGACAATAACCACCTCTCTTTAAATTATTTAAAAACTCAAAACAACCCCAAACTCCCCCTAACCCTTAAAGCCACGCATGCGATCTTAAATTTTTTAAATAACCATCAAACGCCTTGCTCTTTAGAGAAACTCTTACCCCCTACCATGATTTATGGCGTTTTAGACGGCTTGTTTTTGGCTATTTTACAGGCTCAAAATTACCGCTTCCATTCGCTTTATTTGTTTGAAGAAAATTTAGATTTGTTTAAAATCAGTTGTTATTTTGCGCGTTATGAAGATTTGATTAAAAAAGGGGCTAAACTCTTTATTCAAGGGTTTTTTAACCCTAATGAATTGAAAATGGATTTTTTGAAACGCCCTATCACGCATTCTTTTTTAAAATTAGAAATCATGCCCTATAAAAGCGCTTTTAATTCGCGCATGCGAGAAAACATTCAAAGCTATTACAAACAAGCTTTAAGGGGTTGGGGGAGTTTTGAAGATGAATTGCTAGGGTTAAAGAACACGCTCAAAAACTTACCCTTATACAAAACCCTAAAGATTAAACCTAAAAAGATTAACGCTCCCATTTGCGTGGTGGGTAATGGGCCAAGCCTGGATTTATTGTTAGATTTTTTAAAAGAAAATGAAGATCATTTCATCATTTTTTCATGCGGAACCGCTTTAAAGCCTTTAAAAGCGCATGGCGTTAAAGTGGATTTTCAAATAGAAGTGGAGCGCATTGATTATCTTAAGGAAGTTTTAGAAAAAGCCCCCCTAAAAGACACCCCCTTAATAGGGGCTAACATGCTCAATCCTAACGCTTTTAATACAGCCAAAGAAGCGTTAATGTTTATGCGTGGGGGGAGCGCTTGTGCGTATATAAGCCCTTTAAATATAGAATACGCAGCGCCTTTTGTGGGCAATGCTGGGGTGGCTTTAGCGAGTTTGATGAGCGATGAAATTTATCTGTGTGCTTTAGATTGCGCTTATATCAAAGGGTTTAAAAAGCACGCTCAAAATTCCTATTATGAAAATGAAAAAGAAATTGACCCTTCGTCTTTAATCAGCGTAGAGGGTAATTTTAAAGGTTATGAAACTTTTAGCGACTCGCTTTTTTTGCTCTCTAAAGAAAGGATTGAAGAAGCCCTTAATTATTACCAGCCTAAAAAAGTCTATAATCTGAGTTATGGGGCTAAAATCAAGCATGCCGTTAGCCTCAATCATTCTCAAGTAAAATTGAAACATTCCAACAAACAAGAAGCTATCGCTCGCATTAAAAGCATGTTTAGCCCTAAAAGTCATCATGCTAAGGATTTAAAAAATTTGCAAAAAAATCTGATCAGTTTTAAAGAGGATTTTTTCATGCGTTTAAACACGCCTTGCAAAACCAAGCAAGAAATATTTGAATGGGTGGATAGCTTGAACGGATTTTGCCAAACAACAAGCGCTAAAACCCCCACTATAGGCATTTTATTTGAAGGGAGTATCGCTCATATCTTACAAAGCGTATTAATCGTTTCATTGCATCTTAACGAAAATGAGCTTACGCATTTTACCAAATTCTCTCAAAACGCCTTAAAACAATTCCTTAAAAAAGCTTGTTTGTTATTGCAAATGCGACTCAAACAACCATGATTTTTATTTTTACATTATAATAACAACCTTAAATCAAAGGGGTGCTCATGCCACACAATGAAATCACAAGGGTTCAAGTCCCTGCCTTAATGCATTTAGCCAAGTTGGGCTATGATTTTATTCCCACTAATTCTAAGCCTAACCTAGACACGGCCACTAATATTTTAACAGATAGTTTCACTCAAGCGTTTAAAGCGTTAAACCCCACTGAAAACGCACAAGATTCGCTTGATGAAATGAAAAAACGCTTGAATTATAATGATTTAGGCAAAAGCTTTTATGAATACTTGCTCAAAAGCGAGCGTCAAATCATAGACTTTGATAACCCTAACAACAATCTTTATGAAATGATGGCTGAATTACCCTATAAATCCTTCAGGCCTGACATCACCCTTTTTATCAATGGCTTGCCTTTGGTGAATATAGAAGTTAAGCAGCCTTACGCCGGACAAGGCATTAAAGAAGAAAGAGATCGCCACATCAAACGCTATGAAAACCCTGAAAACAAGATTTTTTATAACCTTGCGCAAATTTGGCTCTTTAGCGATAACTTACCCTATGATGAAAACAACCCCGATCAAGGCGCGTTTTATAGCGCTTCATATTCGCCTATTTTCCAACGCTTTGTTGAAGCTGATAAGCTAGATATTACCCCCCCCCCCCCAAAAAAATCATCAAAATGATCAAAACCATCAAAACCATCAATCACTTGAAGAAATTCAAAAACGCATCTTAAACGGATTTAACCTTAAAGACACCGACTGCCCAAAAAGCCCTAAAGACACCCCCACAAACGCCCTTTTGACTTCGTTTTGCTCTCCAAAAAGGCTTTGCTTTATCCTAAAATACGGCATCAGTTTCTTAAAAGAAAAATCAGAGTTTAAGAAACACATTTGGCGTTATGCACAGATGTTTGCGAGCTTGAATGTTTTAAAAGAATTGCAAAAGCATTATCAAAATAACCCCAAAGACCCCCTAAAAGGCATCATTTGGCACACGCAAGGCAGCGGTAAAACCGCCTTAACCTATCATTTAACCAAACTCATCAGAGACTTTTTTAGCCAATCCAACCTAAACAAAAAGACTAAATTTTATTTTATTGTGGACAGGTTGGATTTATTGGAGCAAGCCAAAAGCGAATTTTTAAAAAGAGGCCTTTGTGTGCATGAGGCAGAAAATAAAGAGGATTTGAGCCAAAAATTAAAAAACTCTAGCGTGTTTGAAAACCCTCAAGGGAATGATGAAATCATCGTTGTGAATATCCAAAAATTCAAAGCCCCCAATGAAGACTCCTCCAATAGCACTCCTAAAGAAATCATTTCTAAAACAGACTTGCAAGAATCCATTCAAAACAGCCACGATTTACAAAGGGTGTTTATCATAGATGAAGCCCACAGGAGCTACGATCCTAAAGGTTGTTTTTACGCTAATTTGATAGAATGCGACAAAACAGCGATTAAAATCGCCCTCACAGGCACGCCCCTATTAGAAGACAACACGCAAGATAAAGCCACTAAAAAAATTTTTGGCAACTACTTGCACACCTATTCTTACACAGAATCCATTAAAGACGGACACACCCTAACACTCCAGTTAGAAACCATTGAAACAAGCTACAAAGAAAAACTACAAGAAATCTATCGCCTTTTACAAGAAAGCATCATTATTGAAGACATAGAGGTTAAAAAAGAAACGATTTTTAATGATGAAAAATACATTAAAGAAATGCTCTCTTATATCATTAGAGATTTATTGAAGTTCAGACAACTGCATGACGACAACGAACAATTAAAGGCTATGGTGGTTTGTTTTTCAAGCAAGCAAGCCAGGTTAGCTGATTCTCTTTTTAATGAAGTCCAAGAAGAAGTCTTACAAAAAAACCCCAACCTAAGGATTTTAAACAAACTCAAATCCAGCCTGATTTTGCATGATGAACAAGAAGTCAAAGAAAAGATTTATTCTTTTAAACATGAAGATACGGATATAGCCTTTGTGTTTAACATGCTTTTAACCGGCTTTGATTTAGCCAATCTCAAGCGCCTTTATATCCACAGGGAGTTAAAAGATCACAATTTACTCCAAGCCCTAGCCAGAGTGAATCGCCCCTATAACAACATGTCTTTTGGCTACCTTATAGATTTTGTAGGGATTCAAGAAAATTTTGACAAAACGACTGATGATTATTTGAAAGAATTAAACCGATTCAATCAAAGCGGTGCCAATAGCGATTCTAATATCAAAGACATGTTTGCGGATCGTGAAACTTTAGAAAAAGACATTAAAAACGCTTATGATGATCTTTTTAATTACCCCATTGATGATATAGAGGACATGACTAGCGCCATTGTTGGTATCAGCAAAATGAACGAGCTTTTAAAAGTCTCACACGCCATTAACACGCTTAAAATAAACTACAATTTAATCCGCACTTCTAGCGATGAAAAAATCCTTTCACTAAAAGAAAAAATAGATATTGAAACGATCAATAAAATCTCTTCAATGCTTCATAAAAAAGCCAAACAACTCCATGCGTTAAAAAATATCAATGAGCCTAAAAACCCAAACGATTTAATGATTTTAGAAGACCTCATCGCTCTTTTAGACTTTAAAATAGAGTTTAAAGAACGCAAAGAATTGCACTTCAAAGAAAAAGAAGAGATTAGCACTAAATACAAGCAAGCTAAAGAGATGTTAGAAAAAATCCCGGACAAACAAGATAAAGAAGTTCAAAAGATTTCTAAAGAGCTTTCAAAACTGATCCAAGAACCCCTAACCAATGATAATTTTGATGGAATTTCTCATTCCTACAGCGTAATCATTTCACAACTCAAACAACATAAGGAGCAAACTACCAACCTATTAAACAAATACAATAATGATCGAGCTTATGTGATCACGCATAAGCGTCTTCACAATCGCCTCATGGAAGAAAACATTTCTAAGGGGATTTTCACGCTTTTAAGCGCGCTCAAAAAAGCTCTTGATGCGCGCATTTCTAAGCGTCAAGAAATCTTAAACGAAGAAGATACTCTAAAAACTGCCATAAAAGCAGAATTAAGGGACGCTTTCAACAAAAACCCCTCCTTAAAAGATTTACAAAAAGAAGAAAAATTTATCGCTCAAACCCTTTTTAACGAGCTCACGCAAAACCACCATCAAGGAAATTTGAATGCCTAATAACGCCTTATTGCAAATCAAACAAGACACCCTAAGCCTCATTGACGATTTAAAAGTCATTTGCACGAGTTTTGGTTTAGGGAATGATGGCAACGAATACAAGATCATCACGCAATGCTTTTTGTATAAATTCTTATGCGATAAGTTTGAATTCTTTTTTGAACAAGAATTCCCCAACCAAACGATACGAGATTACAAAGATTTTAAAAAGAAAGAAAAAGAAGATTTTTTCCTTACCTTAAGCGATAAACAACTCCCCAAACTCGCTTATGATGAGCTTTTAAGCTATCTTTTTGAAAAACATTTTAACGATAACGATTTACACCTTAAGCTAGACGCTATTTTTAATCGCATTTCTAGCAATAACGCCGAACTTTTTAACACCAAAAGCACGGATAAAACCACTATCGCCTTATTTGAAAGCGTCTCACAATACATTAATGAAGAGTCTAAAAGGGCTAATTTTACAAGAGCTTTATTAGACAAACTCAAAAATTTTAATTTCAAACAAGCTTTTTTAAACTTACAAAACCAACAAGGCTATGATTTTTTCGCCCCCATTTTTGAATACTTACTCAAAGATTACAATAACGCCGGCGGAGGGAAATACGCCGAATACTACACCCCTTTAAGCATCGCTAGCATCATCGCTAAACTTTTAGTGAGCGAACCCACTCAAAGCGTTAAGATTTATGACCCAAGCGCAGGCACAGGAACGCTTTTAATGGCATTAGCCCACCAAATAGGCACCGATTCTTGCACCCTTTATGCCCAAGACATTTCGCAAAAATCCTTAAGAATGCTCAAACTCAACCTGATTTTAAACGACTTGACCCACTCTTTAAGATACGCCATTGAGGGAAACACTTTAACCAACCCCTACCATTCTAAAGAATGTCATGGGAAAATGGATTTCATCGTGAGTAACCCCCCTTTCAAGCTGGATTTTTCCAACGAGCATGCCGAAATTTCGCAAAACAAAAACGATTTTTTCTTAGGCGTGCCTAATATCCCCAAAAACGATAAAAGCAAAATGCCCATTTACACGCTCTTTTTCCAACATTGCCTAAACATGCTTAATCCAAAGGGTAAGGGGGCTATTATCGTGCCAACCGGATTCATCAGCGCTAAAAGCGGAATAGAAAATAAGATTATCCGGCATTTAGTGGATGGAAGGCTCGTTTATGGGGTAATTTGCATGCCCAGTCAGGTTTTTGCCAACACCGGCACTAACGTGAGCATCATCTTTTTTCAAAAAACGCCAAGCGCAAAGGAAGTCATTTTGATTGACGCTTCCAAACTCGGCGAAGAATACACCGAAAACAAAAACAAAAAAACGCGTTTAAGACCAAGCGATATGGATTTGATTTTAGAAACTTTTCAAAATAAAACTAAAAAATCAGATTTTTGCGCTCTGGTTTCTTTTGATGAAATCACAGAAAAAAATTATTCTCTAAACCCCGGGCAGTATTTCATTATAGAGGACACAAGCGAGAAAATAAGCCAAGCAGAGTTTGAAAATTTAATGCAGCAATATTCAAGCGAATTAACAAGCCTTTTTGATGAAAGCCAGAGCTTGCAACAAGAAATTTTGGAAACTTTAGGAAATCTTAATTATGACTAAACTTTTAGATTTAAAAAATAATTCAGTGATTGCTATCAATCAAAACAACCACACTAAAGAAGACAATTACAAAAAAGTTTGTTATTTAGATACTGACAATATTACAAATAATAGAATAAATGCTTTTCTAAAAATTGATTTAACAAAAGAAAAATTGCCTTCAAGAGCTAAACGAAAATGCTCTCTTAATAGCATTATTTATTCTAGTGTAAGACCTAATCAACGCCACTTTGGGATTATCAAAGAAATTCCAAAAAATTTTTTAGTTTCTACCGCTTTTATCGTGATAGATATTATAGATTTAGAAAAATTAGACCCTAATTATTTGTATTACTATATTACGCAAGATAAAATTATTCATTACTTGCAACGCATTGCAGAATGTGGGACTTCTAGCTACCCCTCTATCACGCCCTTAGATTTTCTTAATATTAAAATCAAACTTTACCCACTAGAAACGCAACAAAAAATCGCCCGCACGCTTTCTGTTTTAGATCAAAAAATAGAAAACAACCACAAAATCAACGAGCTTTTGCACAAAATCCTAGAACTTCTTTATGAGCAATACTTCGTTCGTTTTGATTTTTTAGATGAAAACAACAAACCCTATCAAACTAGCGGCGGAAAAATGAAATTTTCTAAAGAATTAAACCGCCTTATCCCCAACGATTTTGAAGTTAAAACGCTAGGGGAGTTAGTGGATATTTTCAGCGGTTATTCTTTCCAATCAAATACATACAGCAACAACAAAAATGATTATATTTTAATCACAAATAAAAATGTTCAACATTCATTAGTTGATTTAAGTATTACAACTAACCTTTTATTTTTACCGAAAAAACTCCCTAAATATTGCCTATTAGAGCCAACAAATATTTTAATCACATTAACAGGACATATTGGACGCTGTGCCTTAGTGTTTTCAAAAAATTGTATTTTAAATCAGCGTGTCGGTGTAGTTTTACCAAAAGAAAAAGAGCTAAACCCCTTTTATTATTCTTTGATAAGAAATCCCCTATTCTCAGCCATACTGCAGAGAAACGCTATAGGATCATCTCAACAAAATTTAAGCCCTATTGATACTTTAAAAATTCAAATCCCTTTCAACCATAAAATAATCAAGCAATACTCAAAAACATGCGAAAATATCATTAAATTACTTGTATCCAACATGCAATCAACCCGAACCCTAACCGCGCTCAGAGACTTTCTACTCCCCCTACTCTTAAAACAACAAGTCAAACCTAAATAAAAAACCTTATAGTAAAACTCATTTCCTTAAGGGGATAGGGGGTATTTTGCGATAACACCCCCCTTAACCCCCTTAAAATCCCCCTAACCCCCTAAGACCGCCTTAAGAAATTATCGCTTGATTAAAATCAAGCTCTTTACTATTTATTTTTAAAAAATGCTTTTAGCATTTTTTAGGTTTTTGTGTCTAACCTATAAAACAAAAACCAAAAATAAGCAACAACTAAGAAAACTTATATTAGAATACTTCTTTTTGATTGCGGAGTATGGCGCAGCCTGATTAGCGCGCACCCTTGGGGTGGGTGAGGTCGTGGGTTTGAATCCCGCTACTCCGACCATGACTTTTTAAAAAAGCTTCAATTACTATCATTTCATTATATAATCACACCAAGCAAACTGATTTTTAAACATGATGATTTAAAGGATTTCTATTGAATCGTTTCTTTAACCGAGAGCTTTCATGGTTAGCTTTTAACACAAGGGTTTTGAACGAAGCCAAAGATGAGAGCTTGCCTTTATTAGAGCGCTTGAAATTTTTAGCCATTTATGACACGAATTTAGACGAATTTTACATGATAAGAGTTGCAGGGCTTAAACAACTCTATGAGCATAAAATCGCCTCTAAAGGCATTGATGGCGCAAACCCTGAAGAACAATTAGAAAAAATCAAGCATTATTTAGCGCATGAAATTGAAGAAAGGGAGTTGGAATTTCAAAAAATCCAAGCCCTACTCTTTAAAAAAGGGCTTTGTATCACCCCCTATAATGAATTGAATTTGGAGCAAAAAGCTAAGGCTAAAACCTATTTTAAAGAGCAACTTTATGCGTTAGTCTTGCCTTTTAAGTTGGATTCTTCGCACACTTTCCCGCCTTTAGCGAATTTGACTTTCGCGCTTTTTGCCCGCATTAAAGACAAAGAAACCCAAACCATCTCCTATGCGCTCATCAAACTCCCCTCTTTTATCTTCCGTTTTGTAGAGCTAGAAAAAGGCTTGTTTGTGCTGGCTGAAGAAATCGTAGAAGCGCATTTAGAAGAATTGTTTTTAGAGCATGAGATTTTAGATTGCATGGCGTTTAGGGTAACTTGCGATGCGGATATTGCCATCACTGAAGATGAAGCGCATGATTATGCGGATTTGATGAGTAAGAGTTTAAGGAAACGCAATCAAGGCGAAATCGTGCGCTTGCAAACCCAAAAAGGGAGTCAAGAGCTTTTTAAAACCCTTTTAGCGTCTTTAAGGAGTTTTCAAACCCACTCTTACAAAAAGCACAAACTCACCGGCATGCATGCCTATAAAAGCGCGATCATGCTCAATTTAGGGGATTTGTGGGAATTGGTCAATCATAGCGATTTTAAAGCACTTAAATCGCCCAATTTCACGCCCAAAATCCACCCTCATTTCAATGAAAACGATCTCTTTAAATCCATAGAAAAGCAAGATCTGTTGCTGTTCCACCCGTATGAAAGTTTTGAGCCTGTGATTGATCTAATAGAGCAAGCCGCTAGCGATCCCACCACCCTTTCTATCAAAATGACGCTTTATCGTGTGGGCAAGCATTCCCCCATTGTCAAAGCCTTAATTGAAGCGGCGAGCAAGATTCAAGTGAGCGTTTTAGTGGAATTAAAAGCGCGCTTTGATGAAGAGAGCAATCTGCATTGGGCAAAAGCTTTAGAAAGGGCGGGCGCGTTAGTCGTTTATGGCGTTTTCAAACTCAAAGTGCATGCCAAAATGCTAGTGATCACTAAAAAAACAGACAACCAATTACGCCATTTCACCCATTTAAGCACGGGCAATTACAACCCTTTGAGCGCTAGAATCTATACTGATGTGAGTTTTTTTAGCGCTAAAAATGAAATCGCTAACGACATTATCAAGCTTTTCCATTCCTTGCTGACTAGCAGCGCAACTAATAGCGCATTAGAAACGCTTTTTATGGCGCCCAAACAGATCAAGCCTAAAATCATTGAACTCATTCAAAATGAAATGAATCACAAACAAGAAGGCTATATCATTTTAAAAGCCAACGCCCTAGTGGATAGCGAAATCATTGAATGGCTCTATCAAGCCTCTCAAAAAGGGGTTAAAATTGATCTCATTATTAGAGGGATTTGCTGTTTAAAACCCCAAGTCAAGGGATTGAGCGAAAATATCAGGGTGTATTCTATTGTGGGGAAGTATTTAGAACATGCACGCATTTATTATTTTAAACATGAGAATATCTATTTTTCTAGCGCGGATTTAATGCCCAGAAATTTAGAAAGGCGCGTGGAATTGCTTGTCCCGGCCACAAACCCAAAGATCGCTAATAAATTGTTACATATTTTAGAAATCCAATTAAAAGACACCCTAAAACGCTATGAGTTAAATTCTAAAGGCCGTTACATTAAAGTTTCAAACCCTAACGATCCTTTAAATTCGCAGGATTACTTTGAAAAACAAGCCCTTAAAACCTTTTAAGGGTTATCGTTCAAATCATAAAAGATAAGGATTTAAATGCTTTATTCGTTATTAAAAAAATATCTTTTTAGCCTAGACGCTGAAGACGCGCATGAAAAAGTGTGTAAAATTTTAAGAATGCTTTCTTCATCGCCCTTTTTGTGTGGTTTGATTGATTCTCAATGGGGTTATAAAAACCCAAAGCTTGAAAATGAAATTTTAGGCTTGCATTTCCCTAACCCTTTAGGCTTAGCCGCCGGTTTTGATAAAAATATCTCCATGCTCAAAGCTTTAATCGCTTTTGGGTTTGGCTATTTAGAAGCAGGCACATTGACTAATACCGCGCAAAGCGGGAATGAAAGACCAAGGCTTTTCAGGCACATTGAAGAAGAGTCCTTACAAAATGCGATGGGGTTTAATAATTACGGGGCGATTTTGGGAGCGAGATCGTTTAAGCGCTTCGCCCCTTATAAAACCCCTATTGGCATCAATTTAGGCAAAAACAAACACATAGAGCAAGTGCATGCCTTAGAAGATTACAAGGCGGTTTTAAATCAATGTTTAAACATTGGCGATTATTACACTTTCAACCTTTCTTCGCCCAACACCCCTAATTTAAGGGATTTACAAAACAAGGCGTTTGTGAATGAGCTTTTTTGCATGGCTAAAGAAATGACTCATAAGCCTTTATTTTTAAAGATCGCCCCGGATTTAGAAACAGATGACATGCTAGAAATTGTCAATAGCGCTATTGGAGCGGGAGCGCATGGGATTATTGCGACTAACACGACCATTGATAAAAGCCTGGTGTTCGCTCCTAAAGAAATGGGAGGCTTGAGCGGGAAATGCTTGACTAAAAAAAGCCGTGAAATCTTTAAAGAATTGGCTAAAGCTTTTTTTAATAAAAGCGTTCTTGTTTCTGTGGGAGGGATTAGCGATGCGAAAGAAGCTTATGAAAGGATTAAAATGGGAGCGAGTCTGTTACAAATTTATAGCGCTTTTATTTACAACGGGCCAAATTTATGCCAAAATATTCTTAAAGATTTGGTAAAATTACTCCAAAAAGATGGATTTTTGAGCGTTAAAGAGGCTATAGGAGCGGATTTAAGATGAAATATTTTTCTGTTAAAAGACTTTTAGGGCTTAGTTCTGTCTTGTTAGTCACTTTAGGAGCGAGCATGCACGCACAATCTTACTTACCCAAACATGAGAGCGTTACCTTAAAAAACGGGTTGCAAGTCGTAAGCGTCCCCCTAGAAAATAAAACCGGGGTTATAGAAGTGGATGTGCTTTATAAAGTCGGCTCTAGAAACGAAGTCATGGGCAAGAGCGGGATCGCTCACATGTTAGAGCATTTGAATTTTAAAAGCACCAAAAACCTTAAAGCTGGCGAATTTGATAAAATCGTTAAGCGTTTTGGGGGCGTGAGTAACGCTTCTACGAGCTTTGATATTACGCGCTACTTCATTAAAACCAGTCAGGCTAACTTGGATAAGTCTTTAGAATTGTTCGCTGAAACCATGGGTTCTTTGAATTTAAAAGAAGATGAGTTTTTGCCTGAGCGTCAAGTGGTCGCTGAAGAAAGGCGATGGCGCACCGATAATTCCCCTATAGGCATGCTTTATTTCCGCTTTTTTAACACCGCTTATGTCTATCACCCCTACCATTGGACGCCCATTGGTTTTATGGACGATATTCAAAACTGGACTTTAAAAGACATTAAAAAATTCCATTCGCTCTATTATCAGCCTAAAAACGCTATTATTTTAGTGGTGGGCGATGTCAATTCCCAAAAGGTTTTTGAATTGAGTAAAAAACATTTTGAATCCTTAAAAAACCTTGATGGAAAAGCTATCCCCACCCCTTACATGAAAGAGCCTAAACAAGATGGAGCCAGAACGGCAGTCGTGCATAAAGATGGGGTCCATTTAGAATGGGTAGCCCTTGGGTATAAAGTGCCTGCTTTCAAACATAAAGATCAAGTCGCCTTAGACGCGCTAAGTAGGCTTTTAGGCGAAGGTAAAAGCTCGTGGTTGCAAAGCGAATTGGTGGATAAAAAACGCCTGGCTTCTCAAGCCTTCTCGCACAACATGCAATTACAAGATGAAAGCGTGTTTTTATTCATTGCGGGGGGTAATCCTAATGTCAAAGCCGAAGCCTTACAAAAAGAAATCGTAGTGCTTTTAGAAAAGCTGAAAAAAGGCGAAATCACTCAAGCCGAGTTAGACAAACTCAAAATCAATCAAAAAGCTGACTTTATTTCTAACTTAGAAAGTTCTAGCGATGTGGCGGGGCTTTTTGCGGACTATTTAGTGCAAAACGATATTCAAGGCTTGACGGATTATCAGCGACAATTTTTGGATTTAAAAGTGAGCGATTTGGTGCGTGTGGCTAATGAATATTTTAAAGACACCCAATCAACCACCGTGTTTTTGAAACCTTAAAAGAGCCTTATCGCATGCAATTCCATTCATCTAGCGCGTTAATTACGCCTTTTAAAAAAGATTTGAGCGTTGATGAGGCCGCTTATGAATCCTTGATCAAGCGCCAAATTTTTCAGGGCATGGACGCATGCGTGCCTGTTGGCACGACAGGAGAATCCGCCACGCTCACCCACAAAGAGCATATGCGTTGCATTGAAATCGCCATAGAGACTTGCAAAAACACTAAAACGCCCTCCAATTCGCGCATGAAAGTGTTAGCCGGCGTGGGCAGTAACGCCACGAGCGAGTCCCTTTCTTTAGCAAAGTTCGCTCAAAAAATCGGTGCGGATGCGATTTTATGCGTAAGCCCTTATTATAACCGCCCCACCCAACAAGGCTTGTTTGAACATTATAAAACTATCGCTCAATCAGTGGAAATCCCTGTCATGCTTTATGATGTGCCAAGCCGAACGGGCGTGTCTATTGAAGTCCCAACCGCCCTCAAACTTTTTAGAGAAGTCCCTAACATTAAAGCCATTAAAGAAGCGTCTGGCTCTTTGAAAAGGGTAACAGAATTGCATTATTATGAAAAAGATTTTCACATTTTTAGCGGGGAAGATTCGCTCAACCACTCTATCATGTTTTCAGGGGGGTGCGGCGTGATTTCAGTGACCGGTAATTTAATGCCTAATTTGATTTCACAAATGGTCAATTGCGTGCTCAAATTTGAATACCAACAAGCCCTAGAAATCCAAAATAAGCTTTTTCATTTGCATCAAGCTCTTTTTGTAGAAACGAATCCTATCCCTATTAAAATGGCTATGCATTTAGCCGGCTTGATTGAAAACCCAAGTTACAGACTGCCTTTAGTGCCCCCAAGCAAAGAAACGATTCAACTTTTAGAAAAAACTTTACAACAATATGAGGTAATTGCATGAATGGTTCCAATCACATGAAAAATAAAACCCTAGTGATTAGCGGCGCGACTAGAGGGATTGGCAAGGCGATATTGTATCGCTTCGCTCAAAGTGGCGTGAATATCGCTTTCACTTACAATAAAAATGTTGAAGAAGCCAACAAAATTATAGAAGATGTGGAGCAAAAATATTCCATTAAAGCCAAAGCTTACTCTCTTAATGTTTTAGAGCCTGAGCAATACACGGATCTTTTTAAGCAAATTGACGCTGATTTTGACAGAGTGGATTTTTTTATTTCTAACGCTATTATTTATGGGCGCTCTGTCGTGGGGGGATTTGCGCCGTTTATGCGATTAAAACCTAAGGGGTTAAACAACATTTACACAGCCACCGTGTTAGCGTTTGTCGTAGGGGCTCAAGAAGCGGCAAAACGCATGCAAAAAATAGGCGGTGGGGCGATCGTGAGCTTAAGCTCCACCGGGAATTTGGTCTATATGCCTAATTACGCCGGGCATGGCAATTCCAAAAACGCCGTAGAAACCATGGTCAAATACGCTGCTGTGGATTTAGGCGAATTTAACATTAGAGTGAATGCGGTTAGTGGCGGGCCTATTGATACGGACGCTTTGAAAGCCTTCCCTGATTATGTGGAGATTAAAGAAAAAGTAGAAGAGCAATCGCCCCTAAAACGCATGGGCAATCCTAACGATTTAGCCGGAGCGGCTTATTTTTTGTGCGATGAGACCCAAAGCGGTTGGCTTACAGGGCAAACGATCGTTGTAGATGGCGGGACCACTTTTAAATAAAGATTTTTTTTGAAAAACATTATCCACATCCACCAAAACAAAGAGTTGCAATTCATTAAAAAATGCTTGTTGGGCTATTTTTTCGCCCCTTTGTGTGGGGCTATTCTTTTAGTGCTTTTTCTTGTGTCAAGCGGGGCAAAATCGTTTCACATTTCTAACCTCTTCAATAATCAATTGGCTTATATCGTGTTATTGTCTCTTTTTTTGTGCGCGATTGGGTTTATTGCCGGAGCGATTGGTTTTTACAGGCTTTCTAAAATCACGCGCCATCTGAGTTTTTTTGAAAATTTTGCTTTCAGTTTTTTGGTGCTGATTTTATGCGCTCTTTTAAGCTATCTTATCCCTAACGCCAATAACGCTCTTTCGCTAATCGGTAATGGCGTTTCTATTTTTTATTTACACAAACTCTATAGAGAATTGAGCCTTTACACGCAAGAAAGGTTTTTTTTAAGCGGGTTTAGGTTGTTGCTTTTTAGTTTCATGTTGGCTCTTTTAGGGGTTTTAGTGCAAGCGTTAGTTATCATTTTTTTAACGATCGCTGTGATTTTAATGTGTGTGGCACTTGGATTTTTGGGGCACGCGTTTTTGAATTTTTCACAAGTCTTTTTGAAAGCATGAAAGTTTTAAAACTCCTGCCTAATTTTTTAACGATTTTACGCATTGTCTTATCCTTATTTTTATTATTTTTATTGTTAAACACGCGCACTTATTTTAGTTTTTTAACCCCCTTTCACATTAACATGATCTCTTCATTGGTTTTTTTATTTGCCGCGCTCACGGATTTATTGGACGGCTACATCGCTAGAAACTATAAAGCCAAATCGCGCTTTGGGGAAATCTTTGATCCTTTAGCGGATAAAATCCTTATTTTGAGCGCGTTTTTAGGGTTAGTTTATTTGGATCGTGTGAATGCATGGATCCCGTTTGTGATTTTAGGGCGCGAATTTTTTATTTCAGGGCTTAGAGTCTTAGCCGCTAATGAAAAAAAGGATATTCCTGTCAATGCGTTAGGCAAGTATAAAACCGTGTCTCAAGTCGTGGCGATTGGCGCTTTATTAGCCAATTTAACTTACTCCTATGTGCTTGTGGCTATAGCGGTTTTTTTAACCCTTTATTCGGGGATAGATTACACGATTAAATATTATAAATCTTAATATTTTAGAAGAAGTTTTTAGCGTTCTTTAAAAAACACCTTAAAAATCCGCTCTCATCAAATATTGATAAACATTAACTTTAGCATTCTTTCGTTTTTTTAAAATTTTATTTTCAATATTCAATTAAAAAAAATCATTTTATTTTATTTTTGTTATAATTCAAACTATTTTTATTTTCAATCTAAGGAGGTATCGCATGGACAATCAAAAGATAACGCATCAAAATACCACGCAAAAACAAGGCGAGCTTAAAAGAGACATGAAAATGCGCCATCTCTTAATGATTGCATTTGGGGGAGCGATTGGCACAGGGCTTTTTGTAGGCACTGGAGGTAATATTGCGAACGCTGGCCCTTTAGGGACCTTGATCGCTTATGGTTTTGGAGGGCTTGTGGTTTATTGCATCATGCTCTCTTTAGGCGAATTGGCCAGCGTTTATCCCACTACGGGCAGTTTTGGGGATTATGCGGCTAAATTCATAGGCCCTGGCACGGGCTATATGGTTTTTTGGATGTATTGGCTTGGCTGGGTGATCACGGTTGCATTAGAATATATTGCTATAGGCATGCTCATGCAACGTTGGTTTGTAAATATTCCTATCCATTATTGGGTTATTTTATGCATTGCGTTAGTTTTTTTATTGAACTTTTTTTCGGTTAAAATTTTTGCCGAGGGCGAGTTTTTCTTTAGCCTGATTAAAGTTTTAGCGGTGATCGCTTTTATAGGCATTGGCATGATTGGGATTATTTATCAAATCTATTCGCATGGGTTTAGTTCTATTTTTAACAATTTCCATTTTGGTGATAAGGGGTTTTTCCCTAACGGGAGCGCAGCGGTTTTTTCTGCTATGCTCGCTGTCATTTTTGCTTTCACTGGCACAGAAGTCATTGGGGTGGCTGTGGGAGAGACTAAAAACGCTAGCGAAGTGATGCCCAAAGCGATTAAAGCGACCTTGTGGCGGATTGTCTTTTTCTTTTTAGGCTCTGTGTTTGTCATTTCTGTTTTTTTACCCATGAGCGATTCTTCTATCACGCAAAGCCCTTTTGTGAGCGTTTTAGAACGCATCAATTTACCCTTTATTGGCATGGGTATCCCTTATGTGGCTGATATAATGAACGCTGTTATCATTACGGCGATGTTTTCTACCGCTAATTCAGGGCTTTATGGGGCCAGCCGCATGATTTATGGGCTGTCCAAACAAAAGATGTTTTTTAAGGTTTTTTCCCAACTCAACCGACAAGGCACGCCCACTTATGCGATGCTTTTTTCCCTTTCTTTTTCTCTCATAGGGCTTTTAGTCCAAATTTATGCCAAAGAAAATGTCGTGGAAGCTTTGATTAATGTGATCAGTTTCACGGTGATTATTGTGTGGGTTAGCGTGTCCATTTCGCAATATTCTTTCCGTAAGCAATACTTAAAAGCCGGGCATTCTTTAGAGGATTTGCCTTATAAAGCCCCTTTCTTGCCCTTTTTGCAACTCATAGGGATCACTGGGTGTGTCATCGGCGTGATCGGTTCAGCTATGGATAAGGATCAACGCATCGGGATGATCTTAACGATTGTTTTTGCTATTGTGTGTTACATTGGATACTATTTTACACAAAAAGCTAATGAAAATAACAAAAAAGATTTGATATAATCTTTTTTTAATTTTGAAGTTTAGCACATTTTAAGGAAGTAACCATGATGAAAAAAACCCTTTTTATCTCTTTGGCTTTAGCGTTAAGCTTGAATGCGGGCAATATCCAAATCCAAAACATGCCCAAAGTTAAAGAGCGAGTGAGTGTCCCCTCTAAAGACGATACGATCTATTCTTACCACGATTCTATTAAGGATTCGATTAAGGCGGTGGTGAATATCTCTACTGAAAAAAAGATTAAAAACAATTTTATAGGTGGCGGTGTGTTTAATGACCCCTTTTTCCAACAATTTTTTGGGGATTTGGGCGGCATGATCCCTAAAGAAAGAATGGAAAGGGCTTTAGGCAGTGGCGTCATCATTTCTAAAGATGGCTATATTGTAACTAATAACCATGTGATTGATGGCGCGGATAAGATTAAAGTTACCATTCCAGGGAGCAATAAAGAATATTCCGCCACTTTAGTAGGCACGGATTCTGAAAGCGATTTAGCGGTGATTCGCATCACTAAAGACAACCTGCCCACGATCAAATTCTCTGATTCTAATGATATTTTAGTGGGCGATTTGGTTTTTGCGATTGGCAACCCTTTTGGCGTGGGTGAAAGCGTTACTCAAGGCATTGTTTCAGCGCTCAATAAAAGCGGGATTGGGATCAACAGCTATGAAAATTTCATTCAAACAGACGCTTCCATCAATCCTGGAAATTCCGGCGGTGCTTTAATTGATAGCCGTGGAGGGTTAGTGGGGATCAATACCGCTATTATCTCTAAAACCGGCGGTAACCACGGCATTGGCTTTGCCATCCCTTCTAACATGGTTAAAGATATTGTAACCCAGCTCATCAAAACCGGTAAGATTGAAAGAGGTTACTTGGGCGTGGGCTTGCAAGATTTGAGTGGCGATTTGCAAAATTCTTATGACAATAAAGAAGGAGCGGTAGTCATTAGCGTAGAAAAAGACTCCCCGGCTAAAAAAGCAGGGATTTTGGTGTGGGATTTGATCACCGAAGTCAATGGGAAAAAGGTTAAAAACACGAATGAGTTAAGAAATCTAATCGGCTCTATGCTACCCAATCAAAGAGTAACCTTAAAAGTCATTAGAGACAAAAAAGAACGCGCCTTCACTCTCACTCTAGCCGAAAGGAAAAACCCTAACAAAAAAGAAACCATTTCTGCTCAAAACGGCGCACAAGGCCAATTGAACGGGCTTCAAGTAGAAGATTTAACCCAAAAAACCAAAAGGTCTATGCGTTTGAGCGATGATGTTCAAGGGGTTTTAGTCTCTCAAGTGAATGAAAATTCCCCAGCAGAGCAAGCTGGCTTTAGGCAAGGTAACATCATCACAAAAATTGAAGAGATTGAAGTGAAAAGCGTTGCGGATTTTAACCATGCTTTAGAAAAGTATAAAGGCAAACCCAAACGATTCTTAGTTTTAGACTTGAATCAAGGTTATAGGATCATTTTGGTGAAATGATAGAGGTGGGTTGTTAGTCGCATGTCTTTGATTAGAGTGAATGGGGAAGCTTTTAATCTTTCTTTAGAAAGTTTAGGAGAAGACCCTTTTGAAACTAAAGAAACGCTAGAAACGCTTATCAAACAAACGAGCGTTGTTTTATTGGCCGCTGGGGAATCTAAGCGTTTTTCTCAAACCATCAAAAAACAATGGTTGCGCTCTAATCATACCCCCTTATGGCTCAGCGTTTATGAGAGCTTTAAAGAAGCCCTAGACTTTAAGGAAATCATTCTGGTTGTAAGCGGATTGGATTATATTTATATCCAACGCCATTACCCTGAAATCAAGCTTGTAAAAGGCGGGGCATCAAGGCAGGAATCCGTGCGTAACGCTTTAAAAGTAATTGATAGCGCTTACACGCTCACCAGCGATGTGGCTAGGGGTTTAGCCAATATGGAAGCGCTTAAAAGCTTGTTTTTAACCCTCCAACAAACGAGCCATTATTGTATCGCTCCTTACTTGCCTTGCTATGACACAGCGATCTATTATAACGAAGCTTTAGATAGAGAAGCGATCAAACTCATTCAAACCCCGCAATTAAGCCACACCAAAACGCTCCAATCAGCCCTAAAACAAGGGGATTTTAAAGATGAAAGCAGCGCGATTTTGCAAGCTTTCCCTAACTCTGTGAGCTATATTGAAGGCAGTAAAAATTTGCACAAGCTCACCACAAGCGATGATTTGAAACATTTCGCGCTCTTTTTCAACCCAGCAAAAGACACTTTTATAGGCATGGGCTTTGATACGCATGCGTTCATTAAAGATAAGCCTATGGTTTTAGGGGGGGTTGTTTTGGATTGCGGGTTTGGGTTAAAGGCTCATAGCGATGGCGATGCTTTGTTGCATGCGGTTATTGATGCGATTTTAGGAGCGATTAAAGGGGGGGATATTGGCGAATGGTTCCCTGATAATGACCCCCAATACAAAAACGCCTCTTCTAAAGAGCTTTTAAAAATCGTGTTGGATTTTTCTCAAAGCATTGGGTTTGAATTGTTTGAAATGGGGGCGACCATCTTTAGCGAAATCCCTAAAATCACTCCTTACAAACCGGCGATTTTAGAGAATTTGAGCCAACTTTTGGGTTTAGAAAAATCTCAAATCAGCTTGAAAGCCACTACAATGGAAAAAATGGGGTTCATTGGCAAACAAGAAGGGCTGTTAGTCCAAGCGCATGCGAGCATGCGTTATAAACAAAAACTTTAAATGTGATAAAATGTGATAAAAGGAAGAATGGATGAAAATCTTAATCATTGAAGACGATTTAGCGCTAGCTAGGAGCATCTCGCATAATTTGCATGATTTAGGGCATTTTTGCGAGATTATCTCTAGCATTTCAGAAGAAAATAAAGAGCCTTATGATGTGATTTTGGTTTCTTCTAAAGTTTGCACTCAAGGGCGTTGCGAACACTTTGTGCGTTATAATTCCAAGCAAATCATTATCATGATGGCTTCGCATGTCAATGAAGATGGCGTGAATAAACCCATTCAAGCGGGAGCGAGAGATTATATTCTAAAACCTTTTAAAATGGATGAATTGTTGCGCAAGATCCAATACCACAAAGCCTACCAAGAAATGACCGCTCGCTTGGGATTTTATGAAAATTACTTAGACTTTATCCATGCGGAATTGCCCTTGCCTAAAGATTTTTCCTACAGGCCGCCCTTTATTATTCACACGCCCTCTCAAGAGCTTGCGAACGCTTATTTATTGCAATACGCTAAAGAAAGGCAAATGGATTTTTCTTTTTTCTCTTTAAAGGATACCACTTGGAAAGAACTATACAAGAATAAAGACAAATTAGAACGCCCTTTTTACATCATGCATTTAGAAGAGCTTAAAAAAGATGAGCAATTGAAATTGCTAGAATTGGCCCGTTCATGCCCTATTGTTTTATCTTATACCCATAAAGAACCCCTAGAATTTCCTAAAATTGTGAGCATTGAATGCGGCAATAAGCCCCTATCTTTGTTTAATAACCACACGACTTTCCTTTCCATTCAAGAGTATGAAAAAGAAGCGATCAGGCATTTTTCTTCCACTTGCACCGATACAGAATTAGCCAACAAGCTTGGCATTAGCCGCAAAAGCCTTTGGGAAAAACGCCGGAAGTATAACTTACCGCGCAAATAAAAGAAAATCCTTAAGCCCTGTTTTCATTGGGCGTTTGATCATAAAAAGTAAAAATGCCAAAAGCGTTTTTACAATCAAAATTTAGCGTATTTAATGAGAATAGAGCTAATTATTATTAAAATAACTTATTATTTGCTATATATTTGCTATAATAGTTTAGCTTTTAAAAAAGAGAAATTCAACTTAAGGATTAACCATTAGACAAGCGTTTAACAAGGCAAGGTTTGCACATTCAAAAACCCTTTTACTAGACATTGATTGTGTTATCCCTAATATTGTTAGGCGTTTACTCTCCAATAAAACGCTCCCTAAAAGATTCGCCGCTTGCAGCTTGCAAGAAGTGGGCATGATCTTTCTTACCACTCAAATTTTATCCATCATGCGCAAAACCCGTTGCTCTAAAACGCTTTTTTTTATCACTAGGGGCAGAGAGAGTTTCCGCTACCAGCTGTGCGATCATTACAAACAAAAACGCCACCAATTTGATGAATATTTTAGATCTCTTTTAAAAGCTCTAAAGATCGCTTTAGTGGAAAAATACCCCCTAAAAAAAGGGGCTAGAATCCAGGGCGAACATTGTTTTGAATATGAAGCCGATGATATTATCTCATTTTATAAAAAGAAAGACCCCAAAAATTATGTGATAGCCAGCATGGATAAGGATATTTTGTATTCCAATAGAGGCTCTCATTTCAACCTCAAAACCAACGCTTTTTTTAATGTGAGTCGAAAAGAGGCTCATTTTTTTGCTTATTATCAGTGCGTTGTGGGGGATAAGGGGGATAATATTAAAGGGGTTAAAGGGATTGGCGGCTTCAACTATAAAGATTTTTTAAATAAAGACGCTAAAGAGCATGAATTGTGGGAGCAAATCATTCAAGCGTTCAAAATTAAAGAAGATTTGAGCGATAGCGAAGCTAAAGAAAAGGCTCTTTTGAACATGCGTTTAGTCAATATGCACCAGATGACCCACCATGGCGTGATCAAACTATGGGAGCCTGAGTTTAAAAAAACCTTTTTCCCTAAAAAACCCCAAAGACCTGATTTTAAAAGAATTTCTTAAAACATTTTTATCTTTGATTTTTTAAAACAAAAACTTCCCAAAAAAGACAAAAGAACTATTCCCAAGACTTTTTCTCGTGGCTTTAGAATTGTAAGCATACACATACCCCCCACCCATATCAAAAGACAAACTCCTATAAGTCCAAACCCTAAAACTGCTCATTAAAGAATATTCTTGGTAATCCCCAAAAGCCACCATCGCGTCTAAACGCACCCTTTTAGTCTTAAGCCCTAAAAAAACATAGCCTGAAATGCTGGAGTTTGCAAAATAAATCGCTGGCACGCCGGGCGCGTTGATCCCACGGCCATAGAATTTAGTCCTGTCATTAAAAGTCCATAGATAGCCCTTATTGTTTCTTGCTGGAACGATATAAAAACCCGTTCCAAAATTAAAAATTTTGTATTTAAAAGTTTGATCGATCAAAAACAAGCCGGCATTTTTAGCGTTGGTGGTAGCGTCAGTGTTGCCGTATTGATACATGCCATGCACTAGAGTGTGCGAAGTGAAACCCTTAGCCAAAGAAGCCTCATATTCCAACTTACCCCCCACTTGCACTAAAACATTTTGAGTGGGCAAAGGCAAGCGGGTGTCCGTTAAAATAAAAGGAAGCACCTTAAGATTTTCATGCCTGTATTCTGCGCCTAAAACAAACACTTCCCCCCCAACATACAAGCGTTTAGACACAGGGTCATAGGACGCTAGAGCGTTTAGGGAAGTAGCAATCCGATTCCCTTGCTCTTTGTTGATTTGATGCCCATTATAAAGCATGCTATCCATAAAAATCCCAAAATAACGCATGGAATTTTGCTTAAAAGCCACAGAGATTCCTTGAATATTGCCCCCTATCCAATCAAAATCCACAAAATCGGTATTAAAACGCCCTAAAGCTATTTTAAAACGCTGGTTAGTGTATTGAACATACGCATCAGAAACATCGCCAGCGCTCAAATAAGGTTTAACATTTTTAGAACTACCAAAAAAATTCCCCAGACTGATGTAAAGGTTGGCCAAACGCTGTTTGTTATAAATATTCCAAGCTCCAATCGCTCCAATACCAAAGGACCACCCATTGCTATAAGAAAAATCCACCCCAAGGTGCGCTAAAGCCCCCACATAGCTGTGAGGGTTTTTTTGCGCCCCTTGATTATACAATAGCCCCAAATAGCCAAAAGGTTTGACTGCGATTTCTAAAGCTTTCAAAGACAGACCATTTAAAAAAAGGATCCATAGCACTAAATAATAATATCTTTTCTTATTTTTCTTATTTTTCTTGTATTGCATTAAAAACTCATCGTGGATTTAAACTCAATATTTTAATGAAAATTCCTTTTAATTGCGCTGAAACGGGTTTAAAATCTCCATTACCTAAAAGCATTATCAATAAACTTGATTGACTAACACTAAAGATTTATGATAGTATTCTAATAAAACTATTTTAAAGGTGATCCATGAGCAAGAGTTTATACCAAACTTTAAATGTGAGCGAAAACGCCAACCAAGATGAAATCAAAAAATCCTACCGCCGTTTAGCCAGACAATACCACCCGGATTTGAATAAAACCAAAGAAGCCGAAGAAAAATTCAAAGAAATCAACGCCGCTTATGAAATTTTAAGCGACGAAGAAAAACGCCGCCAATACGATCAGTTTGGCGATAACATGTTTGGCGGGCAGAATTTCAGCGATTTTGCCAGAAGCCGCAGCGCTAGTGAAGATTTAGACGATATTTTAAGCTCTATTTTTGGGAGAGGAGGCTTTTCGCAAAGATTTTCTCAAAATTCACAAGGCTTTTCTGGCTTTAATTTTTCCAATTTTGCCCATGAAGATTTAGACATGACCACCACTTTAAATGTCTCTGTTCTAGACACCCTTTTAGGCAATAAAAAACAAGTGAGCATCAATAATGAGACTTTTAGCCTTAAAATCCCTATCGGCGTGGAAGAGGGCGAAAAAATTAGGGTTCGCAACAAGGGGAAAATGGGGCGAACGGGCAGGGGCGATTTGCTCTTGCAGATCCATATTGAAGAAGATGAAATTTATAGGCGCGAGAAAGACGATATTATCCAAATCTTTGATTTACCCTTAAAAACGGCTCTTTTTGGAGGGAAAATTGAAATCGCTACTTGGCATAAAACCTTAACCCTAACCATTCCCCCTAACACAAAAGCGATGCAAAAATTCCGCATTAAAGACAAAGGGATCAAAAACAGAAAAACTTCGCATGTGGGGGATTTGTATTTGCAAGCTCGTTTGATTTTGCCTAAAACTGAAACGCTTTCTAGCGAGTTAAAAGCGTTATTAGAAAAAGAATTGTAAGGAGGAATCGTGTGCGATTATGATGAACCGCTTTATTTGATAAGCGTTGTGGCTAAAATCTTAGGCGTGCACCCTCAAACCTTGCGCCAATATGAAAAAGAGGGTTTGATAGAGCCTAGCAGGACTGATGGGAAAATGCGCCTATATTCCCAACGAGACATGGACAAAATCAAAACGATTTTACGCCTTACAAGGGATATGGGGGTTAATCTAGCGGGTGTGGATATTATTTTGCGTTTAAAAGAAAAGCTTGATGAGTTAGACAGCCTGAATAAAGAATTGCAAGACGCTCTGCACAAACACTCTAAAAACACCAAAACCCCAACGAAAAATTTAAACACCCCTACTAATTTTTATGAATTGATTTTATTTAAAAAATGAGCCTGACTTCGCTTTTAAACCCAAAAAGCCTAGAAGATTTTTTAGGCCAAGAGCATCTAATAGGCAAAGACGCCCCCTTATTTAAAGCCTTACAATCCAAACACTTCCCCCATGCCTTTTTCTATGGCCCTCCTGGCGTGGGTAAAACAAGCCTGGCTCAAATCATCGCCCGCATGCTAGAGCGCCCCATTCTTTTATTTAATGCGACGGATTTTAAATTAGAGGATTTACGCCTTAAACTTAAAAATTACCAAAACACCCTCTTAAAACCGGTTGTTTTTATTGATGAAACCCACAGATTGAATAAAACCCAACAAGAATTTTTACTCCCCACCATGGAAAAAGATCACGCTTTGATCTTAGGGGCTAGCACGCAAGATCCTAATTACAGCCTAAGCCATGCGATCCGCTCAAGAAGTTTTATTTTTGAATTGACCCCCCTAAACAAGAGCGATTTAGACAAGCTTTGCGCTAAAGCTTTAACATTGCTCAAAAAACAAATAGAGCCTAGCGCTAAAACCTATCTTTTAAACAACAGCGCTGGCGATGCTAGAGCGTTATTAAACCTTTTAGATTTGAGCGCCAAAATAGAAGATCCTATCACTTTAGAAACGCTGCAATCCTTACGGCCTCATAGCCTAAATGACGGATCTTATAGTGATGATACGCATTATAACCTTACTAGTGCGTTAATCAAATCTTTAAGAGGGAGCGATGAAAACGCTTCCATTTATTATTTGGCGCGCTTGATTGCTGGTGGGGAAAACCCGGAATTTATCGCCAGAAGGCTGGTGATTTTTGCGAGCGAAGATATTGGTAACGCTAACCCAAACGCCCTTAATTTAGCCTCTTCTTGCTTGCTTTCAGTCAAACAAATCGGCTACCCTGAAGCGCGCATCATTTTAAGCCAATGCGTGATTTATCTGGCTTGTTCGCCCAAGTCCAACACGGCCTATAGAGCGATCAATCAGGCTTTGGATTGCGTTCAAAAAGGCTTGCTCTACCCCATTCCTAAACACTTGCTGCCTAACGCTAAAGACTACCTTTACCCGCATGATTATAACGGCTATGTCAAACAAGATTATTTAGAAAAACCTCTCAATTTGGTTTCTTCTCAAGGCATAGGGTTTGAAAAAACCCTTTTAGAATGGCTTGATAAAATAAGAAATTGATCTTATAAGTTACATTAAAATGCGACAATAGTAATAAAAAATCAATATTTTTTGATTAAATTAAAATAATAATGAGTTTTATCTATGGTTCATCGCATTATTATTGTATAATAATATTCTAGTTATAAAAATCATTTTACGGATAAGGAAAATATCAGCATGAAAAGATTAGAAACTTTGGAATCCATTTTAGAGCGCTTGAGGATGTCTATCAAAAAAAACGGACTCAAAAATTCAAAACAAAGAGAAGAAGTGGTGAGCGTTTTGTATCGCAGCGGCACACACCTAAGCCCTGAAGAAATCACGCATTCTATCCGCCAAAAGGACAAAAACACCAGCATTTCTTCAGTCTATCGCATTTTGAATTTCTTAGAAAAAGAAAATTTTATCTGTGTTTTAGAGACTTCAAAAAGCGGCCGGCGTTATGAAATTGCGGCTAAAGAACACCATGATCACATCATTTGTTTGCATTGCGGCAAGATCATTGAATTTGCAGACCCCGAAATTGAAAACCGCCAGAATGAAGTCGTTAAAAAATATCAAGCCAAGCTGATTAGCCATGACATGAAAATGTTTGTGTGGTGTAAAGAATGCCAAGAGAGTGAATATTAAGAGATTTTAAAAAAGCTAGCTTAAATAGGGCTATCTTTAAGGGTTTTAAGGACTTCATCCAAGTTAAAACGCTTGAGTTTTAGATTTTTGATTTCTTCATCGCTCAAGCGTTTCCAAGTGAAAGTCTTGCCCACATACCCCCATTTATCATAGCTTGAAGTGAATTCTAAATCCCCGTTTGAATTTTGAGTAACCCTTACATAGTAGGTCTTGCCGTCATAAAAATTATACGCTTTACCGCCTTTATAAGATCGTTTTCCAACCTTAATCAAATCGCTTAAAAACACCACGCCTTTATCGCTGCGATTCCTTAGCTTTGGGTTAGGATTGAGTTTGTCTTTTTTGGCTTTAGAGCCATCCACATCAGAAATACCATAGGCATAGAATTTCCCATTATGCTCAAAAAACTCCACAAAAGAGCTTTTCATGTATAAAAATTCTTGAGTTTGATAAATTCCAGGCAACTCTACAGCCCTTAAAAAACAACAAAAAACTATAACAAGACTCACCAATTTCATAATTTTAATTTGATCAATCCCTTAGGCGCTTTAACGACCGCTTTAAAAATCGGCTCTTCCCTATATTTTTCAAAAGACTCTCCATAGAACCTCAACGCATGCACATCGCTTTCAAAAAAAATAGCCAGCATGCCCGCATCCAAACGCAAAAAAGAAGCTTCACTAACCGGCTCATAAACGATCAAATCTCTTTTTTCATCGTAAGGGGTTTTAATGACAGCTTGATTGATACCCACCACTTTAGCCCCCTCAACGCCTTTGACAATCAGCTGGAAATCCACATATTGTTTGTGGCTTTCAAAAAAACCTCTCTCGCTTTCTTTAACATGTTCTAAACAATAACTCTGCTCTATGCTAAACATGCCATGCCCTAAAGGCACTTGAAATTCTGTATTAGTAGCGAGATTTAAAACCCTTTGATTCGCTTTACTACCCTTTTGCATGACCTCTTTAAAATACTCATGCAAAATTTCTAATTCTTGCGTTTTTTTAAACAAATGCCCAAGAGAGCTTAATTCCCCAAAAATAGCCATAATTCCTTCCTTCTTTACTTTAATGGTTTAATTTTTCAGTTGCTCTAAGCGTTCTTTTTTAGTGCCAATATCCGTGATCTGAATGCCAAAATTCCCATCCACGATCACCACTTCGCCCTTAGCGATCACCTTGTCATCTACAAGAATTTCCAAAGGGTCATTCACCAATTGATCCAACTCTACCACGCTCCCTATATCCATAGAGACCACATCTTTTAAAATCATCTTTTTTTGCCCGATACGCACTTTAACGTTCAATTTCACATCCAAAAGCATGCTGATATTGCGGATTTCTATGTTTTCTAAAGACGCATCGTGGGTTTTAATCTCTTCAGTAGCGCTCTGTGTCGTTTCTTCTTTTTCTTCTTTATGCGTTTTTTCAAATTGGCCCTCAAAAGCCGCCGTAGTCAATAAAACGATTTGGCTTTCTTTGATGGCTTCCATTTTAAAAGAAAACACCATCGCTTTAGCGTAATCTTCTTTTTTAGGAAGCTCTTTAGCGATCTCAGCGTTCGTGGTAGTGAAATTGAGTTTAGGGAGCAATTCTTGAGACTTCAAGCTCGTAGCGATCGCACCAAAAATATTAGAAGCCATTTCTTTAAAAGCGTCTAAATCGTCATTATCCATTTCTTCCTTACTCGCCCCCTCACCTCCTAGCATCAAATCGCTTAAAGCGGTAACTAAATCTACCGGAGCCAGTAATTCAATAGAGCTCTCTTCTTTTTCAATCGCACTAATCTTAACCCTTGCATAAGGCACGCTGATTAATTTCAAAAAAGATTCTTCGCTACTAGAAATTTCTTTTTCTAATCCCACGCTTGGAGCCTTACCCACTAACCCTTCTAAAGTAGAGACAACCTCTTGAATAAAAATCTTAATAAAATCTTGCATTTCTCACTCTTCTTCTATTTTCATAATATCGCCCACTTTGCCTCTGCGCTGTTCTTCTAGCATTTCTAAAATTTCTTTAGTGCGTTCTTTTTCACTATAAATCACTTCTTTAATTTGAATGGTTTTCCTATACCCTTGAAACCCCACACTCGCTAAATAACGCTTTTTTTTATGCACATACACGCTCACTTCATCATTGGCGACTTTATTCAACCGGATAGTATCCCCCACATCTAAATCCAACATTTCTTTCAAACTCAATTCTACCGCGCCCAAAAACACGATCATATCCACGCTCACCCCGCTCAATAACGCTTGCAATTCCTTATTACGGCTCTTTTTAGAGTTCGTTTCTGAAAGCATCAAATCCCTACTCCCCATTTTAGAAAGAATGCTCTCAATGGAAATCACCGGGTAACAAATATTCATCATCCCACGGCTATGACCGATAATAATCTCTAAAACCACCATGATAGAAATTTCATTTTGAGCGACGATTTGGACCACATTCGCGCTGGATTCTTTAGCGTCAATGGTAGGATACATCTCCACCACAGGCGACCACACTTCTTTTAAAATTTGCATCACCTGGCGTAAAATCGTATCCAATAAATTCAATTCAATATCGCTAAACTCCCTGTTTTGATCATACGCGCTCCCCTTGCCCCCTAATAGTCTGTCAATCATGGGGAAAGCGATGCTAGGATTAATCTCTAAAACCCCCGTTCCTCCCATAGGCTTCATGGAAAAGACATTAAAACTCGTAGGGCTAGGCAAACTCATCAAAAATTCGCCATAAGTCATTTGATCCACGCTGTGGAGCTGGATCTCTACAATAGAACGCATGATAGAAGAGACTTGACTAGAAAGATTCCTAGCCATTTTATCATGGATGCTCCTAAAAGAGCGCAGTTGCTCCTTACTCACACGATTAGGGCGCTTGAAATCATAGAGGGTTACGCTGCGCTGCGGGATAATATCTTTTTTTTGGACATTTTGAATATCCACATTCTCATCAACAACTTCTAAAAGCGCATCAATTTCTTCTTGGCTTAAAATATCAGCCATGATCCACTCCTAAGGATTTACGCACCTTTTTAATCACTTCTTTAATGATTTGAGAAATGCGCGATTCAGTGATGCCTAAAATCTCTTTAATCTCGCTCAAATTCAACTCTTCAAAGTAATAAAGTTGGATAAGGATTTGCTCTCTTTCGCTCATTTGATTCAGCACTTTTTGGACATGCTCTAACAACTCTTCTGCTTCAATTTTTTGAGTGATTTCATCTTGCTCAATCGCATTGAATTGCTCATCTATTGGCACTAACGCATAAATATCTGAGGCTGTTTTGGCTTCTCTAATCTTTTCAATATTTTCGCCTAAAGCTTCTGCTAAATATTCATCGCTAGGCTCTTTCCCATGCTCATTAAGGTGTTTGGTGATTTCAATATCAATGCTTTTAATGAGTTTCCTGCTAGAGCGAGAAATCACATCTAAAGAGCGCAAATAATCTAGCATCGCCCCATTGACACGAGTTTTAGCATACCCCCAAAAAGAATCGTTTAACGCGCTCTCATAACGCCTGGCTAATTTAATCAATTCTTCAGTGCCAATAGAAACCAGATCGTTAAAATCAATAGAGCTGGGCAAACGCTCTTTTAAACGAAACGCCATAGCGCGCACGGCTGGTAAATACTGGATAGCGAGTGCGTCTTGATGGTGGTGTTGTTGCTTATCATAGGCGTTCAAAACCTTTTCTATATTTTTTTCGCTGGTTTCAGTTTTTTGAATTTCTTTGGGCATTCTATTTTCCATCATCAAAATCATAACTTCTAATGTATTCTAAAATACTAGCCACTTCTTTTTCTCTGTTCTTAAACTCATGGTTGAAACGAAGCAAGCTCTCTTCAGTGCCTTTTTTGTCAAAAAGACAAATGTCTAAATCCGTGCAAGCGATAAAAATAGACGCAAACAATAAGGCGATCAAATACCCCCCAAGCGTGGATAACACCGTCCATAATAAAATGCTCTCTGGCTCATTGAATTTCAACACCGAAAACACTAACCCCAAAAAAAACCCTACCACAACAGAAAAATGGATAAAATTTTGAACTCTCATCAGTCTACCCCAAATACTTCAAAAGCCTTTTGAAAAAGCTTTTCAAATCTTCTTTTGGTATTTCTAAAGTGCCGGTTTCTAATTTAGAAACCAAAAGGCCCGCTATCTGATCAATGGATTGCGAAAACAAATCGTTAGGGGCTATTTTTCTTACAATCTTTCGCTCCCTCACATAGCGTTTCAATAAAGAGCTGTTTTCAATCGCTCCCAAGTAATGCAATTCTAATGAAGCGATATTGTTTTTAGCCACTTTAAACAGCCTTTCATAAGTCGCCCTGCCTTCTTTAGGTTGGGCTACCATGTTAGCGATAAGAAACAATTCATCTTTATTTTTGGAGTTGATTTTAATGCAAGCATACGCATCGGTAATCGCTGAAGGATCGGGTGTGGTAACAATCACCACGCAATCGCTCGCATTCAAAAACGCTTGCGTAGTAGCTCCAATCCCAGCGCCTGTATCAACCACAATATAATCCAAAGAGCTTAAAACCCCCTCTTCATCCACGAATTGATCTAAAGCTTCTGCACCGCTAATGTATTTTAATATTTCTTCGCCGCTATCCCCGGGAATTAAGCAAAGCCCGGGTTCAATCTCGCAAACGATTTCTTGCAATTTGGCTTCACCTTTTAAGGCATGCAAGATATTTTTATGGGTTTTCACCCCAAAAATCACATCTAAATTCGCTAAACCAATATCCGCATCAAACACCCCCACCTTATAACCTTTCTTATATAAAGAGTAAGCTAAATTAGCACTAATGTTGGATTTCCCCACGCCTCCCTTACCGCTTGTGATAGCGATGAATTTGGTATTCCCTTTATTATCAAAAAAACTTTTAGGGTTTTTAATATTCATCAAATTATCTAAGCGGCTCGCTTGATTGTTCATGCTTGTTCCTTATTAGGGTTACTAAAGCCATCTAGCATGCAATCCACTAAATATTCATTAGTAGCCACTTTCAAATCCATAGGCACTTCCTGGCCGATAGAAAGATAGCTGATAGGTTTTTGGCTTTCATGCACTAAAGAAAACAAATTCCCTAACCCCCTACTCTCGTCCAATTTCGTAAAGATTAAAGTGTCAATCCCTAACACCCCAAAAGAATCATAAATATCTTTCATGTCTTCATACTTAGTGGTAACCGAAAGCACTAAGGACACATCAATATTATAGCCCCCATCTATAAATTCCTTCAAACCGGCAATTTTTTCTTTATCGTATTGCGAATGCCCTGTCGTATCCACTAGAATAAAATCGCAGTATTCCAAAGCTTCAATTTCTTTAGCAAAATCCTTAGCGTCAATCACCACTTCTATACTCATTTTCATTTTATTAGCATACCAACTCAATTGCTCTAAAGCCCCAATGCGATAATTGTCTAAAGTGATAATGCCCACCTTGTATTTTTTCGCTAGCATTCTAGAATAGCGTGCGGCTAATTTAGCTAAAGTCGTCGTTTTCCCCACGCCTGTTGGCCCTACAAGCATTAAAATGCGTTTTTGCCTTAAATTCAAATCTTCAGGGCGGCACAAGATCATTTTACGCAACACTTCTCTAAAATAACGCTTGATCGTTACGGAATTTTCGCGCATGCGTAAAGGCATCAATTCCAAGCTCAATTGCATGATTTCATCTAAATGACTGGATTTCATCCCGCTTTGTTTGGCCAGTTTGTAAATTTCGGCAAATTCTTGAGGGATATTGACAGAATTGGGGTTTTTCTCATCCCAAAACATGTTTTGAATGAGTTTCAAGCTGTCTCTGATTTTACTTAGTTGCAGATTGATGTCTTTAATTTCTTCTTCTTGTTTAACTTCTCTTTTTTCTCTTTCTTTTTTATGGTTGGCTTCATCTTTTAAAGCTTGCAATAAAGCGTCTTGCTTATTAGCCTCTAAAGGTGCATCCTCTAACGGGGCGTCTTTTTCTAAAGTAGTCTTATTTTTTGAAAAACTATAGTTGCGCTGATTGGATGAAACCCCAGCGAGTTTGCGCATTTCTTCTACAGTGCTTGAAAGCTGCATGACCACATCTTCTTCATTCAATTCTTCATTATACAAACTTTCAGGAATAAGGGGGGCTTTAGGGGGTTTGTTTTCGTTTTCTTCTTCAACCGCCACAACGATTTCATAAAGCCCAGAAGAAGTGAGCGTTTTTTTACGGATTTCTTGGGTTTTAAACACCAGCGTATCCACCCCATGGTGGCTTTGAGCGATCTTTAAAGCTTCAGCAGCCGTCTCCCCACTATAGGTATAGAATTTCACCACTCCCCTTTTTTAAAAAGAATTTGTTGCAAAGCCAACGGCACTAACACCGAATCCCTTTCACTCCATTTAGGGTGAGGTAAAGTCAAATCATTCTGCCTTAAAATGACTTGGTTGAAAGCGATAATATCAATATCCAAAGTTCTTGGAGCGTCTTTAAAATCGCGCTTCCTTTTGCGCCCAAAACGCCTTTCTATATAAAACACTAGAGCAAAAAAATGGCGCAAACTTAAAGATGTTTTAAGGATAATCGTAGCGTTATAAAAGTTAGGTTGATTAGTGTAACCAAAAGGCGGATTGATATAAATGGGCGAAGAAAAGATTTTCCCAATTTTACTATGATTTTTAAAATATAAAAAACAATTTTTTAATATTTTTAAAGGATTTTTAAGATTAGATCCCAACCCTAAAACCACCCTGTTAGAAAAATCAAGCCTTTTTTTAAAAAGGCTAGGGAAAAAGCGGTTAGTAAGGATCTCTCGCATCACAAAAGCTCAGCCCTAGAATTTTTGATCACCACTAAATCCTCAATGCGCACCCCAAAAAATCCAGGGATATAAATCCCAGGCTCTATGGAAAACACCATGCCCTCTTCTAAAATGGTTCCACTGCGCGATGAAATATAGGGAAGCTCATGAATGTCTAAGCCAATGCCATGCCCGGTGCTGTGAGTGAAATACTGCCCATAACCATAATCGCTAATCACTCCCCTAGCCAAGCTGTCCGCTTCTTTACCGGTCATGCCCGCTCTAATGCCTGAAATAGCCTTTTCTTGCGCTTCTTTCACAATGTCATAAATCTTTTGACGCTCTTTATCCTTGAAACTCTGCTCTCTTTTGAATACAAAATCTTTAGGGTCAAAAAAAGCCGTGCGAGTCCGATCAGAGCAATAGCGTTCGTATTTGATCCCCATATCCAAAAGAATGCTATGCTCCGCTTTTAAAAAATCCTTTGCGCTAGGCAAAGCATGGGGCTTGCTCGCGTTCGCATTCAAGGCTAAAATAGGCTCAAAACTCAGATCATAAACCCCCTCTTTAGTCAAAAAGTCCTTAACTTTATGTTGCAAATACCGCTCGCTCAAGGACTCTTTTTCATCAAAAATCTTTTTCACATACTCGGCAAAATTTTCAAAAGCTTCAACATTCAACGCTTGAGATTTTTTGAGAAGTTGGATCTCATGATCGTTTTTAATGATGCGTTTTTGGCGGTGGTAACTAGGCACGCCCTCTAAAATAACCTTATTCCCAACCGCTGAATCCAAACGCTTATAGGTTTGCAAATTCACTTGATTGGGGTCAAAAAAGAGCTTTTTAACCGAACTTTTAGCGATCAAATCAATCGCACTTTGCACTAAATCGCTGGATTCTATCACTTCCGCTAAAACGCCATTTTTAGGCTGAATGCTTTCTTTAGCTTCTTGAGTGTAGCGAGAATCAGTGATAAAAAACGAGCGATCGTCTAATTGCAAAAACAAAGCGTTATCGCAACTATAAGCACATTCAAAAAACATCGCGTTCTCATTGAGCGTGAAATGCGATTCTCTTTCTAATCCTTTCATGGGTAGCCCCCTTTTATTTTTGATTGTTAATGGGGTTATTAGGGTTGTTTTTTTGGGCTTCTTGGAACGCTTTCATTTCGGCTAAAATATTGACCATCGCCATTAAAGCCATGTTGTAGCCAAGCGGGCCAAATCCCATGATCACGCCTCCACAAGCCGCTCCAGTGTAAGAATTTTTCCTGAATTCCTCTCTGGCTTGAATGTTAGTGAGATGCACTTCAATAACGGGTTTGCCCGCTAGCATGATCGCATCTGCAATCGCAATAGAAGTGTGCGAAAACGCTCCAGGGTTAATGATAATCCCTTCATAATCGCTGCCCACGCTCTCTTGGATTTTATCAATGATTTCGCCCTCAAAATTGGTTTGAAAAAACTCTAATTCCACATCTAAATTGCCTTGTTTCACGAAAGTTTGCATGATTTCATGGATTTGGTCTAAGGTTACCATGCCATAAAGTCTTGGGTCTCTGTGTCCTAACATGTTTAAATTAGGCCCTTGAATCACTAAAATTTTCATTAATTTATTTCTCCTTGTTGAATATGGAATGAAACCGCATTATAGCATAAGTTTTTATCTTACCCCTTAAATCCCCTAAGAACGCATTGTCAAGAAACTACCGCTTGACTAGCGTTAAATTTTTTGATGCTAAAAAGCGCTTTTATCCTTTTTTAAAAAAACAGCCATCATGGCCATTCCTACAAAAAAACTTCCCGTAATGAAGAAATCAAAGGGGTCAAACCCGATGCCAAAAATGAGGTAAAAAGCGAGTGTCGTTAATATAAAGAATGATATTAAAGAATTTTGCTTGATCCCGCTCCAAAAAATCTTTACAACCGCTAGTAAAAAAAAGAGCCAGATTAAAAAGCCTATGATCCCCCTAGTGGCTAGAATATGAATGATTTGATTGTCATACCTTTCATAACAAAGTATCAAATCTTTGGCTCTATAAGACTTTGATAAGGATAAAATCTCTTCTAACCTCTGGCATTTCTCGCTAGCGGCCATACCAAAAAAGGGCCTTAAACGCAAAACCGTTAGGGCTTCTTTCCAGCGCTCCAAACGCCACCCGATACTGCTATCAGCGTCCTTTTTAGCGTAGCGTTTCAAATCTTCTTCAAAGCTTTGGTTTTGAACCCTAGATTGCTCTATTGCCCCCTTTTTTTCTAAAGCGTTACTCCCCACATACAAAGCGCTCAAAATAAGACTCACAACCACCATATAACCCAATGGTTTGAGCGATTTTTTGGCGTATAAAATAAAGCAAGAAAGGATTAAAAAAGTAGCCACAAAAGCGATTGTCGCGCTCCTTGTGGCGCTTAAAATAACGACTAAAAACCCCACAAAAACAGAAAGGGTGAAAAAAAGTTTTTCTTTTTGATTTTGCGAATAAAGCGCATAAATATAACAGCCTAAAATGGAAACGCTCACTAAAACCACATACTCCTTAACCGTGCTAAACCCTTGCGCTCTGGGCATGTTAAAATAAATTTTTTGCACCAATGAAAGCAAGCCGTTGATGAAATTTGCAACAGCCATGCTATAAAAAAGGATTTTTTGATTCAATTTAATTCTTAAACAACTGGCAAAAAGCAAGCATAACGCCCCGCAAGCGTAAGTTAAGGACATGTTTAGAGCGAATAAATTATAGCGGAAAGTTTGGCTATCATACATGTTAAACATGTTAGGGAAGATGCTTAAAAACACGCCCAAAAAAGCCAGAGTGAGCCATTTAAAAGACATGGTTTTTAAATGATTAATTGCGAAAGTTTCTTTCAAAAACGCTTGGAAATAACACCTAAGAAACAAAAAAACCATTAAAACAATCAATAAGACTTGAGTTAAAGGCTTTTTAAACGAAGTGAGAAAGAAAAGGGCAAAAATTAAAGTGAAAACAGAGTCCGCACTAAAAAAGGCTTTCAAACGCTCTTTCAACACAAACTCGCCACACCCTAAAACCGATAAAAATTATCTGTCTTTAATGCCTAACTTTTCAATCAAAACCACATAACGCGCATGATTAGTGCGTTTGATGTATTTCAACAAGTTGCGTCTTTGAGCGACTAATTTTAAAAGCCCTAAACGACTGGAATGATCTTTGGGGTTAGCCTTTAAATGCTCGGTTAAAAGCTTGATCCTTTCATTCAATAACGCCACTTGCACCTCACAAGAACCCGTATCGTTTTCCTTAGTGGCAAACGCCTTAATGATTTCTTGTTTTTTCTCCAGATTCAAAGCCATAACGACCTCCTAATTGGTAATTTAATAAAGATCGCATTATAGCGTAAAATAAGCTTTTTTGTGTCATACTTTTAAACTTTATATTATAATAAGAAACAAACACACCTACCAAAATTAAGGCATTGATTTTAGATTATGGCAAACGAACGCTCCAAATTAGCTTTTAAAAAGACTTTCCCTGTCTTTAAACGCTTTTTGCAATCCAAAGACTTAGCCCTTGTGGTCTTTGTGATAGCTATTTTAGCGATCATTATCGTGCCGTTACCGCCTTTTGTGTTGGATTTTTTACTCACGATTTCTATCGCGCTATCGGTGTTGATTATTTTAATCGGGCTTTATATTGACAAGCCGACTGATTTTAGTGCTTTCCCCACTCTATTACTCATTGTAACCTTATACCGCTTGGCTTTAAATGTCGCCACCACTAGAATGATTTTAACCCAAGGCTATAAAGGGCCTAGCGCGGTGAGCGATATTATCACGGCGTTTGGGGAATTTAGCGTGAGCGGGAATTATGTGATTGGGGCTATTATCTTTAGTATTTTAGTGTTAGTGAATTTATTAGTGGTTACTAATGGCTCTACTAGGGTTACTGAAGTGAGAGCGCGATTCGCTCTAGACGCTATGCCAGGAAAGCAAATGGCGATTGATGCGGATTTAAACTCAGGGCTTATTGATGATAAGGAAGCCAAAAAACGGCGCGCCGCTCTAAGCCAAGAAGCGGATTTTTATGGCGCGATGGATGGCGCGTCTAAATTTGTCAAAGGCGATGCGATTGCTTCTATCATTATCACGCTTATTAATATCATTGGAGGGTTTTTAGTGGGCGTGTTTCAAAGGGATATGAGCTTGAGCTTTAGCGCTAGCACTTTCACTATCTTAACCATTGGCGATGGGCTTGTAGGGCAAATCCCTGCCTTAATCATTGCAACAGCGACCGGTATTGTCGCCACTCGCACCACGCAAAATGAAGAAGAGGACTTCGCTTCCAAACTCATCACACAGCTCACCAATAAAAGCAAAACTTTAGTGATTGTGGGAGCGATTCTATTGCTTTTTGCAACCATTCCTGGACTCCCTACCTTTTCTTTAGCGTTTGTAGGGACACTCTTTTTATTCATCGCATGGCTGATTAGCAGGGAGGGAAAGGACGGGTTGCTCACCAAATTAGAAAATTATTTGAGTCAAAAATTCGGCTTGGATTTGAGCGAAAAACCCCACAGCTCCAAAATCAAACCCCACACCCCAACCACAAGGACTAAAACCCAAGAAGAGCTCAAAAGAGAAGAAGAGCAAGCCATTGATGAAGTGTTAAAAATTGAATTTTTAGAATTGGCTTTAGGCTATCAGCTCATTAGCTTAGCGGACATGAAACAAGGGGGCGATTTGTTAGAAAGGATTAGGGGTATTAGAAAAAAGATAGCGAGCGATTATGGTTTTTTGATGCCACAAATTAGGATCAGGGATAATTTGCAACTCCCCCCAACGCATTATGAAATCAAGCTTAAGGGCATTGTGATTGGTGAGGGCATGGTGATGCCAGATAAGTTTTTAGCCATGAATACCGGCTTTGTGAATAAAGAAATTGAGGGCATTCCCACTAAAGAGCCGGCTTTTGGGATGGACGCTTTATGGATTGAAACTAAAAATAAAGAAGAGGCCATTATTCAAGGCTATACTATTATTGATCCAAGCACCGTTATTGCGACACACACCAGCGAATTAGTGAAAAAATACGCTGAAGATTTTATCACTAAAGATGAAGTGAAATCCCTTTTAGAACGCTTGGCTAAAGACTATCCTACGATTGTAGAAGAGAGTAAAAAAATCCCCACCGGTGCGATCCGATCAGTCTTGCAAGCCTTGTTGCATGAAAAAATCCCCATTAAAGATATGCTCACTATTTTGGAAACGATTACCGATATTGCCCCATTGGTTCAAAATGATGTGAATATCTTAACCGAACAAGTGAGGGCGAGGCTTTCTAGGGTGATCACTAACGCTTTTAAATCTGAAGACGGTCGTTTGAAATTTTTAACCTTTTCTACCGATAGCGAACAATTTTTGCTTAATAAATTGCGAGAAAATGGCACCTCTAAGAGCTTGCTACTCAATGTGAGCGAATTGCAAAAACTCATTGAAGGGGTCTCTGAAGAGGCTATGAAAGTCTTGCAAAAAGGGATCGCTCCGGTGATTTTGATTGTAGAGCCTAATTTAAGAAAAGCCCTTTCTAATCAAATGGAGCAGGCCAGGATTGATGTGGTCGTGCTAAGCCATGCGGAATTAGATCCTAACTCTAATTTTGAAGCCTTAGGCACGATCCACATTAACTTTTAATGGATAAATAATTAATAAAAAAGGAGAATGATGCAAGTTTACCACCTTTCACACATTGATTTAGACGGCTATGCATGCCAGCTTGTTTCAAAACAATTTTTTAAAAATACCCAATGCTATAACGCTAATTACGGGCGTGAAGTCTCAGCGAGAATTTATGAAATTCTAAATGCGATCGCTCAATCTAAAGAGAGTGAATTCCTTATTTTGATTAGCGATTTGAATTTGAATTTGAACGAAGCAGAGTATTTACAGGATAAGATCCAAGAACACCGCTTGCAAAATAAAAACATTCAAATCCAGCTTTTAGATCACCATATCAGCGGTAAGGAAGTGGCTGAGAGTTTCCATTGGTATTTTTTAGACACGAACCGTTGCGCGACTAAAATCGTGTATGAATTTTTGAAAAAGCATTACGCTATTTTAGAGCCAAAAAACACAACATGGCTAGAGCCTTTGGTGGAAATGGTCAATTCTGTGGATATTTGGGACACGCAAGGTTATGGCTTTGAATTAGGCAAGGTGTGTATGCGCATGATTAACCAAAGCTCTGAATTGAATCGTTTCATGTTTGATGATGAAAACCGCGATTATAAATTAAAGCTTTTAGAAGAAGTTAAAAACTATTTGTTTTTAGAAAATGCCCCTGTAGCCTATGATAACGATTTGTTCAAGCTTAAAAAAATCGCTTTAGGGGGCGACCCTGATGCAGAAACGATGGACAATATCTCTTCAAACGCGCAAACGCATTTGCTCTCTTTAAAAAAGCATGATTGCAGCGTTTATTACCAGGATAAAAAAGGGTTTTTAAGTTATTCTATGGGGGGTATTAGCGTGTTGGCTAACCTTTTTTTAACGCAAAATCCGGATTTTGATTTTTATATAGATGTGAATTCTAAAGGGAATGTGAGCTTAAGGGCGAATGGGAATTGCGATGTGTGCGAACTCAGTCAAATGTGTTTTAATGGAGGCGGGCATAGGAATGCGAGCGGAGGCAAGATTGATGGCTTTAGAGAGAGTTTCAATTATAGGGATATTAAAGAACAAATTGAAGAAATCTTCAATAACGCTTAAAACTAAGCTGTTTAGAAAAAGCCAACAAAAACTAAAAAGAGTTTAAAAACTCTTTTTGAAAGGTTTAAAAATTTTCATTCCATCGTTTTATAGCAAAAACTCATTTTTTAAGGATAGAAGATATTTTAAAATAATTCTCCCCCTATAAACCTCCAACTAAATCCCCCTAACCCCAAAAAACCGCTTTTTTAAAAAACTATCGCTTGCTTAAAATCAAGCTCTCTTAATAATTTGGTTGTAAAAAATACTTTTTTAGTATTTTTAGGTTTTTTAAATTATCATCACGCCAACGCAAATAATCATTTTAAGTTATCTCTCTATTTTATTGTTTTTTGTTGCGGGTATTTGGAGCATGTTAGAGTTTGGGTAATAGTGAGCGGCTATCTTAAAAAGGAGATGACCAACTATGAAACTACTATTAGCAATCATAGTTTTAATGGTTCTCACAACGCCACTACACTAAAATTTTAGTGCAAGCTAGGGTTTAGCTAGCGTTTTCTTTGTGTATTTTTCTTGTATCCCATAAAAATCCCACAAAAATAAGACTTTTTCAATATCCAATGAAAACGGAGCCAAAATTTGTATTTTGATAAATATTTAAATCCATGAATTGATACGAATTTATTTGAGTGTTTTTTTAACCAAAACACCCTACTAATCGCAGATAAAATGATCATGCTCCTAGCTAAACACCAACACGATATGAGTGTCTCTATTATCGCTATTCAAATATTTGATTTTACCCACTCCACACTCTCATTCTAATCTATTTTTTTTTAGCAAACCACGGAATTTACTCTTCACACGCCGGTTTGGGGTAGCAAAAACGATAGCCTCTGCGTCTTACGGTTTCAACCGTGGAAATCCCCAAGGGTTTATCCATTTTTTGGCGGATTTGATTGATAGCCACTTCAATGACATTAGGGGTAACCATTTCAGGCTCTTCCCAAATAGCGTCTAAAAGCTGTTCTTTGGAGACGATTTGATCCCTATGTCTAGCAAGATGGGTCAGCACTTCAAAAGGCTTTCCTTTCACTTCAACTTCACGCCCCTTGTAAATAATCTTTTCTTCATCAGGGCTAATGGTCAAATCCCCAATTTCAATCACATTAGAACCCCAAAACCTCAAACGAGCCTCAATCCTTGCGACTAAAGCCTTAATGCTGCGGTAAGGTTTAGCGATATAATCGTCCGCGCCCTGCTCAAACGCATGGACTTCTTCTTCGCTTGTAGGGTTATCAGAAGAAACTAAAACAACAATAGAAGAATGTTTCTCCTTGATTCTAGAAACAAAACTTAAAGCGTTTTTATCGCTAACCATAACTAAGTCATAGTTCCTAATATCCATAAGATATTCCCCATCCTCTAAACTCTCTGTTACATCAGCCATAAAGCCTTTAACATTTAAGCCTTTTTCAATTTCTCCACCCAAAACAGAATTTTTTTCAATCAGTAGAACGCGCATGGTGTATGACTCCTGCATTTAAGAGTAATTCAAGCACTGATTATATCATAATTTTAAATTAGTTTAAGAAAATATTAATAAAAGTTATCGCTTGATTAAAATCAAGCCCTTGGTTATTGGTTGTAAAAATACCTTTGAGCGTTTTTATGGATAATTTTTAAAATCATTTGCTAAAAATCACCATTTTATTGTATAATTGCAAATCCAACCATTCCTTATGGTTTGGTTGGCACCGCTAAGATTGAAGGGTCACCTCCCCCTCCTTTCCCTTTGTCTTGGCGGTTGTTTTTTAACTCCTTGTTTTTAACCGCTTGATTAAGATTTTAAAGCTTTGTTTAACTAAGCTTGATTTTTAGGTAAGAGCCTAAGGTATGCGATCTCGCTAGGGGCTAAAAACCTTAAAGGAATCCCCCAATACCCTGCCCCACTGCTCACATAGATTTGAGTGGTGGGGCTGTGCTTGTATAAACCATGTAAATAGGTTTGCGCCAACTTGACTAAAAGGCTAAAGGGAAAGATTTGCCCTGCATGGGTATGCCCTGAAAGCACTAAATCCACAGAGTGGCTTTCTTTGAGGCTTCTAATTTGCTTAGGTTGGTGGGCTAAAAGGATCGTGGGCTTACTACTATCACGCTTTTTTAAAGCTTTGTCAATATCAGGGGCAAAATTTTGACGCTTCCTTGCGAAATAATCATACACGCCGCACAAATTGATCCCCCCTAAATGCACGCACTCATTCCCTAAAATCGTCAAATTAAGCGTGTCAAGAAACGATAAAATCGGCTCTATGCCATGGTAATACTCATGGTTTCCTGGCACATAAAAAGTGCCATGCACGCTTTTAAGGTTGTTTAAAGGCAGTAAAAAGGATTTGACTTTTTCAATGTTTTCATCCACTAAATCCCCCCCAATCAGCACCATATCCACTTTTTGTTGATTGACTTCTTCTACAATATAATCAACAAAATCTTTTTGCAACAAACTCCCCACATGCATGTCTGTGAGTAAAATAATCTTTAATTCTTTATCCAGCTTGTCTAAATAAATAGGGGTTTCTTTGATTTTAGGGCGGGCCAACCCTTCATAAAACCCGCGCCAAAAATACCCTAATAACGCCAGATAAAACCCTAATTTTAAAAAGTTTTTTAAACCTTTACGCCTTGAAGGTAAGAAATCTATTTTTTCTACAGAGTAAGAAAACCCGTAAAAACTCAAAGAAAAAACAAACACAATAAAGGACACAAACGAACACGCCGAAGTCAAAACAAACAAATGGCTAGGCATGACATTCCTATAAAAAACAAAAGCCGCCTCGCCCGCGCTCAAAAGGATGAAAAAACCCAAATAAGCGTATCGAGAGATTTTCTTTAAGGTTAAAAACGATTTTAACATCCTAAAAGAACTATAATTCAAAAGACATAAAACCAATAAAAACGCTATGGAGATCAGCATATCACCCTTTTATAGTCGTAATGTTTTAGCTATATTAGCATATTAACGCTAATACCCCCTTTAGGTTTCATCGTGCTATTTCCTTTTTTATCAGTCTCAATCCACACAGAAAGAGAAAAGTATCCCTCCCTTTAAAAGAGTGTGAGTTTGGATATAATAATAAAAAATGTGCTTAAAGCCATGAGAAAGGAGATGCGATGCAATTAGACAATGATTCAGAATTCGCTAAAAAAATCTTTAACCCTAACAGAGCGTTTGCCAAGCAAGCCAGGATTAAAAACATGTGCGAATATAAAGATTTAGTGCATGAAGCCAATGAAGATTATGAACATTTTTGGGGCGAGTTAGCCAAGCAAAAACTCACATGGTTTAAACCTTTTGATAAGGTTTTAAACAGCGATAACGCCCCTTTTTTCAAATGGTTTGAAAACGGCAAAATCAATGTTTCTTACAATTGCATAGACAGGCATTTAAAAGACAAAAAAAATAAAGTAGCGATCATTTTTGAAGGGGAAATGGGGGATTATAATGTCATCACCTACAGAAAACTCCACTCTGAAGTCAATAAAACAGCCAACCTTTTAAAAAACGAATTCAATGTCAAAAAAGGCGATAGAGTCATTATCTATATGCCTATGATTGTAGAAAGCGTTTATATGATGCTCGCATGCGCTAGGATTGGAGCGATCCATAGCATCGTTTTTGCTGGGTTTAGCCCTGAAGCCTTGAGGGATAGGATCAACGACGCTCAAGCCAAATTAGTTATCACAGCGGATGGGACTTTTAGAAAAGGCAAACCCTATATGCTCAAGCCAGCCCTTGACAAGGCTCTAGAAAATAATGCCTGCCCTAGTGTGGAAAAAGCGCTCATTGTGATACGAAACGCCAAAGAGATTGACTATGTGAGAGGGCGCGATTTTGTCTATAATGAAATGGTCAATTACCAATCCGATAAATGCGAACCTGAAATGATGGACTCTGAAGATCCTTTATTCTTGCTCTATACAAGCGGATCAACCGGGAAACCTAAAGGCGTTCAACACAGCAGTGCGGGGTATTTGCTGTGGGCACAAATGACGATGGAGTGGGTTTTTGATATTAGAGATAACGATAATTTTTGGTGCACCGCTGATATTGGTTGGATCACAGGGCACACTTATGTGGTTTATGGACCTTTAGCTTGCGGGGCAACGACTTTGATACTAGAAGGCACGATGTCTTATCCGGATTATGGGAGATGGTGGAGGATGATAGAAGAATACCGCGTGGATAAATTCTACACTTCTCCCACCGCTATAAGAATGCTGCATGCTAAAGGCGAAAACGAACCCTTAAAGTATAATTTAGAATCGCTCAAAGTTTTAGGAACGGTGGGAGAGCCCATTAACCCTACGGCATGGAAATGGTTTTATGAAAAAATCGGCAATTCAAAATGCAGTATCGTGGATACTTGGTGGCAAACAGAAACAGGCGGGCATATCATCAGCCCTTTACCGGGAGCTACGCCTATAAGGGCCAGTTGTGCGACTTTACCTTTGCCTGGAATCCATGCAGAAGTTTTAAACGAAGACGGCACCCAAACAAAGCCCGGAGAGCAAGGGTTTTTATGCATCACTAAGCCATGGCCTTCTATGATAAGAAACATTTGGGGCGATGAGAAACGATACATTGATAGCTATTTTTCTCAGATCAAGTTGAATGGGGAATATGTCTACCTCTCTGGAGATGGCGCTATCGTGGATGAAAACGGATACATCACTATTATTGGGCGCACAGATGATATTGTGAATGTGAGTGGGCATAGGATTGGCACGGCTGAAGTGGAGAGCGCTATTTCTAAACATGAAATGGTGGTTGAATGCGCGGTAGTGGGTATCCCTGATACGATTAAAGGAGAGGGCTTGTTTGCGTTTGTGGTGCTGTGCGATGGGGCTAAATGCAATCTTGGCGAGAGTTTAGAATTGTTAAAAGAAATGAACCATATCTTATCCGTTGAAATTGGAAAGATCGCGAAATTAGACAATGTCATGTATGTGCCAGGTTTGCCTAAAACCAGGAGCGGGAAAATCATGAGAAGGCTTTTGAAATCCATCGCCAAAAAAGAGCCTATCACTCAAGATTTAAGCACGCTAGAAGATGTGAATGTGGTTAAAGAAATAATGAGTATCGTTCAAATGGAAGAGTGAAATCTCAAAAATGCTTTTTGGCGTTTTTTAGCCAAATAACAAGAGCCAATTTCAATCAAGCGGTAATTTCTCATAAAGTGTAGGAAACGCTACCGCTTCGCATTATTTCACCACTCAAAAAGCGTTTTAACTTTCTTTAAATCTTTATACTCCACGCTTTTGATAGCGTGATCCTCTAATTCAAAATCCGCGCTCCAATCGTTAGCGTCTTTAAGGACAGCTTGAAAGCTTTCTTTATTTGTGAGTTTGACTCCCACTTTTTCGCCTAAAGAAAGCTTGAAGTGTTTGGGGGTTTTAAGCGTTCTTTCTAACCCCATAGAGCTCACTTCTAAAATATAAGCGTCTTGAATAAAATCGCACACATCTAATAAGGGCGAAATCACCTCGCTCACTTGTTGGCAAATGTCCAAACTAACCGCCCCATTAGGGTTTTTAAGGCTCACCCTTAAAACATGCTGCTCGTTTTCTTTAACCAAACTCACATCATAAAGCAAATAACCCAAGCTTTCAATCACGCCCTCTATTTTCTCTTCTATTTTTTTAGTCATTATCTTTCCCTTTAGCGATTTCATTAAATAAGGCGTCTAGGCGGAGCTGCTTTTCTAAACTATCATCTAAAACAAAACTGAGCTTTGGGCATTTAAACCATCCGCTCGCCTGCAAAACAAACTGCCTGATCAAACCCTCAGCTTTTTTTAATTTAGAAAGGATTTTATGATCTGATGAAAGCACAAACACCAAAGCGTGGTGCTTCCCTTTAGAGCATTCCACCTTAGTAACGCTTAAAGAATTCAATTCGCTGTCGTTCAAGCCCGCTAAAGCCTCTTGCAGTAATTCTAAAAGATTGGATTCTAAGCGTTCTTTATGAGCGTTCATTAGAGGGTTCTTTTTTTATGGATTTCTTTGTAGGTTTCAAACACATCGCCCACTTTAATCTCATTATAATTTTCTAGCATGATCCCGCACTCATAGCCCTTAGAAACTTCTTTCACATCGTCTTTAAAGCGTTTCAAAGAAAGGATTTCGCCGGTGTGAATCACCACGCCATCCCTAATCAAACGCGCCTTAATGCCACGAGCGATCACCCCATCGCTCACCACACACCCGGCTATCGTGCCTACTTTAGGGATATTAAAGGTTTCTCTCACTTCCGCTTGCCCGGTATGCTCTTCTTCAATAATAGGACTCATCAAGCCTAATAACAGCGATCGCATTTCTTCAATCAAGGCATAAATCACCGTGTAAGTTTTAATGCTCACATTGTATTCTTTAGCCTTATTTTTCACATTACCGGTAGGGCGGATGTTAAAGCCTAAAATCACCGCATGCTCACTGCTAGAAACTAGGCTCAAATCATTCTCAGTAATGCCCCCCACCCCTGAATGGATCACTTGAATCGCCACTTCTTCGTTATTAAGCTCTAACAAGCTGTTTTTAATGGCTTCTAAGCTTCCTTGCGTATCCGCTTTAATGACTACAGGAATATTTTTTAATTCCTTATTAGCGACCATTTCTGAAAGCTCATCAAAAGACACTTTAGTGCTTTTACTCAAGGCTTTTTGGCGTAAATAAGTCGCCCTCTTTTGAGCTTGCAAGCGCGCGATAGAATCGTTTTCTACCCCTATTAAAACAGATCCTGCAGGAGGCACTTCGCTTAAGCCTGTGATGAGAGCCACCATAGAGGGTTTTAAATTTTGAATGCTCTTGCCTTGATCGTCAGTCATCGTTCTTATTTTACCAAACGCCGTTTCGGCAAAAAAACTATCCCCCACGCTTAAAGTCCCGCTTTGGACAATCACCGTGGCTACTGCCCCACGCCCTTTTTCCACGCTCCCTTCTAAAACAACCGCTCTAGCGCTGCCCTCTTCTATGGCTTTTAATTCCATAATATCCGCTTGAATGAGAATGGTTTCTAACAAATTATCAATGCCATCGCCCGTTTTAGCCGAAACAGGGATAAACTCATGCTCTCCGCCCCAATCCACAGGGTTATAACCAAGCTCAGCGCATTCAGCTTTGAGTTTGTCCGGATTCACATTAGGCTTATCCATTTTATTCATTGCAAAAATCACAGGCACATTAGCGGCCTTTGCATGCTCTAAAGCTTCAATAGTCTGTTGCTTCACGCCATCATCAGCCGCTATCACAATCACTGCAATATCTGTAACTTGAGCCCCACGATTACGCATCTGGCTGAAGGCTTCATGCCCTGGGGTGTCAATGAAAGACACCCATTTGTTATTTTTTTCTACCATGTAAGCGCCAATGTGCTGAGTGATCCCCCCAGCTTCCGTGTGAGCGACTCTTTTATCACGGATTTTATCCAATAGCGAAGTTTTGCCATGATCAACATGCCCCATGATAGTAACCACAGGCGGGCGCTCTTTTTTCACCCCCTCTAGCACTTCTTCTACTTCAAATTTCTCTAAGGTGTTTTGAACAGAAATTTCTAAATGGAACTCTTCGGCTAAAATCTCTATGCTATCCTTATCCAAAAAGTCGTTTTTAGTTACCATAAGCCCTAAATTAAAGAGGGTTTTAATCACATCAGCCAGATTCAAATTCGCTTTTTGCGCGAATTCATAGACGCGCACTTCTTCAGGGATTGAAATCGCACTTTGGATCACTTTTTGGCTGCTATCGTTACGGAATGCGCGTTTTTTCTTGGATTGTCGTTTGATCCCGCTTTCATTCATCCAAGGGTTTTTTCTTTGGACGCGCACCCTGTCGTTGATATTTTGGCGGATTTCTTTTTCTTCTTCTTCCTTATTGAGATTATCTTGTTCATGCAAATCAAACAATAAGATTTCATCGGTTTCATCATCATAAATATCATTGCCCTTAAAATCCCTCGCATCGCTAAAATCAATTTTATGGGATTTGTTGTTTTTGGCTGTGGGGGTGGCTTTGGGCTTACTGGGTTTTTTGGCTTTTTTAGCCTCTTGCTTGTCTTTTTCTTGCCATTCTTTTTTAATGTCTTCAAAAATAGCCGCCGCGCTTTGAGTGGGTTTTTTGCTTTCTGTTACGCTGTTTTCAATTTCATTTTCTGTTTCATCGTTGCGTTTAATCACCCTAAAACCGGTGCGTCTTTTAATGTTTTCATGGCGTTTGATCTCTTGCTCTTGCTTTTTAACTTCGCTGATTTCTTTTTTAGCGTTATTAGCGTTATTGGTGCTGTTAGCGTTGTTAGCGTTGCTTTGGGTGAGCTTGTTTAGGGCTTCTCGGCTTTTTTGGATTTCTTGGAGTTTTTGCTTGGCTTTTTCTATTTGAGAGTGGCTAACCGCTTTAGGGGTGTTTTCTACATGGGGCGTTTGGTTTTCAAAAGTGTTGACAATCTCTATTCCTCCTTTTTTTTTGGCAATGGGTGTAGGAGCTTCTTTTTTCTTTTCTTTAGTTTTTTTGGGCTTTGGCTGGCTTTTTGTTTCTTCTTTTTTAGGCGTTTTGGAAACCTTTTTGTTAAGAGGTTTAGACGCTACGGCTGTATTCAAATCGTCTTTATTGTCTTGTTCAGGATTTTTAGTGGGTTGATTGGCTTGTATTTGTTCTTTAATGCCATCCACAATGTATTTGTATAGCTTGCCGGCTTGCTCTGGGGTCATTTTAGAATTTGTCTTAAGCTCTAAACCAATATCTTTGGCTTGCTCGATCACATTTTTAAGCTCTTTTTGGGTCTTACCAAGCTCGGCTAAAAATTCTTTTAAATCAACCATACCACTCATGCTATGCTTCTCTCCTTAATCCAAGTAATGATATTTTTGGTATCTTTTGGGGCGTTCTTTATTTTTGAAACCGCTTTCAACAACTTTTTTTCTCCATTTTTCAAACAATTTCCACACACATAAAAACTACGGCCTGTGCCATCAAACTCCACAATTTGATTGTCAAAACTTTTCAAGCGCAACAAATCCTTTTGAGGTTGGCGCATTCTGCACGCCACACACATGCGGATTTTAATTTCAGTCTTTCTCAATAAGGACTCCATCATTGTCAAAATCTAAAACTGCTACCCTAAATTTAGGGAATTTCTTGCTCAAAACCTGCTTTAATTTAGGGGCGTCTTCTTCATAACACATGTTAAAAAACGACGAACCGCTCCCTGAAAGCGTGCTCATTAAGGCGTTATTTTCTAAAGCGAGCTTTTGGATCGCAAACAACACGGGATAAGTTTGCATGCGCTTATATTGATGCATCCTGTCTTTAGAACAACAACGCAATAAATCCCACTTCCCCTGCACAATCGCCATCGTCATCAAACTCGCATGCGAAAGGTTAAACACGCTTTCTTGCACGCTGTAACGCTTGGGCAAGAGGTGGCGCGATTGCTTGGTAGAAATGGCCCTATTAGGGATCACCATCACCGCTTTTAAAAAAGAGGGGATTTTGGTTTTTAAACTTATCACTTTCTTTTTTTCCACAAACGCTGCATTATACCCCCCAAACACCGCCGGGGTGATATTATCCGGGTGGTTTTCATAAATTAAAGCGGTATTGACAATGTTTTCTCTATCAAAATCAAACCCTAAAAACGCAAACGCTGAAGCGACCGCCCCCACAATCATCGCCGAGCTAGACCCCATGCCCCTTGTAATAGGGACTTTATTATGCAATAAAAATTTAAACGATCCGTCATTCCCATGCTTTTTTAAAATCTCATAAAACACTTTAGTGAAAATATTGTTGGTTAAAAACTTAGGGATCCCTTCACCCTCCCCAACCAATTTCACCGCATGGAAACTGCTAGGCTCAATAAAAAAACGATTGCGTAAATTCAAGCTCAAACCCAAGCAATCAAAACCGGGACCTAAATTCGCACTTGTTGCAGGAACACTCACTACCAAATTTTAAACCCCTATTTTTGATACCCTTTCATTTTTAAAACTAGCATTATACACTAAATAGGAGGCAAAATGTAAAACGGCGTGTTCAATTGGGTGAATTTGTCTTTCTCTAAAAAAGAGGGCAGCATGAAATCTTTTGGCGCAATTTTCAAATCTTTAAAATCGCTCAAGCTTTCCATTTCTTTTGAAACAAAGTATTTATTGGCATATGCTAGAATGGGCGTGTTGTCGTTAAAATCAAAGCCTGTGGTGGAATAGAGTTCAAAGTCATAAATTAAAGCCAAAGTGTGTAAGAAAACATGCGTGAGCTTTAGGCTAGTGAAACTCCCTGGCCCTTTAGCGTAATAAACCCCCTTAATCGCCGGTAAAGTAGGGTTTTTAAAATCTTTGAATAATTGCGAAAAAACTTCCACTAAAGCTTCGCTTGTTTTTGATTTGGAAGTGTAAGAAGCGCATAAAAAATTGTTTTGATATACCCCAAGCAAAACCCCCTCGCCTAAAGAGATAAGTGCTAAATCTAATTCCAAAAAATAAGCCCTAATTCAGGATTAAGCGAAAGCCTTTTGCAACGCAAATTCTTTGACCGGATCCGTAGCGATCAAAACTTCGTAATTCTTAGCGTCCGCTAAAATGGCTTTAACCAACATGGAATTGAGCTTATGACTCCCTGAAAAAGAAGTGTATTTGCCCATCACAGGCATGCCTAAGACCATCAGATCCCCCATAGCGTCTAAAATCTTGTGGCACACAAACTCCTTTTCACACCTCAAACCCTCTTTATTCAAAATGCTGTTTTCGTCCAGCACGATACAATTATTCAAGCTCCCCCCTTTAGCCAAACCAATGGATCGCAAGTAATTCACTTCTTGCAAAAACCCAAAGGTGCGGGCTTTAGCGACTTGCTCTTTGTAAGCGGTTTTACTAAAGACGAAATGATGGGCTTGCTTAGCGATAACCGGATGGTTAAAATCAATCGTGAAATTCAAAGAAAGTTGGCTGTCTGGCTCAATTTTAACGAATTTATCGCCTTCTCTAACCTCAACGGCTTGCTTGATTTCCATCACTTTTTTAGGAGCGTCTAATTCTTTAATCCCTGCTTCATCTAAAAGCATGCAATAAGTCAAAGCACTCCCATCCATGATAGGGATCTCTTCGTTATCCACAGAGATTTTAAGATTATCAATGCCATACGCATGGATAGCTGAAAGCAAATGCTCAATCGTAGAAATTCTAGCGTTATCCTTACCCAACACGGTTGCCATTTTGGTATCCACGATGTTTTCAGGTTTTAAGGGGAGCTTCACGCCCAAATCAGAGCGGTAAAAAACAATGCCTTGATTTTCTCCTAAAGGCTCTAAAACAAGCTTCACAGGAACGCCCTTGTGTAAGCCTATCCCTACTAATTCCACAGAGTGGTTAATGGTTGTTTGTTTCATAATACTTCCTTTATGTCTAGTATATCGTCATTTTTAGTGATTATTTTAATATTTTTATTTACCAAAAGCCGTTCAATCTCTTTTAAAGAGAAAATTTTATTTTGAAAAACGATTTGAGCGCTCTTGACTTCTTTTAAAATCAAGCACTCTCCAAAGCACACAATCGCCCCTTCGCAAACCCCATAAACCGACACACAGCCCTCTGAAATAATCTTCGCTCCATTGTGGATATTACCCAAAAAAATAAGATGATTAGCGCTATAAATCTCTTCACCACTCCTGATATGGCGCTCATAAATCGTTGTTTTAGGCTCTGTTTTAGAATGATTGGGTTTTGAATGATTGGTTTCTTCTTTTAAAGGCATGGTTTTGATATGGCGTCCGTTTAAAGCGCGATTCGTTTCTAAAAACAAAAGCTGGTGTTTGTGCAAAATGGCTTTGACTTCTGGTTCAATATCATATTTAAAAATAATAAGAAAATACTGCAAAAGGGCGTGGTTTTTTTCTAAAAATTCCATGACCGCTTCAGGCTCTTGCTTTTCAATTTCAAACGCATGCACATTTTTTTGATTCGTTTTTAACATGACTATCCTTTCATTAAAAGCTGTTTGGCTTGCTCTATGGGGGTGATGATATTGGTTTTTATCCATTGCTCATTAAGCCATTCATTGGGTCGGACAAAAACCCCTTGCAAAAGCATCCCTAAATGCAACCCGCTCCCTAATTTCAAACCACTACTCCCCACGCTTTTATCATCTTTTAAATGCGCTAAAAAAACGCACAAACCTAACCCATAGCAATTGATTAAACTATTACCATAAAAATCCAACTCCCCCTTAAAAACCCTCTTTACCGATGGATCAAACGCTAAAGATAAATCCTTACTGGGTATCAAATCCACCCCTAAATGCAAGAATTTAAACAACACCTGATTGTCCTTTAAAAACCGACGATTTTCTAAAAAATTGCTTGTCATTTTAAAAGGCCCATTCAAGGGTTTTAGCGTTTGAAAATGGGAAAAATCCTTATAAAAATCCCCTTGCTCTAAAGCGATCTTTTGGATTTTTTCTAAATCTTTTAAGCGCGCGTTGGAAAACATTTCTAATAAAGTTTGTTCAGTGTGATTTTGAAATTTTTCTTGCTTTGCAATCTTGTCTTTTAAGGCACTTAAATCTATCTCTTTTTCTCTCACATGATGGGTTTTTCGTTTGAGTAATAAAGGGGTGGTATTAGAGTTATAAGCCTTATCTTTAGCGACAATGAACGCCTTAAAATCCTTATTTTTATAAGACCAAGGCACTAGAGCGATAAAGACATTACGCTGTTTGAATTCTACAAGCCTGAAAGCTTTAAAATCCTTTTTTTTGACGCGCACAAACGCTTGAGACAAATTCTTATCCAAAGCTTCAAAGACAACTACCGCGCTCCCCCCATAAGCGATGCTTGGGGAACGAGATAAAATCGTGATTAAGGGTTTTATCGTATCAATACACACTTCTTGTTTGAAAGACGCCTTATTGCCATTGAAAAAATTAGCATAGCTCCAATCATTAGCTTGAATTTCATACAAAAGGCACTTGTCTTCTAACCCCATGATTTCAGGCCTAATTAAAGGCACTTCTAAAGACTTGGGTTTATCCAATACCAGATTTTCTTTTTCATAAAGAATCAAATTATCTTGCGTGGTTACTTTTAAATCATAGCGTTTGATGCCCTTTGGGGCTGCTATTTTAATCTTAATGGGTTTTTTTAAATCCCAAAAAAGCGCTTCATTATTGTCATTAAGCACATCCTCTTTGCTATTCAAACTAAAACTTAAAGCTTTGGTTTTTGTGATTAAAGCGTTAAAAATCAAATAACCCCCTAAAATTAAAACGACTAACGCTAAAATTTTAAACCTCAACTCCAAAATCAAGCCTTAAAAAATGAACGCATAATTCACTAATAAAAAACTGGATCGCTTGAACTGGTTGTTAGCTGAAATCAACAATCGTTCATCATCTTCTTTATTTTGATAGAGCGCTCCCTCTTCCACTCCCATTCTCAAATAGCTAATCGGTAATTTGGTGCCAATCTCTAAGCGGTGTTTCCTATAAAGCGTTAAACTCACGCCCACATTAAAAGTGTAATCCACTTCAATCAAAGACTTCCACAAAAAATTAGGGCTTGAATAGCCCCCCACCACCAAATTCCTCCCGTTTTGATTAGGCCTGTCTTGATAGAGCATAAGCCCTATCCCAAAACCCGCATAAACGCCTAAAAAATGCTTTTTAGTCTTAAAATCTAAAGGCATGTCAAACAACAAATCGGTATTGACAGCCCCTAAAACATAAAAAAACGAGCCTACAGGCTGCTTGAGTGCGTTCTCTTTTAACGCCCCTCCCCCAAGCAACAAATCCCCATAAAATCGTGTCCCAAAATAAGGCACGAAGTATTTTTGATACCCGAATTTAGCACTAATCATAGAAACAGGAGCGTTAATATTGATATTGTTTTTAAACGCGCTAGAGGCATTCACGCCGTATTTATCGTTCATCTCCCCTTGATAAGACAAGTTAAGTTCCCCATAAGCATACCCGCCCCCTAAAAAAACCCCACTCTTATCATCGGCTATGGAAAAAGATTTGAGCAATTTTTTTCTTTTCTTTGAAGAAATCTTTGGGTAAGTTCGCTCTAAATATTCTTCTTCAAACTTATCCTTATCCATCTCTTTGGGCGAAACCCCTTTTTCGGTGAGCTGTTGCTTTAAATGGTTTATTTTTTCATCTAATTGTTGGTTTTCTTCTTCTAAATTGTCATAATCTGTCGCTTGAAGTCCTATGATGAGCGCGATATAAATCAAACCATATTTAAATTTCAACATTTTAGCCTTTACAATAAATAGTTGTAACTAATATAATAAATATTAGTGCTTTTAAAATAATATAAAAAGGTTTGCGAAGTTTCTTTTAAGGGAGGCATTTTTAAGGCTAATTCAAAGCGGTGTTTGAGATTAAGCGTCATGCTCACCCCTAAATTTAGCACTAATCCAAAAGCGTTAGGCTGTGAATACCCTTTAATCTCTTTTAAATTTTGATACATCCCATTCCACCCCACTCCAACGCCTCCAAATATCCCTAACGCAAACCTTTTTTCTTTGTCAATAGGCTTATCCATCAACAGATCAATATTCAAGCTTGCGGTTTGATAAGAGGCTAAAGAATCGCTTTTAAACCCTTTCATCGCCCCCCCTAAATATTCCCCATAAAAGCGTAAGGCGCTAATCCCGTTAGCAAAATACTTTTGATACCCGCTCCTTAAGCCATACAACAAAGGAGAAGCTTGAATATTGTTTAAAGGTTCAAAGCTCTCATAAGATCGGGCGTTAGGATGAGCGTTAATCCCTATATCGCCAAGGATTACGCCTATAAAAAAACCGCTCTTACTTTTAGCCATTTGCTGGAATAAGAGAGATTCATTCTTTTCATGCAATTCCCCTTTAAGCATGTAAAGCTGGCGTTTTTTCTTATGGATTTCTTCAAGCAGGCTTTTTTCATCAATATTCTTTTTAACTTCCTTGTTCTCTTCAAACTCTAGCGTTTGGGCGCGTTTTTCTTCCAAAAGAATGGGAGCGTCTTTAGGGGTATTTTCTTCAGTCATACTCTCTTGAGCCGTATTTTCTTCAGCGTGCAAGCCCAACATAAAACCAAAGCATAAAATGAGATTTCTTATTTTTTTAGAACACATATTGATACCCAATGCTTGCTATAGCTCCCCACCAAGTCTCTTTTGAAGAATTAGATTGTAAAAAAGGGAAATTATTCAAAATTTTAAATTCAAATTCAATGCGGTTTTTTTCTAATACCGTTAGAGCCAATCCTGCGTTAAAAGACATCCCCCATTCCGCCGTATAATTCACCCCATGCGCTACAACCCCCAAGCCTAAACCCATATACCCCCCCATATAAAGGTATTTCCCCACAAAAGGCAAAGGAAAATCCAATAAAAAATCCCCATTCAGCATGACCGATTGAAATCCCACGCTCCCAAAGCCCGCTTTTTTAGGAGCTCCTCCATAATATTGGATATAGATGCGCCTGCCAATGATATTGGGCTTGACCAAGTGCGCAAAAAACGACGGCCTGAAAGTTTGATAGCCAAAACGCAAGCCATAGGCAAACAAATAATTTAAAATATTCCCGGTGATGCTAGAGCTATTGGTTTTGACCATGATTTCATGGTTGTAAAAAAACCCGGTATTGATCCCTAAAATAAGCCCGCTTTTAGCGTTCGCCCTTTTTAAGTCTCTGATCAATTCCTCAACTTCTTTATCTTCATAGGCTTTATAATACTTGATATACTTGTAATATTTTGGGTCTAGGGTGTCATAATCAAGTGCACTCAATCCCGTATAAAACCCCATTAAAGACCATAAAATAACATGTTTTTTAAGACCCAAAATCGCTAAATCCCTTGAATTGTTTGTTAAAAGTTTCTTTCAATTATACTAAAATAATTAAAATGACCGGTTAAAATAGAGTAAAATTTTTACCCTCCCCAATAAAGTCATGCTACAATGCCACTATATTTAACACTTAGGATTTTTAATGAGCATGCAAACCGCCCCAATTAAAAAAATCACTCTCAACCACCTCCAAGCTAAAAAAAATCACGAAAAAATCATCGCTATTACCGCTTATGATGCACTATTCGCTCAAATATTTGATCCGCTAGTGGATGTGATTTTAGTGGGCGATAGTTTGAATATGAGTTTTTTCAACCAAAACGACACTTTAAGCGCGAGTGTGGGAATGATGCTCTATCACACCAAAGCCGTGTGCGCGGGCGCTAAGACTCCTTTTATCATCACAGACATGCCCTTTGGAAGCTATAAAAATGAAAAAACAGCCCTAAAAAACGCCATTAGAGTTTATAAAGAAACCCAAGCGAGTGCGATCAAACTAGAGGGGGGGAAAGAAAAAGCGAAACTGGTTAAAACGCTCACTGATGAGGGCGTTATCGTGGTAGGGCATATTGGCTTAATGCCCCAATTCGTGCGTCTTGATGGAGGTTATAAGATTAAGGGCAAAAATGAAGAGCAACAAAAAAAGCTTTTAGAAGACGCCTTGAGTTTGGAAGAAGCCGGGGTGGGTTTGTTGGTTTTAGAGGGTATAACCACCCCTATCGCTCAAAAAATCACGCAAAAAATCAAAATCCCCACGATCGGCATAGGGAGCGGCAAGGATTGCGATGGGCAGATTTTAGTGTGGAGCGATATGTTAGGCTTTTTTGATAGCTTTAAGCCTAAATTCGTGCGAGAATACCTCAAAGGGAAAGAATTGATTCAAAACGCTATCAAGCAATACGCTGATGATGTGAAAAAGGGAAACTTCCCTAACGAATTAGAAAGTTACCATTAAATGAAAGAACGGATAGTCAATTTAGAAACTTTGGATTTTGAAACTTCTCAAGAAGTGAGTTTGCGCCCTAATCTTTGGGAAGATTTTATCGGTCAAGAAAAGATTAAAAGCAACTTGCAAATTTCTATTTGTGCGGCTAAAAAACGCCAAGAAAGTTTGGATCACATGCTCTTTTTTGGCCCGCCCGGTTTGGGTAAAACTTCAATCAGCCATATCATCGCTAAAGAAATGGAAACCAATATCAAAATCACCGCCGCTCCCATGATAGAAAAAAGCGGTGATTTGGCCGCCATTTTGACGAATTTGCAAGCTAAAGACATTCTTTTTATTGATGAAATCCACCGGCTTAGCCCAGCGATTGAAGAGGTTTTATACCCGGCTATGGAAGATTTCAGGCTAGATATTATCATAGGCTCAGGCCCAGCGGCTCAAACCATTAAAATTGATTTACCCCCTTTCACCCTCATCGGCGCTACCACCAGAGCTGGAATGCTCTCTAACCCCTTAAGAGACAGATTTGGCATGAGCTTTAGAATGCAATTTTATAGCCCTAGCGAACTGGCCCTTATTATCAAAAAAGCCGCCGCCAAACTCAACCAAGACATCAAAGAAGAAAGCGCTGATGAAATCGCTAAAAGGAGTAGAGGCACGCCAAGGATCGCTTTAAGGCTTTTAAAAAGGGTGCGCGATTTTGCACTAGTCAAAAATTCAAGCTTAATGGATTTAAACATCACTTTGCATGCTTTGAATGAATTAGGCGTGAATGAATTGGGCTTTGATGAAGCGGATTTGGCGTATTTATCTTTATTGGCTAACGCTCAAGGACGACCGGTGGGTTTAAACACGATTGCAGCGTCTATGAGAGAAGATGAAGGCACGATTGAAGATGTGATTGAGCCTTTTTTACTCGCTAATGGGTATTTAGAGCGCACCGCTAAAGGCAGAATCGCCACGCCTAAAACCCATGCGCTTTTAAAAATCCCCACTTTAAGATCTCAAAGTTTGTTTTAAGGATTTATCTTTTGAGAATATTCTCCCTAAACCCTTTTCATTTCAAACTTTTACTTTTTAATCTTGTTTAGAAAGAAAATTACACTACAATAACGATAAAATTTTAAAGGGTGTAAAAATAAATTATTATGTTTGGCATGGGCTTTTTTGAAATCCTTGTGGTGTTGGTTGTAGCGATTATTTTTTTAGGGCCAGAAAAATTCCCCCAGGCTGTCGTGGATATGGTGAAGTTTTTCCGCGCGGTTAAAAAAACGCTCAATGACGCTAAGGACACTTTGGATAAAGAAATCAATATTGAAGAAATCAAAAAAGAAACCCTAGAGTATCAAAAGCTCTTTGAAAACAAAGTGGAGAGTCTTAAGGGCGTTAAGATTGAAGAATTAGAAGACGCTAAAATAACTGCAGAAAATGAGATTAAAAGCATTCAGGATTTGATGCAAGATTATCAACGCAGTTTAGAAACCAACACGCTCCCTAACCATTTAAACGAAGAAGTTTCCAATGAAGAAGCCCTAAATAAAGAAGTTTCAAGCGATGAATCTCCTAAAGAAGTCCAATTAACAACCGATAACAACGCCAAAGAACACGACAAAGAAAAAGAGCATGTTTGAAGATTTAAAACCGCATTTACAGGAACTAAGAAAGCGTTTGATGGTTTCTGTGGGAACGATTTTAGTGGCGTTTTTGGGGTGCTTTCATTTTTGGAAAAGTATTTTTGAATTCGTTAAAAATTCTTATAAAGGCACGCTCATTCAGCTCTCCCCTATTGAAGGGGTCATGGTAGCGGTTAAAATCAGTTTTTCAGCCGCTATTGTCATTTCCATGCCCATTATTTTTTGGCAATTATGGCTCTTTATCGCTCCAGGGCTTTACAAGAATGAAAAAAAAGTGATTTTGCCTTTTGTGTTTTTTGGGAGCGGCATGTTTTTAATTGGGGCGGCGTTTTCTTATTATGTGGTGTTCCCTTTCATCATTGAATACTTAGCCACTTTTGGGAGCGATGTGTTTGCGGCTAATATTTCTGCATCCAGTTATGTGAGCTTTTTCACGCGCTTGATTTTAGGCTTTGGCGTGGCGTTTGAATTGCCTGTTTTGGCGTATTTTTTGGCTAAAGTGGGCTTGATTACCGATGCGAGCTTGAAAGCGTATTTTAAATACGCTATTGTAGTGATTTTTATTGTAGCAGCCATTATCACTCCCCCTGATGTGGTGAGTCAAATCTTTATGGCGTTGCCCTTAGTGGGGCTTTATGGGCTTTCTATTTTGATCGCCAAAATAATCAATCCGGCTCCCAAAGACAACGAAAATGACAACGCAAAAGATAGCGAAAATAACGCCAAAGAAAATGAAAAAAGCGAGTCGTAGTTGAAAGAATTTGATTTAGAAAGCTATGATTATGATTTGCCTAAAGAATTGATCGCAAACTACCCCATTTTGCCCAAAGAAAAGGCTAAATTACTCGTATATGAAAGGCATTCGCAAAAAATCACGCACACCACTTTTGAGCATGTTTTAGATTTTTTCCCTAAAAACGCCCTTGTGGTGTTGAACGACACTAAAGTGATGAAGGCCAGGCTTTTTGGATCTAAGCATGCCTTTTTGCCATCAAAAACGACCGAAGTGTTTTTCCACCGCTTTTTTAAAGACAATACCGCTTTAACTCAAATTAAGGGCAAGATCAAAGCGGGAGACAAAATCTTTTTTGATGCAAATTATTACGCTGAAGTTTTAGAATTACTCCATAACGGCCAACGCTTGATCGCTTTTTATGACAATCAAACCCCCTTAAATCAAGAAAATATCTTAAAGCTTTTAGAGCAATACGGGCATATGCCCTTACCCCCTTATATTAAAAGAGCGGATGAGAGTTTGGATGCGCATGAATACCAGAGCGTGTTCGCTAAACACATCGGTGCGGTGGCTGCCCCTACGGCGTCATTGCATTTTTCTCAAAATACCTTAGAAAAATTATTGAAAGACTTCAAGCACGCTTTTTTGACCTTGCATGTGGGGGCTGGGACTTTTCTTGGCGTAGAAACTAAAGATATTAGAGAGCATCAAATCCATACAGAAGTTTTGCATATTCCTAAAAAGAGCCAAGAAATTTTGCAAGAATCCCAAGAGATTTTATGCATCGGCACGACCGCTTTAAGGAGCGTGGAATATTTCAAGCGTTTAGAAAACCCTAATCAAGAATCGTTTGAATGCGATATTTTCTTGCATCTTGCTAACCCTATCCAGCATGTTAATTATTTGCTCACTAATTTCCATTTGCCCAAATCTAGCCTTTTAATGCTTGTGAGCGCGATGATAGGCTTAGAAAAAACCAAAGAAATCTACAAAATAGCCATAGAAAAGAAGTATCGTTTTTATTCTTATGGCGATGGGATGCTGATTTTATGAACCCCTTATTGCAAGATTATGCGCGCATCCTTTTAGAATGGAATCAAACGCACAACTTGAGCGGTGCGAAATGTTTAAGCGAGTTAGAACCCCAGATCACAGACGCTTTAAAACCCTTAGAATTTGTCAAAGATTTTAAAAGCTGCTTGGATATTGGGAGCGGGGCGGGACTTCCTGCTATCCCTTTAGCCCTTGAAAAACCTGAAGTAAAGTTCATTCTTTTAGAGCCAAGGATAAAAAGAGCGGCTTTTTTAAACTACCTTAAAAGCGTTTTGCCTTTAAACAATATTGAAATTGTTAAAAAGCGTTTAGAAGATTATCAAAATCTTTTACAAGTGGATTTAATCACTTCTAGAGCGGTCGCTAGCTCTTCTTTTTTGATGGAAAAAAGCCGATGTTTCCTAAAAGATAGGGGGTATTTTTTATTCTATAAAGGCGAGCAATTAAAGAATGAAATCGCTTGTAAAGACACTGAATGCTTTATGCATCAAAAACGAGTTTATTTTTACAAATCAAAGGAAAGTTTATGTTAAGAATTTTAATCCCCTTACTCATTATTGTGTGGGTTTTATGGCGTTTGTTTTTGAGGCAAAAACCCCACAAAGACGACCCCAAAGACAACCACTCTTATGCGCAACAAACCCCCAAAGAATTAGAAGATCACATGATTGTATGCTCTAAATGCCAAACCTATGTCTCTAGCAAAGACGCTATTTACAGCGGGGCGGTAGCCTATTGCAGTGAAACCTGTTTGAAGGATAAGAGATAAATATGCTTATTTTAGGACACCCTTTAATCCCTAGTGATCGTTTTATTTTCATTAAAAACACCGATGCTATTCATTCTAGCACCAATAACGATATAGTGTGTTTTGAAGCGCACCCAAAAAATTTGGAATTAGCTAAGTATTGCTGTGAAAATAGCGTCAATTTTAGCGTGATCTTTTTATCGCACAAGATAGAAACGGACGCCTTTTTTTTATTCAACGCTTTCAAACCGCTCTATTGTATTTTTAAGGATATTAAGCAAGCCATACTCGCCCAACAACACGCCACTAATTACTTATTAGATAGCAAAATCTTGTTTTCTATGGATTTAAACGATACAGAGTCGTGGGAAATTTGCGCTAAAAATCAAATAGATGGCGTGATTTCTAAGGATTCACTCCTTTTAAAATAAGCCCTTTTTAAACAAATCTTAGTTATAATAGTTCCTTTTTAAGGGGAGATGTCCGAGTGGTTGAAGGAGCACGCCTGGAACGCGTGTAAGGTGCAAGCCTTCGAGGGTTCGAATCCCTCTCTCTCCGCCATTTAAAAATGCCACGAATGCGAAACAAAAAACAAAAAGCTCCTTTCAAACAAGCTACGCCTTTCAGGGGTTAGAAAGATTTTCATGCCAATTTCTACATCCACCTTATGATACAAAACGATCGTGCGAAACTGCACCCCAAATTTCCCGATAGCCCTGAAATAAGTGTTATGAAAATTGAAATCTTTTAATGAATCCCAAGTATTCACCACCAAATCTTTGACTTTATTGTTGAGTATCCATGTGTTAGCGGCCAGTTGCAAGCCAAAGAAAAAAGCCCAGCGGTTGATAGGGTTTTTAGCGTAGGCGACCATAAAATCCCCTCCCACCCCATAAGTGAACATGTTCGCTTGCAAAGTGGAATCGTTATTGAAAAGCACGTTACCATAATCTATAAAGAAATAATACCTAGAATAAGCCCAATCGTTTTTAGGATTCACTTCATAGCCTTGAAGGATTGAAGCCCCTTGTAAAAGCTTGTTAGTGTTTAAAGGGCGCATAAACACCGTGCCTATTTGATAAGAAGAAGACATGTAACTCAAATTTTCAGCATTTAAAATATTTAAAAAACTTATACTCAGTATTAAAATTCTTAAATAATGCACTTGCTTGTAAAATCCTTGTCTTTCTTTTTTCAAACCATCCAATGACCCTTTATCACGCTCAAAAGTTAGGGGTGTCTTATTATTTTTGAACTATTATCATAGCAAACAAACTGAATTTTTTTACAAATAAGGACGCTCATTGAACGCTCTATCTCAGCCAATGATTAATGTTAGTCAAGGTAATTTTAATCAAAACATGCTATTATTTGGAATGATTTATTATTATAAGGCGTTAGAGACGCTTTGGCTGTTTAAAAAGAGCCTAATTTAAATGCAATCTTAAAAGGAGAAGTGCTTTGAAACTACTGGTAGTAGATGATAGCTCAACTATGAGAAGAATTATTAAAAATACACTTTCACGCTTAGGCTATGAAGATGTTTTAGAAGCTGAGCATGGGGTGGAAGCTTGGGAGAAACTAGACGCTAATGCGGACACTAAGGTGCTTATTACAGATTGGAACATGCCTGAAATGAACGGCTTGGATCTCGTTAAAAAGGTACGCTCTGATAGCCGTTTTAAAGAAATCCCTATTATTATGATCACCACAGAGGGCGGTAAGGCCGAAGTCATTACGGCTTTGAAAGCGGGCGTGAACAACTACATTGTGAAACCTTTTACCCCCCAAGTTTTGAAAGAAAAATTAGAGGTTGTTTTAGGGACAAACGATTGAGTGTTAAAGCCAATGTATTATGAGTTTTTCTTTATCTTCCCTAAGGAGCGAGAGCTTTTTGAGAGCTTTCTTTTAGACACCACACACCTAGCCTTAGAAGAATCAAGCTTAGAAAATTTAAAAGCGTTTGACGATGAAGAAACCATTGAATTTGTAAGCCAATCCAGTTGGCGTTATTTCGCCACTCATGACCCCCTAAAGGAAAATTTAAAAGAAAATTTAAAAGAAAAACCCCCACATCTCAAAAATTTCGTTATTTTACGCTCTGAAAAAAATTTGAGCGATTCGCTTTTTCCGGCGTTAGAAGCGTTTTGTTTGAACTTAAAGCAAAGTTTGCAAAGCGAGTTTGATTTTTTCTACCTTTCACGCAATCTGGCTTCAAAAGACTGGCTAGAAGCCTACAAACAAGCTGTTTTACCGGTGCAATGCGCCAAATTTTACATACACCCTAGCTGGCATCAAAAACCAAGCCATATCGCTACAGATGATAGTATAATGATCGATCCGGCTTTGGCCTTTGGATCAGGCCATCATGAAAGCACTTCCATGTGTTTGGAACTGCTCTCTAACCTTGATTTAAAACGCAAAAACGCCTTAGATGTGGGTTGTGGGAGCGGGATTTTGAGCATCGCCTTAAAAAAACAAGGCGTTAGCGCTTTAGTAGCTTGCGATACGGATAGTTTAGCTGTTGAAGAAACCCTAAAAAATTTTAGCTTGAATCAAATACCCCTATTAGCGCAAGATAAGGTCATTTATGGCTCTACGCAAAAAATTGAAGGGCGTTTTGATATCATTGTGGCGAACCTTGTCGCTGATGTAATTAAGAGTTTGTATAGTGAATTTGTGCGGCTTTGTAACCACACTCTTATTTTATCAGGGATTTTAGAAACCCATTTAAACTCTGTTTTACAGATCTATTATAATGGATTTGAGGTTTTAGAACAGCGACAGCGTAACGAATGGGTCGCTCTAAAATTGCTTAGAAAACAATCAATAAATTAAGGATTATAATGAAACCAACGAACGAACCTAAAAAACCTTTTTTTCAAAGTCCCATTATCCTTGCGGTTCTTGGAGGGATTTTGCTCATTTTTTTTCTACGCTCTTTCAATTCTGATGGCAGTTTTTCGGACAATTTCTTAGCTTCTAGCACTAAAAATGTGAGCTACCATGAAATCAAACAGCTCATCAGCAATAATGAAGTGGAAAATGTGAGTATCGGTCAAACTTTGATCAAAGCCAGCCATAAAGAGGGCAACAATCGTGTGATTTATATCGCTAAACGAGTGCCTGATTTGACCTTAGTGCCTTTGTTAGACGAGAAAAAAATCAATTATTCTGGTTTTAGCGAGTCTAACTTTTTTACGGACATGTTAGGGTGGCTCATGCCTATTTTAGTGATTTTAGGGCTATGGATGTTTATGGCAAACCGCATGCAAAAAAATATGGGTGGGGGTATTTTTGGCATGGGGAGCGCGAAAAAACTCATTAACGCTGAAAAACCCAATGTGCGTTTTAATGACATGGCGGGCAATGAAGAAGCCAAAGAAGAGGTGGTAGAAATCGTAGATTTCTTAAAATACCCTGAACGATACGCCAATTTAGGGGCTAAAATCCCTAAAGGCGTGTTATTAGTAGGGCCTCCAGGAACCGGTAAAACCCTTTTAGCCAAAGCGGTGGCCGGCGAAGCGCATGTGCCGTTTTTCTCTATGGGAGGGAGCAGTTTCATTGAAATGTTTGTGGGATTAGGGGCAAGCAGAGTTAGGGATTTGTTTGAAACCGCTAAAAAACAAGCCCCTAGCATTATTTTTATTGATGAAATTGATGCCATAGGTAAAAGCCGAGCGGCTGGAGGCGTGGTGAGCGGGAACGATGAAAGAGAGCAAACCTTAAACCAGCTCTTAGCCGAAATGGATGGCTTTGGGAGCGAAAACGCGCCTGTGATTGTCTTAGCCGCAACGAACCGCCCTGAAATCTTAGATCCGGCCTTAATGCGTCCAGGGCGCTTTGACAGGCAGGTTTTAGTGGATAAGCCTGATTTTAATGGCAGGGTAGAAATCTTAAAAGTGCATATTAAAGGCGTGAAACTCGCTAATGATGTGAATTTGCAAGAAGTCGCCAAACTCACCGCAGGGCTTGCGGGAGCGGATTTAGCGAATATCATCAATGAAGCCGCGCTTTTAGCGGGACGAAACAACCAAAAAGAAGTCAAACAACAGCATTTAAAAGAAGCGGTTGAAAGAGGGATTGCTGGGCTAGAAAAGAAAAGTAGGCGCATCAGTCCTAAGGAAAAGAAAATCGTCGCCTACCATGAAAGCGGGCATGCCGTGATTTCTGAAATGACTAAAGGGAGCGCTAGGGTGAATAAAGTCTCTATCATTCCAAGGGGCATGGCGGCTTTAGGCTACACCCTTAACACGCCCGAAGAAAACAAATACTTGATGCAAAAACACGAACTCATCGCTGAAATTGATGTGCTTTTAGGCGGGAGAGCGGCTGAAGATGTCTTTTTGGAAGAAATTTCTACCGGTGCGAGCAACGATTTAGAAAGGGCGACTGATATTATTAAAGGCATGGTGAGTTACTACGGCATGAGTAGTGTCAGTGGGCTTATGGTGTTAGAAAAACAGCGGAACGCCTTTTTGGGAGGTGGTTATGGGAGCAGTAGGGAATTTAGCGAAAAGACCGCAGAAGAAATGGATCTTTTCATTAAAAACTTGCTAGAAGAACGCTATGAGCATGTCAAACAAACCTTGAGCGACTACAGAGAAGCGATTGAAATCATGGTCAAAGAATTGTTTGACAAAGAAGTCATTACAGGCGAGAGGGTGCGTGAAATCATCAGCGAATACGAGACCACCAACAATTTAGAAAGCCGTTTGATCCCTTTAGAAGAGCAAGCGAGTTAAAAGTGCGAGCTTACAAACAGATTTTTGATAAGGGTTTAAAGCCTTATGATAAACACTCTGTTTGTTTAAAGCTTTTTTTTAAATTCTGTTTTCTAAAAACCCGCACTTATCAACAGCGTTATAAAGCGTTTGCTCTAACGCTCTTTTTTTGTGAGTTTTTTAGCGCTTGTAAGATTTTTATTCCCATAATTGATTTTAAAATCGTTTTTATTCCTATTCTAAAAGCCAAGTTACAAAGAATCTCTAATGCCTATTAACCCTCTCTATCTTTTCCCTAATCTTTTTACCGCTAGCAGTATTTTTTTAGGCATGATGAGTATTTTTTACGCTTCCAGTTACCAATTTGCCATGGCGTGTTGGTTAGTGGTAGCGAGCCTTATTTTAGACGGGCTTGATGGGCGTGTCGCAAGGCTTACCAACACCACTAGCAAATTTGGTATAGAATTTGACTCCTTAGCTGATGTAATCGCTTTTGGAGTGGCTCCGAGCTTAATCGCTTACTTTTATGTGGGGTATAACTTTGGGCGCATAGGCATGGCGGTGAGCGCGTTGTTTGTGATTTTTGGAGCGATACGATTAGCGCGATTCAATATCAGCACCAACACAAGCGACCCCTATTCTTTCATCGGTATCCCTATTCCTGCTGCGGCGGTATTGGTGGTGCTTTGTGTGTTATTGGATAACAAATACCATTTTTTAAAAGGAAATACAGAAAAGTTATTTTTAAGCTTTATTGTCTTGTTGGGGGTGCTTATGGTGAGCAATATCCGCTACCCTAATTTTAAAAAAGTCAAATGGAATCTCAAGCTTTTCATCTTAGTGTTGATTTTTTTATCGTTAGTGTTTGTGCGCCCTTTAGAGGCTTTAAGCGTGTTTATGGGGTTATATTTGATTTATGGCATCATTCGGTGGCTCTTTTTAATGGTAAAAATTATTTTTAATAAAAATAAGAACGCATGAAAGAATCTTTTTACATAGAGGGAATGACTTGCACGGCGTGTTCTAGCGGGATTGAACGCTCGTTAGGGCGTAAAAGTTTTGTGAAAAAAATAGAAGTGAGCCTTTTAAACAAGAGCGCTAACATTGAATTTAACGAAAACGAAACCAATTTAGACGAGATTTTTAAACTCATTGAAAAGCTAGGCTATAGCCCTAAAAAAACCCTCACTAAAGAAAAAAAAGAATTTTTTAGCCCTAATGTTAAATTAGTGTTGGCGGTTATTTTCACGCTTTTTGTGGTGTATCTTTCTATGGGGGCGATGCTTAGTCCTAGCCTTTTACCTGAAAGCTTGCTTACGATTAACAACCATAGTAATTTTTTAAACGCTTGCTTACAGCTTATAGGCGCGCTCATTGTCATGCATTTGGGGAGGGATTTTTACATTCAAGGGTTTAAAGCCTTATGGCACAGACAGCCCAACATGAGCAGCCTTATCGCCATAGGCACAAGCGCTGCCTTAATTTCAAGCTTGTGGCAATTGTATTTCGTTTATACAAGCCAGTGGTCTTATGGGCATTATTATTTTGAAAGCGTGTGCGTGATTTTAACATTTGTGATGGTGGGCAAACGCATTGAAAATGTTTCTAAAGACAAAGCTTTAGACGCTATGCAAGCCTTGATGAAAAACGCCCCAAAAACCGCCCTTAAAATGCAAAATAACCAACAGATTGAAGTTTTAGTGGATAGCATTGTGGTGGGGGATATTTTGAAAGTCCTCCCTGGAAGCGCGATTGCAGTAGATGGTGAAATCATAGAGGGAGAAGGGGAATTAGATGAGAGCATGTTAAGCGGCGAAGCGTTGCCGGTTTATAAAAAAGTCGGCGATAAAGTCTTTTCAGGGACATTCAATAGCCACACGAGTTTTTTAATGAAAGCCACGCAAAATAACAAAAACAGCACCTTGTCTCAAATTATAGAAATGATCCATAACGCTCAAAGCTCAAAGGCAGAGATTTCTCGCTTAGCGGATAAGGTTTCAAGCGTGTTTGTGCCAAGCGTGATCGCTATTTCTATTTTAGCGTTTGTGGTGTGGCTCATCATCGCGCCTAAACCCGATTTTTGGTGGAATTTTGGAATCGCTTTAGAAGTGTTTGTATCGGTTTTAGTGATTTCTTGCCCTTGCGCTTTAGGATTGGCTACGCCTATGAGTATTTTAGTAGCGAACCAAAAAGCGAGTTCTTTAGGCTTATTTTTTAAAGACGCTAAAAGTTTGGAAAAAGCAAGGCTAGTCAATACGATCGTTTTTGATAAAACCGGCACGCTCACTAACGGCAAACCTATCGTTAAAGGCGTCCATTCTAACATAGAATTATTAGAGTTATTGAGTTTAGCGGGCAGTATTGAAAAGAGCAGCGAGCATGTCATCGCTAAAGGGATTGTAGAATACGCTAAAGAGCGTAACGCCCCCTTAAAAGACATTAGCGGAGTTAAGGTGAAAACGGGTTTTGGCATCAGCGCTAAAACAGATTATCAAGGCGCTAAAGAGATCATTAAAGTAGGCAATAGCGAGTTTTTTAACCCTATTAACACGCTAGAAATTAAAGAAAACGGGATTTTAGTGTTTGTGGGTAGAGTGATCAGTGAAAAAGAAGACGAGCTTTTAGGGGTGTTTGTTTTAGAAGATTTGCCCAAAAAAGGCGTGAAAGAGCATATCGCTCAAATCAAAAAATTAGGCATTAACACCTTTCTTTTAAGCGGGGACAATAGAGAGAATGTCAAAAAATGCGCGCTTGAATTAGGGATTGATGGCTATATCAGTAACGCTAAACCACAAGACAAGCTCAACAAGATTAAAGAGCTTAAGGAAAAAGGGCAGATTGTGATGATGGTAGGCGATGGCTTGAATGACGCTCCTAGCCTTGCTATGAGCGATGTGGCAGTGGTGATGGCTAAAGGGAGCGATGTGAGCGTGCAAGCAGCGGACATTGTGAGTTTTAACAACGATATTAAATCGGTTTATAGCGCGATTAAATTAAGTCAAGCGACCATTAAAAATATCAAAGAAAATTTGTTTTGGGCTTTTTGTTATAATAGCGTGTTTATCCCTTTAGCTTGTGGGGTTCTTTATAAGGCTAATATCATGTTAAGCCCGGCGATTGCGGGTTTAGCGATGAGCTTAAGCTCTGTGAGTGTGGTTTTAAACTCCCAAAGGCTAAGGAATTTTAAAATTAAGGATCATTGAATGAAAGCAACTTTTCAAGTGCCAAGCATTACTTGCGACCATTGCGTGGATAAAATTGAAAAATTTGTGGGCGAAATTGAAGGCGTGAGCTTTATTGAAGCGAGCGTGGAAAAAAAGAGCGTGGTTGTAGAATTTGACGCTCCAGCGACACAGGATTTGATCAAGGAAGCTTTATTAGATGCGGGGCAAGAAGTAATATAATAAAGGTAGTGTGATATAGAAGTGGTGTGGTAAGAAGTAGCGGATTAATGTTGAAAGTGGTTTAGTATAAAAATAAGCCAAATACCGCAACATTCAAAAGGGTTATTGTGTCTTTTAATGCTTTGTTTGGGTGTTTTTACGCCCTTCAATGGTGATTTATCATAACAATAAGGGAAAGAAATTATCGCATTTTCCTTTTCTCATTTCCATTTTTGATACAAACGAATCTGCTTGTTCAAGCCGCTAATTACACCACCAATAAAAGAAAGGGAGCTACGAGACAGATTGCTTCTGCATTGCGAACGAATCAGTTCACAGATTTTAATAAACAATATGCATAACTCGTCAGGTTTCATGTTGCCAACAAGGCATAAGCCCTGTATATATTTAATAGGGACAAGAACGCAAGAGCAATCATCCTTTAAGTCATTGTCTAGTCGCTGTATTAAGCCATCCATACCCTTTTGGACCCTTTTGGATTATCTCATGCATTATTTCTAAAACACGATATTCCCTTGCTAAAAAAAAGAACAAGATGAATGCATGATGCGAAGTCTATTGCTTATTTTGCATAGCCTCTTTGTTAAGTCAAGTAATGATAAGTAAAGATTTCTAATGTCTGGCATGACTATCCTTTATTGGCGGTTGTCATGTTATGTCATGCGTTGCCTTAAAAAACACTATTAGATCTTTTGGCAAGGTTTATCTATATTCACACAAATTTCACTAAGATCATCCCGCTAAACGCGTTGTTTTTATAAAATTCTATGCGATAGATCCTTTCTTGCTTGTCCAATGAAAAGCGTTTTTGAAAATCTTTAAATCTAATCGTATAACCCGCTTCATTAGGCTTACTCTCATTAGAAACGCTAAAGCCAATCACATTCGCGCGGATATTATCCATGCCATGGATATAAAAACTCTCTTTCACTTCAACCACGCTCCCTATCTTAACCATTTGATCCTTATTGTCAATTTGCATTTTCACTTCTTCTAAAGAATGATCAAACTCTATATAAAAGGGCGATAATCGTGTCATGAGCTTGTTGCCGTATTTTAAAAACACTTCTTGCTTGTTTTTGACTAGCCCTACAATGTAAGCGTTGCTCTCTACGGGGATTTGTGGGATTTTAGTGTTGCTAGGTAAAGGGAAATGGTTGAGTTTAGGGCGTAAATTAAAAAGGGGCATTTTAGGCAGAGAGCTGATTTTTGCCCACAAGCTTTTATCATTGATTAGGGCATGCACGCTGTTAGGGTTAAGCTCAAAATCGCGCTTAAAAGGGATATTGAGCTGATTGAGTAAGCCCTCAATGGCTTGCAAGTGGTAAAACACTCTTGATGCTAAAGGGAGTTCTTTGCTGGCTTCATTGGCAAAAGCGCTCTTTTTTTGGTTGATCGCATAAAAAGTTAGGGCTTTTTGCATTTCTGTATCGCCTTGAGCGGTGCGCGTGTTTTTTAAATGGTATTTTTCAATGGGGTGCAATAAATGGGCGTTGATGCTCTCAATCGTATTGTTGGCAAAAGCAAGCAAATTAGGGAATTTCGCCCCTTTAACTTCATCTTGATCAATGATAAAGCAATTCCCCCAACGCTTGGGATTGAGCATCGCATCAACATAAACAGGGCGATAATACCCACCACCATCATGCAAGTGCAAGACAGCGTCTATATTGGGTTTTGCAATCAAGGATTTGATTTCTTGGATAGTGGGGTATTCAGGGTCATTCTTGTCTAAAGTGGCAAATTTGCGGTTCATATCCCCATACAAGCCCCTATGATTTCTTAACATGGAAGGCTTATTCAATACGGGAACCACTTCCACCAAGCCTTTTAAAACGCTATAGTGCATTAAAAATAAATTAGCCGCATTAAACCCCCCAGGCTCATCGCCTTGAATCCCCGCTAAAAGCAACAAATGTGGGGCTTTGTCTCTATCCTCTACATTTGTAGGGGCTTTTTCTATCATCTCTATCGCATGCAAAAACACCCAAGAACACAAACCCCACACTAAAAGCCATATTTTTTTCATCCCATCTCTCTACTATTTGAAACTAAAAGATCGCTAATTATACCTAAAAACCTTTTTAAGGGTGTTTTTTAAAATTTCCATGAAAAAGGAACGAAAAATGCTTGTGAATGATCAATTCTATTTAAAAGGTTTTTTATGGATATTTTAAAAACTCTTCAAAAGCATTTGGGCGGTGTTGAAACAAGCGATTTTACAACCAATGCGATAGAAAAATCCCAACAAATCGCTAAATTCAGTAGGGACATGAAAAATATAAACGAGAGCGTTGGGGCGTTGCAAGTCTTGCAAATCGCTTGCAAAAAACTCCTGAATAAGAGCATGGGTTTAGAAGATAAAGACGCTTTGCAAGCTTCTATCATCAAACAGGAATTGCGAGAAATTGTAGAAAATTGCCAGTTTTTAGCCTCCCCTTTGTTTGACGCTCAGCTCAACATTGCCATTAACGATGAAGTTTTTTCCATGATTGCGGCTAATCCTTTGAATTTATTGGAAAATGTTGGCGGGTTTCAAGCTTATTTGGAAGAAAAATTAAACGAAATTAAAGAATTATTAAGTTATTTGAGCGAAAGCCTTTCAAACCCTAAAGCTTTTATGTCAAGTTTTTCAAATCAAAACCTTAAAGATTTGTTGAGCGATAACTTGATGGCTTAAAATCTAGCTCTCTAATTTAGAAAACTTGATTTTCCATAAAAAGAATGAGCCTAAAAACGCTATTACAAATAAGCCCACCAAGTAATAGCCCAAGTCTGTAAATTCTAGGCTTTGTAGAGTACTTAAAAGGCGGTTTTCAAATTTTAAATGGAGTTTCTCGCTAACGACTTGAAAAAGCTCAATCAACCCGATAAAGAGCGCGATAAACACGCTTAAAGCGGTGATGGAGATGTTGTAGTAGATTTTCCTTAAAGGGGTTTTGAACGCCCAATCATACGCCTTGAGCATGAACGCCCCATCTAATGTGTCAAACAAACTCATGCCAGCGGCAAAAAGAATGGGTAAAGAGAGCATGCCCACCACACTCACTTTAATCGCGCTACTAGAGAGGGCCAAAAGCGCGATTTCACTAGCGGTATCAAAGCCTAGCCCAAAAAGAAAACCCACAGGATAAATGTGCCACGACTTGGAGACGAAATTAAACAAAGGCTTAAAAAAGCGGTTGAGTAAGCCCCTACTCGTTAAAAGCCGTTCAATCTCTTCATTTTGTTGCTGGCTCAAGCTTTCATTAGAGTGCGATTTTTTGAATATTTTTAATAGATCTATTAAAATAATCGCATTCAATAGCCCTATAATGAGCAAGAAAAGCCCAGAAACTAAAGTCCCCACTACCCCCCCTATTTCTTCTAGCATCGGCGTATGCTCTTTGGCCCAAGCGATCGCAAACGCGCTGATGATGGTCATTAAAATCACCACGCTTGAATGACCCATAGAAAAGTAAAACCCCACACCATAGGCGTTTTTGCCTTGTTGGGTGAGCTTTCTAATGGTGTTGTCTATGCAAGCGATGTGATCCGCATCAAACGCATGCTTTGCCCCTAGCATGTAGGCCATAGAAGCCGCCGCATAAAACGAAGCGTTATTAGCCATAAAGAGCAACGCCAAACCTAACGCATGCAAGAACACAATCGCTAAAAAATAAGGAAACCACAATTTCACAGCACGCCTTTTATAAAATAATATTTTTTGGATAATTGTAATATATTTTGTTAAATTAGAAAATCTTAAGTTTTGTTTTTTGATTATTTTGCGAATTGCCCTAAAAAATTTTTAACTAGATTCGTTTTTCCCACCCAAAAATTTGATCCATTCGTCTCTATCAATCAAAAGCACTCCGTTAGCTTGAGCCAGTTTTTGAGCGGCCTGCGTGAAGTAGCTGTTGGTGATCACGCAAGCTTTTTCGCAAGCGTAGTAAGCTTTAGAAGAGACCACCTCTTGAATGGCTTTGGGCGAAACTTTATGCGAGTAGCGTTTAGCTTGAACCGCCCATTTGATGCCGTCTTTTTCTATGATCAAATCCGCTCCATAATCGCCGCTTTTTTGAGTGATTGTAACTTCAAAACCCTTTGAAGTGAAAAAGATTTTGGAATATTCTTCAAATTCAAAGCCGTTCATGGCGTCTATTTTTTGCAAAATGCGTTTGAGTTGGCGCTTCTTATACGAAGAAATAACGCCTTGAAATAACACTAATATTGAAAAAACGCCAAGAATTGACAACAATTTTAAAAGCAAGTCATTAGCTGAAGTAGCTAATTTCAATTCTAAGGCTTTTTCCAATAAAACATGCCAAATTAAATAAATCCCTACCGAAAACAAAATGACAAAAATAAAAAATACAATCTTTTTCATGCCTTAAAGCCACTCTGCATTTTCTATAGCGTTCAAACGCTTTTCTAAACCCTCCATAAGAGAATAGTAAGCCTTATTAAGGGCTTTGATTAAAGCGTTATGATAGGTTTTATCTTCTTGGGAAAAAAGAGAGGGGTTGTCGCCCAAACGATTAGCGTAATAAACAGGCACGCTGAAAGCGGTAGGGATTAAAAGGGTGTCAAACGGGCAAGTTGTTTGCGGGGTGCATTCTAAAATCAAGCTCGCTTGAAGGTTTAAAAAACGCATGACGGATTTTGGGTCAGCGTTAGGCTCAATCGTCTTTTTAAGCCTTTCTTTAATGGCTTTTAAATCTTTAGGACTCTCTTCAAAAGAAAAAAAAACATTGCCTGAAACATTGAGGGTAAAAGTGCTTTTATCTTTTAAAAAATAAGCGATTTGTTGGGCGATTGCTTTTTTAAATTCTTTTTGGTAAAAGGGCGGCACAAAACGGGCGTTAAAAAAGATTTTAGGGGGGGTTAAAGTGAAAGCGGTTTTTAAAGCGCTATTTTTGGGGTAATCTTTGTATTTTAAATGGAGTGTGGTTTTGTTGAAAAACTGACACCCTAGTAAAATAAAAGCAACACCAACGCTTAAAACCCTTAGCATTCTGTCAAACGCCCATGCTCTAATTTCACATGCTTAGTGGCTAATTTTAGCGTGCTTGGGTTGTGCGAAATAAGAATGATCAAGCGGTTTTGTTTCAATTCTAAAATGCTTTGTTTGATGCTCTCTTCTGTGTGATTATCCAAAGCGGAAGTGGCTTCATCAAAGATTAAAACTTGAGCGTCTTTATACAAAGCTCTTGCAATGGCGATTCTTTGGCGTTGACCGCCGCTAAGATTAGCGCCAAATTCATCTAAAACGCTCTCTATCCCATGAGGCATTTTTTCCACAAAATCTAAGGCTTGAGCTTTTTTTAGGCATTCTTTGATTTTCACCTCATCAATTTCTAAACCATACGCCACATTTTCAGCCACGCTCCCGTTAAAAATAAACACCCTTTGAGTGACAACGCTAATCTTTTCTCTTAAGGATTTTTGAGTGATGCTCTCTATTTTTTGATCATTGATGAAAATTTCGCCCTGGCTTGGCTCATAAAGGCGTAAGATCAGATTCACTAATGAGCTTTTACCGCTCCCGCTTTCGCCTTTTAGGGCGATGATTTCATTTTGTTGGAATTTCAAACTAATATCGCTTAAAACATAACGCTCTTGATTGTCTAGCGCATAAGCCAGCCATACCTTTTTAAATTCAATGGTGTGTATGGCGTTATTTAGCGTCAATTCCCCATCAACAATAGCCGGCTCTCTTTCTAAAATCTCATGGATCCTGTCGCTAGCGACTAAGGCTTCTTGAAAATTAGAAACAATCCTAGTTAAGCGTTTAATCGGCGTATAGAGCATAAAAAGGGCCGTGATGAAAGAAAAAAACGCCCCCACGCTAATATGGCCCCTAATCACTTCATTCCCCCCTAAATAGATCACTAACGCTATAGCGATTGAGCCTAAAAACTCCATTAAAGGCGAAGAAATTTCAGCCACGGCGATGTTTTTGATACCGATTTTAAAAAACGCTTCATTTTCTTTCACAAAAGCCTTATGCTCTAACTTTTCGCCATTAGAGATTTTAATCGCTTCCACATTGTTAAAGACTTCACTCAAACGAGCGGTGATTTTGGCATTACTCTCTTGATGGGATTTAGCGAGTTTTTTAACCTTACGAATGATTTTACTGATAGGAATAGCAGCTAGCGGCATGATGACTAGCCCCACTAACGCTAATTTAGGGCTTTGATAGATCACCACCCCCACTAACCCGACAATCGTTAGCCCCTCTCTTAGGCTCTCTGAAAGGTAATTGGACAAACTCGCTCTAATCAATCCTATATCATTGGTGATTCTTGCGATCAATTCGCCCTTTTTCGTCCTGTTAAAAAAATCCATTTCCATTTTGAGAAGGCTTTCTAGCATAGTGTTGCGTATTTTTTTGACAATATCAAGCCCAATAAAGTTAGTGAAATAAGTGCCTAAATACATGCCCCCACTCTTGCCCAAATACGCCAAAATCACTAAAAAAGGCAGGATTTTGAGCATGTGAGTGTCTTTATTGATAAAAATTTCATCTAAAGTGGGCTTGACTAAATAAGTCCCCCAAGCCGTGCTTAAAGCCACCACTAAAGAAGAAAACAAAACCACTATAAAACTTTTATAATGCTCTTTAAGGTATTTAGAATAACGCCTGAAAAAGAGTTTCAAATGCTTAACCTTTGGATTTGATTAAACTTGTATTATAGTGTTTTTATTAAGGGATTTTTAACGCTTTAATAAACAGCTTAAAGCGATTGGTTAGAATTTGGCGCTAAGAGTTGTCATCAAATGGCTCCTGTCTGAATAAAGCGCTTTAGAGCCGGGCGTGGGCCTGTAACTCCCTACCGTAAAGCCTGAATGCGTCATCACGCCCAAATATTCTAATTTCACGCTCGCTGTCAAACTCTTACTGATCTTATAGCCCACATTAACAGCCGCGCTCGCTTCATTGGCTAAAGTGCCGCTAGTCCAACGCCATAAAGTCCCCCACAGCCACTTTTTATGCACGCCCCCACCAAAAACCCAACCAGAGACGGCATCAGCGGTTACCACATGGCTTAAGGCTTGCCCTATATCATAAACGCTATTGGTCCAAAAATCAATGCCTAAAGGGTTTCCTGTCGTGCCTATGTAAGCGTTTGCGTTTTTCCATACTTTATAAAACGCTCCTCCAAAATTAAATTCATTGTAATCAAATCGTTGCCTAATAAGCAAGCTTTGCCCGGCAGTGCCAGCTTTCACAGCGTAACGATAAGTATCTCTTCTTAAGGGGGCATGGACAGGGAGCAAAATATAAGCTTTTGTTTCGGATCTAAAGCCCACGCCATCAAAATTAGGGTTACTATCATAGCCTACAACCACTCCAGGGCTGTAATAAGTCCCGGGCGAAAATTGGAAAAAAGGGCTAACGCTAACCCCTTTCCTTTCATAAGTGTAATCCACTAAATGGATACCATAATTCAAAGTGCGCCCGTTTTTAACCACGGTTCTTGGAGAGTAAAAATCATAAATCCACTCCCCATAAGCGAACGCCCTACCCCATGAGCTAAACCACCATAATTTATGGCTTCCTTCATTTTTATCCTTAACTTTAGCGCTGATTTCAAAGCCTTGCGTGTAACCGCTCATGTAAGGAGCATTAGATTGATAACGCCCCCCTTTAGCCGCAAATGTATCCTTATAGCGGTATTCTAAAAAAGCGTTATTCATCAAATAATTACGGCGGATTTTATTAGCCCTAGCGTTCCCGCATGCTATAGAATCAATCACCTTGCCATCAGATCCAAGCGCGCACTCATGGATACTCGTGCCATCAAGCAAGGCCCTTTTACCCCCTAAATAGCCATCCCAATAACCGATGTAGTTATAAATAACCGATCCACCTTGATTAAATTTTGTGCTATCATAAGCGACCCCTCCTAGCGTGCCACCGACTTTTCCCTCTAAAACATGCCCTTGATCTTTAAGGCCTTTGGATAAAAAATCCGCATAAATATTGCCCTGCCCTACAGCGGTTACAAAAGTCTCTGTAGGATAAATCCCCCTAGAAATATCAATCTTTTTTTTATTAAAACCAACTTTAGAAAAGGACTCCGCTAAAACTTCAATTTTATAATCAAACGCTTGCAAAGAAGCGCTCAAACTTAAAACGTATAACCCACAAAAAACTTGATTCTTTAAAGGCGCGCTATTTTTCATTTTTTCCCTTTTAATAGCCAATACATCTTAAAGACTATACAATTCTTAACTGATCTAAAAAACAAAGAAGCATAATCAATCTATTTATTTACTTTTAATTAACTCAACTATTTTAGATTATAACGAAATTTTTTTAATTTCATCATAAAATGAGATAAAGTAAATCAAAATTTAATCAAATTGGGGTTTTTGTGCCGTTTTACAACCAAACCCATTTTTTTAAAAAAATGCTAAAAAGCATTTTTTAAGTTTGATAATCAATCTAATAGCAAAAATTCCAACACCGCCATGCGCATTGCCACGCCATTTTTGACTTGCTCTAAAACTTTAGATCGCTTGTCTTCTAACACCGCGCTTTCTATATCAATGTCCCTATGCACCGGGCCTGGGTGCAAAATAATGATCTCTTTATTTTTAGCGTGAGCCTCTAGGCGTTTTTGAGTGATGCAATAAGCGTTGCCGTAATCTTTCAAGCTCGCAAAAATGGGCGCGTTGTGGCGTTCGGTTTGGGTCCTCAAACTCATTAAGATGTCAGCAAATGCTATCGCTTCTTCAACGTTGTGCGTCGTTTTTAAAGAAGTGATAGGGAGCATGGAGCTTGGAGCGCACAGCATGATCTCAAGCCCTAGCCGTTGGAGCAATTTAATGTTACTATTAGCCACTCTGGAATTTTTCACATCGCCTATAAAAGCGATTTTCTTCCCTTTTAGATTTTCTAAACCGCCAAAATGCCGATAAAGGGTGAGCAAATCTAATAACGCTTGGGTAGGGTGAGCGCTTGTGCCGCTTCCTGCGTTAATCAAGGGGCATTGTGAAAATTCAGCTAATTTAAAAGGCGCGCTTGAAAAAGCATGCCGTGTGATGATAGCGTCAGGCTGCATGGCATGGATATTTTTAAAAGTGTCTATCAGGGTTTCACCCTTTGAAGTGGAGCTTGTTTGCATGTTTAATTTCACTATTTTTGCCCCTAACCTTAGGCTTGCGATTTCAAAACTAGACACCGTTCTGGTGGAATTTTCAAAAAATAACGCCACGATGATTTTATTATACATTTTTTCTTTTGTTTCTAAAGATACGGCGTTAAAATCGTTCGCATAAACGCTCGCTTTGTTCAATAAAAGCTTGATTTCATCTAGGCTTAAATCACTGGTTTGGAGCAAGTGTCGGCATTTTTTTGGCATAAAACCCCCTTTTAGTTATAATATAGGTTTTATTTTAGCTAAAAATGGCATGGGTTTTAGCAAGGAATGGGCTTGAAAAATCTCTCAACACTTCTGGTGTTTTTATTCTTTTGTTTGGGGTGTGTGAGCAATTTCAATGAAGACACTTACACGCTAGACTTAGTTTTAGAAAAAAAGATCCAAGCCAGCAGGAAAGGCGAAATCACCCAAGATAATGTGCCTATCATCACGGCTATCGCTACGCATTTAAACGATGTGGATAGCGGCACTTACTATGATCATGAGTATTTTTTAGTGGAGATTTTCACGCAAAATAACGATTGGATAGATGATGGCTATATTTCTTATGAACTTTTTGGCACAAAACCTACAGGCTCAGAGCCTTTATGGGTGCGAGAAATCACAAAAGATGAATTTGATGGCATTTTAGAAACCACGAACCGGTGGAGCAGAGCTTTTTTACTCGCTTTTAATAAATTGGATTATTTAGCGGTGCAAGAAGCCAAACTAGAGCTTGATGCCTATAATTTAGGCAAAATTGTTTTTAATTTCGCTTATCAAGTCCCCTTACCTCAATTTTAATGCGCTTAGATTACGCTTTATTCAGTCAGCATTTAGTGGGTAGCAGAGAAAAAGCTAAGGCGTTGGTTTTAAAAAAACAGGTTTTAGTCAATAAAATAGTGGTTTCTAAACCCTCTTTTATCGTTAAAGAGGGTGATAAGATTGAACTCATCGCTGAAAAACTTTTCGTTAGTAGGGCTGGGGAAAAATTAGGGGCTTTTTTAGAAAATCACTTTATAGATTTTAAAGAAAAGGTGGTTTTAGATGTGGGAGCGAGCAAGGGGGGCTTTAGTCAAGTGGCTCTTTTAAAAGGGGCTAAAAAGGTGTTTTGCGTGGATGTGGGGAAAATGCAATTAGATGAAAGTTTGAAACAAGACAAGCGCATAGAATGTTATGAAGAATGCGATATTAGAGGGTTTAAAACGCCAGAAACAATTGATTTAGTGCTTTGTGATGTGAGTTTTATTTCTTTATATTGTATTTTAGAAGCGATTGTGCCTTTAAGCGGTGAATTTTTGGTGCTTTTCAAACCGCAATTTGAAGTGGGCAGAAAAATAAAACGTAATAAAAAGGGGGTGGTAATGGATAAAGAAGCCATTTTAAACGCTTTAGAAAACTTTAAAAACCATTTAAAAACAAAGAATTTTCAAATCTTAAAGATCCAAGAAAGCTTAGTGAAAGGGAAAAACGGGAATGTTGAATTTTTTATCCATTTCAAGCGAGCCTGAGGTTAAAAGCTTAGCTATCGGTAAATTTGATGGCTTGCATCTAGGGCATCAAGCCCTTTTTAAAGAATTAAAAGATCCCAAAGCCCTTTTAATCATAGAAAAAAAACATTACACTAAAGGCTATTTAACCCCCCTAAAATACCGCGCCAAACTCGTGGGCATGCCTTTATTTTTTGTGTATTTAGAAGAGATTTCGCAATTAAACGCCCTAGAATTTTTAGAGCTTTTAAAAAAGAAATTCCCCAATTTAGAACACCTAGTGGTGGGCTATGATTTCAGGTTTGGGCATGGGAGGCAAAATGACGCTTTGTTTTTAAAAGAGCGTTTTGAAAAAACCATTATTGTGCCTGAAGTGAAAGTCCAAAACATTAGCGTGCATTCTAAGATGATCAAACTAGCCCTGAGTCATGGCGACTTATCTTTGGCTAACAAACTCTTAGGCAGGCCTTATGAAGTGTGCGGGGAAGTCATTAGCGATCAAGGCTTAGGGCATAAAGAATTAGCGCCTACTTTAAATATTAAAACTAAAGATTTTATCCTCCCTAGTTTTGGGGTGTATGCGAGTTTAGTGAGAATAAAAGATCCAATTTATCAAAAAAGCGTGAGTTTTATAGGCAATCGCTTAAGCACCGATCAACATTTCGCCATAGAATGCCATGTCCTTGATACTATTATAGAAAACCCGCCCCAAGAAATCGCTTTGCGTTGGGTTCAAAAAATACGAGACAACATGCGTTTTTCTTCGTTAAAAGAGCTTAAAAATCAGATCCAACAAGACATCTTAATGGCCAAAGAGATTTTGAGATAATTTGTGTTAAAATGACTCTCAAAAACCTTAAAAATGGAAAAATTTGATGCGATTGAGTAACGCTGACTTAGAACGATTAAAAAGCATGGCGAGCACGCTTCGCTTTTTGTGCGCGGACATGATAGATAAGGCTAATAGTGGGCATCCGGGCGTGTGCTTGGGGTTAGCTGATGTGATGGTGGTTTTAAGCTTGCACCTAAACCTAAACCCCACTAACCCTAAATGGCTCAATAGGGACAGATTGGTTTTTAGCGGAGGGCATGCGAGTGCGTTAGCGTATAGTTTGTTGCATTTGTGGGGCTTTGATTTGAGTTTAGACGATTTAAAGCGTTTCAGGCAATTACACTCTAAAACCCCAGGACACCCTGAATTGCACCACACTGAAGGCATTGAAATCACCACAGGCCCTTTGGGGCAAGGTTTTGCTAACGCTGTGGGCTTTAGCATGGCGAGCCAATACGCTCAAAACCTTTTGGATAAAGAAGCCATTTCTCATAAAGTCTATTGCTTGTGTGGGGATGGGGATTTGCAAGAAGGCATTAGCTATGAGAGCGCTTCTTTAGCCGGACACCTTCGCCTTGATAATCTCATTGTGATTTATGACAGCAATCAGATAAGCATTGAAGGCGCTATTAATATTAGTTTTAGCGAACAGGTTAAAACGCGTTTTTTAGCACAAAATTGGGAAGTGCTAGAATGCGATGGGCATGACTATCAAGCGATTAATGATGCTTTAGAAGAGGCCAAAAAATCCCATAAACCCACGCTTTTAATCGCTCATACGATCATTGGTAAGGGGGCTATTGGCTTAGAGGGAAGCGAAAAAACGCATGGCTCGCCTTTAAATAAAGAAGTGTTAAAACAATCCAAAGAAAACGCTCAAATCAACCCTGATGAAAGCTTTATCATTAGCCCAAAAAACAAAATGCATTTTGAAGAAGTGAAAGTTAGGGGCGTTAGCTTAGAAGCCTTATGGGAAAAATCCTTAAGCCCTAAAACAAAAGAAAAGATCCATGCGTTAAAGGATTTTGATTTTAGCGCCATCCATTACCCCACCTTTAAAAAAGGCGAATCTCTAGCCACGAGAGTGAGTAACGGCATGATTTTAAACGCTATCGCTAAAGAATGCGAGGGATTTTTAGGGGGGAGCGCGGATTTAGCCCCATCCAATAACACGCATTTAAAACACTCTGGCGATTTCCCTTTAGGGCAAAACTTGCATTTTGGGATCAGAGAGCATGCCATGGGGGCTATCACTAACGCTTTAGCGGCGTATGGCTTGTTTGTGCCTTTTTGTGCGACCTTTTTTGTGTTTAGCGATTATTTAATGCCCAGCATGCGTTTGAGCGCTTTAATGAAACTAAAAGCCCTTTTTATCTTCACGCATGACAGCATTGGCGTGGGCGAAGACGGGGCGACGCACCAGCCCATAGAGCAATTGAGCCATTTACGCGCTTTGCCCAATTTCTATGCTTTCAGACCCAGCGATGCTTTTGAAAATACGGCTTGCATGCAAGTAGCGTTAAGTTTGAACGCTCCTAGCGCTCTTATTTTATCGCGCCAGAATTTGCCCGTGCTTGATGAGGTTTCTAAAGAGCAGGTTTTAAAAGGGGCGTACATTAAACACCACTCTAAAGATCCCATTATCACGCTCGTTGCGAGCGGGAGCGAAGCTTCTTTAGCTTTAGAGAGCGCTCAAATTTTAGAGCGAGAAAATATCCCCACTCAAGTGGTGAGCGTGCCTTGCTTTGATTTGTTGATAGAGCAAGATGAAAGCTATCTTAAAGAACTTTTTAAAGGTAAAGTTTTAGCGATTGAAGCGAGCCGTGCGATAGAGTGGTATCGTTTTGCGGATAAAATCATTGGCATGGATTCTTTTGGGAGTTCAGCAAAGGGCGATAAACTCTTTGAAAAATTCGGCTTCAGCGTTGAAAACATCACCATTCAAGCCAAAAGGTTACTCAACGCATGAACTTAGAAAAACTTTTTTTAGAAAAAACCCCCCTATTTGTTTTTAGCTCTACCAGGCGTTTAAAGCATTTCTATTTAGAGCAAGGCGAAGGGTTTTTGCCTAGCGCAATGAGCATGGGGAATTTTTTTGAACAGGCTTTTTACATCCCTAATCAAAAGAAAATCCCTAAAAGCGCGCGCCAAATTTTAATGATAGACACCATTAAGGCTATCGCTAAAGAAAAAAAATCCGTGCTTGAAGGGCTTTTGCTTTTTGAAAACAGCTTTTTAGGGTATTTGGAAAGCACTTCTTTTTTGTTTGATTTGTTTGATGAGTTAAGTTCTGCTTGCATCAAACTCAATGAACTTTCTTTTAAAGACATTTACTTGGATTATGAAAAGCATTTAGAAGTCTTAGAAATGATTTATGATCGCTATGTTAAAAAGCTAGAAGAATTAGGCTTTTACGACAAAATCATGCAAAAAAAGCCCACCATTTTAAAAGAATTTTTTGAGCATTTTTCCTCCATTGAATGGCATTTAGACGGCTTTATGAGCGTTTTTGAAAGGCAATGCTTATTAGAAGTGGCTGAGTTAGTGCCTATCACTTTACACTTATCTTGCGATAAATACAACCAAAAATTCTTGGAATTTTTAAATCTCAAGTTGGAGACGGATTGCGATTATTCCATTGATTTTAAAACCCAAAAGATCCTTTCTCAAACTTTTAATGATCAAAAAATAGAGCCAAAGCTCTATGCCAACTCTAGTTATTTAAAACAAGGCGCTTTAGTTTTACAAACCACAGAAGAATATTTGCAAGAAAATAACGACCCTAATAAAATGGCGATCATCACGCCTAATGCGGATTTTTTGCCTTTTTTAAAACTCTTAGACAGAAACAACAATTTGAATTTTGCGATGGGTTTAGGGACTAAAAACAGCCCTTATTATACAGAGCTTGTCAAAATCTTAGAAGATTTACAAACAAGCGATCTTAATTTAAGCGGATCTGCGTTATTGGATTTAGAAAATATTACGCTCCCGCTTTTAGAACAACAAAGCTCTAAAGAAAAAGTGCCCTTAAAAGAAGCGCATTCTCAAATCATGCACCAGTATCATCTTCTAAAAGACATGCTTAAAAACTACAGCCTTAAAGATTTATTGCATTTGTATTTGCAAGAATTTGAAGCCAACTTCCGCTTAGACGATTCTAGTGGGGGCAAAATACGAGTCATGGACACTTTAGAGACAAGGGGCATGCAATTTGATAAAATCGTTATTGTAGATTTCAATGAAACTTGTGTGCCAAGCCTTAAAGATTGCGATTTGTTTTTAAATTCTGCTTTAAGAAAATCGCTCAACCTCCCCACTTTATTAGATAAGAAAAATTTGCAAAAACACTATTACTACCAACTCTTTAAAAACTCTAAAGAAATAACACTTTCTTATGTAGAGAGCGAAACTTCAAAAGTCTCTAACATGCTTTTAGAATTAAATTTGCATATAGAGCCTATCAAAGACGCTTACACGCTTTTTGAAACAAGCCCCTTAAAAGACTACCAAGAAGAAGAAATCAAAGCCACTATCCCTAAAGATTTTAGCTTTAGCGCTAGCTCATTGAACGCTTTTTTAACTTGCAAGCGCCGTTTTTACTACCATTACATTAAGCGATTCAAAGAAAGCCCTAAAGACGAAAATAATAGTGCTGTGGGCAGTTTGCTCCATGAACTTTTAAAAGAAGCTTATGAAAAAGACAAAAACCCTTATGTATTAGAAGAGAGGCTCATTTGGCTCTTAGAAACAAGAGAAAACATTACCCCTAAAGAGCGTTTAGACACTCTTGTAGCGCTCAAAAAAATCCAGGCTTTTTATCTTAAAGAAAAAGAACGCTTTAATACAAAAATCAAAATCCTTGATCTTGAAAAAAGCTTTGAAACGATTATTCAAGGCGTTGTTTTTAAGGGGCGTATAGACAGGATTGACAAAACCGCTGACAATGAGATTATTTTATTGGATTACAAATTCAAAAACGATTTGAAATTAGACAACATGAGTAAAACACAAAGAGGAGGCTTAAGTCCCATAGAAATCGCTCAAATCAGCACCGATTATCAAATGGCCATCTATGCGTTTGCCCTTAAAAATCTGGGCTACAAAGATCCTATAAAAGCCTTTTTTTATGATTTGAGAAAGGGCGAACTAGTAGAAGAAGACGAGCTTGTTTTACAGGCTAAAATGGATCATTTGGAATTTTCTCTTATCCCCAAACTCAAGCAAGAAATTGATTTTGAAAAAACTTTAGAGGTTAAAGATTGTGAGTATTGCTCTTTTAAAGACATGTGCAACCGATGAAATCTAAAAAACTTTATTTAGCTTTAATCATAGGGGTTTTATTAGCGTTTTTAACCCTATCTTCATGGCTAGGTAATAGCGGTTTAGTGGGGCGTTTTGGGGTGTGGTTTGCCGCAATCAATAAAAAATATTTTGGGTATCTTTCATTCATTAATTTACCCTATTTAGCGTGGGTTTTATTCCTTTTATACAAGACTAAAAACCCTTTTACAGAAATCGTTTTAGAAAAAACTTTAGGGCATCTATTAGGCATTTTATCTTTGCTCTTTTTGCAATCTAGCCTGTTGGATCAAGGGGAAATCGGCAACAGCACGCGTTTGTTTTTACGCCCTTTTATAGGGGACTTTGGGCTTTATGCGCTGATAATGCTTATGGTAGTTATTTCTTATTTGATTTTATTCAAACTGCCCCCTAAAAGCGTTTTTTATCCTTATATGAACAAAACACAAAGCCTTTTAAAAGAGATTTATCAACAATGCTTACAGGCTTTTAGCCCTAATTTTAGCCTGAAAAAAGAGGGTTTTGAAAACACCCCATCAGATTCTCAAAAAAAAGAAACCAACAACGACAAAGAAAAAGAAAATCTCAAAGAAAACCCCATTGATGAAAACCACAAAACCCCTAACGAAGAATCGTTTTTAGCGATCCCTACCCCCTATAACACGACTTTAAATGATTCAGAACCGCAAGAAGGCTTAGTCCAAATTTCCCCTCACCCCCCTACCCATTACACCATTTACCCTAAAAGAAACCGATTTGATGATTTGTCTAACCCCACTTTAAAAAAAACCCAACAAGAAACTAAAGAAAGAGAACCCACGCCTACAAAAGAAACTCTTACGCCCACCACGCCCAAACCCACCACACTCAAACCTATCATGTCAGCACCCGTCATGCCCGCATCTGCACCCAACACAGAAAATGACAACAAAACACAAAACCACAAAGCCCCAAACCACCCAAAAAAAGAAGAAAGCCCACAAGAAAACGCGCAAGAAGAAATGATAGAAGAAACGATACAAGAAAATCTCAAAGAAGAAAAAGAAATACAAAACGCTCCAAACTTTAGCCCACTAACCCCCACCAGCGCTAAAAAACCCGTTATGGTTAAAGAATTGAGCGAAAATAAAGAGATATTAGACGGATTGGATTATGGCGAAGTGCAAAAACCCAAAGATTATGAGCTTCCCACAACGCAATTATTGAATGCGGTTTGTTTGAAAGACACTTCTTTAGACGAAAACGAGATTGATCAAAAAATCCAGGATTTATTGAGCAAGCTACGCACCTTTAAAATTGATGGCGATATTATCCGCACTTATTCAGGCCCTATTGTAACCACTTTTGAATTCCGCCCAGCCCCTAGCGTTAAGGTGAGCCGCATTTTAGGCTTGAGCGATGATTTAGCGATGACTTTATGCGCTGAATCCATCCGCATTCAAGCCCCCATTAAAGGTAAAGATGTCGTTGGCATTGAAATCCCTAACAGCCAAAGCCAGATCATTTATTTAAGAGAAATTCTAGAGAGCGAATTGTTTCAAAAATCCAGCTCGCCCCTAACTCTAGCTTTAGGCAAAGACATTGTGGGTAACCCTTTCATCACGGATTTAAAAAAGCTCCCTCACTTGCTCATCGCCGGCACAACAGGAAGCGGTAAGAGCGTGGGCGTGAATGCGATGATTTTATCCTTACTTTATAAAAACCCCCCCGATCAACTCAAATTAGTGATGATCGATCCCAAAATGGTAGAATTTAGCATTTATGCGGACATCCCTCATTTGCTCACGCCCATTATCACCGACCCTAAAAAAGCTATTGGGGCTTTACAAAGCGTGGCTAAAGAAATGGAACGCCGATATTCTTTAATGAGCGAATACAAGGTTAAAACCATTGATTCTTATAACGAGCAAGCCCCAAATAACGGCGTTGAAGCGTTCCCCTATTTGATTGTGGTGATTGATGAATTAGCGGATTTGATGATGACAGGGGGCAAAGAAGCGGAGTTTCCTATCGCTAGAATCGCTCAAATGGGGCGCGCGAGCGGTTTGCACCTCATTGTAGCGACCCAACGCCCAAGCGTGGATGTCGTAACCGGCTTGATTAAAACCAATTTGCCTTCAAGGGTGAGTTTTAGGGTAGGCACTAAGATTGATTCTAAAGTGATTTTAGACACCGATGGGGCGCAAAGCTTGCTAGGAAGGGGCGATATGCTCTTTACCCCCCCAGGAACAAACGGGTTAGTGCGCTTGCATGCCCCCTTTGCTACTGAAGATGAAATCAAAAAAATCGTGGATTTTATTAAAGCCCAAAAAGAGGTGGAATATGATAAAGATTTCTTGCTAGAAGAATCGCGCATGCCTTTAGACACCCCTAACTATCAAGGCGATGACATTTTAGAAAGGGCTAAAGCGGTGATTTTAGAAAAAAAGATCACTTCTACGAGTTTTTTACAACGCCAATTAAAAATCGGCTACAACCAAGCCGCCACCATTACTGACGAATTAGAAGCTCAAGGCTTTTTATCCCCAAGAAACGCCAAAGGCAACAGAGAGATTTTGCAAAACTTTTAGGCTTTGTTTTCATTGGATATTGGCAATAGAAACATTATTTTTAATTTTTAAAAAGTTACCGCCCGCTTTTTGCAAGCCCTTTATTATTGATTTTAAAAATGCCTTTGCACATTTTTTAGACTTTATCACCAATCCTTCATTAAAAACAAAAACTTTTCTCAATGATACAAACGATACCAACCTTTCATCTATTAATCAAATATTATCTGTGGTTTCCCTAACTCCTAGTAAAATTACCTAAAAATTTCATGTTCAAGGATAGCCATGAACCCCCAGATTCAACCCGCCACCAAAAAACCCTTAAAATCCCTTTTAGCCGCTAGTTCAGGTAATTTAGTGGAATGGTATGACTTTTACGCTTATGCGTTCTTAGCGCCTTATTTCGCTAAGGAATTTACCCACACCAATGACCCCACTTTAGCGCTCATCTCAGCTTTTTTGGTTTTTATGCTAGGGTTTTTCATGCGCCCTTTGGGGAGTTTGTTTTTTGGTAAATTGGGGGATAAAAAGGGGCGTAAAACTTCTATGGTGTATTCCATTATCCTTATGGCGCTAGGCTCTTTTTTGCTCGCATTGCTCCCCACTAAAGAAATCGTAGGGGAATGGGCGTTCTTGTTTTTATTATTAGCCAGGCTTTTACAGGGCTTTAGCGTGGGAGGAGAATATGGCGTGGTCGCTACTTATCTCTCTGAATTAGGCAAGAATGGTAAAAAAGGTTTTTATGGCTCTTTTCAATATGTAACTTTAGTTGGAGGGCAACTCTTAGCTATTTTTTCACTCTTTATCGTTGAAAATATTTACACGCATGAGCAAATCAGCGCGTTTGCTTGGCGTTATTTATTCGCTTTAGGGGGTATATTAGCCCTACTCTCGCTCTTTTTAAGAAATATCATGGAAGAAACCATGGATAGCAAAACAACTCCCAAAACCACTATTAAAGAAGAAACCCAAAGAGGCAGTTTGAAGGAATTGCTCCACCATAAAAAAGCCTTAATGATAGTTTTTGGACTCACTATGGGAGGGAGTTTGTGTTTTTATACTTTTACGGTGTATTTAAAAATCTTTTTAACCAACAGCTCATCATTCAGCCCTAAAGAAAGCAGTTTCATCATGCTTTTAGCGCTCTCTTATTTCATCTTCTTTCAACCCTTATGCGGGATGCTTGCAGATAAAATCAAACGCACCCAAATGCTGATGGTTTTTGCGATCACAGGGCTTATTGTAACGCCCATTGTCTTTTATGGCATCAAGCATGCCACTAGCGTGTATGAAGCCCTATTTTATGAAATACTCGCATTAAGCAGCATGAGTTTTTACACTTGCATTGCTGGGGTCATTAAAGCGGAATTATTCCCTGAACATGTGCGAGCGCTTGGCGTGGGTTTGGCCTATGCGATCGCTAATGCGCTTTTTGGAGGGAGCGCAAGCTATGTAGCGTTAGAGTTCAAACAACATGGTTTTGAATGGGGGTTTGTGGGCTATGTCATGTTGAGTATTGTTATCTTTATGGTTATGGTTATCATATTCCCTAAAAAAACCTATTTGGAATGAATCTGTTTTTATTTAATTTTTGCTATAATTTTTCCTTTTAAAAGGATTCTTGCATGCAAAATGGGTATTATGCAGCCACAGGGGCTATGGCGACACAATTTAACCGCTTGGATTTAACCTCTAATAATTTAGCTAATTTAAACACCAATGGCTTTAAAAGAGACGATGCGATTATAGGCGATTTTTTAAGGCTTTACCAACAATACCGAGAGCAACTGCCCTTAGAAGATCAAACCAAAGCGAGTGCGAAGTATTTAAACCGCAACCTCAATCGTGTGCCTATTTTATCAGAAATCTATACCGATAGGAGTCTTGGCGCGTTTGAAAAAACGCATAACCCCCTAGATTTTGCCCTAACAAGCCCTAACCTCTATTTTGCGATACAAACTAATGAGGGCGTCGCTTATACCAGAGATGGGCATTTTAGCGTGGATAAAGACGGCTTTTTAGTTACTCTTAATGGCTTTAGGGTGCTTTCTCGTTCGGGCTTGAACGAAAAAGGAGGGATCATGCTCATGCCTGACGCTGAAATTGAAGTGGATCAAAATGGCGGAATCACTTTTAGGGATAATGAAGCCCAAATTCAAGCGGGCGCGTTAGCTTTAGTGAGTTTTAGCGAACCTAAAAACCTTAAAAAAATAGGGCAAAACCTTTATACTTATCAGGGCGAAGGCGTTCATCAAGTCTCTGACTCTGGTGCGTTAAAACAATACATGCTAGAAAAAAGCAATGTCAATGCGGTGCGTGAGATGAGCGCTTTGATTGGAATCAACCGCTTTTTGGACATGTATTCTAAAGTACTAAAAACCCACCAAGACGACATGAACGCTGAAGCGATCAACAAACTCGCCGCAAAAGCTTAGACTTTTGGCGATTTTAAAATTCATAGGAGGGTTTTTACGATACCCTAACTCCCTAATGATGCTTTTTAAAAGCCTTGTTAATCTTTTTTGTATAGCATTAGTTTTAAAAGAGTTTAAAGAATTAAATGTCTTTTCTTTTGTAATCGCTTGCAAAGTCGAAACAATCGCAAGCTTCTCTTTATAGCCACTAACTACTCAACAATAATTCAATTTTAATTATTTCGTTTGTTGTTTAAAACGCTCTTTTTTGTGGTATTCTGTAAGCAAACGCCCCCATTTTTCTTGTTATGGCTCTTGTGTTTTAAGCTCGTTTGTGATAAGATCTAATCCCATTAAGGTTTGAGACGCTATAGTTGATGCCGTCTCTGTAATGGTTAGAGAGTGTCGGCTTGGTTTCTAATTCCCTTAATGTTTTTATCGCCCCAATCAAGCTTTTTGATTACCCACTTGATTATCAGCGTTCATTTTAAGATAGAACCATTTTAAAAGCTTGTAAAAATTTTCTTTCTGCTTCCACTAAATTAGGGTTTAAGAGCAAGTCATTCTTTTCTAATTTGATTGTGCCTTTTTGGCATAACCAACACTATATCTAAAGAAATCTTTTTTCTTGTTTGTGAATGTAGTTTTATATTCTTACTCCAACGCCAAGTCAATCAAAATTTGCCAATTCTCTTTATAGTGTTGGAGTTGCGACAAACTCTTTGTGTTGCCCCATTCTTGTGTGTCTTCAATAGGGATAATATAGCATTCGCTCGTGCGAGTGTCTATCCCTAAAATCAAATCGCAATCTTTTTTGGTGTATTTGTAAATGCGTTTGGGGGCATTCCTATCAATTTGAACCCCACTCCTATAGCCCCCTGTAAAATTCAAAGTTATTTTATTTGCCCTATTAAGTGGTATTCTAAAATGCTTTTTTGCTTCCTCTCGCATGCCTTAAATTCTAAATGCTTTAAGGGGTTAGCAATGGATAAAAGATGGGGTTTTTCACTCAAATTCAATACCACCACAAGCACATAATCATGGTTATACGCTTGCACTTGTTCGTATTCTTTTTGGGTCAATCTCAATGCCCCTTGCTTTTCTCTAATCCCCTTAACTTCCACTAAAAACGCCTGCTTGTTGGTTTGAATATAGAAATCATACCCATCGCCAAAAAGACGCATGTCTTTTAAATGCCCACAAGAGAATATTTTGATGTTTTTATAGTGGTTTAAAAAATACAATTCGGCTTCTAAACCCGTTTCTTGCATGCTTTTATAGCGGGTTTTGAGGTAAGCGTTAGGGGTAATGCCTAAATCTTTGATTCCGTATTGTTCTTGTAAAAACCATTTCACAATATGGCTAAAACCTTTAGCGTCTTCATCTTTAAACAAACTATCAATCCATAATTTTCTATGGATATAGGCATCGCCTTTTTGCCACCAACCTTTACGTTTGTTAGGAAAAAAATAATCAAATAAATCCATGCGATTTTTGATAACGCCAGTCGTGTTAGCTAAGCCGATTTGAACGCAATATTCAAAAAAGGCGTTTTTAGTAGAAAAACCAAATTCTTTAATAAAGTCATTATCAAATTTCGCCAAAGCATAGCCTATGAGATTTAAAATTTCATAGTTCTTATGTTTTGCCATAGAAGCTAAACGCCCTAATCAATCTTTAATATCGCTAGAAACGCTTCTTGGGGAAGCTCCACCTTACCGATAGCTTTCATGCGTTTCTTACCCTCTTTTTGCTTTTCTAAGAGTTTTCTTTTTCGTGTAATATCGCCCCCATAGCACTTAGCCGTTACATTCTTACCGACAGATTTAATCGTCTCTCTGGCGATGATTTTATTCCCCACGCTCGCTTGGATAGCGACTTCAAAAAGCTGTCTTGGAATAAGCTCTTTCATCGTTTCCACTAATGCTCGCCCCTTTTCATACGCCTTGTTTTTATCTATAATGATAGAAAGCGCATCCACCACATCGCCTGCCACCCTCACATCCAACTTCACTAAATGGGCCTCTCTGTTTTCTATCGGCTCATAATCAAAGCTCGCATACCCTTTAGTGCAAGATTTGAGCTTGTCGTAAAAATCCATCACAATTTCGTTGCTTGGCAAGGAATAAGTGAGCATGACACGAGATTGGTTCAAATATTCCATTTTTTCTTGAATGCCTCTTTTATTGTTCAATAACTGCATTAAATTACCCAAAAATTCACTCGGCGTGATGATCGTCGCCCTCACAAAAGGCTCTTTGATGCAAGCGATATGGTTTTCAGGGGGCAGTTCGCTAGGGTTTTGGACATATTTGATGCTATTATCCGTCAAATGCACTTCATACACCACCGTGGGAGCGGTAGCGATGAGATTAAGGCCAAATTCCCTCTCCAGCCTTTCTTTAATCACTTCCATGTGCAATAGCCCTAAAAAGCCCACCCTAAAGCCAAAGCCAAGCGCCACAGAGCTTTCAGGCTCAAAATTTAAAGCGCAATCGTTAAGCTGGAGTTTCAATAACGCTTCTCTTAAATCTTCAAACCTGTCCGTTTCTATAGGGTAAAGCCCCGCAAAAACAAAGGGTTTGGCCGGCATAAAGCCCTCAATGGGCTTAGAGGTAGGGTTTTTAGCGTCTGTGAGCGTGTCGCCCACCGCAATATCCGTAACGCTCTTTAGCCCTAAACTCACAATGCCAATCTCACCGCATTCTAAACTTTTGGTGGGGATTTTTTTCAAAGGGTTGGGGTAGTATAGCCCTAAAACGCCATGTTTTTTACCCGTTCCCATCACCAAAATTTCTTGCTCGGTGTTGATGCTCCCATCCATGATACGCACTAACGCTAGCGCCCCTAAATAATTGTCAAACCATGAATCATAAATGAGCGCTTTTAAGGGAGCGTTAAAATCACCGCTAGGGGCAGGAATGGTCGTAATGATTTTTTCTAACAAATCTTTAATGCCTAGCTTAGCTTTAGCGCTCACTTCATTAGCGCCAGAGCAATCAATCCCTATCGTGTCTTCTATATCCTGTTTGACCTCTAAAACATTCGCATTCGGCAAATCAATTTTATTGATCACCGGTAAAATTTCTAAATTGTTATCTAAAGCGATATAAGTGTTTGCAATGGTTTGCGCTTCCACGCCTTGAGTGGCATCTACCACTAATAACGCCCCTTCGCATGAACACAAAGAGCGAGACACTTCATAGCTAAAATCCACATGCCCTGGGGTGTCAATGAGGTTTAAAACATAATTCTCCCCCTTAAAAGTGTAATTCAAGCGCACGCTTTGAGCCTTAATCGTAATGCCCCTTTCTTTTTCAATGTCCATAGTGTCCATCACTTGGCTCGTCATTTCTCTGTTACTGATAGCGTTGCATTCAAAAATCAAGCAATCCGCTAAAGTGCTTTTACCATGGTCAATGTGAGCGATAATGGAAAAATTGCGGATATTTTTCATTGGCGTAGGCGTCTTTTCTTTCATCTCTCTTGTCCTAAATCTTTTAAAATAGCGTCAGTCAAACTCTCTGTGTCTAAGCCTAAGGATTTTTCCACTAAAGCGGTGTTCCCATGCATGATAAATTCATCCATGATTTCAAAGCTTTTAACAGGCTTTAAAATATTTTGTTCGCTCAAAAACTCTAAAATCGCGCTAGCCACCCCCCCAAGCTTGTAATTATCGCTAAAAACATAGAGCTTTTGATAAGGGGCAACGATCGCGCTTAAATTTTGATCTAAGGGCTTTAAAAACCTGAGATCCAAAAGAGCGCATTCTATGTTTTTTTCCTTTAAAGCCAGTTGGACTAAATGCGCCCTCCCCACGCCATTACCATAGCCTATGAGTAAAATTTCGCCTTCTTTTTTCAACAATTCGCTTTGGCCTAAAACAAAACCGCTAGGCTCAAAAACCCCCTCTTTTAGTGCAAACGATCCCCTAGGGTAGCGGAACGCGCAAGGGCTTGAATCATGCTCATTAGCAAAATACACGGCGTTTTTTAAAGTTTCATTGTCTCGTGGGGCAAAAATGACCATGTTAGGGATAGAGCGCAAATACGACACGTCTAAAAGCCCTTGGTGCGTCTCGCCATCTTCGCCTACGATCCCAGCCCTGTCAATGGCTAATTTAATCGGCAAGCTAGAAATGCAAGCGTCATGCACGATGGAATCATAAGCCCTCTGCAAAAAAGTAGAATAGATGCTCACAAAAGGTTTAAACCCCTCTTTAGCCATAGCGCTACTAGAAGTCAGGGCGTGTTGTTCAGCGATAGCGACATCAAAAAAGCGCAAAGGGTAAGCGTCAATGAGCTTGTCTAATCCTGTGCCGCTAGGCATCGCAGCGGTTACGCCTACGATTTTTTCATCTTTTTTGGCTAATTCTAAAAGGGTGTTAGAATACGCTTCAGTGGGCGATAAAATCGCGCTTTTGGATTTTTTAGACAAGCCGGTATCCAAATCAAAAGGCCCCACCCCATGCCATTTTTCATAGCGCCCTTCAGCGATTTTATAGCCTTTGCCCTTTAAGGTTTGCGCATGGATTAGCACCGGCTCTTTAAGCTCTTTGGCTAATTTCAAGGTTTCAATAATCGCGCTCAAATCATGCCCATTAATAGGCCCTATATAGTTAATGCCCAATTCTTCAAAAAACACGCCTGGGGTGATGAGTTTAAAAGATTCTTCAAAACGGCTCGCTAAGTAATTCACGCTTTCAGGTAAGGTGCTTAAGATTTTTTTAACTTTAGAGCGCAAAGACTGGTAAAACGGGCCTTTCATCAGCTGGCTAAGGGCTTTGGATAAGGCTCCAATAGGCGTGCTGATACTCATTTCATTATCGTTCAAAATCATGATCATGGGGTATTTCCTATCGCCCAGTTCGTTTAAGGCTTCATAAAAAATCCCTGCGCTAATGCTCCCATCGCCCAATAAAGCTATAGGCATGCCTAGCGCTTGTTTCAAACAAAAAGCTTTAGCCACCCCCACGCCTATAGACACCGAAGTGGAGCTATGCCCGGCAATGAAATAATCGTATGCGCTCTCGCTGGGTTTAGTAAAGCCGCTCAAGCCTTTAAATTGCCTTAGAGTGCTAAAGCTTTCAAAGCGCCCGGTTAAGAGCTTGTGAGCGTAAGCCTGGTGCGAAGTGTCAAAGATGAAAGGGTTTTTTTGGCAATCAAATAAGGCATGCATGCTTACAATCAGCTCCACAGCCCCTAAAGAAGAGCTTAAATGCCCCCCATTAGCGCTCACCACTTCTAAAATACGATTCCGCAGCGTTTGACACACCAACTCCAAGCCTGCAATATCATTAGGGTTTAAATCAAAAGTTTTATTTTGCAAAATCACACCTTAAAATTTTCCAACACGCTTTCTTTGAGCGTTTTAAAGCGCTCCATTAAATTCCCATCAAGGCTCCCGTTAGAGCTAGTGATCATAACGCCTCCTTTAGAAATAGCCTCATTGCTCTCTAATTTGATTTTGGAAGCGTTTTGCAAACGCTCGTTTAAATAAGGGTAATCCAAGGGATTGACTTTTAAATGAATATCCGTTGCGTCTAAAACATTTTTTAAAAGCTCTTCAGCCAAAGCTAAGGCCACTTTTTGGCTGTTGTCTTCCACTTCTTTAAGGATCACTTCTTTAGCTATATCTATCGCAATCGCGCTCAGTTCCTTTTCTAAAGCCATTAAATGATCTTCTGATTTTTTCATTTTTTCATCTAAAGCCGTGATCGCATGCAAAAGCTGGTTTTTTTCTTCATTCACGCTATGAGTGAGTTCGTTACGCATTTTTTCTTCGCCCTCTTTAAAGCCGATTTTATAGCCGTCGTTTTTAGCGTTTTCAATCAAAACTTTGCTCTCTTCTTGGGCTTTTTCAAATTGCATTTGCAATTTCACTAAATGACTTGAAAGCTCATCGGTTTTTTTCAATAAGCAATCAATCAAATCGTTTTCTATCGCTTTTTTTTCCAAAGGCTCTTCTGGGTTAGGCGTTTCTAAAGACGCGCCATTAGGATTAGTTTTAGGGGGTAAGTTTGCCATGCTCTTAAATTCGTATTTTTGAATGTCATGCTTATTCAAATGGTCTTTTTGGATCAAGTTTTTACGGCTATTCAATGACATCTTCCTCTTCGCCGGTTTGGATCACGCCTTTTTCTTGCAAGCTCTGCACGATTTCAATGATTTTCCTTTGAGCCACATCCACATCTTTGATTTTGACCGCGCCAAGATACTGCATCTCTTCTACAAACTGCTCTGCAGCCCTGCTGCTCATGTTGTTTAAGAATTTATCGGTTAAATCTTGGGTAGAAGTTTTTAGCGCCAAAGACAAGTCTTTTTTATCCGCTACTTTCAAAATCTCTCTGATAGCGAAATTGTCTAGTTTGGATATGTCTTCAAAAGTGAACATCATCTCTTTAATCGCGCCGGCGAGCTTGTTATCCACGCTTTCAATGCGAGCGAGCGTGGTTTTAGCGCTCTTTTGGCCTAAGCGGTTAAAGATTTCAGCCACCGCTCTTAAGCCACCCACTTCAATTTTATAGCTAGTGAGCGATTCTAGTTTGTTTTCTAACACCGTGGAAACCCTTTTAACCACTTGGGGCGATATTTCGCCTAAATTCGCCATTCTAATAGAAATCTCAGCCTTCATTTCATCAGGAAAATAGCTCAAAGTCTCAGCCGCATTAGGGGCTTCCATGTGGGCTAAAATCAAGGCAATGGTTTGAGGGTGTTCGTTAATGATGAAATCAGCGAGTTGTTGGGGTTTGATTTTGCCTAAATAAGCGAAGTTTTTTTGCGTTTGCAAGCTTTTAGTGAGTTTATCCATCACTTTTTTAGCTTCTTCGCTCCCTAAAGTCCTGGTTAAAAGCTCTCTAGCGTATTCTAAACCGCCGGTATTGATGTATTGGTTAGACTGAAAAATCGCAAAAAATTCCTCTAAAACCGCCGCGCCGATTTGCTTGTCTGTGCCGTTTAATTGCACGATTTGCTTAGAAATCTCTGTAATAGAGTCAATGTCTAAATGCCTTAAAATCTCGCCTGTGGTGTCTTCGCCCACTTGAATGAGTAAAATAGCGATTTTTTCACTCATGGAAAGTTCGTCTAATTGAGCCTTTTGTTTGGGGGTAAGCTTGGTTGCCATTTTTAACCTTTTATCTTTTTAGCCTTTCGCGCTGTCTGAAGAGATTTCATCTTTGATTAGGAGTTTAAAGAGCATTGCGATTTCATCAGGGCGCTCTTTAAGGGTCCCTCTAATCTTTTCTAAGACAATTTCGTATCTTACTTCTTCTTCGCTAAAGGTTGCATTAAGCCCTAATTGATCTTCTACTTTTTTTCTCAAATCGCCCAATTTGTTCAATTCATCTTCTTCTTCATCCATTTCTTCAAACATGGATTTCACTTCCTTATCTTCATCAGGCACCACTTCCAGCATGCGTTCGCTGAAAGGCACAATCACTTTTTTATAGAAAATAAATAGCACTATAAACACCAAAACATACTTGATTAAAGGCGTGAATGAACCTAAGATTTTTTGAGTTTTGTGCATGATTTTTTCGCTCAAAGTAGCGTTATCAATCATGGGTGCCATAGGGTTAAACTCAAAATTGCTCACCGCCACATCATCGCCTCTATTTTGGTTATAGCCAATGGCTTGTTTCACTAGAGCGTTGATTTTTTTAAGCGATTCATCGCTCAAAGGCTCGTATTCTAAAGCGTTTGCCCCATCTTTAAGCGCGATTTTATACCTGCCATCCACCACAACCGCCGCATTCAAACGCACTAAAGTGCCAAACTCGCCCTTAATCTCGCTAATGGTTTTACCCACTTCATAATTGGTCGTGTTTTGAGACTTTTCGTATTTTTCTGGCTCTTTATTGTCTTTCAATCCTTGCACAGGCCCGATATTGCTCACAACCCCCGGCACACCGCCGACTTGTTTTTTAGAAGCGCCTTCTTTTTTTTCTTCTAAATTTTGCTCGCTCCTTACAACATTATTGGGATCAAAAGTCTCTTTAGTGCTTTTCTTTTGGCTGAAATCAAACTCCGCATTGACCCTTGCGACCACCTTGTTTTTACCCCCCACAATAGGGGCTAAGATATTGACAATCTTATTTTCTAAAATGTTTTCAAAATTTTGTTTGTAATGCAATTGTTCTAGGGCTAATTCTTTGGAGTTTTCTAATATATCGCCCTCGCCTATTGATTCGCCGTTTTCATTCACGATTTTCACGTTTTCTATCGTGAGTTTAGGCACAGCTGCAGCGATTAAATTTTTAATCCCTAAAATTTGAGTGGGTGAAAGCTTCATGTCAGGCTTGAGTTTGAGCATCACTGAAGCGCTAGGAGGCACTTCTTTAGCCACAAACACGCTGTCTTTAGGGATTGCAATATGCACATTGGCTTTAAGAATGGGGTTTAAACTTTCAATCGTGCGCGACAATTCCCCCTCAATGGCGCGAATGAGTTTGATGTTCTGATCAAAATCAGTCGCCCCAAAGTCTTTAGTGTCAAAGATTTCAAAGCCCACTTTACTCGTTTTAGGGATCCCTTGAGAAGCCAAAGTGATCCTTTCTTCATACACTTTATCTTTAGGGATAAGAATGATGTCATCTTTGGAGACTTTATAAGGGATTTGGTTTTGCTGGAGATGCTGTAAGATTAAAGCGTTATCGCTAGAGTCTAAGCCTTCAAATAAAACCCCATAACCCCCTTGCGCGTAGTCTTTTTCTTTAAAGGGATAGAGCAATAAAAACACAAGCAAGGCGGTGATCAAAACCCCGGCTGCAATCAGGGCGATTTTTTGCTTTTTATTGAGCTTGATGAAAAAATCAACAATCCGTTGCAATAATATCTTTAAATCCAATATTAAAACCTTGATAAAATTTTCATTCTTTTAAGCCGTTCGCTTAGATCTTTTGGAACACGCTCAAATAAATCCCTATGGAAAAACAAGCCCCTAACGCCCCTAAACAAAGCCCTCCTAAAACACTGCTAAAAGACACCCCTAAAACAATCAGCGCTAAGCCTATCAAAAGAATCAAACCAAATAAACTATAAGAAAGAATGTTTTGAAATATTTGATGCGTGATCAAATGAGGTATCAATAAAACAAGCAACCCATAAAATAGCGTCAAAGAAAGCGCAATAGCGCTAGGGAAATTAGCGCTGTGCGAAAGCCATTGAATGGAGTGTGTAAAAAGGTATTTTAAAGATTCTAAAAGGGCTTCAAATAAGATCACGCTTAGCACAAACCACACCCCAAGCGCTAAATTTCTGCGATAAAGGCTTAAAAACACCCCCACTAACAAGCTCAAAGGCAACACGAATTGAGAAGAACCTAAAAAAACAACGCGTCGGAGCGTTTGATCTAAAATAGGGCTAGAAGAATTTGAACGCATCAAGCTAAAAATGGCGTTATCCATTGAATTAGCGTAATCAAAAAAAACCAAGCCAACAATAAGGATAAAAAATGCGCTAAAAACGCCTCCTAAAAGAAACAGGGTTTTCACTGGTAATAAAAAAAATGGTTTGGGTTGTGTGGAAACATTTTTGAAAGAATTTTCAGCCATTATTTAAAACCCTTTTAGTCAGTTCATTCAAACTGGATATTAATACGCCAACGAACTTTAAAATCGCTCTTAAAAAAATTTAAGACAATGAAGTTTAAACGCATAAAAGCTTTTTATTTTAATCAAACCTAGCTAATAAGAAACTGAAATTGTTTTTTTTTTTTTTTGAAATCGCTTTAATTTTTGCCCTCTTTTAAAGCTTTTTAACCCTTTTTAGACTACAATTTTAAGAAGTAAAAATCAAAGGAACGCAATAACTTATGGATAGAGCCAAATTTATATTCGTTACAGGGGGCGTGTTAAGCTCTCTAGGGAAAGGGATTTCATCTTCTTCAATCGCTACGCTTTTACAACATTGCAATTACCAGGTTTCTATTTTGAAGATTGACCCTTATATTAATATTGATCCAGGCACCATGAGCCCTTTAGAGCATGGGGAAGTGTTTGTAACTAGCGATGGCGCTGAAACGGATTTAGACATCGGGCATTATGAACGCTTTTTGAACAGGAATTTAACCAGGTTGAATAATTTCACTACCGGGCAGATTTTTTCAAGCGTGATAGAAAACGAAAGGAAAGGGGAATATTTAGGCAAAACCATTCAAATCGTCCCCCATGTAACCGATGAGATCAAAAGGCGCATTAAAAGCGCGGCTAAGGGGTTGGATTTTTTAATCGTGGAAGTGGGCGGAACCGTGGGCGATATGGAGGGCATGTTTTATTTGGAAGCGATCCGCCAGCTTAAATTGGAATTAGGGAATGAAAAAGTCATTAATGTGCATGTAACCTTGATCCCTTATATCCAAACCACTAACGAACTAAAAACCAAACCCACGCAGCATTCCGTCCAAGAATTACGGCGTCTTGGCGTAACCCCTCAAATCATTTTGGCGCGATCGCCTAAGCCTTTGGATAAAGAATTGAAAAAGAAAATCGCTTTGAGTTGCGATGTGGAGCAAGACAGCGTGATTGTGGCCACAGACACTAAAAGCATTTACGCATGCCCCATTCTTTTCTTGCAAGAAGGCATTTTGACCCCCATTGCCAGACGCTTTAACTTGAATAAACTACACCCCAAAATGGCGGCTTGGAACACTTTAGTAGAAAAGATTATCGCTCCTAAACACAAGGTCAAAATTGGTTTTGTGGGCAAGTATTTAAGCTTAAAAGAATCTTATAAATCCTTGATTGAAGCCTTAATCCATGCGGGCGCGCATTTGGATACGCAAGTCAATATTGAATGGCTGGATAGCGAGAATTTTAACGAAAAGACGGATTTAGAGGGCGTTGATGCGATTTTAGTGCCTGGGGGCTTTGGAGAAAGGGGGATTGAGGGCAAAATTTGCGCCATTCAAAGGGCTAGGCTAGAAAAACTCCCCTTTTTAGGGATTTGTTTGGGCATGCAATTAGCGATCGTGGAGTTTTGCCGCAATGTTTTGGGTTTAAAAGGGGCTAACTCTACGGAGTTTAACCAACGCTGCGAATACCCTGTGGTGTATTTGATTGAAGATTTTATGGATCAAAACCACCAAAAACAGGTGCGCACCTATAATTCGCCATTGGGTGGCACCATGCGATTAGGGGAATACGAATGCGAAATTATGCCAAACAGCTTGTTAGAAAAAGCTTATAAAAAGCCTAGCATTAAAGAAAGACACCGCCATCGTTATGAAATCAACCCCAAATACCGCCAAGAGTGGGAAAATAAGGGCTTGAAAGTGGTGGGCTTTGGGGCGAATCATTTGATTGAAGCGATTGAACTAGAAGATCACCCTTTCTTTGTGGGGGTGCAATTCCACCCGGAATTCACCTCCAGGTTGCAAAGCCCTAACCCTATTATTTTGGATTTCATTAAGAGCGCTCTTCATAAATCCTAACCTAACAAATGAAACAAAAGCTTAAAGCTCAAATCAAAGAGCGCATGGCTTCTATCGCTTATAATGAAAAAGGGTTTCCTAGCCCCTTTTTATTTAAAGACTTGAAAAAAGCCGCGCTCAAAATCATAGAAGCCATGCGTGCAAACACAGAAATTTTAGTGGTGGGCGATTATGACGCTGACGGCGTGATTAGCTCTACTATCATGGCAAAATTTTTTGAAAGCCTGAACTATAAGCATGTCCGCATTGCAATCCCTAATCGCTTCATGGATGGCTATGGGATTTCTAAAAAATTTTTAGAAAAACACCACGCCCCTTTAATCATCACGGTGGATAACGGGATTAGCGCCTTTGAAGCCGCGCGATTTTGCAAAGAAAAAAATTACACCCTTATCATCACAGATCACCATTGCTTACACCATGAAGAAGTCCCAGACGCTTATGCGGTGATCAACCCCAAGCAATCGGATTGTGATTTTATCCAAAAGGAAGTGTGCGGGGCGTTGGTGGCGTTTTATTTGTGCTATGGTATCCACAAGCTTTTGGGCAAAGAAAAAAGCCGTTCTAGTGAGTTGTTATGCTTAGCGGGCGTGGCGACTATTGCTGATATGATGCCTTTGACTTTTTTTAACCGCTTTTTAGTTTCTAAAGCCTTGTATTTTTTGCAAAAAGAATCCTTAGGGGCGATGGGGTTTTTACGCCAAAGAGAAGTTTTTAGAAAACGCTCTTTAAAAGCGAGCGATATTTCTTTTAATATCGCCCCTTTAATCAATTCCGCAGGGCGCATGCAAGATGCGAAAATGGCTTTAGATTTTTTAAGCGCGAATAATTTTCAAGATGGCTATTCTTTGTATGAACGCTTGAAAGCATGCAATATGAAGCGTAAAATGATCCAACAGCAGGTTTTTGAAGAAGCCTTTAAGCATGCGATGGTTGGAGAAAAAATCATCGTCGCTTTTAAGGATAATTGGCATGAGGGCGTGCTTGGGATCGTGGCTTCAAAATTAGTGGAAGCCACTCAAAAGCCAAGCCTGGTTTTTACCTTTAAAGAAGGGGTGTATAAGGGGAGTGGGCGTAGCTCTCCAAACATTGATCTCATTGACGCTTTGAATGGGGTTTCTTCTTTATTGCTCGGCTATGGAGGGCATAGGCAAGCGTGCGGGTTGAGCGTTGGAAAAAACAATATCGTCTCGCTCTTTGAAACTTTAGAAAATTTTGATTTTAAAGTTTTACCTTTTTATGAAACAGAACCCCCTTTAACGCTCAAATTGAAAGACATTGACAGAGAGCTTTTAGAGATTATAGAGATGGGCGAACCTTATGGGCAAGAAAACCCTGAGCCTTTATTCCAGGCGCAAAATTTAGAAGTCATAGAAGAAAAAATCATTAAAGAAAGCCACCAAATTCTGCGTTTTAAGGATAAAGAATGCGTCAAAGAGGCTATTTATTTTAGCGCTGAGCGGTTTTTGAAAGCGGGCGAAAAGGTGAGCGTGCTTTTTAGCGTGGAATTAGATGAGTGTTCTAATGAGCCTAAAATGTTTGTTAAAAGTTTGTTGTAGTGCCTTTTGTTGAAGAAGAATTTGAAATTTTAAAACCCACCAAAGCCTTGTTTTTGGTGCGCGATGTTTTAAAATGCTCTTTAAAAGAAGCCCAACGGCACCTTGACAAGCAACGCTTAAAACAAAACCAACAAGCCGTGCGTAAATCTCAAATGATTCAAGGGGTCGTTCGCTTGATTCATTTCAAGCCCAATGAAAAAACTCAAACGCTTGTTTTTGAGACTAAGGATTTTGGCGTGTTTGACAAACCCGCTCAAGTCTATACCCACCCTAAAGGCTATTTTTACCATGAAAGCTTATTAGATTGTATCCAATCGCATTTGGGTAAAAACGCCCACCCAGCCCACAGACTGGACTATGAAACGAGCGGGTTAGTGTTAGCGGGCAAAACCTTACAGAGCGCTAAGGATTTAAAAGTGCTTTTCATGCAAAAAAAAGTGGAAAAAACTTATTTGGCGCTAACGCATGGGTTGGTGGATAAAAGTATCATAATAGATAAGCCCATTCTAACGCCACAAAACATTCAGAAAGACTTGCGCATTCGATCTCAAATTTCTCCTTTAGGCAAGCCTTCAATTACCCTTGTTGAGCCTTTAAGCTATAACCCTTTTTTGGATATAAGCTTGCTTAAAATAACCCCGCTCACCGGGCACACACACCAGATCCGCTTGCATTTAAGCAGTATAAATCACAAGATCGTGGGCGAGGGGCTTTATGGGGTGGCAGATGAAAACGCTAGAGAATACCTTCAATTGAAGCGTGAAAACAACGCCCCATTACTCATGCTCCATGCCTCTAGTTTAGAGTTTGAATTTAAAGGGGCGATCTACAAAATCGCTTCCCCAATGCCCGAACGCTTCATGCCTTTTTTAAAAGATTAACCCCCTTTTTTATTGATTATCCCCTGATTGCTTTTATTGATTATTTTTTGATTATTTTTTGATTATTTTTATTGGGGGGTTTTTTGATTAAGATTTTCTGTATGCTTTTTTAAATCCCCCTTATCCTTTCTAGTTTTCAATTCCTCTTGTTTTTTGAGAATCATTTCTTCGGTAATGTTAGAAAGCTTGTCTTTATGGTTTTCATTGTTAGAATCTTCTTTGTGGCGGGACTCTTCTTGTTTTTTTGAAATGATTTCTTCAGCGATGCTAGAGAGTTTTCCCGCATTTTTGGTGTCTTTGCGAGTGGGGCGGTTTTTCAAATTCTCCCTAATCCGCCTTTTTCTTTGAATGAGCGCAAACATTTTTTGGCTGAATTGGTAGCATTTGCGCGCGCTTATGACAATCACGCCCCACTTGATCAGTAAAGCGATCAAAAGCCAAATAAAAGAGCTAGAAGTGTCCAATAAAAACTGGCGCACATCGCTATAAACCCAAATATCCACTAAAATAACCAATAGAGTGATGAAAATAGAAAACGCAATGCTTTTAAACCTAAAAAGCCACGCCACTATCACAAACCCTCTCGTGTGCCTGTGGGCTAACAGCCAGCGTTCATTCTTTTCGCTAAAAAAATTCATTAAACCAGAAATCACGCTATTTTTCTTGCTCATTTTCGCCCTTTTCCCAAACTTCTTTAAAATGCTTGGTGGTTTTTTCTTGTTTTTCTTTCAATTCTTTAGCGTGGATTTGCTCTAACAACCTTTTTTCTTCCGCTTCAAACATGATTTTCAATTCTTCTTCATTAAAATCGCTCAGTTGCATGTTCTCTTTTATCAAGCGTTTTTCCACGATTTTAACCGCTTGCTCCCTGATTTTTTGAGATTTTTCTTTAAAAAGCGCTCGTTTGGTTTTTTGAAACGCTTCACTAGAATTTTTGTGGATCGTTTGTTTGCAAAAATCTAAAAAATCCTTGACTTGATGCATGATTTTCATTATTATCCGTTTTTAAAGAGTTTTTAAAACTAATGATCCCTAAAAGAATACCAAAAAAAGATTAAAACTCTCTAGTAAAATATTTTCTTAAAAGAATAGGGGGCATTTTGGCGATACCCTTATCCCCCTAAAATAGGGCTTTTGCGGGATAGTTTCTAGGTGAGGCTATCGCATGCTTTTTGTCCCTTATTTTTCTTTGAGCGCCTTGCATGCTTCTTGATCTCCTAATTTGCAGGCTTTAGAGACATATTGAGCGGCTTTTTTTGAGTCCCGTTTCACCCCATCCCCATTATAATATAACACCCCCAAATTACCACACCCCACACCTTCTTTTAACTCACACGCTTTAGTGTAAAGTTGAGCGGCTTTTATTAAGTTTTTTTCTACATCATCATACAGATCCCCTAAAGCACCACACCCCCTACCCTCTTTCAAATCGCATGCTTTTTCAAAATATTTTTTAGCTTGAATGTAATCTTTCGCTTCAATACTCTTTACGCCCAAATCAAAAAGCTCTTCAGGGTTTGGCTTGGCCATTAACCCCCCCCCAATAAACACAAGCATAAAACCCTAAAAATAGCTTTTTTGAAATTCCCTAACATGACGCTTCTCCCTTATTAAAAAATTTAGACTTTATTATAATCAAATTGCAATCAGATCTAATGATTTTTTAAAACCTGCTGGCAATAGCGCTCTAAAATCCTGCAAGCGCTCAAAGAGTCTAGCCGGCCGTCTTTGGTAGCGAGCCGCTTATTTTTCCTACCCAAATGCTCCAAATTGTCATAAGCTTCTATGCTAGAATTATCTTCATTAATAAAAACGATTTCGCCCTTAAAATCTACAAGCTTGATAAAATGCTCAATGCGTGCGTTCGTATCCGCATAGCTTTCATTGGGCTTGCCCACCACTAGCACCTGAATATTTTTTTCTCTCAATAAATCGCTCAAATCCCTAGAGGCCTGATTTTTGTTGTGGCGTAAAATCGCTTCTAAAGGCAAGACAACGCCGTTTAAAAGTGCAGCGATGCCAATGCGTTTTAACCCCACATCGCATGCTAAAATCATGCTAACACCACGAGATGATTGATGCGCTTGATCTTACCCAACAGCTCGTATTCTAAAAGCTTATCCCCAAATTTGAGATACGCTTCTTCATAGCTGGGGTTTTTCGCAAAATATTCTAAAAATTCATCTTCCATTTCAGGCATTTCTTTTAAATGGTAGTCTTTTAAAAGGGTATTTATAAAATTTTGAATATTAAATATCCCTTGAGCCTGCCCTTTTTCTAAAAGTTCATTAGTGCCATCGCTTTCATTCAGGCGTTGGGGTAAAACAAATAAGGGTTTTTGGTATTTTTGGGCTAATCTCGCGCTGCTCATAGAGCCGCTTTTTAAATCCGCTTGGGGGATAATGACCGCATCGCTTAAAGCGATCACCAGGCGGTTTCTGGCTAAAAAAGAGCCTTTAATGGGCATGAAATCCTTTTCGTATTCGCTTAAAATCAAGCCGTTTTGCACGATTTCTTGGATCACTTTATGGTTGTTCGTAGGATAGATCAAATCCAAACTGCAAGGCGAAAGCATGATGGTTTTTGGTAAGGCGTTTTCTTGAGCGATAATATCCACGCCTAACGCTCCCCCGCTCACAATAACCGCGCCATTTTTAGCAAGCTCTCTGGCTAGAGTGATCGTGTGTTGCTTGCTGTAAGGGGTGGGTCTTCTTGTGCCTATGATAGCCACTTTTAAAGGCGCTTCTAAAAGCTTGGTATCGCCCACACAATAGAGTTTTTTAGGGGGGTCTTTGAGAATGTCAAAGGCTTTAGGGATATTTTCTAGCGCGCTGTATTGGAAATGGCTTTTCATTTTAAACTATTTAGGCAATATAATCTCTACTTCAATCGTTTCCACGCTCTGGTTGCTGTCAAGGGTTTTGAAATGGATGTCTGAAGATTTAGTGTATTTTTGGATAACGGCAATGATTTCTTTACGCATCTCTTCCATGTAGGGTAAATTTAAAGTGCGCTCTTTGGCTAAAATCAATTTCAATCTATCTGTTGCAGTAGCCGCGCTCCCTTTGTTTTTAAAAAAATCAAACAAACTCATGAAAATATCCCTTTTAACGCGCTAAAAAAGCCTCTTTTAGCCTTAAATTCCACATATTCCACTTCTTCGCCTAAAATCCGTCTGGTGATGCGTTGGTAAGCCTTCGCGCTCTCGCAGTCCGTGCGAATCACCGGCTCGCCCTTATTGGTCGCTGAAATAATATGGTGATCTTCTGGAATGATCCCAATTAAAGGCAAGCACAAAATCTTAAGCACTTCTTCTATAGAAATCATCTCGCCATTTGCCACTAACTCAGGTTTTAAGCGATTGATTATCAAATGCTTATGCACTTCTTCGCCCCTTTTGGCCCGATTAGACTTTGCGTCAATAATGCCAATCACTCTGTCGCTATCCCTTAAAGAGCTTACCTCCGGCGTTACCACCACTAACGCCATGTCCGCATGCAAAATCGCATGCTCAAAACCGCTTTCAATCCCAGCCGGTGAATCAATCAAAATATAGTCAAAATCCGCCCTTAAAGCGTTGATTAAAATCGCTACTTTTTCCTTATCTAAAATATTTTTATCCTTGCTTTGTGAAGCCGCTAAAAAAGAAAGGTTTTTAGTCTTTTTATCCGTGATTAAAGCCTGCGAAAGGTTGCAATTTTTTTCCATCACATCCACCACATCATAAACAATGCGATTTTCTAAGCCTAAAATCATATCCAAGTTCCTAAGGCCTATGTCAAAATCAACCGCTACGACTTTTTTACCGCTCTCAGCCAAGCCGATCGCTAAATTAGCCGTGGTGGTGCTTTTACCCACGCCCCCCTTGCCTGAAGTGATAGTAACTACTATTGCCATATGATTCCTTTTAATTTAATGATTTATTTTTTATGATTGAATGGGGCGCGTAAAATTTCCCCAATTTGTTCTATTTTAGTCTCTTTAAGGGCTTTCCTCTCTGTGTTTAACCTGGGGTAATTCAAGCTCTTTTCCAGTAAAAAATCCTTAGCGAATGAGCCGTTTTGAATCTTTTTTAAGATTTTTTGCATGCGTTTTTCTAACAGATTTGCCATAGGCTCTCTAGCTTTAATCGCCCCAAATTCAGCGGTGTTAGAAATGTGTTTCCTTAAGCCCTCTACCCCCTTATAATGCAATAAATCCGCCACCAATTTCACTTCATGCACGCATTCAAAATAGGCTAATTCTTCAGGGTATCCTGCTTTGAGTAAAGTTTCAAACCCCATTCTTACAATCGCTTCTAACCCTCCGCACAAAACCGCTTGCTCGCCGAATAAATCGCTCTCGCATTCTTCTTTAAAGCTCGTTTCTAAAACCCCCATTCTCCCTCCGCCCATCGCTTTAGCATAGCTTAAAGCCACCGCTTTAGCGTTGTATTTTGAGCTTTCTTGCTCTATGGCGATTAGATGGTATAAGCCCTTATTTTTAAGGTATTCTTCTCTTAAAGCGCTCCCGGGCCCTTTTGGCGCGACTAAAATCGCGCCCACGCCTTTTGGAAGAACAACCTGATTGAAATGCACGCTAAAACCATGGGCAAAGCCCACAATTTGCCCCTCTTTTAAAAAAGGGATCACTTCTTTTTCTAACACTTCCTTATGCAATTCGTCCGGAAGAAGCGCCATAATCAGATCAGATTGTTGGACTAATTCCTTGACTTCTAGCACCTCAAAGCCCTCTGCTTTTGCTTTTGGAACGCTCAAACTCCCTTGATACAAGCCAATACGCACTTTTACTTTAGAGTCTCTCAAATTGAGCGCTTGGGCTTCTCCTTGCGCGCCATAGCCGATAATGCCCACTTGTAAGGATTGGATAACGCCTAAATCAATGTCTTTATCATAATAAACGGGTAATGCCAAAATCAAATCTCCTAGCGTGTTTAAGCAAGTATTTATTTTACCATAATGGGAGCGATAATGTTTAAAAACATGCAGAATATTAAGAAATGGTGTGCTCGGAGGGATTCAAACCCCCGACCTACAGGACCGCAACCTGTTGCTCTATTCAGCTGAGCTACGAGCACCTTTAAAGAAGTGAAACGATGATTATAGCAAGAAAAGCTAATTTTTCACTTAAACGATGCGTTTTTTCTATTATAATTTAAGGCATGCAAAAAGATTACCAAAAACTCATCGCTTATTTATGCGATTTTTTAGAAAAAGAAGTGCAAAAACGAGGCTTTAAAAAAGTCGTTTACGGGCTGAGCGGGGGGCTGGATAGCGCGGTCGTTGGGGTGCTGTGTCAAAAAGTTTTTAAAAAAAACGCTCATGCCCTTTTAATGCCCTCTTTGGTTTCTATGCCAGAGAGTAAAACAGACGCCCTGAATTTGTGCGAAAAATTTTCTATCCCTTATACAGAATATTCTATCGCTCCCTATGATAAAATTTTTGGCTCTCATTTTAAAGATGCAAGCCTTACTAGAAAGGGGAATTTTTGCGCAAGATTACGCATGGCTTTTTTATACGATTATTCTTTAAAAAGCGATTCTTTAGTCATTGGCACGAGCAATAAAAGCGAAAGAATGTTAGGCTATGGCACTTTATTTGGGGATTTGGCGTGCGCGATTAACCCGATTGGGGAATTATTTAAAACCGAAGTTTATGAACTCGCTCGCCGTTTAAATATCCCTAAAAAGATTTTAAACAAGCCCCCTAGCGCGGATTTATTTGTGGGGCAAAGCGATGAAAAAGATTTGGGCTATCCTTATAGCGTGATTGACCCTTTATTGAAGGATATTGAAGCGTTGTTCAAAAACAAGCCCATTGATGCAGAAGCGCTCACTCAATTAGGCTATGATGAAATTTTAGTAAAAAACATCATAAACCGTATCCAAAAAAACGCTTTTAAATTAGAATTACCCACTATCGCCAAACGATTTAACCCTAATGAAAAGCGATAAACCCTTTTTAGAACGCTATTTTTATGATCCCACTCTTTTGCAAAAGGGGTTGATTTTCGCGCTCTATCCTTTTTCTTTAATCTATCAAGGCATCGCCACCCTTAAACGAAAAACCGCTAAAAAGCGTGATTTTAAAATCCCCCTTATCAGCATAGGCAACTTAATCGCTGGGGGAAGCGGTAAAACGCCCTTTATTTTAGAGATCGCTCCAAGATACCAAGAAGTGGCGGTTGTCTCTAGGGGGTATCAACGGGATTCTAAAGGCTTAGTGGTGGTGAGCGTTAAAGGAAACATTTTAGTTCCTCAAAAAACGGCGGGCGATGAAGCCTATCTTTTAGCCTTAAATTTAAAACAAGCGAGCGTGATTGTGAGCGAAAAAAGAGAGCTAGGCGTTTTAAAAGCCCTTGAATTAGGGGCAAAAATCGTGTTTTTAGACGATGGCTTTAGGTTTAATTTCAACCAATTCAATGTGCTTTTAAAGCCTAAAATCCCCCCCTACTACCCTTTTTGTTTGCCTAGCGGATTATATAGAGAAAGCATCAAAAGCTATAAAGAAGCCCATTTAGTCGTTACCGAAGATAAGGATTATAAAAGAATCACCTCTATCACTAACCCCACCAAACGCATGCTTTTAGTAACGGCTATCGCTAATCCCAGCAGGCTTGATGCGTTTTTACCCAAAGAAGTGGTTAAAAAATTGTATTTTAGAGACCATGCCCCTTTTGATTTGAAGCTTTTAGAAAAAGAATTTTATCAAAGTAACGCCACTTCCTTATTGGTCACTTCAAAAGATCTCGTCAAATTACAAGATTGCAAATTGCCTTTAAGCGTGTTGGATTTAAAACTAGAAATTTGCCCTAAAGTTTTAGAAGAGATTGATCGTTATATTTTTTCTTATCCTTGTAATACAAAAGAACGTCTATAAATTCCTTATCTTTAGAGATAAAGCCTTTCAAACGCCCCTCTAACTCATAATGGTTTTTTTCATAAAAAGCGATCGCTTTGAAATTGTTTTCCATCACTTCTAAGTGTAAAGAATGTAACTGGAACTCTTCAAAAGCGATGCATTCTAAAGCTTTTAAAATCGTTTCTCCCCCATTTTTCAAAAAAGGGTTTTTATAAATCCCCAAATACCCATGCTTATGAAAAAAATTGATTTTAGTGATAGAGCCAACCCCTAAATAAACGCCCTCTTCTTTAAACAAAAAATAGCGGTGGCTAGGCGAATTTTTTAAATCTTCTATGAATTGCAAATGCGTTTTTAAAGAAATATTAGCGCTATACATCCATAAAGCAGTGTTTGGGTGGTTGCGAAACTCTAAAACCAACAGCTTTTCTTCATCGTTTAAATGGGTAAAATCAATCGCTTGGGTATTTCCATAAGAATAATTTTTCTTCAAATTTCTAAAAACTCCCTTAATGCACCCTCTAGTTCACTCCCAAAGGCCAGGTTTTTTGCCCAGGCTTGATTTTTTTGAATTTGTAAATTTTCAAAATCTTTAGCTAAAGTTTTTAAACTCGTTTGTTTGAAGATGCCTGAATTTTCAAATTCCTTGCTTTGAAGGATTTGATTAGAAGCGATGGGAAGGATAAGAGAGGGCGTTTGAGAAAGGGCTAATTCATAGAGGGTTTGACCCGAAGCGCTAATGGCGCAAGCGCAAAATTTCATCAAAGAACTGAACTCTAAAGGGTTTAAAGGGCTGTAATAATGCGTGTTTTTTGGAGGATTTTTAGGCGTATAAGGTGAAATGATATGCAAATTCACATTCTTATTTTCTAAAATTTTGACTATCTCTTTGAGCGTTTTTTGCTCGCTCCCCCCTAGAGTGATTAGCACTTCTTTATTTTCTGTATTGATAGGGCGCTCATAAATAAAACGAGCATCAACAGGGTAAAACCCCACCCCCAAATAATACTGATAATCTTTTGATAAATGATGGTAATGCTTTAAGGCGTTCAGCGTGAAATTCATGATCTTAGTGTTTTTAGGGTAAAACCCCTTAGCATGCTCTTCATCTTCTATCACCATAAGGCTTTTGGCTTTTTCTTTTAAAAGGTAAAAATCCTTTGAATTTAAACAATAGCTATCCATAATCAAAAAATCATCATTGCCAACGCCCTCTAAAAAAGCGCTTATATCGTTTTGCTTATATAAATAAAGGCTTGCTTCAACCCCTAATTTTTCTATAAAAGAAAGGATTTTTTCACAACGCCTCACATGCCCTAAACCGCTTGTTAAAAAACAATCGCACAAAATTTTTACTGGCATGCGTTTTTCAAACGGCTGTATTTGAGCTTGGCTAATTCTAAATCTTCTAAAGTGTCAATATCTTGGACTTCTAAGGGCGATAATTCTAAAGCGATAGAATTTGGGCTAAAAATAGGCCGCATTTCTTTAAAGGCTTGAGCCTTCCCCATATAAAGCAATCCTGCGTCATGATAGAGCGTTTTTAAATCTTGCGTGCGCGTGTTTAAATGCTCTTCAAAAGCCATTTGAACGCCGTTTTCAAGGCTAAAAGAACGATAGGGCGAAGCGCTGAATGGAGAGCATGTGAAAACATAATCCGTATTTCCTTTTAAAATCTCAAAAGCGTTTTTTAAATGCTTTTCTTGTAAAAGCGCTGAAGTGCCATACAAACAACACGCAATATCTTCATCTTTTAACTCTAATTCTTTCATGTGATAGGCCATCACCTCTAAAGTCGTGGCTCTGTCGTCCGCTAAAACTTTAGGGCGCAAATTCAAAAAACTCGCCCCATAATTTTTAGCTAAATGAACATACTCCATGCTATCGCTAGAGATAAACACCTTTTCAAAGAGCTTGGAATTTAGCGCCACTTCAATAGGGTAAGCGAGCATGGGTTTATTGAAAAAATCAATAATATTTTTATTTTTGATCCTTTTACTGGAACTTCTGGCTAAAACAATAGCGATCGCTCTCATGCTAGGCTTTGCTCTTTTTAATAAGGCATTTGGGTTTCCATCGCATCAGCAGCGAATTTCTTTTTATTGGAATCGCTCAAATGCCCTAAATTCGTGTATTCAATCTTAGCGTCGGCCAAAAACTTGGATTGGATGGTGTTGTTCCTTTCAATATCATAAGGGCGGATCACCCCACTCACCTTAAGGATTTGCTTTTCCCCATCCACTAGCACCTCCTTATTCCCATAGATGAAATAATTCCCATTTTCTAGCACTTTAATGATGCGAGCGCTCAACACGATTTCTAAATCTTCGCTCTTTTTTTGCGAGCCACCGCCTTTAAAATTCGTGTTATTGCTGGATTTAGTGAAATTGTAATTATTCTTATCGTCTAAATACTGTGCTTCTTGTTTCTTTCTTTCATCTAACCCATTATAAGTGAGTCTTGGTGGCGTGGAATTACCCCCTGAAGCGCTTTTATAATCTTTAGAGCTAGAATAATTCGCGCTCGCTTTTTCAGAGACAATGATTGTGATTAAATCGTTAGGCTTCATCGCCCTCCTGTCCGCAAATAAAGGGCGCTCACCCTGCCCAAACAAACTCCCTAACTTGTTCAATTCAGGGATAAATTCTTTAGAGGGGGTTTCTTCTACATAATTAGGAGGGTTAAAATCAATTTTTGGCTCATTGGCTGATGCCATGCTGAATGCAACGCTAAACGCAACAGCCCCTAAATAAAGCGCTTTTTTCATCCACTAGCCTTACTTTTGAGTTATCTTAAGCCCTAAATTATACTCTCTTATAAAGAATAAATGCTTAATTTTGAGCAAGTTGTTGTAAAATTTAGATCTTTAAGATCTTTATAATGAAACTTACTATGCAGGAGATAAAATTGAGAACCTTGTTAAAAATGTTAGTTGGCACAAGCTTGCTGACACACGCCTTAGTAGCTAAAGAAGAAAGTGCAGTGCCTTCTTGGACAAAAAATTTGTATATGGGATTCAATTACCAAACAGGTTCTATCAATTTAATGACTAATATCCATGAAGTTAGAGAAGTGACTAACTATCAAACCGGTTACACCAATATCATAACCAGCGTTAATAGCGTTAAAAAGCTCACCAACATGGGATCTAATGGGATTGGCTTAGTCATGGGCTATAACCACTTTTTCCATCCGGATAAAATCTTGGGCTTGCGCTATTTTGCTTTTTTAGATTGGCAAGGCTATGGCATGAGATACCCTAAAGGCTATTATGGCGGCAATAACATGATCACTTATGGCGTGGGCGTGGATGCGGTGTGGAATTTCTTCCAAGGGAGTTTCTATCAAGATGATATTAGCGTGGATATTGGCGTTTTTGGGGGGATTGCGATTGCGGGGAATAGCTGGTATATTGGCAGTAAAGGGCAGGAATTGTTAGGCATCACTAACAGCAGCACGGTTGATAACACCTCTTTTCAATTCCTCTTTAACTTTGGTCTCAAGGCTTTATTTGTAGATGAGCATGAATTTGAAATCGGCTTTAAATTCCCCACCATTAACAACAAATACTACACCACTGACGCGCTCAAGGTTCAAATGCGTAGGGTCTTTGCCTTTTATGTGGGGTATAATTACCACTTCTAAAGGGCTTTTAAAACCCAACGCAACTCCCTAACATCTTTTGGTAATAACTCTTGGCTTTGAGGATTGTCTCTGTGTCATCGGTTTTTAAAAGCACTTCGTAATTGTTTTCAAAAGCGTTTTTGCTCCAATTCGCTGAGCCTAAAAACACGATCTTATCATCAATGATCGCCACTTTTTGGTGCATGATGCCGTAATAATTCCCGTTTTTAGCCTTAAGCCCTTTTAATAAGCACACTTTCGTGTTAGGGTATTTGTCTAAATAGCCAATAGTGGATTGCTTGTTATTATGATTGCTTTCATAATCATAAATGATTTGCACCTTAATCCCCCTACTCGCTACGCTTTTAATCGCTCTTGCAATATCTCTGTGCGTGAAACTATAGATAGCGATTTTCACGCTCTCTCTAGCGTTACTAATGCCAGAAACTAAAGCATTCAAAGCGTCTCTTTGCTCATAAGGCAAGACAAAGAGACTATTTTTAGCTTGCAAAACCCCTAAACAGCCCACTAACACACCCACGCCAACGATTTTTTTAAACTTGTTTAACATCAAATGATCCTTATTTTAAATTACACTCTATGATAAAAACAACCAACCAAGTGGATTTTTGATTATAATAAAAGATTTAAAAAAAGCGATAAAAATTGATAGGCTTAAAGAAGCGTTTCTTATCAAATAAGGAGTCCCTAAAATGAAAATGATTCTATTCAACCAAAACCCCATGATCGCAAAACTGCTTGAGAGTGTTTCTAAGAAATTAGAATTATCTATAGAAAATTTTAACCACTATCAAGAGCTATCCGCACGCCTTAAAAAAGATCCAGAATGGCTTTTGATAGCCGATGATGAATGTTTGGAAAAACTAGACCAAATAGATTGGCTAGAATTAAAAGAAATCATCTCTCAAAATAAAAACAGCGTGTGCATGTATAAAAAGGGCAATGAAGCGCAACCCTTCTTAGAGGGCTTTGAGATGAAAATGAAAAAACCCTTTTTACCCACTGAAGTTTTAAAAATCCTTCAAAAAAAGCTTGGTTCTAACGCAAGCGAGCTAGAGCCTAGCCAGAATTTAGACCCAACTCAAGAAGTTTTAGAAACCAATTGGGATGAACTAGAAAATTTAGGCGATTTAGAAGCTCTCGCCAAAGAAGAGCCTAACAATGAAGAGCAACTACTCCCCACTTTAGATGTGCAAGAAGAAAAAGAAGAGATTAAAGAAACGCCCCAAAAAGAAGAAAAGCCTAAAGATGATGAAACACAAGAGAGTGAAACCCCTAAAGATGAAGAAGTTTCTAAAGAGTTGGAAACGCAAGAAAAATTAGAAATCCCTAAAGAAGAAACGCAAGAAGAGCAAGTCAAAGAACAAGAGCCAATCAAAGAAGAAACACAAGAAATTAAAGAGGAAAAACAAGAAGAAACACAAGATTCCCCAAGCACGCAAGAATTAGAGGCCATGCAAGAATTAGTCAAAGAAATCCAAGAAAACTCTAACGGCCAAGAGAATAAAGAAAAAACGCAAGAAAGTGCAGAAGCTCTCCAAGAAACCCAAGCGCACGAGTTAGAAAAACAAGAAAACGCAGAAACACCGCAAGAAAAAGAAAAACAAGAAATCGCAGAAACACCGCAAGAATTAGAAATCCCCCAAGCGCAAGAAAAAGAAACCCCGCAAGAAGAAACCCAAGAAACCCAAGAAACCCAAGAAACCCAAGAAACCCAAGAAACCCAAGAAAGCACAGAGACCCCGCAAGAAGAAACCCAAGAAAAAGAAACGCCACAAACCCAAGATGAAAAACCCCAAGAAGACCATTACGAAAGTATTGAAGACATTCCTGAGCCGGTGATGGCTAAAGCGATGGGGGAAGAATTGCCCTTTTTGAATGAAGCCGTTGCAAAAATTCCTAATAATGAGAACGACACAGAAACCCCTAAAGAGAGCGTTATAAAAACCCCGCAAGAAAAAGAAGAAAGCGCAAAAACCCCAAAAAGCGATAAAACTTCCAGCCCCCTAGAATTGCGCTTAAACTTACAGGATTTATTAAAAAGCCTGAATCAAGAGTCCTTAAAAAGCCTTTTAGAAAACAAAACCTTAAACATTAAAATCACTTTAGAGGATAAAAAACCTAATGAATAACGATTTTAATTTACTCATCCTTTCAGGCCCTAGCGGAGCGGGTAAAAGCACCCTTACAAAGTATTTGCAAGAAAAAATCCCAAAAACCCATTTTTCCCTTTCCACCACCACGAGGAAACCCAGAGAGGGCGAAGTTGATGGCTTGCATTATAATTTTGTCAGCGAAGAAGAATTCAAGCAAGGCATAGAAAAAGGGCAGTTTTTAGAATGGGCGATCGTGCATAACCACTACTATGGCACTTCTAAAGCCCTTGTAGAAAAGGCCTTAAAAGAAGGCAAAATCGTGATTTTTGACATTGACGTGCAAGGGCATGAGATCCTTAAAAAGCATTACCCCAACGCATGCTCAGTGTTCATTAGCACCAAAAACCAAGAGATTTTAAAAGAGCGCTTGCTTTTAAGGGGGACGGATTCTAAAGAGACGATAGAAAAACGCTTGATCAACGCTTATAAAGAAATGCAGTGCTTGGAGAGCTTTGATTACCTCATCATCAATGAAGATTTAGAAAAATCCAAAGAAATCATCTTAAGCATCGCAAAAACTTTAGTCCATCGCTTAAAAGCGTTTAATTTTGAAAAAATCTGTAAGGCTTGGAAAAACGAAACCCTATAAAACCTATCAATTATTTTTTAAAAAAGCTATAATTCAAATAAAAACCAACCAATAGATTAAGGAGTAAAAAATGGGCGGATTCACAAGCATATGGCATTGGGTCATCGTTTTATTAGTGATTGTGTTGTTGTTTGGGGCTAAAAAGATCCCAGAGTTGGCTAAGGGTTTAGGCAGTGGGATTAAGAATTTCAAAAAGGCCGTGAAAGACGATGAAGAAGAGGCTAAAAACGAGCCAAAAACCCTAGACGCTCAAGCAGCACAAACCAAAGTGCATGAAACTAGCGAGATTAAAAGCAAACAAGAAAGTTAAGCATGCACACTCTCATTAAGGGCGTTTTAGAAGAGATTTTAGAAGAAGAAGTCATTATTGAATACCCTAAAGACAGAGAGCATGGGCATTACGCTACGCCCATTGCTTTCAATCTCGCCAAAGTTTTTAAAAAATCGCCCTTAGTTATCGCTGAAGAGTTAGCCCTTAAAATCAGCACGCACAAAAAAACTCAAGGGTTTTTTGACAGCGTAGTGGCTTGTAAGGGCTATATCAATTTCACGCTTTCTTTAAATTTTTTGGAGTGTTTCACCCAAAAAGCTTTAGAATTAAAAGAACAATTTGGCTCTCAAGTTAAAAACGAACATTCTCAAAAAATCTTTTTAGAATTTGTGAGCGCTAACCCCACAGGGCCTTTACACATAGGGCATGCTAGGGGTGCGGTGTTTGGCGATAGTTTGGCTAAAATCGCTCGCTTTTTAGGGCATGAAGTTTTGTGCGAATATTATGTCAATGACATGGGTTCTCAAATCCGCTTGTTAGGGCTTTCGGTATGGCTCGCTTACAGAGAGCATGTTTTAAAAGAAAGCGTAACTTATCCGGAAGTTTTTTACAAGGGCGAATACATCATTGAAATCGCCAAAAAGGCGAGTAACGATTTAGAGCCAGGCCTTTTTAAAGAAAACGAAGAGACTATCATTGAAGTTTTAAGCGGCTATGCTAAGGATTTAATGCTTTTAGAAATTAAAGATAATTTAGACGCTTTAGGCATTCATTTTGATTCTTATGCGAGCGAAAAAGAAATTTTTAAACATAAAGATGCGGTGTTTGAACGATTAGAAAAAGCGAACGCCCTTTATGAAAAGGATTCTAAAATCTGGCTCAAATCCTCCCTATACCAAGATGAAAGCGATCGGGTGCTCATTAAAGAAGATAAAAGTTGCACTTATTTAGCCGGCGATATTGTCTATCATGATGAAAAATTCAAGCAAAATTACACCAAATATATCAACATTTGGGGGGCAGACCACCACGGCTATATCGCTAGAGTGAAAGCCAGCCTTGAGTTTTTGGGCTATGATTCCAACAAACTTGAAGTCTTACTCGCTCAAATGGTGCGCTTGCTCAAAGATAACGAGCCTTACAAGATGAGTAAAAGAGCGGGTAATTTCATTTTGATTAAAGATGTGATTGATGATGTGGGTAGAGACGCTTTAAGGTTTATTTTTTTGAGCAAACGGCTTGACACTCATTTAGAATTTGATGTCAATACTTTAAAAAAGCAAGACAGCTCAAACCCCATTTACTATATCCATTACGCTAATTCGCGCATCCACACCATGCTAGAAAAATCGCCTTTCTCTAAAGAAGAGGTTTTGCAAACCCCTTTAACCAATTTAAACGCTGAAGAAAAATACTTGCTTTTTAGCGCTTTAAGCTTGCCTAAAGCAATTGAATCTTCTTTTGAAGAATACGGCTTGCAAAAAATGTGCGAATACGCAAAAACCCTCGCCTCAGAATTCCACCGCTTCTATAACGCTGGCAAAATCTTAGACACCCATAAAGCTAAAGAGCTTTTAAAAATTTGTTTAATGGTGAGCTTGAGCTTAAGCAACGCTTTCAAACTTTTAGGCATAGAAATCAAAACCAAAATTTCCGCTAAGGATTAAGCTAATATTTAATTTTTTGTTATAACATTCCCCTTATTTTTTGAAACTAAGGAGAATATTTTGCTTAATCGTATTATAGAACACATGAACGCTCACCATGTTGAAGACATGAAAGGTTTATTGAAAAAATTCGGACAAGTCCATCACGCTGAAAATGTCGCCTTTAAAAGCGTGGATCCTCAAGGCATTGTGATTGGTTACAATAACAATCAAACCTTAAGGATTGAATTTAACCACGAAGTTAAAGACCCCAAAGACTACAAAAACGCTATCATTGAATTGTGCCAAAGCGTGGAAAAAACCCATGATTTAAAAGGCGTGGAAGAAGAAGTTAAAGCCTTTAGAAAAGACTTTGATTCTGTTTGTTTAGCGACCTTACACCCTAATGGGCATGTGGTATGCTCTTATGCGCCTTTAATGACAGATGGCAAACAATACTACATTTATGTGAGCGAAGTGGCTGAGCATTTTGCGGGCCTTAAAAACAACCCCCACAATGTGGAAGTGATGTTTTTAGAAGACGAGAGCAAGGCTAAATCAGCTATTTTGAGAAAACGCTTGCGTTATAAAACCAACGCTCGTTTTATTGAAAGAGGGGCGGAGTTTGACAAAGCGTTTGATTCTTTCATTGAAAAAACCGGTGGTGCTGGGGGCATTAAAACCATTCGCGCCATGCAAGATTTCCATTTGATCGCATTGGATTTCAAAGAAGGGCGTTTTGTGAAAGGCTTTGGTCAAGCTTATGACATTTTAGGCGACAAAATCGCTTATGTTGGGGATAAAGGCAACCCACACAATTTCGCTCACAAGAAATAAACTTTCTCACTCATAAGGGGCAAACGCCCCAAAAGAGTGCTTTTTAAAGAGGTTACGGCAAAATCAAGCTCTTTACTATTTAATCTTAAAAAAGCTAAAAGCCTTTTTATGGGCTAACACCACACAAAAAGCACCAAAAAGTAAAAAAATCACAAAATTTTCTCAAAATGACAAAAAAAACGCTTTTATGCTATTCAGTAATGCTCTTTTTAAGCCTAGCCCATAGTTATTAATCTCTGTTTCAGCAATTGATCACCACCGCAAAAAAGCCTTATTCTAGTAGAAGCCTTTGTTTTTATGAAGCGCTTTTGAAACAAGCTCTATAACGCTAATAACCAACTCTTTTTCATTCAATCGTGGGGTCTCTTTAATAATACGGGTATTGATAAAGGATAATCCTTAAATTTATTCTCATCTCGCTCCCATTATGCACTATCAATTAACAAGTTTCAATATAATATAAGATCTTGTTTTTTTATAACTTTGTTAAGGATTAAAATGCGCGTATTTGTTTGCTTTTTAGGGGTTTTTGTGTCTAACGGCTTGGCTCGTTTTGGCTATGTGGTTTTAATCCCCCTACTCATTTTATCAGGGAGTTTAACCCCACACCAAAGCTTCCAACTGGGTATTGCGGTGTTAATGGGTTATGTTTTTGGGAGTTTTTTAATCCAATTTTTAAGCCCGTTGATGTCATTAGAAAGCATCGCTAAAATCAGTTTTGGCTTGATCGCTTTGAGTTTTTTAGTCTGTTATTTTGATAGTATCCCTTTCTTTTGGCTTTGGATCTGGCGTTTTATCGCTGGTGTGGCTAGCAGCGCGTTAATGATTTTAGTCGCTCCTCTCTCTTTGCCCTATGTCAAAGAACATAAAAAAGCCTTAGTGGGAGGGCTTATTTTTAGCGCCGTAGGCATTGGATCTGTTTTTAGCGGGTTCGTTCTGCCTTGGATTAGCTCTTATAACATCAAATGGGCATGGATTTTTTTAGGGGGTAGTTGTTTGATAGCCTTTATCCTTTCCTTAGTGGGGTTAAAAACCCGCTCTTTAAGGAAAAAATCCGTTAAAAAAGAAGAAAGCGCGTTTAAAATCCCCTTTCATTTGTGGTTATTATTGGTTTCTTGCGCGCTCAATGCGATTGGTTTTTTACCGCACACGCTTTTTTGGGTGGATTATTTGATCCGTCATTTAAATATCTCCCCCACTATCGCTGGAACTTCATGGGCGTTTTTTGGCTTTGGAGCCACGCTTGGCTCTTTAATCAGTGGTCCCATGGCTCAAAAACTAGGGGCTAAAAATGCCAATATCTTTATCCTCATTTTAAAATCTATCGCATGCTTTTTACCCATTTTTTTCCACCACATCTCTTTACTCAATTTAAGCATCTTTATAATGGGAGCGGCCACAACCGCCAATATCAATTTATTCAGCATGATGGCTTTAAAAATTGCAGGCGCGAAGCATTTCGCTCAAGCGTCTTCGTGGGTGGTGTTTTCTTTTGGCATTTTCCAAGCACTTTTTTCGTATCTTTTTACGATCTTTTTAGGGGATTTGGGCTATGTTTTGATTTTTGTTATTTGTGGGGTGTGTTTGGTTTTAAGCTTTATCGTTCTTTTCCCCATTAAAATGCAAACAGCTACCAATAAATAGAAAAATTATGGGGTTTCAAAACCCTTGATGCCGAGAAAATCCTTAAAACCCTTTAAGGAATTTAAGACTTTTTCACGCTCTAAATGGCGCATGATAAAAACGAGGTTAGAGCCGTTTTGATCCTTTAAAATATGTTTAGGCGGGTAAATGACATGCATCACGCCGTTAATACTCACTAAAAGATTGCTTCCAATGTCAATAATCCCCTTGATGCGTAAAATCTGTGTGCCGTATTGATGCAATAACAAACTCAGCCAAATCCCAAACGCGCTCCATTCCATCACCCCTTCAAAATTAATGCTTAAAGTTTCAAAACCTTGCGAGTGCGAATCTTTTGTTGGCAAAATCACACGATGCGCTCTATTTTTGCGTGAAAAGAGGCTCTCATAGTCTATCGCCCTCTTGTCAAAAATTTCCGCACTAGGGTTAAGGAATTGTATTCGTTCTTTTAGTTTTGTTAAAGCCCTGCTGTCGTTTTGTAAATCCGTTTTGGTCAATAAAACGCTATCAGCAAAAACAATTTGCTCTTTAGCTTCGTTGTTTGTTAAATGCGTTTTAGCGTTCAAAACATCCACGCAAGCCACCACGCTTTGAATTTCAAAATGCACCCCTAAAAAAACATCGCTCAAAATCGTCCATAAAATCGGTGCTGGGTTGGCTAAACCGGTGGTTTCAATGATGATGCGCCTTAGAATTTCGCCACGCCATTCATAGTTGTTGAGCGTGGTTTTTAGAGACTCCACTAAATCTAAGCGTTTGTTGCAACACACGCACCCTGCGTTAAGATAGAGCATTTTTTCACCGCAATATTGAACGCTTAAGATGCGCTGATCCAAAGCGGCTTGACCGATTTCATTGATGATAAGAGCGACGCCTTGGTGATCTATTTGGTTTAAATATTCGCTTAAAAAACTCGTTTTACCGCTACCTAAAAAACCGGTGATGAGCGTGATAGGGATTTTGGGCATCAGTGAGTGGCGTGTGTCTGTTGGTTTAAAAACGCTAATAAATTAGAATCTAGTGCGTCCATCTCTTTTTTGGCTAATTTTTGCGCCTTATCCCACAAATCGCCTAAATCATTCACGATCACGCTCTGCCCTTTTTTATCGCACAGCACAAATTTCGCGCCTTGCCAATCATTAATTTTTAGCCCATAAAACGCCAGGATTTGATTGAGCAATCCCACTCGTTTGAGCCGTGCTCTTTTGCGTTCTCTGGCGTTTTCATTTGTGCTAATAAGTGCATTTGGCTCTTTCAAATTTTCATCGCTCCCATAATTTTCATCGCTCCAGTGAAAAGAACTGATAAGCTCCCCGCATAAAACGCACATCTTCCAACCTTTTAATCAAACGCCAAAAATCTTTTTGGCGTTATAGCTATTTTTTTCTGGGGTTTCGTTTTAAGAAATCATCAGCGATTTCATTGAATGTTACCCAACGCACGCCCTCGTGCTTGTTGATATGCTCAATGATTTTTTCATGCATGAGCAACACTTGCGGACGGGCGCTCACATCAGGGTGGATTGTCATGCTAAACACCGCATAATCCATCTCACGATAAACCCAATCAAATTGATCGATCCACATTTGCCCTATATCGTGCGGGCTTACAAAACCAAAACTATTGGGGGATTTTTTGATAAACATCATCGGCGGTAAATCGTCCAAATACCAGTTCGCAGGGATTTCCACCAGATCGGTTTCCACCCCACGGATTAAAGGCTTCATCCAATCCTTGGCTTCCAAACTATAATCAATCTTGCTCCAACTATCCCCCACGCGCACATAATAGGGCGTGAAATCATTATGCATGAGCGAGTGGTCGTATTTGAAGCCGTGTTTTAAAAGCAATTCATTAGTGATATTAGAAAACTCCCACCACGGCGCCACATAGCCTGTGGGGGCTTTGCCGGTGAGATCTTTAATCAATTCAACGCTTTTTAACAAAACATCTTCTTCTTGCTTGGCCGTCATAGCGATAGGGTTTTCATGCGAATACCCATGTGCGCCCACTTCATGCCCTGCATCCACGATCATTTTCATTTGCTCTGGAAAAGTTTCAATAGAATGCCCCGGCGCAAACCAAGTCGCAGGGAGATGGTATTTTTTAAACAATTTCAAAAGCCGTGGGATCCCCACTTCACCCGCAAAAAGCCCACGCGAAATATCATCAGGCGAATCCTCCCCACCATAGCTCCCTAACCAACCAGCCACCGCATCAATATCCACACCATAAGCCACTAAAATTTCTTTTGCCATAATCGCTCCTTTTTAAGTGAGTTTTCCAAACCCCCTTTTGGTGAGTTTGGTGTCAAAATCTTGTAAATAGGGGATTTTTTGGCGTTGCAGTGCCACTTCGTTCAAATCCATTTCAGCGATAATGACCTCATTGAGTTTAGTGGCTTGCACGATGATTTTCCCATTGGGCGCGATGATTCTTGAATCGCCGGCAAACTCTAGCGTTTGTTTTAATTGAGCGTTAGTTTCTTCCCCACTATGATTGCATGCACACACAAAACAGCTATTTTCTAACGCTCTAGCCCTGCTCAATAAATCCCAATTATAAGCCCTAGCTTTGCCAAACGCACTAGGATAGATTAAAATCTCAGCCCCTTGTAACGCTAACAGATTCGCACCCACGCCAAAGCCGATTTCATAGCAAATTTGCAAACCCACTTTCGCGCTAAAATCCCCAAAATCCAGCGTAAAAACCTCGTATTTTTTGCCCCTTTTGAAGCGTGATTTTTCATCGCCCCACAAATAAATCTTGCGGTGTTTTCCAACGATTTTTCCTTTTGGTGGAATGATATAAGCACTGTCGTAAAGTTTTTGATTGGTTTTTTCAATGCTGCATGCCACTAGATGCACTTTATTAGATTTTGCAAAATCGCTTAACGCGCTCAACGATTCGTTTTTTAGCTTTCCATGCTCTATCGCTTTAAAATCTATCCCAAACTCTGCGTCTTTATCATTCACGCAATAACCGCTATCAAACAATTCCGGTAAAACAATGAGATTCGCACCTTTGTCGTGGGCTTCTTTGGCCAGATTGAGCGCTAATTGCAAGTTTTCATTTAAGGCGTAGGGTTTAGATTGCATTTGAATCACGGCGGTTTTCAGGATTCTTTTGGCGGGATTTTTTGTTTTCAAGATCCACTCCCATTTTTGTTTTTATTGTATAGGATTAGAAATTAAAAGAGGATTAAAGGGGTTAAAATCCATGTGAGTTTGTGTCAAAACTTACCATTATTGTTTAAGAATCGTAATAACGCGCTAGAAAGCGAGCTCACAAACACACCGATAAGAAACGACAATCCGTTAAAAAGATGCAAGAATAAAAGCGCTCCTAAAATGCCTAGTAAAACCCCATACCCCCCTAAACGCCACACATTGAAAGACATTTCCAAACCCAGGGCGAATTTTTGGAATTTTTGCTTTTCTTCTTTTTCTCCATTTTGTTTCCTTAAATCCAAACGCTTTTTAACGCCGTAATACGAAGACAACGCCACGATAAAAAATCCTAAAAACCCCCCTTCAAAATTCAAAACCCCTTGAAATGCTTGGAAAAAATAAACGATAATCGCGCTAACTATATTGATAAAAAGTAAAATAAGCAAGCATTGGATTTGGCACATGGGCTTTTATGGTATTTATTTTGTTTTATTTTGTGTGTATTTGGGGTCTTTGGCCAGTTCTTCATAGTCTTTTTGCATGTTTTTATAAGCCTTATAGACATTAAGAAAGCTCGCTAACACGCCCCAAATAACCCCAAGCCAAAAAAGCCACGAAATGTGAGTGAGCTTTTTAAGCCCATAGCCTATAGCCACGCCCATAAGGATCGCTACCACCATAGAAAGCCCCAAGCTCAAATAATTCGCCCCCTCTATGAATTTATAATACTTTGGCTTTTTCAAAAATTCACACACCTTTTATGATTTCATCAAAACTTTCATCAGCCTTTGCGATCGCTAAATCAATCATCTCTTCAGTCATAGGCTCGCAAATAAAGCCGGTTTCAAAGCTTGAACATGCCAAATACACGCCCTTAAAGAGCATTTTTTGGTGGAATTTCGCAAACATCTCCGTGTCGCTTTTTAAAGCGTCATCAAAATTACGCACCGCATTTTCGTTAAAGAAAAAGCCAAACATGCTCCCTCTATTGAGCGTTTCTAAAGCGATGTTATAGCTTTGAGCGCTCTTTTTTAAACCTTGAGTCAAACGAACGGCTAAAGCGTTCAAGCGGGTATAAAGGGTTTTGTCTCTTTTGATTTTATAAAGTGCACTCAACCCTGCGCACACCGCTAGGGGGTTACCGCTTAAAGTGCCTGCTTGATACACGCCTCCAATGGGCGAAAGCAAGTCCATAATTTCCGCACGCCCCCCAAAACACGCCAAAGGAAGCCCCGCACCTATCACCTTACCAAAGGTTACCAAATCCGGCACCACGCCATAAAATTCTTGCGAACCGCTCAAACTCGCTCTAAACCCGCTCATCACTTCATCTAAAATCAGCACCGCTTGGTATTTTTCACACAAAGCCTTTAACCCTATTAAAAACTCTTTTTGAGCCGGCACTAACCCCATATTCCCGGCAATGGGTTCAATGATGACGCAACCCACATTGCCTTTTTTAAAGCATTCTTCTGTGGAGTTTAAATCGTTATAACGGGCCACTAGAGTGTGTTTGCTAAAATCGTTCGGCACGCCTAAAGAAGAAGGAGATCCAAAAGTTGCGCACCCGCTACCCGCTTTCACTAATAAAGAGTCGCTATGCCCATGATAGCACCCTTCAAACTTGATCAAATCGTCTTTTTGGCTATAAGCTCTAGCGAGTCGTATCGCACTCATGGTCGCTTCTGTGCCGCTATTCACTAAACGCACCTTATCTAAGCCTTCATAACAAGAAATGATTTCCTTAGCTAAAGTGGTTTCTAATTCTGTGGGAGCGCCAAAAGAAGTGCCTTTTTTTAATGCATTAATAATATTTTCTTCAATCTCTTCATCAGCATGCCCAAAAATCAAAGGCCCCCAGCTTTGCACAAAATCTATATAATGGTTGTTATCCACATCATAAAGATACGCCCCCTTACCCTTTAAAATAAAGGGGGGAGTGCCTTTAACGCTCTTAAACGCCCTCACAGGTGAATTGACCCCCCCAGCGATCACCTGCTTAGCTTCATTAAAATCATTAATGCTGTGCAACAACTCCATGATTTTACATTATCCCTTGATCATGCTTTCAAATTGGATTTCCACTTGTGACCAAGTCAAGCCCTCATGAAAGCTCTCGCATCGTTTGGCCAAGCTCGCTAATTCGTTTTTCAAGCCAAAATTCAATAAATCCAAAACCCCTTTAACCACGAGCTTATCCTCAGCAATCGTGTATTGCATAGGCACTTTCACCAGCTTTTCATTCATCCTCACATAAGCCGTAAGAGAACCTGCATGATCGCCTTCTATCACATTTCTAAAAGTTACTTTGATGTTAGTGTTTTTAAAAAGAGCGAAAAAAGCTTCTTTAACATTTTTGTTTTTAGTGTCATCGCCTAAATTGACTTTCAAGCTATCCATGCTCGCAGTTGCCCCTTCTAAAAGGGTTTTTAAACTATCTTGAGATTTACCCAATTTATAGGTGATGCTTTCAAAGCTCCCATTTACTGGTGTTTTAGCCTTAGTTTTAAAGGCTGTCCATGTTAGCTTAGCCGAAGATAAATCTAAATTCACCGCTTGCAAAAACCCTGCTAGTAAAACCGATACCAAAACCATTTTTTTCATTCATTATCCTTTAATGTGGTCTTATCAATAACGCTTATTATTTTAGTGTAAACAAGCACGCTTACAACTAAAACGATTCATTTTGATAATCATTTGCACTCTAAAGACGACTCAAGAGATACAATTGCGTTTATTTTAAACTCTTTTTGTAAATAATGCTGACTGAACCAAACTTTCTGAATCATTCATAAAAAAGATTAAAGTGCATGGCTATCGCTATCATCTTGAATACAAAACAATTCATGGCGATCGGAGTTTCAGCCTAAAGCCATCTTCATGCAAATCGCCTTGCTTTAAAAGCTCATTTGCACTAGGGCTAGAATAATGCTTGGCTAAAATAATGAAATAGGCGTTGTTATGCACCCCGATAAGGTTAGGCTGGAAATAAGGGAAAGTTTCAGGGTTTAAAATCCATGTTGCGGCTTTGTTATACGCTACAGAGAGCCTTTTTCCGGCTCCACTACCCCACAAATCATACCCGTTCTCAAAAAGCAATTCGCCTGATATGGTTAGCGCAAGAAGCGCGAAATTGGTATAAGCTATCCCCTTAATGCCCTTTGTAGGGCCGCCATGATAATCGCTCGTATCGCTCCTAGTGATCGCGCTAGCAATAACCCCATTCTCATCTATGGCTTTAAATATCCAATCCTGCCACCGATTAGCGCTGTTTTGCAAAAGGGCATGATCATCTAGCGCTAGCGCAGAACTCACATCAAAAAGAATGCCCCACGCCCCATGGTTAGTGTTAAGAGCTGATTGAGAATACTGACGCATCCGCTTAATGAAATCTTCGTATTCTGGGCTAGGAAACGCCTTTTTGACAAACCAATAAGCCATGTTCATATAAGGCATGTAAAAATTGATATTATCCTCGCTCTGATAAGTGTCTACGCTTTGAAGCTCTTTAGCCCAAGCGTTTAAAATTTCTATAGCTTTTAAGCCGTATGGTTTGTTTTTGCTCACCCAATAGCCTAGCGCTAAGTCATAAGACATGAGAGCGGATTTTTTAAAGCTCTTTGTGCAGACATCAGGCTCTCTAACCCCAGTAAAAGTGTAGTGTTTTGATGCGTTAAGTTGTGCGCATGGCTGTATTGTTTGGGAGAGCTTTTTATCAAGATGGAGTTTTTGGGGCAAATCTCTAGATTTAAAATCCCTAAAAAAGTAATCTTGCTCGGCGTAAGCTTGAACGCAAACGCAAACAAACATGAACGATAAAAACAAAACAAATCTTTTCATTCCTCGCCTTTATTTTAATGGATTATTTTAAAAATAGCGTTTTAGGGTAACGCTTCCAACAACACAAATTTAAGCGCATGCGTATTAAGAGCGCTAACCGCTGAAAGGGGTAAAACAAAGAGCGCTGATTGTTCATTAGGGTTATTTTCAAAATCGCTGGTTAAATTGGGGTGCAAAAACCCTAAATACGGCTCTAAATCAAACGCATTTAATTTTTGTGCTCCCAAATTTAAAAAGGCACAAAAATCTTTAGTCATCTCATCAATGTTTTCTACAACATCGCATTTATTGAGTAACACCCCAAAAGGCTTGTTGGCCAGAGTGGGTGAAAATTTTTCCAACTCCAATCTCAAGCGTTGGTATTGCTCTTTAATACCCAAATCTAACCTAGAAGCGTCTAAAACAAAGGCTAGAACTTTGGTGCGTTCAATGTGCTTTAAAAAGCTAATCCCTAAGCCTTTTCCCTCGCTAGCCCCTTCAATAATGCCAGGAATATCCGCCATTAGAAATCCGCTTTTTTCATCCACGCTCACAACCCCTAAATTAGGCACTAAAGTCGTAAATTCATAGTTAGCGATTTTAGGTTTAGCGTTAGAGATGGTGGAAATGAGCGTGGATTTACCCGCATTAGGGAAGCCCACTAACCCTATATCAGCGATGAGTTTTAATTCCAAACGCACGCATTTTTCAACCCCCTCCAAGCCTTTTTGCGCGTAAGTGGGTTGTTGTTTAGTTGCGCTTTTAAAATGCGCATTCCCTAACCCCCCCTTGCCTCCTTTTAAGGCTAGCACCCTTTTTTTAGGTTCCACTAAATCAAGCCATAATGTATCACCTACAAAAACTTGCGTTCCTGGCGGCACGACAATAATTTTGTCTTCGCCCTTTTTGCCCGCGCAATTTCGTGTGCCTCCTGGAGCCCCGTTTTTAGCCTTATGGTGTTTGGTGCCTCTAAAATTCGCTAGAGTGTCGGTATTGTTATCCACTTCAAAATACACATCGCCCCCATCGCCCCCATCGCCCCCATCAGGGCCTCCTTTGATGACAAACTTTTCTCGCCTAAAACTCACCATTCCAGGCCCCCCCTTACCCGAAGCGATGATGATTTCCACGCTATCTACAAACACAGCTTAATACCCTTTCTTTTATTTGGCAAATCTTTGCATGGATTTTTCCAAATGCGGCACCGCATTGAGTAATTTCTGCGTATAAGGGTGCTTTGGAGCGCTTATCACGCTATCCACATCCCCCGTTTCTACGATTTGCCCTTGATTCATCACGATGATTTTATCGCTAATATGCTCCACCACCCCTAAATCATGGCTGATAAAAATATAAGTCAGCCCCATTTCTTTTTGCAAATCCAAGAGCAAATTCAGCACTTGCGCTTGAATGGACACATCTAGCGCAGACACAGGCTCATCGCAAATCACCACGCTAGGATGCAAAATGAGCGCCCTAGCAATGCCGATTCGTTGCCTTTGACCGCCTGAAAATTGGTGGGGGTAACGATCGATCCATTCTAATTTCAAGCCCACTTTTTGCATGATCTCTAGCACTTTTGCTTTGATTTCTTTTTTTGAAAAATGAGAATTTAACAGCAAGGGTTCAGCGATGATCTCGCCCACTTTCCAGCGAGGGTTTAGGCTAGAATAAGGATCTTGAAAAATCATTTGCACCTTTTTGCGGTAATCAAACCAATCCTGTTTGCTAAAATGCAAATGGCGCTTGCCATTGAAATAAATCGCCCCGCTATCTTGCCTTTCAATCCCGGCTAAAATTTTAGCTGTCGTGCTTTTCCCGCAACCGCTCTCCCCCACAATGCTTAAAACTTCATTTTGTTCCACTTCAAAACTGATCCCATTGAGTGCATGAATCACTCTTTTAGGCTTGAATAACCCCCTGTCTATCGCATAGGATTTTTTCAATTCTTTAATTTCTAAGAGCTTCATCGCAACTCCTTTTGAAAACTCAAATAATCTGTATTTTCATCCACGGTTTCTAAGCGTTTTTTGCGGTATTCTTTGCCCGGTTTAGGGATCGCGCTTAAAAGAGCTTTCGTATAAGGGTGTCTTGGATCAGCAAAAAGCTCTTTCGCGCTCGCTTGCTCCACCACATGCCCTTTATACATCACCACCACTTCATCAGCGATTTGTGCCACCACGCCTAAATCATGGGTGATAAACAAAATAGAAGTGCCTTTTTTTTGTTGCAACTCTTTCATCAATTCTAAAATCTGCGCTTGAATGGTTACATCTAACGCTGTCGTAGGCTCATCAGCGATCAAGATTTCAGGCTCACACACCATAGCCATAGCGATCATCACCCTTTGGCGCTGCCCCCCGCTGAGATTGAAAGGGTATTCGTGGTATTTGTCCCCTGCATGGGGAATGCCTACGCGCTCTAACTCATAGACCACCCTTTCTAAGCGTTCTTTTTTATTAAGGTTAGGGTGGTGGATTTTCAACACTTCATTGATTTGAAACCCCACCGTGTAGGAAGGGTTCAGGCTTGTCATAGGCTCTTGAAAGATCATGCCAATTTTTTTACCTCTGATTTCTTTTTGCATCTGCTTTTCTTTGAGTTGCAACAAATCCTGCCCTAAAAATTGAATGCTCCCCCCTACAATCCTGCCTGGTTTTTCAATCAACCCTAAAATAGAGAGCGAAGTGATGCTTTTCCCGCTCCCGCTCTCCCCTACAATGCAAAGTGTTTGAGACTTTTTCAAGCCAAAACTCACGCCATCCACTGCTTTATTCACGCCCTTATCGGTGAAAAAATAAGTTTTTAAATCTTTAACTTCTAAAATCATGCAAGCTCCTTTTAAGAGGTGCGTTTGGGATCTAAAGCGTCCATGATGCCATCTCCTACCAGATTAAAACTCATAACCGTTAAAAAAATCATCACCCCAGGGAAAACAAGCATCCAAGGAGCGGTAGCGATGTATTGCATGGAATTCATCAGCATCGCTCCCCATTCGGGTTTGGGAGGTTGGGCCCCAAGACCTAAGAAGCTCAGCGCGGCCGCTTCTAAAACCGTGGAAGCAAAACCCATTGTCGTTTGCACGATCAAAGGGATAATGCAATTAGGGAAGATCACCTTACACATCAAACGAAGATGCGAAGAACCATTGATTTTAGAAGCGATCACGTATTCTTTTTCTTTTTCGCCTAGCACGGAACTGCGCACCAATCTTGCAAACCCAGGAATCCCCACAAACCCAATAGCGAGCATGGCGTTAGTGAGTGAAGGCCCTAACACCGCAACCACAATCACGATCAATAAAATGGAGGGCAAAGCGAACATGATGTCCATGATACGCATGATAATTGCATCCGTTTTCCCTCCAAAATACCCCGCTATTAGCCCTAATATCGTGCCAAAAAAGACTGCAATCCCCATAGAAACAATCCCTATGGTTAAAGAAATCCTGGCCCCATAGATCAAGCGGCTCAAAATATCGCGCCCCAAATCATCGGTGCCTAAAAGGTATTTAGCATTCCCCCCATGCTCCCATATAGGCTTTAAAAGACGATCTTGCGCGTTTTGGACATAAGGATCATGCGGAGCCAAAAGGGGTGCAAAAACAGCGCAAACCACCAACAAAAGCACAATCCATGCACCAACCACTGCCGCCTTATTTTTTTTGAATTGTTGGATAAACTCTCTAAAAGACTCCATTATGACAACCTTATTCTAGGATCAATAAAAGCGTATAAAATATCCACCAAAAGATTAGCCCCAATATACATCATGGCAATAATCAAAGACATGGACTGGATAATCGGGAAATCGCGCTGGTTGAGTGCATTGACGATCCACTTACCAATCCCAGGCCATGAGAAAACCGTTTCAGTTATCATGCTCCCCCCTAAAAGCCCGGCCAACATCAAGCCTGCGATAGTCGTTACAGGGATTAAAGCGTTACGCAAAGTGTGCACAAAAATCACCCTAAAGGAGCTACACCCCTTAGCTTTAGCGGTGCGCACATAATCTTCTTTAGACACTTCTGCCATGCTCGCGCGAGTCATCCTCGCAATAACAGCGGTAGAAACCGTGGCTAACACAATGCTAGGCAAAATCAAGTGCTTAATCGTATCCACAAACGCCCCATAATCTCCTGCGATCAAGCTGTCTATCAAATAAAGACCTGTGGGGCCATCTAAATAATACACATCGCTCAAACGCCCAAAAACAGGCAACCACCCCAATTGCACGCTAAAGATATAAATCAGCATGAGCCCTAGCCAAAACACCGGCATAGAAATCCCGGCTAAAGCGAAAGTCATGCTAGAATAATCAAACACGCTATAGCGTTTGATCGCGGCTAACACGCCAACGCTAATACCCAAAACAAGAGCCATAAACAGAGCGATCAAAGCTAATTCCACCGTAGCCGGGAAGCGTTGCCAAAACTCATGCATCACAGGCTCACCGGTCATGATAGAAGTGCCAAAATTGCCATGCAACACATTATTGATAAAGAAAAAATACTGCTCTATCAAGGGCTTATTCAAGCCAAATTGCTCTCTTAAAGCGTCAATAGCGGCTTGATTGGCCTTTTCGCCTAAAATCACTAACGCCGGATCTCCTGGCACTAAATGCACCATCATAAACACGATAATGCTCACTCCAAACAGCGTGGGGATCGCCCATAAAATACGCTTAATGATAAAACTCAGCATACAACCCCTTTCATTTTTCTAAATACACCTTAAAGAAGCGATTCACATTCACTCCAGTCGTCTTATAACCCTTAACTTTAGACAAGTGCGGCACCACCGAATAAGGATAAGCTAAAGGCACATAGGGCGCGTCTTTATGGATAATTTCTTGAGCCTTTAAATAAAGGGCTTCCCTCTCCTTTTGATCCGAAACGCGCTTAGCCTTTATGAGCAGATTGGAAAACTCCTTATTTTTATAAAAGGAATGGTTTTGAGTGGGTATAGCTGAGGCGGCTTGCTCGCTCCATAAGGTGTATAAGAAATTATCCGGATCCGCAATGTCTGCCATCCAGCCTGAAAACGCCATTTCATGCTCGCCCAGACCCGTTCTTTTCAAATAAGCCCCCCACTCATACACTTCAATTTTCACATCAATGCCAATTTTAGCCAAGCTCGCTTGTATGAACACCGCTCCTTTTGGGTTACGAGTGGCAGTGGTAAAAATAGTGGTTTTAAAGCCGTTAGGATACCCCGCTTGTTTCAACAACTCCTTAGCCTTTTTCAAATCGTATTCGTAGGGTTTGATGTTGTAGTTATAACCCCATATGGTGGGCGGGAAGGGATTGACCATTTTTTGAGCAAAGCCTTCATAAAGCACTTTGATGTAATCATCTGCATTGATCGCATGGTTGATAGCCAAACGCACCAAAGGGTTGTTAAAATACTTTTTTTGCGTGTTCAACGAAAGCCAACTCGCCAACAACCCAGCGCTTTTGTCCACCACGATATTAGGGACTTTTTCTAATTGCTCCACTTCATTGAGGTTAGGCCCGGTCATGAGCATGATTTCGCCGGTACGCAACGCTAAAGCGCGAGTGGAAGAGTTAGGAATGGTGCGCACCACCACCTTATCCAAATACGCTTTAGGCCCCCAATAATCTTGATTTTTTAAAAGAATGATTTTTTCATCTTTATTCCACAAAAAGAATTTGAAAGGCCCTGTCCCAATAGGTTTTTTAGCCAACTCGTCTTTTTTATTATTTTGAGCCAAATAATCAGCGTAATCCTTACTCAAAATGCTCAAAAAGTCCATGCCCAAATTCGCTAAAAACGGGGCTTCTGGCCCATTAAGCGTGAATTTAATGGTGTGATCATCTAAAGCTTCAATGCTCTTAATAATATGAGACATGCCCATGCCTTCCCAATACTTATAGCTTTTAGCCCCCGGGCTATAGTATCGTTTAGCTTTATCCATTTGGCGTTCAAACGAAAACAGCACGTCTTTAGCGCTAAACTCTACTTTTTTATTCCAATACTTCGTCTGGTGGAAATAAACCCCTTTGCGTAAATGAAAGGTATATACAAGACCATCTGGGGATATTTCCCAGCTTTCCGCTAATCCGGGTTCAATTTCTGTGGTGCCGTATTTGAATTGCACGAGCGTGTCATAAATATTGCCCGTTGCCACATAGCTTTCGCCATCAGTCACTAAGGCCGGATCCATGCTCGAGCCATCAGCGCCTCTAGCAAAAACTAAAACGCCTCCAAAACGCTTTTGCTCTTCAACAGAAACATTTTCTTTAGATGGATTAAGAGTGGCGTTTGAGCTTTCTGAAGCTTTCAAAAAAGACCCAAACAATAAAAGAAAAAAAAACAAACCCTTAACAAAAACATTATTCATAAGCCAATCTCCACAACAAATTCTATAAAGGATAGAGATCTAAATTATAAATATTTTATAGCGTTTATAGGTGTTTCACAAACACCTAAAGGTTTAATTGACCTTTAAAGGTTACCCTATTCCCCAAAATTTTGACTAACCACAGAAACCTTCTTGCGGTTTCTGTCTTTATGCTCAAACTTCACAACGCCATCTATAAGCGCGTATAAGGTATGGTCTTTCCCCATGCCCACATTATTACCGGGGTGGATTTTAGTGCCTCTTTGGCGCACGATAATATTCCCTGCTCTCACAAACTCTGAGCCAAATTTTTTCACGCCTAAGCGTCTTCCTGCAGAATCTCTGTTATTCTGCGTGCTCCCTTGACCTTTCTTGTGTGCCATTGTTTAATACTCCTTTATGCTACAATTTTAGTGATTCTCACACGAGTGAAATCTCTTCTAAAACCACGCTTGGTTTTGCTGTCTTTGCGGCGGCGTTTTTTGAAAGTGATGACTTTTTTGCCGCGCCCTTCATTGATCACTTCCGCTTCAATTTTAGCCCCATTCACAAAGGGTTTCCCAAAAGAGAGTTTGCCCTCTTTGGATACGGCTAACACTTCCACTAATTCCACTAAAGCCTTAGGCTCTTTATTCATTTTATCTAGTAAAACAATATCGCCTTCAACGACCTTATATTGCTTACCGCCATGCTTGAATATTGCGTATGACATTTCTATTCCTTAAAAATTGAACGCTCTTTTTAAAATAAACGCTTATTATAGTGAGTATTTGCTAAAATTTAACTTTAAATTGAGATTAAATTCACATTAAAAGAATTTTTTTACTCAAAAACACCCCATTTAACCCACCATCATTACCCCGCATTGCCTCACTCAAACCATTCATGATTATTATTAACTTGTTTTGGAATACTTTTAGCTTGTTTGTTAAAAAACCAATAAGGATTTGATCATGCGCGTTACCTTTGGCTCAAAATACAACCAAATGAATAATTATCAAAACGCTTTACAAAATAAAATCAACGACGCTAACACGCAGATCGCTTCAGGGCTAAAAATCCGTTATGGTTATCAAAACAGCGACATTAACAACCAGAATTTAAAATTCCAATACGAAGAAAACACCTTGGATCAAGGCATTGATGTGGCCCAAAACGCTTACACTTCAACGCTCAATACCGACAAAGCCTTGCAAGAATTTTCTAAAACGATGGAGGCGTTTAAAACCAAACTCATCCAATCCGCTAACGATGTGCATTCAGAAACTTCTCGCGCCGCTATCGCTAACGATTTAGAACGCTTAAAAGAGCATATGATGAATGTTGCTAACACCTCCATAGGGGGGGAATTTTTATTTGGGGGCAGTAAGGTGGATAGACCCCCTATTGATAGCGAGGGGAAATACCATGGCAATGGCGAAGATTTAAACGCGCTTATTAGCTCTGATAACCTTGTGCCTTATAATATCAGCGGGCAAGATTTGTTTTTAGGCGCGGATAAAGACAAACACAAGCTCATCACCACCAACATTAAATTATTCAATCAAAACAAGCTCCACCCTGATGTGATGGACGCTTTAGAGCATTCTTCATTGCCTGAAGAAGTTTTTATCAAACCCGGTGATACCTTGCGAGAACTCATCGGCGATAACGATAAAGACCCCACCAATGACCCTAAAGAGTTTTTTTATTTGCAAGGCGTTAGGCCTGATGGCTCTAGTTTTAAAGAAAAATTCGCGCTCTCTAAAGCCTATCAAAACAAAGAGAGTGCCTCTAAAGTGAGCGATTTGTTGGATAAAATCGGTCATGCTTACGGGAACACTTCGCAAAATAAAGTCGTGGATGTGAGTTTGAATAATTGGGGGCAAATTGAGATTAAAAACCTAACGCCCGGCAGTGAAAATTTGGATTTTCATTTGATTTCTAGCGATGGGGATTTTGACGATTTAGACGCTTTGCGTTCGAGCGGAAAAAGGGTTACTGAATATGTCAAAAGCGCGTTTGTAACGGATAGGAGTTTGAGTCAAGTTAAAGCGGTACCTAACATGTATAATCCTAAAACGCTTGAAATCCCTAGCGTGTTTATCACTAAAGACAATGTTTTAGCCAACAAAAACACTAAATTGAGCGAGATTTTTGGCGATAGCGTAGAAACTTTAAAAATCAATGCTAGCCGTTTGGACGAAACAAGCGCTATTAAAATCCCAAACCTCCCTATTAATTTGGATATTCCCATTCTTTTAGACGTGAAAAACTCTACGATTAAAGATTTGAAAGATGCGATTAAAGAACGCTTCAATAATGAAGTGGATGTGGAAATTGCAACAAACGGGCGTTTGAGAATCATTGATAATTCTTCTAAAGAATCGCCTATTTCTTTTGTTTTAAGCACCCTAGATCAAAAAGGGCTAGAAGTAGCCGGCATTCCTACTAATAACGCGAGCGAATACCAAAAAACCTATTTCAATAAAGAAGGGGCAAAATTAGAAAGCAATGTCGCTCAAACCGCTCAAAATGGCGCGGCTAATGGCTCTACCAAACTGAGTGAGGTCGCTAAGGGGAGTTTAGAAAATAGCGTTTTTAACATGAAATTAAACGATGTGAATGGCTTATTTTTAAAAGCGCAAATGAATTTGGATCCTAATGGGGCTTTTTTGAGTTTGCCTAATGGCATTAAAATCCCGCTTTATGACCCCACAAGTGCTGATATTCAAGCGTCTAAACCCAATGAAGTAACTTACAGGCAACTTATGGATGCGATGAGTATCGCACTCAATTACAGCAATACTGATCCTACAATCTACCAACAAATCAGCGATAACCCCACTTCAAAAGAAAGCAAGGAGCGCTTTATTGAATTGTTAAAACAAGCTAAAGACAACCTTTCTGTTAATTTGAATGAAGAGGGAAAAGTCATTATCCAAGACAACATGCATTCAAACACCAAAATGCAGTTCATGCTTTTTGATAAGGACTCGAATGATTTTTCTCAAAACGCCTTGCACAGCGACAAACCAAGCCTTAAATTAAACGCCAATAACGCTCTCATTATTGACAAGCCCAGCGTGAATTTTTTTGATCAATTAGAAAATATTATCACTTCTGTAAGAAAAGGGATTTATCGCCCAGACGCTTTAGGGGATACTTATTCTAGCGACATGCGTAATTTAGGCATTCAAAACGGCATCACCCTTATAGACCACTTGAGCGATCACATAGAAAAAATGATCGCTAAAAACGGTGCTCATGGTAAGGCGTTTGAGAACATTATCAGGCGTAATGAAGTTTTAAAAACGCAAGTTCAAAGCATTCGTGGGGAAACGACCGGCACGGATATGGCAGAAACTTACAACAAGTTTTCCAATCTCACTAACAATTATAACGCTGTTTTGGCTTCCACGAACAAAATCAATAATTTGTCTTTAACGAAATACTTGTAATCTTTTGATGGTTTTTAAGCGTTCTTAAAAGAGATATTAAAATGGCTTTTAAGCTTCTATGAATCCCCCCTCCTTTTGCCCTTTATTTCGTAGGCAAATCGCCTACAGGACAAGCGGCCACACCCACGCTTGGGCGAGTGATTTTTTCTACATTTTCTTGAGCTTTTTTGGGGTCATTAACCCAAGTTTTATAGAACTCAAAAGGGCATTCCGCCACACCCTTATCCCCATCGCCACTAGCAAAAACCCCACTATAACCTCTGTGTAAGAGTTTGAAGAGTTGGTTTTGGCTTTGGTCGTATTTCCTCGCATCACGGATTTGTTGCACGGAAAGTTGAGCGTATTGAAGACCATTTTCTTCTTCCCCGCATTCGCCCAAAGTATGCCCGTCAAAACCAATAATGCTAGAATGCCCGAAATAGGAATACACCCCATCAAAGCCGGTCGCATTCGCTACCGCTACATAACATTGATTAGCCCACGCCATGGCTTTCACTATCGCAATTTGTTGCTCCTTAGCCGGATACATGTAACCTTGACAGCGCACAATGAGTTCCGCCCCACGCATCGCGCAATCGCGCCAAATTTCAGGGTAGTTCCCATCATCGCAAATGATCAAAGAAACTTTCAAGCCCTTAGGCCCATCAACCACATAAGTTTTATCCCCAGGATACCAGCATTCAATAGGGCACCAAGGCAAGATTTTGCGGTATTTTTGCACGATCTCACCCTTATCATTGACAAGAATCAAAGTGTTATAGGGATTCTTTTTAGCTTGCTCATGTTTTTCCCCAGTCAAAGAGAACACTCCCCAAACCTTGTTTTTCTTACAAGCCTCAGCAAGGATCGCAGTTTCTTCTCCAGGAACGCTTGCGGCTGTGTCAAACATTTCTTGTCTGTCATACATGATCCCATGCGTGCTGTATTCGGGGAAAATAATCAGATCCAACCCGGGCAAACCCTGTTTGACCCCACCAATCACCTTAGCGATATTGCGACAATTTTCCAACACTTGTTCTTTAGTGTGGAGTCTAGGCATCTTATAATTAACTACCGCCACACCCACAGTATCTGGGCTGCTACTAATATCTCCATGTCTCATGTCATACTCCTTGTTCTTTAATGAGAGTTCCTACAAACCCTCTATTTGAATTTATAAAATAGTTGTGTAAATAGATCTATAATGAATATAAAAACTTTAATCATTATGATTATTGTGGGCGAGTTTTAACTTTTTTGCTCTATTTAGTAACCCATTTCTAAAAATGAGGTTTTAGCCGCTCTATTTTATGGTTATTTGATTTTCACTTCCACTAATCCATATAGTGCATTGATACAATAGATTTTATCCGCTCTTTGCAAGTCTTGCAATTTTAAAGGGGCATGCCCAACAAGACCCTTTTTTAACAATCCCATCACACCCGTCCCGTTTAACGCGCCCGCACTAAAATAAGGGGTTAAAAGCCTGTTATGGATTTCTAAAATGAGATTGCTCCTAGCGCCCTCAGTGAGTTCCAAATCCTGGTTATAAAAGATTTCATCAAAAATAACGCCTTTTTTAATGAGCGCTCGAGCGTTTTGATAAAAAGGGGCATAGGTGGTCTTATGGTATAAAAAATCATTGCACTTATCAATGGGGGCTTCACTCAAACGAATTTCTAGGCTTTTTAAAGGCTCTAAGGCTTTGTATTCTTTAATGAGCTTGCCCTTTTTATTGAGCAAAACCCTTAAAACCCCTTCTTTTTCTAATTCAAAGTCTAAAAAATTTTCATCGTATTTAAAGTTAAAGTATTGGGCGCTACTAATAAGGCGTTCTTTATGGGCGTTTTTATTGTTAATCTCTAATTTTTGATCCCTTTTGATAATTTTCATCGTCTCTACAATCTCAAATTCTATTTTGGGCATCACAAAAAAGGATTTTAAAAAGCTCTCTTCATATTCCTTTGAGACTTTACTTTGATAAGTTACCCCACTCCCTACCCCCAAATGCAAAAAATCTTCGCACGCTCTTTTTTCTAAAGTGCGGATAGGCACGCTAAAAAGGGCTTTTTTTTCTTCAACCATGCCTATCGCCCCGCAATACACCCCCCTAGGGCGTTTTTCTAAACTTTCAATGATTTGCATGGTTTTGATTTTAGGGCATCCGGTCACAGAGCCGCAAGGGAACAACGCCTTAAAAATCTCAAACAAACTGGTTTTTAGGGGCAATTTTGCTTCAATCTCGCTTATCATTTGATACACGCTCGGCAAGCTGATGATTTCAAACAATTGATTGACTTTCACGCTATTTTTTAAGGCCAAGCGGCTCAAATCGTTACGCAATAAATCCACAATCATCACATTTTCGCTTCTGTTTTTGTCATCATTTTGCAAAAACAATCGGTTTTTTTCATCTATTAAGGGGTTTTTTGAGCGCGCGATCGTGCCTTTCATGGGTTTTGTAATAATCTTAATCGCTGTGTCCAAAAACTCTAATTCAAAAAACAATTCCGGCGAAAAGCTTAAAACACTCCCAAACTCATTTTCTATAAAAGCCTTAAAAGGCGTGTTTTGGTTGTGTACCACTTCCTTAAAAACGCGCTTTGGTTTGGCTTTGGTGTTTAACAATAATTCCATTGTCAAATTCACCTGATAGGTATCGCCGTTTTTAAGACGCTCTTTAACGGCTTTAAACTGCTTGAAATAAGTTTTTTGATCTAAAGGGCTGTGGATTTTAGGGTAAAACGCATGCTCTTTTAAAGGCTCTAAAGAATATTTTTTTCTTTCTAAAAATTGTTCAAAATACAAAAAAGGGGTTTGGCTTTGAAAAGTTTCATCTAAAAACGCTAAACGCGCTTCGTATAAAAGATACCCTACAAAATACCCCTTCCCCCTATTTTGAGAGATGAAATCCAGGGCGTTTTTAAGCTCATTAAGATTAGTAGCTGTGAGTTTTTTAACGCTTTTTTGATATTTAAAATCCCCAAAAATCATTTAATTTCTAGCAACCGCTTCGTATTTGTCTATCAAAAACACCGGGTTATAGCTCATTTTAGACCTTCTCAAACCCTCTAATCCCAGATCTTCTTCTCTGTTAGCGTAAGTTAAATGGCTAAATTCATTCAAAAGCAATTGTTGGTTGATGATCTGATACGCGCCTGCAATATCTGTGCGGGCTTTTTCAATGTGAATGAGCGCGCTCTCTTCGTTTAAAACTTCTCCAAAACTAAACGAGACTATTTCCCCATTAACCCTAATAAGCCCCCCCTTTACATCCAAGCTTTCATAATTTTCTAAAACGCTTTGAATGCCCTTATTTTCATTGATTAGCCCTATATCATCTGTCTGGCTTTCTAAAAACCACGCTTGAAAGACCTCCAAAACTTCCTTTTTATTTTGAGGAGAAATTTTTTCATAAACAAAATTCGCATAGTTGGTTAAAAACTGGTTTAGGTGGTTTTTTTTCTTATGGTATTTTTTCCCTTTGAGCGCGATTAGTTCTTCAATAGAATAAACATAATCGCTCCTGTCTCGGTTGTAAGTGAAATCAAACACCCCTACAAAATTGTCTTTTAAATCGTCTCTTTGCTCTAAGGTCAGGGAGTGGAATCTTAAATTTTTTTCTAATTCCAAAAGCTCTTTCACGCATTCATGCGTATTCTTACCGATAGGGTAGAAATAAAAGGGTTTTTGATTTTCATAAGTGGTTTGAATGACCAAACAATCCTTAATCACCGCCACTTGAATGAGCCTTGCGTGTTGCCATAAGAAGCAATTGGTAAAACTCACATCCGATAAAACGATTTTTTGAGCGCTTAAAAACCTTGAAAACAAGTCCTTATGCGCTAGGGTGATTTTTTCAAACATAACAGCTCTCTTTTATTTTTTTAACTCTTTCAGGGCGTTTTCTTGAAATTTTCTAGAAATCTTAAAAACCTCTGCATAAAAACCCGTAAGAATTTCTTCATTCAAATGCTTGAAATCCCTTTGGCTGAGTCGTTTTAAAATTTCTCGCTCTCTTTTAGGGCAATAAATGGGGCTTTCTTGTTTGATGAGAGCAATTTTTAAAGCGATTTCTAAGCGTTTGTCTAAAAGATCGCTCAATTCATTATCCAACACATCAATTTCAGCCCTTAAATTTTCTAAAAGACTATCCAAATTCTTTTGCATCTAATCAAACCCCTTTTAAGCCTTCTTCTTCTAGCCGCCATAAATCTTCTAAAGCCTCTCTTTTTCTTATCACTCTGATTTTGTGATCTTCTAGGGCTAATTCTAAGAGTTTGGGGCGCGAATTGTATTGACTGGCCATGCTAGAGCCATAAGCCCCAACCTTTTCTATGACTAATTTATCGCCTGGCTCTAATTCTGGCAAATTGGCGTCTTTTAAAAAAGTGTCGCTGCTCTCACACACAGGCCCTACCACATCGCAAGGCGAGATCTTACGCCCCTTAGAGGGCGTTATAACCCTTATGGCATGCTTAGCATGATACAAACTCGGGCGTAAAAAATCATTCATGCCCGCATCCACAACCACAAAGCGCTTGTTTTGAGCCTTTTTTTCATACAAAACCTGCGTGATCAATTCCCCACTCTCAGCCACGATGGATCGGCCCGGCTCACAAATAATGGTCAAATCCAAGCCTTGAAGCGAATTTAAAATCCCTTGCGCGTAATCATAAAGCTTAATCGTTTCTTCATTTTCATAGCTCACACCAATGCCTCCTCCCACATCAAAAAAACGCAAATCTATCCCTAGCGCTATCAAAGATTTAGCGATTTTAGCCACCTTTTGGCTCGCTTCTATAATCGGCTCTAAATCTAATAGCTGTGATCCGATATGAAAATGCACGCTAACAGGCTCTAAAAACGCGCTTTTTTTAGCCCAAAGAAACATTTCTAAAGCTTCTTTTTCTCCCACGCCAAACTTGTTTTCTTTCAAACCGGTAGAAATATAGGGGTGCGTTTTAGCGTCAATGTTAGGGTTGATTCGAATGGAAATCCTAGCCTTTATCCCTAAAGATTGAGCGATTGTTTCAATCGTTGTTAATTCCATAAAACTTTCTACATTCAAAAATAAAATGTTGAGTTTTAGGGCTTGTTCTATTTCAAATCCGCTCTTACCCACCCCGCTAAACACGATCCTATAAGGCTTGATCCCGGCTTTTAAAGCCCTATGTATCTCACCTATGGAAACGCAATCCGCCCCGCTCTCTAAATGCGCCAATAAAGAGAGGATACTCAAATTGGAATTCGCCTTTAAAGCGTAGCAAATCAAAGATTTACGCCCCTTAAACGCTTCTTTATAATTCAAAAAAGCCTGTTTGATTTTGTCAAAATCATAGAGGTAAAAAGGGGTTTTGTGAGTTTGAAACAGCTCTTCATAATTCAACATAGAAAAACCTAACTATAAAATTTGAACGAAGCATTATAGCAAAAAAGCTAAAACGCCACTCGCATGCCCACATTCCCGGTTATATTAATGTCTTGGTATTGCAAGCCCATCTTAAGCCCCACCCCCGCATTCACATACACCAAACGCCACAAATGCATTTCGCCCCCTGTAATCACGCTCGCAAAAGTGTTAAAAACTTCCCCCTTGCGATACAATAAAGTGTTTTCACCCACAAAACGCACCGTATTGTCGCCTTTAGATTTGATCAAAAGATCCCTACCCAATCTCGCCGTTACAAAATAATAAGAATTTTTACCAAAATATTTACGGCTCTCCAACCCCATGTTAAGCGTTAAAACCGATTCGTTAGAGGGGTTTGAATGCATGAGAAATTGTTTGTAAGCGGCATCATTCATTTTGCCTTTCATCCCACTTAGGCCTATGAAATGATAGCTCAAGCCCACTTGAGGTTTTAACACCACGCTTTTTTGCTTGAACATGAAATCATAGCCGTAATTCCCGTTCACGCTCGTTGTCCAGGTGTTGTAGTTGTAGCGCTGGTTCAACACAGAAAGCAAGGAATTAGAAGAATTGATATTACTCGCATTGCCCCCATAAGTTTCATTCGCGCTCAAAGTGAATTCGTTTCTTTTTAAAAAAGCCCTCGCATACATCCCCACATCCACATTATTAGCCAAAGAATGCATGATATTCCCATTAAAACCGCTATACCCATAAGCCACATAACCCCCAAGGATCACATTTTTAACCAACCGATCATAGCCCACATTCAAGCCATAAAGCGTGCCATTGCCCCCAGAAATAAAGCTCGCTCCCCCAATCCCTTGAACCCAAAGGTTATTTGGGTGTTTGTTGGGTTGTGAGTATTTGACAAAAACCTCTCCAGGGTTAGGATCGCTAAAACGCTTGTTTTTAAGCTCTAACAAGCGTTCAGAAAAATCAGACTCTCCCTCTCTAGATCTAAAATCAGAGAGTTTCGTTAAACGGCTGGTTTGTTGGGTGTAACTCGCCAATTCCAAAAGGTTGGTAGCGTTATTCCTAACATTAGGGTTAGAAATCAAGCTTGCGGTGTTTAAAAGATCTTTAGCCACGCCTAAGATTTCATGCAAAGAGTGGTTTTTTAAATAAATCGGCGCAAAAAGCGGGTTTTCTTTAGTTTCCATCATCAATGTTGAAAGCCACTTGATAGCGTTATTCCCCCCAACAGCTTCAATTTGATTGAGCGCGCTTTGCCCTTGAATGCCCACAATGTAATCTTGTAAAGTAGGGGGGGTAAAATCCATCACTTTATCGCCGTAAGACATTTTAATCTGGTTATGAAGGACAGAAAGGCTTAAAATGTTGTTTTGATGGGCGTTGTTTGAGCTAGGCAACGCTACGCTTAACAATAACCCCTTATCTTGCAACAAAACCCGTTGGCCCAAATAAGTCAATACGCCGTTTTTTTCCTCTATGCGACTCCCGTTGATATTGATTAAGGTATAGAGATTCAAATACGATTGCAAGCTGTTAGGGTTGATATTGTAATCAATGTAACGGCTGCTTTTCAATAAAGTGTAAGTCGTGTTATTCGCCATGCTGTTATTGACATTCATAAAAGGCGTTTGGGTGGTGTTGAGATTAATGATCCCTTCTGCTTGAATGAGCGGCGTTGGCGTTTGAATATTTTCTAAATTAAAATCGATCGCTCCAAAATTATTCAAAGCCCCCCCCACTTCTAACCCATAAATCCCAGTGCTTAAAGAAGCGTTTGAAGCGATCGTTAAATTTTGAAGCACCTCTATTTTGCGCGTGGCGTTGTTGTTAAACGCCCCTTGAATGTTTAAATTATTGGCCATAAAGCTGGCGTTTTTTTCTAACACCGCTTGATTGGAAATAGTGAGATTGTTAGCTTGGAATTGAGCGTTATTGTAAAGATACAGGTTTTTAATGTTTGCAGAGCCTTTAATCTTTGAAAAATTCACCACCCCATTAGCGTAAATATTGCCTGAAAAATTGAAATCATTCGCCGTAACCATCAAGCTTTCATCGTTATTGTTCAAGGCGATTGGCGCGTTATTTGACGCGTTACTAGAAGAAGCGCCATTTGCACTTTGGGCGCTAAGAGTGCAAGGGTTTGCAATGTTAGCTGCAGTTGGATCGCTTTGTTTCACACAACTAGCGTTGATAAACAGATTGCCTTGAGACACAGAAACATTGTTATTAGCAGCATTAATCTTAAGGCCGTTGCTAGCATCAAGCGTAGTGATATTAATGTTAGAAACTTGATTAGACAATAAATTGAGCGTTCCAAAATGGTTAGTGAAAGCGATATGATTGTTTCCGGCAAAAATGAGCGAATTTCCTGCGTTAAAACTAAGCACGCCTCCATTGGCGTTAGAGAAAGTGGAATTTTGCACAAAAACATTGCCTTGCGCGTTGAAGTTAAAATCCCCTTTTTGCCACACTTGACTCAAACCATAGGGAGCGAAAAGCCCTTTTTTACCAAGATTAGGCATCAAATCCCCCAAGCCTTGTTCATAAATAGGCCCTAAACCTTTAGCCGCTAGGACTTTGTCTAAAACGCTTTTAATCTGCTGGTTTTGCAGCAAGCTTTCTAAAGAATTGAGCGTGTCTTGGCCTAAAAATTCGCCAATCATTTGTTTGCCTAAAGCCACTACATCGTTTTTTAAAGCGTTGCTCGGTTTGACAATATCTTGCAACACCACGCTTATGACTTGCCCTATATCGTTAGCGGAAATAAAGCCGGTGATCTGATTGAACAACCCTTTTTTACTCAATAAATCATTGATGGACATGCTCCCTATAAGCTTTTCAGGGTTTTGCAAATCAATGCCCCCTAGTCCGGCTAATCCCCCCACTAGCCCGGTCCAAAAGCCTAATTTTTGTCTGATCAAATCCTTAATCGCCGTGTTCAAACCGCTATCGTTCATGAGGTTATCAAAATTATTCTGCCCTAAAAGCTGGCTTAGGGTTTGATTTTTTTGTTCAGGCGTTAAATACCCCCCAATCACACTACCACTCCCTAGCGTATTTACTATCAAATTCCCTAATCCCCCGGCTTTATTAATGGATTGCACCGCCACTTCGCCCAAAATATTAGCGAGCCCGGCTTGATTGAAAACCTTATTGATGCCCTCTTGACCTAGCATGCTAAAAATCCCATCGGTTTGCGAGCTTACGATATTCGCTTGGTTGAGAATGAGCGAAGTTTGGCTGTTAAAAGTTACGCTAGCGCTCCCCCCAGTCCCCCATGCGTTCCCACTCCCTAAAGTGCCGGTAAGATAAATTTCTTTAGCGTTAAAAGTCGTGTCAATATAGCCCAAATCAGCCGAGCTGGACTCCAAAAGCTGCCCTAAATAAGTGCCTCTAAATTTTTGGCACACAATGTCGGTGTAATCGCAAGGCTTTTGATAGCCTAATCCCCCAAAAACCACCGCACTATTGGTGTCTGTTTGCCCTATTTTAGTCGCTCCTACAATCAAAGTGCCGTTATTGAAATTTTGCACGACCGAATTGTTTGCGTTATCAATCAACTCGTTAATGTTTTTCCAGTCGTTAGGGGTGATGAGTTTGGTGAGCTGGTTTAGCGCATCGCCTTTTAAATCGCTCAAACTTGAAAGCGAAAAATCATTCCCTAATATCTTTTTGATTTCAGGGTAGAGTTTGAGCGCCATTTGGCCTAACGCTTTGATATTACTGAAATTATAGCCCTTGTTATAGACATGTAACGCACTAATAGGGTTGCCTTGCGCGTTATAGGTTTGCGAGATGACAGAAGATTCAGAGGTTAGATTGTTATTTTTCGTGGTGTTATTACTGCCGCTGGCTTGATAGGATTGGTTGGGGTTGTAATAGCCTTTCACGCTGCTCGTGAGATAAAACACGCCTTCTGCATCATCGCTATAAGAATACACACCATTAGCGTTGTTATAAACTTTTTGGTAGTTAAAAATTTCAGAGCCAATGTTATAGAGCGTGTTTTTAATGCCCGGGATTTGAGAGAGCGTAACGCTCAGTTGGTTATCTTTAAAGCTCTCGGTGATTTTTAGGGCGTTATTAAGGGGGTTAGTGAAACTATAAGTTTGGTTTTTAGCATCATAAATCCCATCACTGATACGCATGCCAAAGAAGCTGATACGCTCATACCAATTATCATTCATGTCCGCTTGAATGATGTTATACACACGATTTTTATTATCGTTTAGATCGCTTAGTAAATCAATGTTAGCGATATTCAAGCTCCCTTGATCGCCAAAAACAAGCTGGCTGTTTTTCAAATTCAGCACGCTGTTATTGTTAGGGTTTAAGAGGTTGCCTCCCAAACTCAAGGGCGCTTTAATATCAAGGGCTTGATGGAAAGTGATGGGGCTTTGAGAAAAAGCGTTATCATAGAAATTAAACGCCGTGTTAGAAGCAATAGCACTAGAGCCTTGAAAATCTAAAGAAGAGTTATTGCTTAAATTAAACTGCCCTCCTAAAGAGACCGCTCCCTTAAACACGATAGAGGAATGATTCAAACTCGTAGTAATATTCGCTGAATTGAAATTGGCTGCTCCGTTAAAATTAAGGTGAGAGCCATTACTCGCAATCAAGCTCGCATAATCGTTGATCGTGGCGTTATTGGAAACATTAATGGTACTTTGGTTGAGGTTGAGCGAGCTGGTGTCGTTCACATTCAAATCGCCTTGAAGTTCTAAGGTTGAATGGTTACTCGCATTGATAGAGGCGTTTTGAGAAAGACTGATCGCATTGGCTTTAATACTGCTTGTCCCCACTGAAACGCTTAAATTGGAATTATCAAACAACACGCTTTTAGCTTGCATTTGATACAAACCAGAGCTTAAATTCGTGCTGTTGGTGAAACTGATCGCATTAGTGGCATTGAATTTAAAAACAGATTGCGTTTTCCCCACATAGCCCCTAAAAGAGCTGTTAGAAAAATCCAGATTCAAAGCGTTGAAACTAAAATTAGGGTTGCCGCCATTTTGCGCGGTATCGTCTATAAAATAGGAGTTTTGAGCCTGAATGTTCGCGCTGTTAGAGACAAAATTCATAGACGAGCTTTGCGTCCCAGCGGCGCGGTTATACAGAGTCGCGTTCGTTAAAAGAATGCCTTGAAGCCCGTTAAAATTAAGACTTGCACCCCCACCGCTAGAAATGCGATTCCCGCTTTCAATGCTGCCGGTAATGTAAATCTTTTGCGCTTCATAATGCCCTGTGATAAAGCCTATGCATTGCAAATTCCAGCAATGCCCGCTCGCATCATTACTCCCTGCTCCCTTATTGTCCCCAAAGCGAATGATCACATTAGACTGCGGCGCATCGCTCGCACTCGTCCATATATTTTTAGCCCCAAAAACGATCGTGCTGTTTTGCCCGGTGAATGTTTGAGAAAATTCCGCCTTAGTGAATAGAGTTTTCCCGCTCGCATAAAAATCAATGCTGTTGTCGTAATAGTAAATGGTGTTGTTTGAATTCCCTAAATTATTGTTATAGCTATTAGGCATGTAGGTCATAAAACCGAGAGTGTTTTGATAATACAAACGATCCGATTTTTCCATATCCATATAATCAAACACCATGCTAACGCCCAAACGCCGGATAGAAATGCTGTTTTGTGAAAAAACCTCTTGGAAATTATAAGTTTGGTTGTTGAAAGAATACACCACATCATAGACGCCATTACCCGCGCTAGAGACGAGTTTTTCACTGCTTGCCCCATGCCCTTGGTAGTTGATGAGCTGCCATAGATTTTTACTGAAAGCGTTGTTGTATTCAATTTCTTTAGAAGAGCTTACAAGGGTGATAGGGTTGCCATTTGTGATAGCTTCACCAATATTAATCACCGAATGAGCGCTAAAAACAATCGTCCCATCGCCAAAAGACAAAGGAGCGTTCAAGTTTTTTAAAGTGATGTTATTGAGAGTAACCTGCCCTTTCACGCTCGTGTTCGTAGGGCCATTAAATACCACATTATCAAAGGTTGCATTCCCTGAAATATTCACAGAGCCGGTATTGTTAAAATTAGCGTTATTTTGAGAGCCATTAGTAGAGTTCCCAAAAACAGCGTTCCCGGCGATTTGCAAATTTGAATGAGCGTTAGTGAAATCCCCCACAAACGAAGTGGTCGCATTAGAATTATTGAAATTAAAAGAAGCGCTGTTGTTAAAGTTAGCGTTATTGAACGAAGCGTTTTTTGCGCTAATCTCAAACGAACCGCTATTGAACTGGTTGTTATTTGAAAAATTCAAGCTATCACCGCTGAATTGGTAACTCCCTCCATTAAAGTTGGTGTTTTCAAAAGTCGCTTGCCCTGCATTGAAAATGAATTTCCCGTCTTTGGCTTGGTTAGTGAAAGTGGTGCCATACACTGAAAGCTTGCCGTTAGCGTTTAGACCATTCAAATTCTGCGAATTGTCCATGTTTTGCGTGGAAAAAGTCATAGAGCTTGAATAGATTCCGGCATTATGCTGCGTGATGGTAGCGTTAGCGATATTGATACTATCTACCCCATTAAAGACCAGATTGGCTGCCCCACCCGTGCCTATACGATTGCCAGAACGCAGATTCGCTGTGATATAGACATGATAAGCGCTATAAGTGCCGTTAGTCGTGCCTGTGCATTGGTAATAGGGCCAAGGCCCGCAATGCCCATTAAGAGCGCTCCCTGAAGTGTCCCCAAAAGACACCGTGTCGCTAGAAGAAACGCTATTTCCAGTCCATGTTGAGTTATACCCGATCACCAGATTGCTATTACTCGCGCTAAAGGTCTGTTTGAACGAGTTAGTGTAACTCCCCCATATTTGAACGCTCGGCAAGTAATAAGTCCCGCTCTCTGTAAAATTTTGAGATTTGGGGATGTAATATTTATGATCATACCAAGGCATGTCAGCATTGATATAATTTGAAGCGGACAAGTCAAATTTGGAGCCGTTAATGACAGGGGGTGGCGTGTAAGTCCCGCTCTCTAAAGCTTGGATAATAATGGAATTAGGGCCAAAAGTTTCTTGCAGTTTGTAGATAGTATCCCCTATTTTGTAGCCCACTTGATAGACTTGCGTAGAGTTTGTAGAGGATTTAGAGGGCGAAGAGTCAGTGTTTTTAGATGTTGCAGCGTTTTCATTCAAAAGCTGTCCGGTAACCCCATCATAAGTGATCATCTCCCACAAACCTTGAGCGAAACTTTGCGGATCTGAAGAGCTTTCGCTCGTTTTTAGGGCGTTTGTCAAGCTGTTGAGCGCATGGTTTAAAAGACCGCTATAAGTGATCCCACCGCTAGAATTTAAAATCGTTACACTATTTTTATCCCCTAAACTTGTGAGATTGAAAGTCGTCCCTTGAGCGAGAGTGATTTTAGAACTCCCAAAATCAAGGGTTGAGCCATTGTTCAAGTCATTTTTACCGCTTAAAGTAACGCTACCGGTAACACTCATGTTGTTTGTATCAACAGAAGTGTTGAATGTCGTACTGTTAAAACTCGCATCTTTTTCTATGGTGATTTTACCGTTATTGTTAAAGTTAGCGTTATTAAAGGAAGCGTTTTGGATTGTTAATTGGTGGTTTGAATTGTTAAAGGCTTGCTGGAAAATTACAGAACCCTTAAGAGTGGTAGTGCTGCCGCTAAAGGAGCTGTTTTCAAACACCATTTGGGGGTGCTGAGCGCTGTTAGTTGGATTAGTTTGGTTATTAAAAGTAAAAGTCCCCCCATTAAAGGAGCTGTTTTGGAAAGTGGCTTGATTGTCAAAAGTATAGGAAGCATTACTAAAATTCGCACCATTAAAAGAGCTTGTGCCTTTAAAAGTAAAACTACCTCTATTAAAGGCGGTGTTATTGGTGGCTCTAAACTCTTTATTGAAAGTATAACTCCCCCCATTTAATTTCGCCCCGCTAAAATTAGCACTCTCTTCAAAAGTGAAACTGCCGCTTGCATTGCTAAAGGTCGTATTAGTAGCGCTAGTCGTCCCTTTAAAAGAATAGCTAGGCCCAGAAGTGGAGCAATTAGCCCCTACGCCCACACTAGCTAAAGAACTGCAAGTATCCCCACTTAAAGAAACCGAATTAATGGTAATAACGCTGTTAGCATTGCCTATATTCACTTGCGAAGTTTTATACGCGCTGATATTAGAATTGATATTGACTTTATTAGCGTTCAAGTTTAAAGTGGCTGTGCCGGTGTGCGTGCCAGCTCCCGATCCCACACGATTGCCCACTTCTAAAGTGCCGTTTAAATTGATTGTGCCAACATTAAAGCTTACATCATCTTTGCCTTGATTATAACCTTGATACGAAGTGAAACTATTAGAACCGCTTAAATCTAAAACAACGCTATTGCCTAGATTGATCGTGAGATTGCCCCCAACATAATTGGTAAAACCGCTTAAACTATAAGTCCCCGTTTCATTCCCAGTGCCAACAGAAATAGCTTGATAGTTTTGAGAAGATAAATAGTTAGCGGCATTTCCAGCATCATAGCCTTTATGATTTGCCCCCCATACATTTTTTAAACACCCTGCAAATTCCCACCATGCGCAATACTGACTGCCCTTAACCCAATGCACATACTCACCCCCCACTTTTGGGTTTAACAAATCCCACAGATTATTATTCGCATACACCCCACTAGCAAACCCGCCAATCAGTAAAGGCATAAGCCATAAAGGACGCTTTAAGATTGTTTTTTGATTTTGATGCGATCGTTTTATACTTTTTGGTTTCTTTTTAAACTTTTTCATTAAATGCCACCTTCTCATTTCCTAGATAGTAACTAAAAATCCTCCCCTTTAAATCAAACCGCATTTTTTCCAAACAAACGCCAAAAAAACAAAGCGCACACCAGCACAAACAATTCCTTAAACAGCCATTCGCTTTGAGCGTGCGAGCGGGCAAATTCAGCGCTTTGAAGCGCAACTTCGCCCACTTTTTGAGCGTTTAAAATATAAGGCGTGTAATAAAAAACAAAGAGCAAACACAACGCCCCTATCGCCACGCCAAGGATCAAATACACTAACGATCTTTTATAATAAATAAACGAAACGATTTCATAAAGTAACACTACAAAACCGATCGCACCCAAAAGATAATTGAAACGCACAAAGATTTGCGCCATGAGTTTCCCGCTCTCAAAGGGAGTCAGATTCAATTCAGGCAAAATGCTTGAAGCTTTGAAAACAATGGGTGCAACTATCGCTCCTAAAATGATCAAAGAGCCGCCCAAAATACCTAAAAGAAGCAAATACACCCCTAAACCAAATTTTTTCATCTTCCACCTTTTTTAAGATTTTTGCAACAAATGGTTACAATCCTTAAACTGCCACACTTGAACTAATGGCGTAAAAAACTCTAAAAGGGCTTGAATGTCAGTGATCCTATCTTTTAACCCGATAAACACTTCAATCTTCACGCCTTTTTCTAATAAAAGTCTAATTATAGAATCACTATACTTGTAATTCAATAAAAATTCTAATTCTTCTAAAGAACCCTCTTTTTTAAAACGCTCCAATTGAGCGCTCAAGCCCACTTCGTGATAAAAGTTATCCATGTAGCTTTGCGGGTCTTTTTGAAACGAAGAAAGTTGCAAGCGTTTGAACGCCAAACTCTTATGCGCTAACATGCAAGGCGAAAACAATAACAAAGAATGGATGCGCCGCTGTTGTGAGATTTCATTATAAGCGTATTCTATCGCTTTAATCGCCCCCATAGAAAAGCCTGAGATATCATAAGCCCCTTTTAAAAGCCACTCTTCAAACAAAACGCTTTCATTAACGAACCCAAAACCACTAAAAAAACGCATTTTCACCCGTTCAATAAATCATACAAATTGGAATGTTCTAAATATTCTTGCTCCAATAATAGAGCGCTTAATCGCTTGCAAGCTGCAATTTGCGGCTTTAAAAACTCCAGTTGCTCTTCATAAAGAACGCTTAAAGACTCTTTTGTAGGGGCTAAAAGAAGCTCACTGGCCATAAATTCATTCAAAAATTTCGCTTTTTGCAAGTCTTGTTTAGACAGACTATAACGCTCCTTATAGAGCAACTCTAAAATAATCGTCCCGCTCAAATACACTTTAATGTAATTTTTAATCTCGCTCTCGCTGTGGATTTTATTTTCATTAAAAGCGATAAATTCCCCTAATATTGGCGCTTTATCAAATTCAATTTCTAGCCAATACGCACTCAAGGCTTTCGCGCTTTGATACAAAGCGACTAATTCCTTTTGGTTTTCGTCTAAAGTTTGGGGCTTTTTCTTGCCGTAAGCGATCTTGTCTTTCACTTCTAAAATGTCGCTCTCAGTGATTTCGTTTCGTTGGTGTTTGAGGGCGTTTAAAGCGCTTTCATTGATTAAAGTCGCTAACATCGCCCCGCTAAAACCCACGCAAATTTTAGCGATCTTAAGATAATTGAGCGCGTGCTTTTTGTTTTCTAACAGCTTTTCTAAAATGCTCTGCCTTTCTAGTAAATCCGGTAAAGAAATGAAAATGCGCCGATCAAATCGTTTGCTCCTTAATAGTGCTTCATCCATCACTTCCATTTGGTTAGTCGCTCCTATCACCACCACCTCATCGTTTTGCAAAAACCCATCCATTTCGGTTAAAAGCTGGTTGAGCGTGGCCTCTCTTTCATCGCTCCTATGCCCTCCCCTAGCCTTACCCAAAGCGTCAATTTCATCAATAAAAATAATAGAAGGGGCATGCCTTTTAGCATGCATGAAAAGTTCATGCACTTTTTTAGCCCCAGCCCCCACATAAATTTGAGAAAACGCGCTCCCGCTTTCGTAAAAAAACGGCACTCTGGCTTCACTCGCTAAGGCTTTAGCGATCATGGTTTTCCCCACTCCAGGAGGCCCGATTAAAAGCACGCCCTTAGGGAGAAAAATCCCTAAATCCTGGTATTTTTTAGGGTTTTTTAAATAATCTATCACTTCTAGTAATTCTTCTTTGACTTCATCCACCCCTGCAATATCTTCAAAACGCACCCCTAGCGCGTCGTATCGTTGGAATGCATTTTCTAATTCGTTTTTGTGAGCGCTCTCTAAACTCATTTTAGTATCCAATCGTTTGGGCAAACGCCAAAAGATCCCAAAAAGCATGCTAGAAATGAAAAAAAGCAACGCTAAATTCATTTTAGAACCCTTGCTTAAATTTTCTCGTCTTTCTATGGGCATGCTTTCTGGGATTTTATAGGCTCTTAAAAAGGCTTCTTTGTTGGTTTTATAAAGACCCTTGTTAGCATAAAAATAATTTTCATCTTCAATTAAAGTTTGCTTAGGGTGGGATTGGATCACATAAAAAAAGTCCTTACCCGATATGAGCCTAGAAACATCGCTCAAAACTAAAAAAAGAAGCAAGCAAAAAGTAAGGATCAAAAACCCTAATGCCAAAACAAGCGAGCGGTTTTTAATGCGTTTAAAGGGAGCGGTGAGGTTTTCTAAAAATTTAGAAAACGGCATGATTTTCCCTCTCCTTAATTTCATACTCTTTGATTTCTAAAAAACTAGCCCTTAAAGGCTTATCGCTTTTGATTTTAATGAGGTTAAAGAATTGATCTAAGGCTTTAAATTCGCCATCTTTTTGCGCTTCCACTAGGGCTTTTAGGGGCGTGTTGAGCTTGAGCTGCAATTTCCTGAACGCTTTATTTTTATGAAAAATCAAATCTTTAATCGCATTCAAACGCTTTTTAGAATCTTCCAAACTCACGCTATCATGCATCAAACTAGAGGGGGTGTCTTTTCGTTTGCTGTAAATAAAAGGGTGGATGTGCGTTAAAGGCAAGTTTTCTAAATTTTTAAACGCTTTTTCAAAAACGCTTCCGCTCTCGCCCGGATGCCCCACAATAAAATCCGTGCCAATAGCAAAATTCTTAGAAGCGATTGCCTCTAATAATTCCCTATCGCTTTTGGTGCGGTTTCTTCGGTTCATCCTCTCTAGCATGAAATCATGGCTGTGCTGTAAAGCGATATGCAAATGTTTTTCTAAAAAATCCTCTTCTAAAAGTTCTAAAAATTCATCGTTGATTTGATTAGGCTCTAAGCTCCCAATCCTTATGCGTTTTAATCCAGCAATCTGGCTTAATTTTTTAATCAATTGCGCGATATTGCTTCCTCTATCCTTCCCATAGCTCCCCACATTGGTGCCGGTTAGAACCACTTCTTGAACCCCTTTAGAGCATAAAAGGCCCACTTGCTCTAAAATTTTCCTCTCTTCAAAACTCCTAGCCCTCCCTCTCACGCTTGGGATAATGCAATAATTGCAATCAAAATCACAGCCTTCTTGGATCTTGATAAACGCTCTAGTTTTTCCCACAAACTCGCTCACCATCGTGGTGTCTAAGTGCTTGTTTTCTAAATTGTCATCTATAAAAAAACGCTTTTTTTCTTGTAAAAGCGCGTTAATCTTTTCTTTATTGTCATGCCCAAAAACGCCCTTCAAAAACCCTTTTTCAAAAAGCTCTTTGCCTTGGGTTTTCACCCCACAGCCGGTAAATAGCACTTCCTTATCCAATCGCGCCATTTTTTTAGCGTAACTCCTTACCGCGCTATCGGCCCCATTAGTCACGGTGCAAGAATTGATCACAATAATATCGGCTTCTTGTTCTTCTAAGGTCGCGCTAAAATCCTTCAAATTCTCGCCCATCACTTGCGTGTCAAAAAGATTCGTCCTGCACCCAAAGGTTTTGAAATAGACTTTTTTCATTTTTGTTCCCTTTTATTCCCAAAACCATCGCCTAAAAAATCAGCATCCACTTTAAGCAACTTGCTGGTCGTATAAGCGATATGGATATTTTCTTCTTTCAAAAAAGCTTCAACGATTTCAGCCACAATCTTGCTCCTTAAAGACATGGTCGCATACGAATTGGTTTGATACCACACCGAGATTTTTATCCCGTTATTTTCAGGCATCAAAAAGCATCGAGGCTTCACACTCAAACTCCTTAAAGAATACCGGTCGCGCATTTTATTGAGCTGTTTATAGGTAATATCCGTGTATTCTTTAGACAATTCTGTAGCGATGTTGAGCGCAATTTTAGAAGCTTTTTTAAAATCAGAATCAAATGTAACGCAAAAATCCACGCCATCCCAAACCGTTTTCATCCCAAAATGGCTGTAATTAGCGAACATGGTGGTGAAAATATAATTATTAGGCACAAAAATAATCCGGCCCGCTCTCCTGTTGTTCGTATAAGTGGTAAAGGTTACATCTTCTAAAATCGTAATGTGCAACATAGAAATATCCAACACATCGCCAATAAAAATATCCGTCCCCTTAGCGATACGCACCCTATCGCCCACATGCACGCTCCCCCCAATCAAAATAATAAACCACCCAAGCAAGCTCATGAACAAATCTTTCATCGCAATCGCTAAACCCGCACTCGCAAAGCCTAAAACCGTGACCAAGTAAGTAACATTTTCTAAATAAGAAAAAAGAAAAATTAAAATGATCACGCTCACATTCACGAAGTTAATGGCTTTATTCACGGTATAGACGCGCTCATTATTTTCAATGTATTTACTGGAAATGATTTTTAAAATCCACGCAAACACCACGCTCAAAAGCGCCGCTAAAAACACATAAACCAATTTAAAAAGCTGGTTTTTAACTTGAGATTTAACAATGCTTATAGCCTCATCGCTGTCTTTTTGGAAAATCCCAATCGTGGTTTTTAAAATGTTTTGAGCCCCTTGCAATTCCAGGCGTTTGGCTTGAGTTTGATAAATCTCATCGCTTAGTTTCGCGCTTTTATCCAAAGCATGCCACTGATTTAAAAGCTGGTGCTTTTGATCTAAAAGCTTTAAAACTTCTTCTAAAGCAGTCTGATTGCTTTTGAGACTTTCATGCTTTAAACGCATGCTTTTAATGAAAGAAATGCCATCAATGATCGCAATAGGGTTAGCGATATTAGGGATATTGGGGATATTGGGGCGCTCTATCAAGTCCTTAAAAGGATTGACCCCATAGCTTTCAAACATTTTTTGCTGGGATTCTAAAGCCTTTAGGGTGTGCTCTAAGGTGCTAATCTTTAATAAATCCTTGCTTTTTTTGTTTTTTAAACGCCTTAATTCCTGTCTCACGCTCTCTTTTTCGGTATAAATTTGGTTGTAGATCTTGTAGTTTTCAAATTTTTTCAACCACACGTTATCGTCTTTGGCGAGTTTTTTATCCACCAAAGCCATTTGTTTTTGTATGGACAATAGCTCTTGGCTTTTATCTTCTGCTTGTAAAAACAAAAAACAAAAGAATAACAATACCCTTAATGCCATTTTTCTAACACCTTTAAAATCGTTTCTTTAGGGATATGAGAGGCAACCTCAAACGCTCCAATGCCTTTGGGCAGAATGAATTTGATTGTCTTATCCTCGCTTTTTTTGTCTAAAAACAAGCGTTCGTAAAATTTTTGAAGATCAATGATTTTGTAATGGAATATCAAATCAAATTTTTTCAATAAATTTTCTATGCGTTCGTATTCTTTTAAAGTGAGCATGCCTAAAGAAAGGGCTAAATCATTAGCCATGCGCATGCCAATAGCGATCGCTTCGCCATGCAAAAATCGCTCATAATCAGTCTCTTTTTCTATCGCATGCCCAAAGGTATGCCCGTAATTCAACCCGGCTCTGATATTTTGCTCTTTTTCATCTTGAACAACGACTTGAGCTTTGATATAAACGCTTTGAAAGATTACTTCTTCTAAACAATCTTTTAAATCCTTTGTTTCCAATCTTTCTACCAAGCTTTTATCAAAACACACCGCCATTTTAATGATTTCAGCCACCCCTGCTTGAAATTCCCTTTTTTCAAGGGTTTTTAAAAAAGCTAAATCAATATAAACCGCTCTAGGCTGGTGGAACGATCCGATTAAGTTTTTGCCATAAGGCGTATTGATCCCTGTTTTCCCCCCCACGCTCGCATCCACTTGAGCGAGCAAAGTCGTAGGGATATTAATAAAATCAATCCCCCTAAAATAAATACTGCTCGCAAACCCCACCATATCGCTTATGACTCCCCCACCAAGGGCTATCATTAAAGAATGGCGGTTTAATTGCATTTCAAAGGCGTTGTTTAAAATGCGCTCTAGTGAATTCAAGTTTTTGTATTTTTCTCCGGACTCTATCACGCACACTCTGACTTCTAAGGCTTTCAAGCGCTCTAATAAATACGATAAATGCAACCCAGATACGATGCTATCGCTAATGATGAGGGCTTTTTGCTTCAATTTTATTTTGGGCAGTTCCCCCAAAAACACCTTATAGCTTTTTTCTTTTAAAGGGATTAAAATTTCTTGCATTCTTTCACTCCGCTACAGGGATAAAAATTTGAGGGTTATCATCGTTTAAAAACGCTAATTTTTCCACTTTAGTGGATAAAAACCACCAAAAGCGCGTGTGCGTGATGCACTCTTCAAAAGGCATGAAATGCAAAATGGGATTTCTTAAAGAATTGAGATACATGATAGGATTTCTAATATCGGTTTGGAAAATCTCAATCTTGCGGTTGAGTGCGTTGGCTAAATTTTCATAATGATTAACAATCTCGTTTTTATAGCGCTTGTTAGGGTCAAAATCATAGAGCAACAAGCCCAAATCCATTTGCATAGACACATCAAAGATCACTGAAGACATGTCCTCATTAATATCCAAGCTTTCATTCAACACCACCACGCTTTGAGAGGTTTTAGACAAGCCAAAAGTGTTGGTTTTATAAACCGGAGTGGCTGTTTTATACAAGGCTTTTCGGTGTTTTTTAGATAAAAAAAGCTCTCTGCCTACCACGATCAGGCCCATTTTTTTCTGGTGGTCTTCATGAAGTTTTTGGATAAAACTTTTCCCATAAAAATCAAAATTCACTTCAATGCTTTCGGTTTCTAGCGCTAAAAATTTATGGTAAAACTTAGGGCTAGTGGGGTGTAAAACCTGAATGTAGAGCTTGTAGCTCTTTAAATGTTTGTGCAAAAACAAGGCTTGATACACATCGCGCATCATCGCTTTTCTGTTCTGCAAACGCATATCAATGTATAAATAAATGCTCTTACCAAAGGGGGCTGGGAACTGCCCCACGTTGCTTTTGACTTGATGATACACCGCGTTTAAAATTTCAGGATTACCCGCCACTAAAAGAATGTCTCGTGGCTGGATAACCAAAGATTTAGTGGAGAGCAACAAAACATCGTTGCGATAAAGCCCTACAATCCTGTATTCTTTTTGCCTGATAGAGCCAATGTGTCTGTAAGCAAAAATGCTCCCAAAAGGCACATCAATCTCCATGATCTCGCCCTTGCCTAACCCAAACTCTCTAGGGGTGCTAGGGATATTGGGCAAACGAGAAATGAATTTATTGGCTAAAACTTCAAATTCATCAATCAAAATAAGCTTTTCATCTTTATTTTCTTCATTGTTTTCTAAGGTTTTTTCGCTATCTTTTTTCACGCTCAAAACCACGCGCATGCGTTTGAAATGGGTTTGAATGATTTTATGAATGATGCGCTGTTCTTTAAAATCTTGTATGATTAAAAACGCATCGCTCACCTCATCGTTTAACACTTGCAAAAGCCTGAAACTAGAAGTCGCATCAAAACAATGAAAAGCGAAAGTGCTCGGATAATTTTTAGGGATAAGGCTCTCATCTTTGACAACCACTATATAAAAATTATGATTAGAATAATGCCTTAGCACCAAGTCTAAAAAATTTTTTGCTACAATGCCATCTAAAATAAGGGCGATTTTCTTCAATTCCAAACTTCCTAAAAAATGATTACGCCATTATATCCAAGATTAAGGCTTAAACGATGGATTTTCAACTCCAAGCTGTTGATGATAACGCGCGAGCTGGTCTTTTAAATTTAGCCCATTCTCAAGTTACAACGCCTGTTTTTATGCCCGTAGGCACGCAAGGCTGCATCAAATCTTTAGACGCTACAGATGCGCAAGAAATTTTAGGCGCTAAACTCATTTTAGCCAACACCTATCACATGTATTTAAGACCGGGCGAGAAAGTGGTTGGACAATTAGGGGGCTTGCATCGTTTCGCTCAATTTCATGGGAGTTTTTTAACCGATAGTGGAGGGTTTCAAGCCTTCAGCTTGAGCGATAATGTCAAATTGCAAGAAGATGGGATTATTTTTAAATCCCATATTGATGGGAGCAAGCATCTATTCACGCCCGCTAAAGTTTTGGACATTCAATATTCTTTGAATAGCGATATTATGATGGTTTTAGACGATTTAGTGGGCTTGCCCGCTCCACTAAAACGCCTTGAAGAATCTATTAAAAGAAGCGCTAAATGGGCGAATCTCAGCCTAGAATACCACAAAGAAAAAAACCGCCCTAACAACAACCTTTTTGCCATTATCCAGGGCGGCACGCATTTGAAAATGCGAAGCCTTAGCGTGGGATTAACGCATGAGGGTTTTGATGGTTATGCTATAGGCGGTTTAGCGGTGGGGGAAAGCGTAGATGAAATGCTAGAAACGATCGCGCACACCGCCCCCTTGCTCCCTAAAGACAAGCCTCGCTACCTAATGGGCGTAGGCACGCCTGAAAACATTTTAGACGCTATCAGTTTAGGGGTGGACATGTTTGATTGCGTGATGCCCACCAGAAACGCCAGAAACGCCACCCTTTTCACGCATTCTGGCAAGATTTCTATCAAAAACGCGCCCTATAAATTGGATGATACCCCTATTGAAGAAAATTGCACCTGTTATGCTTGCAAACGCTATTCTAAAGCCTATTTGCACCATCTCTTTAGGGCTAAAGAACTCACTTACGCTCGTTTGGCCAGTTTGCACAATTTGCATTTTTATTTAGAGCTGGTTAAAAACGCCAGAAACGCCATTTTAGAAAAGCGGTTTTTGAGTTTTAAAAAAGAATTTTTAGAAAAATACCACTCTTGTTCGCATTGAGTGGTAATAACTAAAACTTTTCAACTTTTTTAAAAAAATGGGATTTTTAACTTTATTTTTATAGTAAAACTCATTTTGTTAAGGGGATAGGGGGTATTTTGAAATAATTCTCCCCCTTAAAATCCCCCTAACCTAAGAAGACCGCCTTAAGAAATTATCGCTTGATTAAAATCAAGCTCTTTACTATTTATTTTTAAAAAATGCCTTTGAGCATTTTTTACATTTTGTGATCAGTATTCAGTAAAACAAAACCCTATCTTTGATAAATTTCAGGGTGGGTGCTTTTAAAACGCCTGTGGAACCAAAAATAACTTTCTGGGTGGTTTCTAATCACCTCTTCGCACAAACTCGCTTGGGCTTGCGTGCATTCTAAAATATCGTTCTCAGCGTTATCGGTGATTTGAGAGCGGATACTTTCGTAATAGGTCGCTGTGTAATGCGAATAATCGTCATTAAAATCAATGAATACCGGCTGGATGTCTATATTGTAACGGCGCGATAAAATAGAAGCGATCGTGGTGTGCGTAGCGTCTTTATTAAAGAATTTCACCACCACCCCATCTTTAGGCACGACATTTTGATCCACTAAAATCCCCACCAGGCCATTGCCTTGATTATACATTTTAATGAGTTCTTTCATCGCTCCTATTTTATTGACAAAACGCACCCCAAACGCCTCTCGCCTACTCATGATCATGTGATTGATGGGGGCAAATTTAGTCAAACGCCCCAAACACCCCCTACCATAATCCTTATAATATTGCGCCAAAGTCGTGCCTACCGCTTCCCAATAGCCAAAATGCATGCATAAAGTGATCGCTTGGCCTTCCTTGTTTAAAGACTTCCACACGTTTTCTTCATTGATGAGCGTGAAACGAGCGTCGTATTCAGCCTTAGGGATAAAGATCACTCTAATGGTTTCTAAAATAATGAAAGCAAAATTTTCATACCCCTTTTTAATGATCCTTTTTTTCTCTTCTTCGCTTTTAGAATCTCCAAACACAAAATCCAAATTGGCTTTAGCGTCAAAATAACGGCGTCTATCAAAGGTTCTCATCAGCCACGCTAAAGCTTTAATGCACCTTAAAAACCACGAATGGGGCATTTTAGCCAAAATAAACCCCAAAATATTCACTAAAGATTCCACGATAAAAATGCTCAAAATGCGCAGTTCTGTTTTAAAACCCTTATCGTTTTGGTTCAATATTTTTTCGTGTATGAGTCGTTCTTTATAAGTCATTCTTTTTCCTTTAAAAGGTTTAAAACGCATTCTTTAATTTTTTTAGGCTCTATGTTTTGGATAGAAAAATCCTTTTTATGGTAGCTGGCGTTTGAATTACCGGTGAGCGAAACATTGATCGGGCTTTCTAATTTAAAACGCTCCATGGGCGTGTTGCCATAAAGGGTGATGCTGGGTTTTTGCAACGCCCATGCTAAATGCGTAATGCCCGTATCGCCCCCAATAATCAAATCCATTTTAAAAAGCAACGCCTTAACTTCGTTTAAAGTGAGTTTAGGGAGCAATAATATATCGTGCTGGTGTTTTAAAGCGTGATAAAGCGTAGTAGCCTTATCTTCATCAGCATGCCATAACAAGCAAATTTGAAAATTTTCTAACGCTAACGCTAGCTCTTTAAAACGCTCTGTGGGGTAAGTTTTATTGATTTTAGAAGTTTCTAAAACAAAAAGGATTTTAGGCTTATTTTGATTCAAATTTAATGCATTGATTTTTGGGGAATCTTGGTAAGAAAACGCTTTAGCCCTAGAGCTTAAGCTCTCTGAAATTTCGTTTTTGGGCAAGTTTAGGGCTTGGGATAGGAGCGTGAAATTGCGCTTTAAAATGGGCTCATCATAAGCGATAGAAATTTTTTGCGAGTAAAAAAACGCGCTCAAACCCTCTCTAGCCGAAGCGTAATCAAAGCCGACTTTTTTAGGGGCTTTCAACATTTGCGTGATGAGAGCGGATTTGACTAGGCCTTGCATGTCAATGATTATATCGTATTCATAAGCCCTTAAAGATTTAAAAAGTTTAAAAATCTTCAAAGGGTTAAAGGTTTTAAGTGCGCTTTTTAAAGCGATGGAGTGTAATTTATCAACATAAGGGGAATGCTCTAAAATCGCACTAAATCTTTCATCCACGAACCATTCTATTTGGGCGTTAGGCAGACACTCTTTAATTGCCGCTAAAAACACCGCGCTCACGATAATATCCCCAAGCGCTGAAAGCCTGACAATCGCTATCTTCAAGCAAACTCTATCATCAAAGCAATGGGCTTAACGAGTTTAGGGAGCATCTCTTTAGCCAAGTAAAGCGCATCATCAGAATGGATCACAAGCTTGTTTTTTTCTAGCGTGTATTTTAGATAGTGGTTGTCTGTCAGGCACAGATTTTCAGCTAAAGAAAGGATGAAACTCAGCCATTGTAAGGTTAAAAGGCTTGGCATCATCGCGCTCATGTGGGCGATAGCGTTGTCTTTAGGGATTTTTTTATGGCTGAATTGCGCCAATAGGCAAATGATCGCTCTATCCTGGTGGCTAAAGCCATAATTCAAAGCGTTTAAAATAAAATACGCGCTGTGCTTGTGGGCTAAATAGACGCTTAAAATCTTACCCATGCTCGCTAATTCCCCTGCAATCTTTAAATGGAAAAGGTATTTTTCATCTATTTTATGCAAAGGCGATAAGGCTTCAAACAATTTCACGCATTCTTTTTTGACCTTTTGGCTGTGCTTTTCATGGGGTAAAAAGCGATCTTTTAAAGAGATTAGAGAGGGGTTGATATTGGGGGGGAATTTATGGTAATGGTGGCGCAATAAATCGCTTAAAAACACGCCTTCTCTCACCCCTACACCGCTGGTGATCATCAAAGAAGTTTTTAAATGCTCCAAAACGACTAGTAAAATCAACGCCCCACTCCTAATACTATCCAAACGCTCTTCATTCACCCCCAAAAGCCGTAATTGATCTTCTTTGAGCGTAACAATCTTTTCAATGAACGCTAAATTTTTATGCGCATCTATTTCATAACCATGCAAAGAATCAATAGGGTAATCAAAGCGTTTCATCAATACCTTACTCAACGCTCTGATCGTCCCCCCCACCCCAAAGGCGTTTTTATGCTTAAAGGGCAGTTTAGAAACCTCTTTTTGGATAAAGGCTTTAGCGGTTTTGACATCTAAGTCTTTGTCTAAAAACATTTCTTTAATGCGAATCGTGCCAACATCAAGCGAGATTAAGTCCTTAATCTTGCCTTTTTCAATCAACGCGCACTCGGTGCTACCCCCTCCAATATCTATCGTGATCCCTGAATTTTTATGCAACAAATTCGCGCACGCGATCCCGCCATAGAGCGCTTCTTTTTGCCCATCAATGATTTTGATTTGCAAACCGCAAGCCTTTTTCACCCTCGCTACAAACTCTAACCGATTAGGGGCATCGCGCACCGCTGAGGTCGCCACGCACAAGATTTTTTTACTTTTGTATTTGAGGGCGATTTCTTTAAATTCGCTCAAGGCTTTAACGGCTCGTTGCATGGGGATTTCTTGTAAGATTCCATTAAACGCATAACAGCCCTCTGAAATCCTAACCTTAGACTTAGTCTCAAAAAGCAAGTAAAACCCAAACTGGCTCGTCTTTTTAAAGACAGCCAAACGCACTGAATTAGAGCCTATATCAATCACGGTTGTGATTTTAGCCATTGCTAGCCTTTAATCTTGCTCTTTTAAGATTTCGTATTTGTATTTCAATTCCTCTTTGCTCTCTGCATTGTTAGGATCCGGTAAAATCGCATCTACAGGGCATACGCTCACGCAACGAGGCTCATCATCATCATACCCATAACACTCCGTGCATCTGTCTGGATCAATATTATAAATGGGATCGCCCTCTTCAATCGCCTCACTAGGGCATTCTTCTCTGCAAGCATCGCACGCAATGCATTCATCATTCACCAATAATGACATGACTAACTCCTTTTAAAAAGTTTGAATACGATTTTTACTCTAAATTAGCTTAAAATTCAATCTAAAAAGACTATTTTTTTTTGATTATAAGAATGGGGGCTATTTTCCAACACGCCTAAAACCCCTAAATCTTTTAAATGGGTGTAGTCTTGTTTGTGGGTTTCTACAAACACGCTCAAGCCCAAACGCCAAGAAAATTCTACCATGCCCTTTAAATCTTCTTTCAAAAGCTCTTCGTCTAAAATGACCCCATCAGAGCCTTGAACAAGCGATTCTAAAAGCTGGTAATGGCTGATGAAAAAATCCTCATGGACTATCAAAGAGTTCGCATGGCGGCGCAATAACCCTAAAACTTCTAAATCAAACACGCTTGGAGCGCCTATTTCGTATAATCCTTTGAAATTGACAATGACGCAATCGGTGTGGGTGTTTTCTTTCAAAAGCTTTTCTAAAACCTCATCAGGGGTTACAAAAACACAATCTTTGGTTTGAGGAATAACTCTAGGCAAGTAAGGGTTATACGACAGGCTTTTACCTAACATTTCATAAGAAAGCATGCCCTCTTTTAAGGCTAAGCTTTTTTGTAAATTTTCTAAAATCCCTATTTCTTGCATTCTTGAATGATCTTATTGTGCTCTTTTAATTCGGGTTCGGCTTGGATAGACTCTTTAGCGATGCTAGAAAAAATTTTTTTAGCCTCCAAGCAATTCCCCAATTTGTAATAACCCCATGCTAAAGAATCCAAATAAAGCACTGATCCAGAATCTAAGGCTAAGGCTTTTCTCACAAAATCCATGCCCCTTTTAATATCCATGTCATAATCTATTAAGGAATACCCTAAGAAATTATAAAAGAAAGCGTCTTGCGCGTCTTCTTTATCTTTGGTTTTAGCGAGTATTTGCTGACGCTCTTTGGTGGCTTGCTCTAATTTTTGAATAATGGGTAGCATCTCTTCTTTGGTGAGTTTTTTCTTATTCGCGCTCAAGCTTTCATAATGATAAATCGCCTCTAACCCTAAAAATTTAGGGTCTTTTTTTTCTTGATAGATCAAAGAAGCCTGTTTGGAAGCTTGATCAAATTTCTTTTGTGCAGTGTATAAGTCTAGCAACAAACGCCTATCAAAAGGGAATAATTCTGCGATTTTCTGGGCCTTATCAAACTCTTTTAACAAGATTAATACCCCTATGTAAAATTGGGCGTTTTGAACAATAGGGTTTTTTTCATACAAACGAGCAAAAGTCGTTTTAGCCAAATCAAGCTCGTTAAATTGCGTGAAAGTGTTGAGCGCTTTTTGGCACAATTGCTCTGAGCAACCATACCTGTCTATATGGGATTGCAACAAATCCAAGCCTTCTTTTTTGCGGTTTTGCAAAAAATAGATCGTAATGAGTTTTTCTAGGCTGTCTTCATCATGCACTTGGTTATAAAACTTATTCAACAACGGGAAAGCCCTATCCAAACGCTTTTGAGTCAAATACAAAGTCCCTAACACATTGTCTGTGGCTATGGTCTTTTCTTCTTTACGGATTTTGTGTAATAGTTCAATCGCCTTATCAATCTGCCCCATTTGCGCATAGCCATCCACTAAAATCTTATTGATAGAAACATCGTTACGATTATTGGTGATTTTTTGATAGAGCATGGCTAAATGCATAGCGGTTTTAATGTCCCCTAAGCTCGCCGCTGAAATGGCCGCTTCTTTAGCATACACCACCTTATTGGTTTGCTTATAGAGATTCATATAGCCTTTTTGAGCGGCAGCAAAATCCCCTCTATGGAAAGCGTCTGAACTCAACAGGATTTGATGATCTTCTGAAAGGGTTTCAGCCTTAAGGCAAGAAAACAAGCTAAAAAGCAATATATTTGCTAAAAACCTTTTCTTTATTTGAATATCCATTATTTTATTTCCTTTTTTGTGTAACTAAAGTGAATTTTAGCGCACTTTAGTTTCTTTGGTTTTTTGTGTGATGCCCGGACAGCTTTGGCAAAAAGCTTCTTTTTGCTCTTTAGAGAAAGTTTTCACGCTCTCCCAAAAAGGAAAAGTTTGGCATTGCTTAGGGCGCACGCTATAAATCTGGCATTTTTTGGTTTCTAAATCCAAAAACACGCACGCCAAACCCAACTCTTTAGCGTCTTTTTCTAATAAAGAGAACTTATACCCCACCTTTTTAACGTATTTTTGACTGAATTCTTCTAGTTCTAATTTTAAAAAAGCGCTAATTTGTTGCATTTCTTGGATATTCAAAAAAATATACCCGCTTTCCCCCACGCAACACTTTGCCCCACAACCCTCGCATGCCTTAGGATTAAAACTGAAATCAAAATCTTGCATTAAACTACCCCTATCCTATTGGAGATCAATACTCACGCTAAATTGCACCAACAGCCCTTCATCATCTTTAGAGATTTTTAAAGGCAATTGGCTTTGAGCGCTCGGTAAATACTTGTTGATTAGGGTGAAAAAAAGATAGGTCTTTTCCAATTCGCTCGCTCTGGCCATGATAAAAAATTGGGTTTTTTGAAGGGGGTTTTGAGAGAGCAAGGGTTTGATTTTATAAGCATCAAAACATTTTTTTAAAATCTTTTCTAAAATCCGCCTGGACTCTTCATCATTAAAAATCTTTAATAAGGATTCGCTGGTTTCTTTTTGATTGCGATAGTTCGCTAGGGCTGTTTCAAAATGCCTTTGCGCGTATTCTAAAACGCTTTTTTTACGATTTTCTTCTAAAAGGATTTTTTTCAATTCCAGCATGCTAGGCCATAGGAAATACTCGGTATTCAACCAACCAAATAAGGAAAAAACCCCTAAAAAAACGAGGTTTTTAATGATAAACCCCACATCGCCTGATTGCTCTCTGTCCAGGTGTGAAAAATGCAATGGCTTCATTTAATAGACTCCGGGTTTTTTATCAGTAAGGAATTAGAAAAGTTGGTGGAGACAAAATTAAACCACCCGTCGCTTAAAGGGAAAAATTCCGCCCTAGAATAATCAAACATGGGGTTTAGTTTGTTTTGAAACAAAAAATAAAAAGCTTCTTTAGAAGGGGTTTTACCACTAACCACCACGCTTTGCTGGTCTATTTCAATGCTATTAATAGTGATGGAATCCGGCACAATATTTAAAAGCCCTTGCAAAACATCTCGTATATCATCGTTGTAATTCAAACGCTTTTTGGCTTCTTTAATGAGTTTTAAGGTTTCATCAGTCTTAACCTGCAAGCGGCTGATTTCATGGCGGTAAAGCTTTTCTTGGATCGTCAAACTGGATGCGTTGTCTTGAGTGCGTTTAATGGCGTTATGCATAAACCACACTAACCCCCCTATCACCACAAAAGATAAAAAAATGTAAAAAACCCAAATTTTAGAAAGCTTGCTGATAAGGTATTTCGCTCTTGGCTCAATGTAACTAAAACGCATGCTTTTCATTCTCCATGCGCGCTAAAATGTTCAAGCGCTCCACTAAAGAAAAATCAAGCCTATCCACTTCTATCATCAAAGTTTCTTGCAAATGCATTAACGCTTTGTGGTGGATTTGACAGCTGTCTAAAACAACCACTTTTTCTACAAAGTCTATCTCTCTAGAATGATAGACGCTGCGCAATCCCTCTTGCAAAACATCTGCAATTAAGGGGATATTCGTCATGCCTTCAATCAAACTATAAGCGTCCTCTGTTATTTTTTCGCTATTATCCTTACTGCTGTCTAGGCCTATCGCTTCTTCAAGGTTGTCAATATCTTCTTGGATTTCACTCAAAAACAAATCCACAGCCTCATTATCCATTCCCATAAAATCTTCTTCTTTGCTCTCTACAAACTGTTCAGGTTGTTCTTCTAAAAACACGGATTTGGCTAAAAAAATCTCTTTTTTATCCGCAATCAAAAAATAAAATCTTGAACGCTCCAAAAGCAAATACAACAACGGCTTATTTTCTAAATTATCGCGCACAAAATCATAAATAAGGCTAAAAGGCGAAAACAAAAAATCCACATCCTGGATTTTAAAACGCTTGAAATCCTTTAAAAAATCCTTAGATTCCACATAAACGCAATACTTTTGATTGACTTCGCAAGCATGATAATCTTGATTTTCTTGTTTGATTTGTTCAAACGCCTGCTTTTCGCATAAAACCTCTTTAGCTTTACTCATCGCGCTAAAATAAGTGTAGGGGTATTTTTGGCTATAAGTTCTGGCGATTTTTAAGGCTTGAATGGGGACTTCACCATTTTTAGTCTCCACTTTGGTCTCAAAAGTTTTAAAAAATTTCTCTTTAATGCGATCGTTTTTGATCCTTATGACTTGAGTGGATAAAAGATTGTGATCCACATTAAAAGAGATATACACTTGAGAGCAAAACCTCTCCTTAAACGCTTTTTTTAACCCTTTAAGCACCCAAACCCCTTTGAGATTCTTTAAACCCAACAGAATCCATGCGCGTCTTTAAATATTCTTTAGCCCTTGAAAGCTCCCATTCTTTAGGGATGATCACAGATTCTAGCATGTAATAATACACTTCGCTAAAAGGCTTAGGGATTTCAAATTGATCCCAAGTGTTCAACCGCCATGCGTTTTTACAAACCACCCGACAAGCGCTAATCCCCACGCCTGATTTTTGAGCTAAAGCGATCACCCCATCCGCTATGCTGTGTCGTGGGCCTTTAGGGCCATCAGGAGTGATAGCGACATCGCAACCTTCTTTCAATCGTTTAAGCCCTTCTATCAAAACCTTAACCCCCCCTTTTTTGCTAGAGCCTCTAATGTTTTTAAAACCAAAGCTTTCAAACAAGCCCGCCGCAATAGATCCGTCAAAATGCTGGCTTGCGATCACATAAACAGAAGGTTTTTCAAGCCTTAAATACGCAAACCCGATCATGCCAAGCTCCCCATGCCAACAGCTTACAATAAAGGGTTTTTCTTTTAAATTTTGAGCTAAAAAATAGCGGTTTTTACAAGTTTTATGCAACAACCAAAGGACTCCAAACGCCAAACGAGGGACAACCTTTAAAACGATATTTTTCCTGAAAAATTTTAAGCTCAATTCTCGCCTTTAAACCCGCTCTTCATTGGTTATTTTGATTAGTTGCCTTTAATGGCCGCTATCAAGCGCCCTTTGGAATGAGAAACAATCTCCACTTTTACAAGCTCGCCCGGATTTCTTTTTTCCTTACAAGTTACTTCAATGAATTTCCCCGTATCGCTGCGCCCTTCAAAACCCACGATTTGATTATCCATTTCACGCCTATTTTCCACCAACACCACATGCGTTTTACCCACTTCCAACTTGGCTTTTTCTTCTAAAATTTCTTTGTGCCTGTTTTGCAACCTCTCTAACCTTGAATATGAAACTTCTAACGGCACTCTCTCCTTCCAAGCTCCCGCTTCAGTGAAAGGGCGTGGGGAGTAAATAAAACTATAGAGCGTGTCAAAGCGCACTTTTTCTAGCACCTCCATCGTGTCTTCAAAATCCTTATCGCTCTCATTAGGAAAGCCTACGATAATATCCGTGCTGATGCCCACTTCAGGCACTAAAGCTTTCAACCTCTCCACCCGATTTAAAAACCACTCTTTACTATAACCCCTTCGCATCATCTTTAACACCGCGCTAGATCCGCTCTGTAAGGGCATGTGGATACTCTTGCACACTTTAGGGTTTTGGGCAAAGCGTTCTAAAAATGCATCATTCATGTGCAAGGGGTGAGGCGAAGTGAATCGTATCCTTTCAATGCCTGAAATTTCGCTCAATTTATCCAACAAATCGCTAAAATTAACTTTCGCATGCTCGCTACTGAAACGCACGCCATAATTATTCACATTCTGCCCTAAAAGCATGAGCTCTTTAGTGCCGTTATTCGCCAATTTCTCAGCTTCTTTTAAAATCAAATCCATAGGGATAGAAATTTCTTTCCCCCTAGTGTGCGGGACAATGCAATAAGCGCATTTCTTATCGCAACCTATAGAGATGTTTAATAGCGATCGGATTTGAGCCTTTTTTTCAAAAAATTCAAACGCATACGCGCTTTCATCATAATCAATCGCCACTTCAACCGCTTTTTCTTTATGGATCACTTGAGAGATTTTAGACACATTCCTAGCCCCTAACACAAAGCTCACGCTTGGGGCTTTTTTCAAAATATCCGCTCCCATGTGGCTTGCGGTGCACCCGCAAACCCCGATTTTGGCGTTGGGTTTTTTGATTTTAGCGAATTGACCGATTTCTGAAAACAATTTCCGTTCAGGCTTTTCACGCACGCTGCAAGTGTTGATTAAAATCAAATCCGCCATTTTAGGGTCATTGGTCTCTTTATAGTCTAGTTTGGAAAGCTCGCTCAACAAATGCTCGCTATCCCTAGAGTTCATGGCACAACCCATGGTTTCAATATAAACTTTCAATACAAGCCTTTAAATAATGTGCAATTCATAAAGAAAATCTTTTTCATCAGTGCTGACCCTCACCTCATCTAAATAAGCCGTATGGCCTTTTTCTTTGAAAAAATCCACCGCTTTGAGCATGTCTTTGTGGGCGTTTGTGGGGGCAAAATAGAAAATAGAACGCTTGTCTTCACTGAATTTGTGGTACAAATCCTCTAATTCCACGCTCTTAGCGTCTGATTTTCTTGTATTCTTGGCTAAAACTAATTTCATTGACTCTTTCCTTAATTGATTTGGATTTCCCATTTTAACGCATTCTGTCTTTAAAACAAATTAGATCACCCTTTTCCCCCCTAAAAACAAGCGCTCCACTTCTTTAGCATGCAATAAAAATTGCAAGATCGCTTGCTCTTTAATGAATTTTTCATTAAAACCAAACACGCTCAAATCCGCCCTCTTATTGGCTTCTATCTCGCCATTATTCAAAGCTAAAGCTTTAGCCCCATGCCTAGTCGCCCCTAAAAGAGCGATCTTGGCTAATTCTAATAACGGCATGTTATGGGAAAGCAAAAACGCCCTCAATTCGTCCAAAAGGCTCAAAGAAACATTAGAACTCAAGCCATCAGTGGCGACGCTCACGCTCAAACCGGCTTCTCTAACTCTCTCTAAATCCAACGCTTTCCCGCTCAACAAGCGGTTAGAAAAGGGGCATGTGATTAAAAAAGCGTTTTTGACTTGAGATTTAATCCTTTGTAACGCTTCTAAAGAAGCGAACTGGTTATGCACAAATAAAGTGTGCGTGTCTTTAAACATGTCAATGTAATCGTTCGCGCCCTGATAGAGCGATTTGAAATGAGACTCTTTTAAAAAATGCTGGTAAAAATTTTCAAACCACCCTTTAGAGTTTTCTACCCATTCTAATTCTTCAAACGATTCTAAAAAATGCGTAGAAAGCAGGCTTTGTGAATCTTTGGCTAATTGGATCACGCTCAAAGCCATGTCTTTTTGCACCGAATAAGGGGCATGCACAGCGAGAGCGGCTTTAAGCTTTTTGTCTTCTAAATCTTTTAGCTCTTTAAATTTGGCCTCAAACGCTTTTAATTTTTCTAAAGAATAACTGCTCCCTAAAAACTCTAAAAACACGACAGCACTCAAAGGGCTTTCTTTTAATAAATCAACTTCTATCAAGTGGTTAGAAATCGCTCCCACGCTCCCCACCCCGCTTTTTAATTGCGTGCTGATAGCGTTTTGAATAGCCCCTTGGCAATTTTCTAAAATCGCCCCCCCATTGTTTAACACGCTCCCTAACCAGCCAGAAAAACTCCCGTAATCAAAACTCGCCTTGTTGTTGGAAAATTCAAAATGGGTGTGCGCGTTGATAAAAGCGGGCAACAGAACGGAATTTTCAAAAAACTGCGTCTTTAAGTGAGGGTATTTAAGCGTTAAACTTTGATAATCGCCTATTTCAACAATCTTTTCATCAAAGACCACGCCATAATCTTCTAACACTTCGCATTTTTCATTACACAAAAAAACTAAAGACGCTCCTATGATTTGCATGCATTCTCCTTAATAAATGTGGTTTGCCCTTTTAAGATCATTCTTTGCACTTCGCCGTATAATTCTAAACCATAAAAGGGCGAATTTTGATTACTCACTCTTGTTTGAGCGTTTAAATCCACGATCATCAAATTGGCTAATTGGTTTTCTTTAATCTCGCCTGCATTGAGTTTTAAAAACTTCGCTTGGTTAATCGCCATGACTTTAATGAGCTGTTGGAAGCTGATAACCTTTTTTTGAACTAAAAAAGTATAAGCCACGCTAAAAGCGTCCTCTATGCTCTCACACCCAAAAGCGCTTTCTTCAAAAAGCTCTGCGTTAGAATTTTTAAAAACATGAAGGCTTGTGAGCATGGCGATTTCGTTATTTTTTAGGGCTTCTTTTAGGGCGTTTTGACCTTCTTTATCCCTTAAAGGAGGGGCGATTTTAAATCGTGGCTCATAATCTTCATACACGCTCTCATCTAAGATTAAATGGCTTAAGGGCGTTTGGGCTTGCAAACGTGCTCCTAAATCGTTAAAGGCTTTGATGAGTTTGAGCGTGGCGGTGCTATTGACTTTATCTAAAAGCACAGGGATTTGTAACGCTCTAGAAACTTCCATGAAACGCACCAAGCGCGTGTTTTCAAACGCATTTTCTACAAAATTTTGCCCCAATTCATAGGCTAATTCCCCACTATTTAGGGCTTCAAAAGAATTTTCTAAAGAGACTAAAAAAGGCAAGTTGTAGGATTTGGCGTAATGGCTGATGAGTTCTAAAAAAGCATCAGATGGCGCGATTAAAATTTCCCCTCCTTTATTTTTAAGCGTAGCGATGTCGGCTAGTTGGTTGTTTTTAATTGCCATAATATTTTTAACGTCGCTTTGATCGCAATCAAAAACATTGAGTAACCCCACCCCCCCTTTAAAAGCCTTCTGTTTTAAATTTTCATAACTCTCCAAACCAGTAACGCTCAAATCAATGAAGCTTGGTAGCACGAATAAATCCCTGCACTCAATCACTTCTTCATTTTTAGTAGGGCTTAAGTTTTCTTTAATCTCTATAATGAGGGAATCTTTTAAGCGGATATCCGCTCTTTTTAAAACTTCATCATCATAAAACGAAGCGTTTTTTAACAGCATCAAACCCTCCTAATTTTGTAAAAAGTTAGTCAAGCTTTCTAAAGAATTTGTCATGATCAATATTCCCATTAAAATAAGCACCAACCCCGAAACAATTTCAATCGCGCGGTTGTATTTCTTTAAGGATTTTAAAAATAAAAGCGCTCTTTCTAGCATTAAAGCCACCAATAAAAAAGGGATCGCCAAGCCCATTACAAACACCACCATAAGCATTAAGCCATAAGCGTCCTTACTCGCGCTCATGATCACAATAGAAGTGAATATCGGCCCGATGCATGGCGTCCAGCCCAAAGCGAAACTCATGCCCAAAAGAAAGGGGTAAAAGCGCTGCATGCTATTAGATTTGCTCGCTAAACCAACGCTTTGGGTTTTATACAAAAATGCAAAACGGAACACGCCTAAAAAATGCAAACCAAAAAGAATCACAATCCCCCCGGCGATATAATTCACCCAGGAAAACGAAAAGCTATGGATAAGCTTGGCCATAGACATGCCCACGCCCAAAAAAACGAGCGAAAACCCCACCACAAACATCAAGGATTTTAAAAAAACCGAAACCCTTTTAGCCTTACCATCTTTAATATCCTCTAAAGAAATTTGAGAAATATAAGACATATACGCCGGGATCAAAGGCAACACGCAAGGGCTTAAAAAAGTTAAAATCCCGGCTAAAAGCGAAGTTAAAAGAGGCGCTGTGTCAAAGAGATTAACAAGCGTGTTATCAAACATCATCCAATCCTTTTTTCAAAATAACCATTTCTTGTCTTTTTTAGGATAACCAAACTTCACTTAATCTTAGGCACAATCTCGTTATTTTCCACCACAAACGCCACGCTGTCATTCTCTTTAATTTTATCCTCTAAAATGAGTTCAGCGAGCTTGTCTTCTACCATTTCATAGAGCGCGCGTTTTAGGGGTCTAGCACCATAAAATCTGTCAAATCCCGCTTCTGCGATCAATTCTTTTGCCTTTTCGTCTAGGGTTATATTAATGCCCCTTTCAAGCGCTTTTTTTTGAATGTTTTCAAAGAGTATCCCCACGATATTAATGATAGCATGACTATCTAGGGCGTTAAAGGAGATGATTTCATCTAAGCGGTTTAAAAATTCCGGCTTGAAAAATTGCCTCAAGCTTTCTTTAATCGCTTTTTGCTTATCGGCTTCACTCAAACTTTCTTCTAAAAGCGCGCCGCTAGCCACATTGCTGGTTAAAATCAAAATCGTGTTTTTGAAATCCACCCTCACGCCCTTACTATCGGTTAAATGCCCCTCATCTAAAACCTGCAACAAGAGATTAAACACATCCGGATGGGCTTTTTCCACTTCATCTAACAGCACCACGCTATAAGGCTTTCTGCGCACCGCTTCGGTCAATTGCCCGCCTTCTTCATAGCCCACATACCCAGGAGCGGCCCCAATAAGACGGCTTATAGCGTGCTTTTCCATATATTCGCTCATGTCAATCCGTATAAGGTTTTTATCGCTATCAAACAAGAATTGCGCCAAAGCTTTAGCGCTCTCGGTTTTACCCACGCCTGTTGGCCCTAAAAAGAGGAAACTCCCTATGGGCTTGTTGCTATCGCTAAGCCCGGCCTTATTCCTTTTAATCGCTTTAGCGATCGCTTTGAGCGCTTTTTCTTGCCCCACCACTCTTTTTTGCAATTCGCTTTCAATGTTTAAAACCCTATTTTTTTCGCTTTGGAGCATTTTTTGGACCGGGATATGCGTCCATTGGCTCACGATCTCAGCGATGTTGTTTTCGGTTAAAGCGTTTTGCAATAACGCCCCATTTTGTTGCATCGCTTCCCATTTATGCTGCAATTCTTCTTCTTTCTTTTTATTTTCAGGGATTTTAGAATATTCAATTTCACCCGCTTGCTGGTAATCCCCATTGCGCTTAAACCTCTCAGCCTCTTTTTTCAAGCTTTCCATTTCCATTTTCAAGCGTGAAATTTCTTTGAACACTTCTTTTTCGTTTTCAAATTGCACTTCTAATTGGATTTTTTCTTCTTTCAAATCGCTCAATTCTTTAAGGATTTCTTGCATGCGTTTGGCATTGCTCTCTTTTTTTTCCATTTCAAGGGCTTGTTTTTCCATTTCTAGTCTTTGAATGGAGCGCTTAACGCTAGAGAGTTTGGCCGGCTCTGATTCCATTTGCATTTTTAATTGGGCCGCCCCCTCATCAATCAAGTCAATCGCTTTATCGGGTAAAAACCTATCGGTGATATAACGGCTAGAGAGTTTAGCGCTCGCTATGAGCGCGGAGTCATTAATGGTGATATTATGGTGCGTTTCTAAAGTTTCTTTTAACCCCCTTAAAATCTGTAAAGCTTCATTGATGCTAGGCTCATTGAGTAAAATGGGTTGGAAACGCCTTTGCAATGCCATGTCTTTTTCAAAATACTTGCGGTATTCTTTTAAAGTGGTCGCTCCAATCGTGTGCAATTCCCCCCTAGCGAGCGCGGGTTTTAAAATATTCGCTGCATCCATGCCCCCCTCACTAGCCCCAGCCCCTACAATCGTGTGGATTTCATCAATGAATAAAATCACATTCGCGCTTTTTTTAACTTCTTCAATCACCTTTTTCAGGCGCTCTTCAAACTCGCCTCTGTATTTCGCCCCAGCCACCAACAAGCTTAAATCTAAAGCGATGACTCGTTTGTTTAAAAGCGTTTTAGGCACTTCCTTATTCACAATGCGTTGGGCTAGCCCTTCCACAACAGCCGTTTTCCCCACTCCAGGCTCACCTAATAAAATAGGGTTATTTTTTGTTTTTCTTATCAAAATTTGCATCATGCGAATGATTTCTTCATCTCTTCCGATCACCGGATCCAGCTTATTTTCTAAGGCTTTTTGCGTCAAATCAATGCCAAATTTTTCTAAACTTTCCAAATTGGAATCATCGTTTTTATTTTGGATAGTCGCACCTTTTCTTAAAGATTCTAAAGTTTTTTGCAATTCCTTAGTGTCTAAATAAGGCTTTAAAACGCTTTCAAAAAGGCTCATGTTCGCCAAAAGATACACATCGGTAGCGATGAAAGAATCGCCCCTTTTAGCCATCAAGCCTTGAGCGTTTTCTAAACTTTGGATTAAAGCTTGGTTTAATTGGATATTTTGCTTGCTGATTTGTGAGACTTTAGCGAACTTATTCAGCTCGCTTTGAACGCTAAGCTTTAAAGCTTCAATATCCACAGGCATTTTTTGTAAGGCTTGAATAAGAATGCCTTGGGAATTATTGAGCATGGCAAAAAGCATGTGCATGGGCGTTACTTCAGCGTTTTTATGGTGCAAGGCTAAAGCGAGCGCGCTGTCTAAAGTCTCATGCAATTGGTCAGTCATTTTTTCAAATAAATTCATTGTCAATCCTTTTTGAGTTTTAAAATCTTTACTATTTTACACTATTTTAACCCTCAAAGGTTTTTAAAACGCTCACACTAACGACAAACTCTCCAAAATACGCTTTTTAGACAACTCGCAATATTCTTTTTCAATCTCTAAACCCACGCTAAAACGCCCTAAAGCGTTGGCCTCTAAAATAGTCGTGCCAGATCCGCTAAAAGGATCAAAAATCGTGTCTTCCAAAAAAGAAAACAATTGGATGCAACGCCTGGGCAATTCCCTTGGGAATGGGGCTGGGTGTTTTAAGCGTTTTTTAGACTCTCCGCTAAAACTCCATAGCCCGTTCGTGTAGAGCAAAAATTCCTCTTTGCTCATCGTAGAAGTTTGTTTTTTTCGTTTGTATTCGTTTTTATAAAAAACAACGATCAATTCCACAGGAGCGATCGCATAAGGTGCGCTAGCTTGCAGCCAACTCCCCCAAGCGGTGCGTCTTGAAATATTGCTTTCATTCCAAATGATCGTATTTTGGTATTTCCAACCGCATTCTTTAGCCACTGCAATAATATCAGCCCCCAAACTTTGCTTGCCGTGTTTATTCGTATCTAAAGGGACATTCAAGCACAATCTCGCCTGTTCCTTACCCCAAAAATAACAATTTTTAAGCCAATTTTTACACCAATTCAAATAATCATCATAAGCCCTAAAATCATCACTCCCCTGATATTCAATGCTCAAATTATAGGGCGGTGAAGTGATGCATAAATCATAAAAACCTTTTTCAAAAGTCTCTAAAACGCTCGCATCGCCATGGTATAAATCCAATTTTTCCAAACTGAAATAAGGTTTCATAAAAGCCTTTTTAAATCTTCTAACAAATTTTCTATGCCCTTAATCTTAGAGCTTTGATCAAAATGGCTTTTGGCTAAATAAAGGCCATCTAATTCATGTTCCATGACGATCCTAGCCTTTTTAGGCTTGTCTTTAAAACTGATCTCATCATCGTTATCCGGTGTTATCATAAAGACTTTAATGTGAGAAGTTATAGGCAATTGCAAAAGCTTTAATTTCCAATAAGGCGTTTCTGTGAAACGCTCTCTAAACGAATTTTTTACCGATAAAATCGCTAGGATTTTGACATTATCCTTGTTGGTTTGATAAAGAATAATATCTGGCAAAACGCTATAGCCTCCAAAATGCACCAATAAAGCCCGTTTGACTTTATCTAATTCGCCATTAATGCGCTTAGCCCTTAAGGTTTTATCGTTCGTCATTTTTACATTGTTTTTAATACAAAAATCTTTTAATAAAAGTTCTATGATTTTTTCTAACGCTCTTCCAACCGCACTGACAAAGCCTTGTCTGGCCAAAATACTAGCCTCTTCCTTGCTTTTATTTCGCTTCATATAATCGCTAATCTTACTATTCAAAAAGCGTTCTTTTTCTTGCGTGTAAAAAACCTGTAAAAACTTGTAAGGCTCAGGGTGTTCTCTCATAAAATCTTTAAAACGCTCTAAAATAATATCCGCTAAACTCAATCCAAATACCTTAATCCATAGAAATCCATCAAATTATAATACAAAACCTTTTGATAATGGCTCGCATTTAAAACAAACTTATGATAAATAATGAAATGCAAATTTTAGATATTCTGCTTAAAAGTATTGCTAATGAATCATATATTTTCACTAAAATAATATTGACAGAGTTTAATCAAAGGGCTAGATATGCAATTTTTAAATCAGTCTTTGGGATTTTTGGCCTTGATGCTAAAAGAAGTTCAAGCGATGAATTTTTAGAAATCAAACAAGTATCCTTTCAAAGTCCATTAATCAAAGAATTTGATTTTAAAATGAAACCCATTGATTCAAAAGAACAAGAGCTTGTCAATCTTTTTAATCTCAAATTTGGTCGTTTTTCTTGGGAAAATCATCTTGCATAAAGTTTTTATCATGGAAGCTTTGGAGTGTTTGAAAAGGATAGAAAAAGAAAGCATCCAAACTATCTATATAGATCCCCCTTATAACACCAAGAGTTCTAACTTTGAATATGAAGACGCTCATGCTGACTATGAAAAATGGATTGAAGAACATTTGATTTTAGCAAAGGCTGTGTTAAAACAAAGCGGTTGTCTTTTTATTTCTATAGATGATAATAAAATGGCTGAAGTTAAAATCATTGCCAATGAAATTTTTGGAACGCGCAATTTTTTAGGCACTTTTATCACTAAACAAGCCACAAGATCTAACGCTAAACACATCAATATTACCCATGAGTATGTTTTAAGCTACGCCAAAAATAAAGCGTTCGCTCCTGGTTTTAAAATCTTACGAACGCTTTTGCCCATTTATGCTAAACCATTAAAAGATTTAATGCGAACGATTAAGAATGTTTTTAAACAAAAAGGACAAGCTCAAGCCCAACTTGTCTTAAAAGAACAAATCAAAGAATTATCTAAAAAAGAACATTTTAATTTTTTAAAAAATTATAATTTAGTGGATGAAAAAGGTGAGATTTATTTCGCTAAAGATTTATCCACGCCTTCACACCCACGCAGTGTAGCGATAGAAGAAATCAATCTTTTTTTAGAACCCTTAAAAAGCAGAGGGTGGAGCAGCGATGAAAAGCTTAAGGAGTTATATTATCAAAACAGGCTTATTTTTAAGAATAATCGCCCTTATGAAAAATATTACTTAAAAGAATCGCAAGATAATTGTTTGAGCGTGTTGGATTTTTATAGCCGACAAGGCACAAAAGATTTAGAAAAATTAGGCTTAAAGGGGCTTTTTAAGACGCCAAAACCTGTAGCATTGATTAAATATTTATTATTATGCTCCACCCCTAAAGATTCTGTTATTTTAGATTTTTTTGCAGGTAGCGGGACAACAGCGCAAGCGGTTATAGAAGTTAATAAGGATTATTATTTGAATTGGTCTTTTTATTTGTGCCAAAAAGAAGAAAAAATTAAAAATAACCCACAAGCTGCTAGCATTTTGAAAAACAAGGGGTATAAAAACACGATTTCAAACATCATGCTATCGCGTTTAGAAAAGATTGTTAAAAGAAGTGAATACGAAATTTTAAAAACAAAATCTATTTTATTTTAAATATTATTTTTCAAACCCCTACACCCTATCCACACTTAAAATTTCAGCGCTCGCTCTGGCTTTTTCATTACTCAATTCAATTTTATCGCCCCTTTTTAATACCTCTAATTCTATCGCTTGGTTATTTTTGCTCACAAACGCCCCAAATTGGGGTAATTTCAAATTTGCATGAGCGAGTTTAAGGGCGTTTTCTAGCCTGTTTAATCGCTCTGTTTTAGTTTGTAAAAAAGGGCTTGTTAATGTTTGAGTAGAGATTTTTTCTAAAAGCGTTTTTTTAAAGCGTAAAAATTCTAGGGTTTTATTTTCTAGTGCGATTTTTAGTTTCTCTAGCTTTAGAGCGTTTAAATGGTGCTTGTTTTCAAAACTCAATCGTTTTAAAGAAGCCTCTAAATGCTCTAAATGCGCCTTTTTTTGATGGAGCAAAATTTTAAAAGAGCGGTGCAATTTCAAATTAAACCCATCAAGTCTTTGCAACCATTCATCGCTACTAGGGAGTAAAATCTCCATCGCGTTTGAAGGCGTAGAAGCCCTTAAATCCGCTACCAAATCGCTCAATAAAAAATCGCTCTCATGCCCAATAGCTGACATGCTGAAAGTTTTAGCCAAATGCAATGCATCAGCGATTTTCTCATCATTGAAAGAATACAAATCCTCCATGCTCCCCCCACCCCTAGCCACCACAATCGCATCAAAAGCGTTTTTTGTGCCATGAAAACTATCCGCATAAGCGATGCTCTCCACCACGCTTTGAACGCAGCCCTCCCCTTGCATTAACGCATTGATGCAAACCAATTCGCACATCGGCCATCGTTTGGAAGCGATCTTTTTCATGTCCGCCCAAGCGGCTGAATTTTGAGAAGTGATGACTGCCACTCGTTTAGGAAAATGCGGTTTGGGTAATTTATTGGCTTCATCAAAATAGCCCTTAAGGCGTAATTTTTCTTTCAATTGCTCTAAAGCTAGGGTTAATGAACCTATATCTTTAGGTTCTATTTCAAAGCAATTGATTTGATAGTCCCCCCTTGGAACATACACGCTAACACCCCCAAAAACAACTACTTCCTGCCCTTCTTTTAAAGCGAATTTGAGCCTGTTAGCATTCCCTTTAAACAGCACGCATCTGATGACTGACTGGCTGTCTTTGAGCGAAAAATACGCATGGCCGCTCACCTTATGGATTGTCAAATTACTCACTTCCCCTTGAACCCTAACTTGCAAAAAAGTCGCTTCTAAAAGGGCTTTGATTTGCGCATTGATTTCGCTCACGCTCAATACATCCACCAACTCCCCCTTTTATAGCAAACGAGCGATGTCATTGAAAAGCCCTAAAAACATGATAAAAACCAAAAACCCCACACCCGCTAGCCACAACGCATTTTGCATAAACGCCGGCAAAGTGATCTTAAAAATATTTTTAAAAACAACCCCTAACATTTGCGCCCCATCCAACGCTGGAATGGGTAATAAATTTAAAATCCCTAAATTGATAGACAAAAACGCCCCAAACAACAAAAGCATGCTCACACTACTCGCATGGCTTAACGCTCCCACAATGCCTACCACCCCGCTCAATTCTTTAACTGAAGCGCTCCCTATAATCAAACGCCTTAAAGAATCCCCAATCAAGACAACGCCCTCTTTAAACCGACTCAAGGCCTTTTCAAACGCTTGAAACAAGGAATAAGAGATAACGCCTGTTTTTTGCATGTCTGGTTTAATGCCTATTACTTTATATTTGATGATTTCATTAGGATTATTAGAATCGCTTATCAGCGCCACGATTTTAGGGGTCAGTCGTTTTTCTAAAATCTGATGGTTGCGCTCTATTTCTAAAACCAACTCGCCCTTAGCATGCGCCACTACGCTTCTAATCTCTCTAAAACTCGCTATTTGTTTGTGGTTGATAGAAAGGATTTTATCCCCCTTTAATAGCCCGGCTTCTAGCGCGTTTTTTTCTAAATCGCCAATGACGGGCAGTAAGACTTTTTCCCCACCCAATGCCAGAAAAAAATACACTAAAATCGCAAAAAGAAAATTAAAAAACGCCCCTCCAAATAGTATCCATAGCTTTTGGAAAGGGCTTTTTTGCGCGTAACTATCATTCGCGCTTTCATTCGTTTCATTTTCTTCTTTATCCATGCCCTTTAATTTCACATAGCCCCCAAGCGGGATCAAAGACAAAGCGAATTGCGTGCCAAAAAGCTTAAAAAAACAGAGTTTTTTACCAAAACCAATGCTAAAAACTTCTACCTTCACCCCACAAATCCTAGCGATAGTGAAATGCCCTAATTCATGGACAAAGATTAAAAACGCCAGCATCAAAACCGCTACAATGAACATCATACCCCTGCAGGCTCTTTGGTGTTAGGATCTTTTATCATCGGCTCTTTTGAAGGCGTGGGTGCTATGGGAGGCGTGGGTGCTATGGTCTTTGGGATTTCTTTATTTTCTTTTAGGGGTTTTTGCCACAACTCCGTCAAAGCCGCCGCTTTTTTAGGATCCATTTTGGCTAAAATTTTACCGAGTTCTTGGGGTTTTAGCGCCATTAAAATTTCTAAGGCGTTTTGAGTGGGTAGATTTTCTAAAATCAAGGCGGACTTAGAATCTTTCATTTTAGAGTAAGTCTCGCCAATCTTGCTATCTTTAGCCTGCTTGATTCCTCTTAAAATGCCTTCGTTTTCTTCTATCAAATTTTTAAGGCGCTTTTTTTCTTCCGTTTGTAAGGTTTTAAAGGCTTCTTCTTTAGCGGCTAATTTTTTCAGTTTTTCTTCCACTTCTTTTTCTTTTTTGTTTAACAGATCGTTTTTTTCATCTAAAAGGCGGGCGTTTTCGGTTTGTAAGATCCTTAAAGACTGCTCTTTTTCACTCAATCGGCGCAAATCGTCTTTCAATTCGGCTTTTTTAGATTCAAAAATCGCAGAGCATTGCAACAATTCTTGCGCGGCTTCTTCGCCAAAGAGCGCTTGAAAAATCAAGCCCATTAACAAGATTTTACGCATGCAAGCCCTCTTTTTGCCAGTGTAAAATCATGGCGTTTTCGTCTAAAAGAGCCTGCTCTTTTTTTTCCAAAATTTCCTTTTCTTTTCGCTTTTCATTTTCTAAAATGATTTTAGCTTTTTCTAATTCCTGGTTAGCCAAAAGATACTCTTTTTCTAAAATTTTTAAATCCTTAATTAAATTCTCGCTTTCTTGTTGGTAATATTCTATCTCCATTCTTAAAGCGCTTTTTAATTGCTGGGTTTGTAAAAAAAGGCTCATTCCCCCCAATTCAGGGTTTTTAAACGCACTCAGTTGAGCTTGTTTGTCCAAAATTTCTCGCTCATTTTGCTGCCATTCCAAACGCTTGCTTTCAAGCTTTTGCTCTATTTTTTCTAACGCAAGGGTTTTTAATTGCACCAATACAGAAGCGAATTTTTTCATAGAAAAATCGTGTCTTCTCTTTCAGGGCTTGTAGAAATAAGGCGGATTTTTACCCCCACTTCTTTTTCAATAAAACGGATATACTCTCTAGCGTTTGGCTCTAAATCGTCTAATTTTCTCACGCCCACGCTTTTTTCCCAGCCTTTAAAAGTTTGATAGATCGGCGCACAATCTCTCAAATCGCTAGGGAAAGCCTCTAATCTTTCGCCCTTTCTTTCATAAGCCACGCACACCTTAATCGTTTCAATCCCATCTAAAACATCTAATTTCATTAAAGCTAATTGCGTGCAACCATTCAAAGCGCAAGCGTATTTTAAAGCCACCACATCCAGCCACCCGCAACGCCGTGGGCGTTTGGTTGTCGTGCCAAACTCTGCGCCCTTAGTCCTTAAATGATCGCCCATGGGTGTAGTGTCTTCGCTAGGGAAAGGCCCATTACCCACACGAGTGGAATAGGCTTTCGTGATGCCTATCACTTCATTGATCGCTTTAGGGTTTAAGCCGGTGCTCACGCAAGCACTAGCGCTCGTGGTGTTAGAGCTTGTTACAAAAGGGTAAGTCCCTAAATCAATGTCTAAAAGCGTGCCTTGCGCCCCTTCTAGTAGGATTTTTTCACCCTTTTGGTTCGCTTCTATCAGCATGCTTGTCGTGTCTTTGATAAAGGGGCAAATTTTTGGAGCGTAAGTTTTAAAATACTCTCTCAAATCTTTTTCGTAATTCTCGCCCAAATCATACGCTTCCTTAAAAGGCTCAATGGCTTTGAAATGAGCGTTTAGCCTTTCTTCTAAGATTTTATCGTCTAATAAATCCCCCATTCTTATCCCACTCCTTGCCATTTTATCCTCATAGCAAGGGCCTATGCCTTTTTTAGTCGTGCCGATGTTTTGAGATTTTTCTTTAAAAGCGTCTTTTTTGGCATGATAATGCAAGATCACATGGGCTCTGTCGCTGATGAACAAACGATTTTCTAAATCCTCAAACGCGCTGATTTCTTCGCACAAATCCTTAATGCTCACGACCACCGCGCTAGAAATGATGTTCTTGCATTTGGGGTATAAAACCCCTGAAGGCATTAAATGCAAAGAATGCTTAACCCCCTTATGCACAATGGTATGCCCGGCATTATGCCCGCCTTGATAGCGCACCACAAAATCATAATCTTTAGCGATCCTATCAACAATTTTTCCTTTCCCCTCATCTCCCCACTGGATCCCCACAACGACATCTGCCATAAAATATTATCCTTAAAACAAAGTAGATTGGATTGTTTAAAAGCTTGTTAGAATACCAAAAAAAAGTAAAAAGCCTCTTTAATAAGCCCTAAAAAGAGCTTAAAAACCTATCGTGTAATTGATATAGAACGCATACAAACGCCTGTAATCCACATCGGCTCCATTCGCTCTCAAATACCTTTGATTGATAGCTGGGATTTTCACGCCAAATTCCATCCCATGCTGGATGCTTTGAGACGCGCTCAAAAACCGGCGGTGCATGGTGCTGGCAAAATGAGCCCTTAAACCCAAATTAAATAAAAATTGGAAATTCGTGGGAGTGGGGTATTCTTTAAACGAGTTTTCAATTTGGCCTCTTAAAGAGCTATCCCAAGTGTTACCCGCTATTTGAATGCCCCCAAACACCCCCACATTCAAGGACTGATCGCTAAAAACCCTTCTAAAAATATTCCATAAAAAGTCTGTGCCAGCGCCATAAGTAAAGATATTCGCTTTAACAGCGCTGCTAAGACTGCCCAATTGCGTAAAGCCATAATCAAAGAAAGCGTAATATCGTAAGCCTATATTCCTCTTGCTCCCAAAAAATTGCTTATAGCCCATTTGAATGCCAAAGCCATTAATAACCCCATGCTGAGAGCTTTTGCCTGGCCCAAATTGGGGCAAGTAGGGCTCATCGTAATTATTCAGCATTCCTCCTAGCTGTTTTAGATTCTCTTGGTAAGTAGCGATTCGATCCGAGATGGTTTTCACATCCTTTTGGAGCATTGATCCTGCACCATCATTATTCAAGCTTGCTGCGATCTGGCCTAGCTTTGCTGAAGAAGTGTCATTAAAAAGCTGCATTTGGGCTAAAAGCCCTTTTAAAAACACCGAATTGCTATTCAGATTCACCCTTGTAAGCGCGTTTAAAAGTGCCACACTCTCCGTGGCTAAGAGACTGAATTCATTTTGAGAACCATAGAGAACTTTTATAATCCCTACATATTCAGGAACTACTCCATTATGACCGCCATTATTACTATTATTAACCAAGTTATAAAGCACATTACTCAAATACACTTGCAAAGCTTGAACGCTATAAGCGTTTTTATTTGTCTCAAAGCGTTGCTCAATTTGGGGGAGTATTTTTTTAAACTGGGTTAATTCTGCGTTGTTGTTGCCAACAGTTGTATTAGTATTGACAATTTGATTGCCTATCCCTAAAAGAGCGTTCATGGTCGTGTTTGTCGCTAAAGCTAAAAGCCCATTACTCCCTGCCATACCCACGCCCACTTGGCGGAAATCATCAATGACATTATTCCTTAGGGTGCTGCCTTTATTATTGATGTTTTGTTGCGCGCCGCCGATTTGATAGCCCACTCCCATATAAAAGCCATTATCTTCAGCTAACGCCATGCTTAAAGGAAGGCTAAAAAGCAGAGCGGTTTTTAAAAGCCCTTTTTTGAGTGCATGGTATTGACTATAACCTTTTTTCATTCTTGTATTCTTTATCTCTTTTGTATTGGTATTTTTCATCAAGAGCCTTCCTTAAAAACCGACTGAATAGCCCACATAGAAGCTAAAATTCCTCATATAGCTCGCGCTTGAGCCCTGGGTTGCAAAATATTTATGAGCGATAACAGGGATTTTCACCCCAAATTCTATCCCTTGGTCTAGCCTGTGCTTATTGAAATTGGTTTTTGCAAAGTTGGTGCGCACGCCCAAATCAAACAAGAATTGGAACGAACTGGACTTGACATCAGGCCTTTGCCCACTCAATAAATTCGTTACATTAGTGCTCCAAGTTTGCCCTGCAATTTGAGCGCCAAAGAAAAGACCGATTGTAGTCCTTTCCCTCCTTCTGGAGCGTTCATACACATTGTATAAAAAATCCGTTCCTACCCCATAAGTAACAAGATTCGCTCCCACTTTTAAATTCGTATCGCCAAAATTCGCATAGCCATAATCCAAAAACCCGTAATACCTTAAGCCGATATTTTTCTTATGGGTGAAAAATTGTTTATAACCCATCTTAGCCCCAAAGCCGTTCATGCTCGCTGACTGGTAATCTTTGAGCGAAAAGAGGTTAGGGATATAAGAAATCTTATAAAGAGAACTAGCCGAAGATTCAAACTGGCCTAAGCTCGCGTTAATGATGTTTATGACTCTATCTAGCCCTTTCCTGTAAACAAGCTGACTCCCAGTAAAACAAGGCGATGCACTGCTACAAATATTTTTTTCAATAAAACTCCCTAACCCCAAAGTCTCACGATCCAAAGAAATCCCGCTCTTAATCAAAGCGTTGAGCTCGCTAACCGTAGAATTAGCCCCTATCAAGCCCGTTTGCGAAGAAAAATTTTGCATGCCTGTGGCAATATCGCCCACGCTCACGCCGTTATACGCTCCATTAGTCCCGCCCGCGCCTAAAAGCATGACTTTCATGATGTTTTCGTATAGCTGTTGGTTATTGTTTTGTTGGATTTTGCTCAAATCCATCTGCCCTAAAGCTAAAACGATGTTTTGAGCCACTAAGAGCATGCTATCAGTGATACCGATTTGTTCTTTCCCTACATCCACCACCAAAGGCTTAATGACACCTTCTGAAGCGTATTGTTGGGATAGATCTAGTAGTTTTCCTAAAATCTCTAGAGATTTCTCTAAATTGACTAAGGCCTGGTTTGGTTGTCCGTTTGGTTGCGATGGTTGCGTTTGTGAGCTGTTTTTCAGGCTTTCACTCAAAAGAATTTTTGTTTTATTCCCTAAAATATCCAAGTAGTAGGATAAAGGAATGGCAGAAGTTTGCAACCTCACAGCCCCATCTCTAATGAGTTGCTTTAATTCTTGCGCTTGGGTGAAGCCTGGATTTTTCAATTCCTGTCTGGCCAAACTCGTTTGGTAATCTATGACAAAAAACGCCCCATCTTCTTCAGCCCTGCACAAAGACATGCTCGCTAGTAAAAAAAGAGCGATCGTTTTTTTAAAGGAGTGGTTTTTCAAAAATATCCTTTTTGCTTTGATAAGTGATTTTACTTAATCCATAAAAGAAACTCTCTAATTTTAAGATAATCATTCTTAATTTGCTATTAAGTGTTTCAAAAAAGCATCAAATTGACATCTTTTAAGCAAAATGTTATAATGCTCGCTTAATTTTATTTGGGGTGTTAGCTCAGTTGGGAGAGCGCAACGCTGGCAGCGTTGAGGTCAGGGGTTCGAACCCCCTACACTCCACCATCATTACGCTTATCCTTTTTCTTTTTATGAATCAAACCCGTTTTCTTGCTAGTATTACCCATAATTAATTATAATCTTAGGAATTGTTTTTCATCAAGGGAGTTTGAGCGTGAGCAGTTTGTTTAAAATGCGCATTCTTAGTTTTAAAAAGAATAAGCGGGCGGTGTTTTCGCTCTATCTTTTTATCGCTTTATTAGTGCTTTCTCTTTTAGCCCCCTTGTGGGTGAATGATCGCCCCTTATTCATCTATAAAGACAATAAGGCGTATTTCCCCATGTTTAAAAATTATGCGGAAGTGGAGTTTGGAGGCGATTTTTTCACCCCTACAGATTATAACGATCCTTATGTGAAAAACACGCTTTTAAAAGACGCTTTCATCATCCATGCACTCATCCCTTATAGCTACGATACGATCATTATGGATTTAGACTCGCCTGCCCCCACCCCCCAAGCTTCAAACACCTTTTAGGCACAGACGATCAAGCCAGAGATGTGTTAGCCAGACTGGTTTATGGCTATCGTGTTTCGTTAGTGTTTGGGATTTTACTCACCCTTTTTAGCGTTCTTATTGGCGTGAGTTTGGGAGCGTTTCAGGGGTATTATGGAGGCTTGATTGACTTAGTGGGGCAAAGGTTGAGCGAGATTTGGAGCGCGATCCCTATGCTTTTTTTACTCATTGTGATTTCTAGCGCGTTTAATTCTAATTTTTGGATCATTTTATTTTTAGTCTTGCTCTTTAGCTGGATGGGGCTTTCTCAAGTCGTGCGCACGGAGTTTTTAAAAGCAAGGAACATGGACTACACCAAAGCCGCTAGAGCGCTTGGGGTGAATGATTTAAAAATCATTTTCTACCATGTTTTACCCAACGCTTTAGTGGCGACGATCACTTATGTGCCGTTTTTAATGGCGGCTAGCATTTCTACTTTAGTGTCTTTGGATTTCTTGGGTTTTGGCATGCCTATAGGGAGCGCGAGTTTGGGAGAATTAGTCAATCAAGGCAAAGATAACCTCACCACGCCCCATTTAGCCATCGTTGCGTTTGTAGCCATTAGCTTGTTGCTTTCTGTTTTGGTGTTCATTGGCGAAGGGGTGCGCGATGCTTTCAACGCTAACATGCTCAAATAAGGGGGTTACATGCTAGAAATCAAAAACTTGAACTGCGTTTTAAACGCGCATTTTTCGCTCCAAAACATCCATATTTCGTTAAATCCTAGCGAAAGGGTGGCGATCGTGGGCGAGAGCGGGAGCGGGAAAAGCTCTATCGCTAATATCATCATGCGTTTAAACCCCAGATTCAAACCCCATAATGGCGAAGTGCTGTTTGAAACAACCAACCTTTTAAAAGAAAGCGAAGAATTTATGCAACATTTAAGGGGAAATATTATCGCTTACATCGCTCAAGACCCCCTATCCAGCCTGAACCCCTTGCATAAAATCGGCAAGCAAATGAGTGAAGCCTATTTTTTACACCATAAAAACGCTTCTAAAACGCTCCTTAAAGAAAAAGTTTTAAACGCCATGAAACAAGTCCAATTAGATGAAAAATTTTTGGATCGTTACCCTTATGAGTTGAGCGGAGGGCAGCGCCAAAGGGTGTGTATCGCTATGGGCATTATTAATGCGCCCAAATTGCTCATTTGCGATGAGCCTACCACCGCATTAGATGCGCAAATCCAAAACCAGATTTTAGACTTGCTCAAGCAATTGAGCGCGGAAAAAAACATCGCCCTTTTATTCATTAGCCATGATTTAAAAGCGGTCAAACGCTTGGCTGATAGGGTTTATGTGTTAAAAAAAGGCGAGATAGTAGAAACCAATTTGACTAAAGATCTTTTTAATGACCCTAAGCACGAATATTCAAAACTCTTGATTCAAGCTTCAAACTTGCCCGCTAAAAATTTAAAAGCGCTAGACGAGACGCTTTTAGAGGTGGAAGATTTTAGCGTTTATTACTTGCAAAAACGCTTTTTTAGGCCTTCTTTAAAAAAACCCCTTATCGCATCAGTCAGTTTTTCCCTCAAAGCCAAAGAAAACATCGGCATCATTGGCGAAAGCGGGAGCGGGAAAAGCTCTCTAGCGTTAGGGCTTTTAAAACTCGCTCTAAACAGCGGGGAAGAAAAGATTTTAGGCCAAAGCGTGGGATCTTTAAATTCTAAGGCGTTCAAACCCTACCGCAAGATCTTGCAAATGGTGTTTCAAGATCCTTACGCATCGTTAAACCCTCGCTTAAGCATTCAAAGCATTTTAATAGAAGCTTTACGCTTTGCTTACCCTAAAGCTTCCAAAGAAGAATGGCACCATTTAGCAAAACTTTGTTTAGAAGAAGTGTGTTTAAACCCTGAATTGCTTAACTTTTACGCTTATGAACTCAGTGGAGGGGAGCGCCAAAGAGTAGCGATCGCTAGAGCGATTGCCTTAAAACCTAAAATCATTCTTTTAGATGAGCCCACTTCTGCTTTAGATAAAAGCATTCAAAAAAGCGTGTTGGAATTGTTGTTGGATTTACAAGAAAAGCAGGATTTGAGCTATTTGTTTATCAGCCATGATTTAGATGTGATCAAAGCGTTTTGCGATAAGGTGTTAGTGATAAGTGAGGGGAAAGTCGTAGAAATGGGCGCTATTGAAGAGGTGTTTGACAACCCTAAGCACGCTTATACGAAGCGTTTGTTGGAGTCCAGGCTTTAAAGCTTTATTCTAAAATTCATGCCTTTAGCGTTTTTAATCGCTTTTTTAATGAATGTTATCTTGGGCGTTATCTTTTAGTTTTTTATAAACAAAACAAAGAAACTTGATAGGGGGCTGTTTTTGAATGAGGGTAGTTGTCAATAAAGAATGAAAAGACCTTGGATTCTTCAGGCAAAATCTTTTCTTTAAAGGTTTTTTCATAGCTTTTTTTGACAAACCATTTAAACGCATGTTCTTCTACAAAATTGTGAGGGTTTTTAAGCACTTCTAGGCGTAAAACGCATTTGTTTAAAGTAAATTTGGAATTGTTTTTGACTCCCACTTGCAAAGAAAAGGCGTTGCTATAACTTAAAGGGTTAGCGTGTAAAATGCGTGTTTCTATGGGGTAAATCGCTTGAGTGAGTAAAATATTCAAAACAAAAGGCATGCTTAAAAACGCGCCCAAAAAAGCTGCTGTTGCCATATAGCTAGCTATGCGGTTTCTTAAAAGCAAAGCCAAAAGGAGCAAAACTGCGCAAAAAAGGATTAAAACGCTCGCTATCAAAACGCTAATTAAAGTCGCTTGGCTTAAAAATCCCTTAAAAGACTCCAAAAAAGCTTGGATAAAGGCAAGAGATGCCATGCGTTTTTAAGGCTCTTTGGTCTCAGCGATACTAGATTTAACCTTGCTTTTAGTGTCAATCCAAATATTAGGCACAGCCCCGCCTGGAGTGAGCATGATTTGAGCGTTATTGTTCGTTTTTAACGCTTCATTAAACTGGCCTTGAACTTCAATTTGGCGCAGTCTTAAAAGTTTGTCGCTCAAGCTTTGCGAAATGCTTAAATTAGCTTGAGATTTTGCCTTAGCCTCAATCACGATCGCATCAGCCACGCCCTGAGCCTTAATCCTGTTAGCGTCCGCTTCCCCTTTAGCCAAAGCGGCTTGTTTTTGAGCTTCTTGCTTGGAGCGCTCCACCTCGTATTTCACCCTTTCTGATTCTTGGCGCGCGATTTGGACTTTTTCAATTTGCTCTTTGATCTTAGCGGGCAAGACGATTTCTCTCAATTGGATAGAGCTTAATTCCACAGGGGTGTTAGGGAGCTTAGAAACTTCTTTATTGATACCGCTATTGATAAGAGCAGCGATTTCATTGCGCTTAATGGGTAAATCTTCAGCCGGATAGCGCCCCACCACAGAGCGCACCACATCGCGCACCACAGGGTTGATGATTTTTTGCTCCCAAGATAAGCCATAAGTAGCGATCGTTTGGGGGGTGGTTTGGGGGTTTAGGCGGTATTGCACGGTGAGCTCAATAGAAACGGTCAAACCCCTGCTATCCATCACATTAATAGCGTCGTTTCTAAAAATCCCTTGGTTTTTACCCGCCACGCCCATGTCTTCGGTGCGTGAAAAATTGATATTCCTGATCCTTGTATCCACAATGAGAATGTCTTGAATGATAGGCACAAAAAAGTGGATTCCTGGCTGTAAGGGGGTGGGTTCGTATTTCCCGGCGGTGATCTTAATGCCAATTTCTCCTGAGCTAATCACTTCAAAAGGCTTAGCCAAAAAAGCGATAACGCCTAAAAGGACAATGACGATTAAAACCGATAGTTTTTTAGAATTAAAAGAGTTAGACGGCGGGATGAAACGCCCCCCATTATTAGGCGTATTAGGCATGGGGGTTTCTCTTTGAGGATTTTTCTTTTTTAAATGTTCGTTCAAATCAATGGGCATGAATTTCCTTTTTAAATATTTTAACGGCGTTTGGGTTTTTTAGAATGGTGGTTCGTTTTAGAGCCTTTTTCTCTGTAATGGCCCTTTTTGAAAGAACGTGCTCGCTCATGCGGGTGCGTTTTTTTGTTAGAGGGTTTTGGCGTTTTTTCTTTAGGGTTTTGAATCGCATCAATTTCTTGTTGGTTCAAGCCAATTTTACTGGTTTCAAACTGCAAACTCAAAAGTTTTAAAACCAATTGAGACGGCTCAAAAATTTCGGTAAGCTGTTCATAAAGGCTGATGATCCCTTCAGACACTTTAGCGTCATGTAAGGTTTTGATGATCTGATTTTCGTTAATGGTGGGGATTTCAAAAAGTTCAATCTCTGAATCAATTTCTTTTTGCATGCGTAAAAGCTCTTTGTATTCTAAGGGGGTTACTAAAGTGATCGCCATGCCTTTTTTGCCCGCTCGCCCGGTTCTCCCGATGCGATGGATATAGCTCTCGGTATTTAGGGGCAAGTGGTAATTGAACACATGGCTTACACCGCTAATATCTAACCCACGGCTCGCCACATCTGTAGCCACCAACACATCAGCGTCATTTTTTTTAAACGCCATGATAGAAGCGCGCCGATCCCTTTGATCCATATCCCCATGCAAGGCGGTGCTTTTGTAATTTTTAGAAGCAAGGAATTGGTGCAATTCATCGGCCTCTTTTTTGGTGCGCGTGAAAACGATGCTCTTTTTGGGCGCTTGAGTGTCTAAAAGGCGCATGATCGCTTCGGCCCTCTCATGCTCATTGATCACATAAAAGCGTTGGGTGATGTCAGTGTTAGTGATATTAGAAGGAGCGATATGGATTTTAATAGGGTTTTCTAAAATCCTATCCGCTAGTCTTTTAATCGGCTCTGGCATCGTGGCTGAAAAAAGCAAAATCTGTGCTTCGCTAGGGAGGTAGTCAAAAATCTCTTCAATATCGTCTAAAAACCCCATATCCAGCATTTCATCGCTTTCATCTAAAACGACCACTTTAGGCACAAATTTATGGATGCGTTCGTTTTTTAAGTGATCGAGCAGTCTTCCTGGTGTAGCGATCATCACTTGGGGGTTTTTCTTAATGAATTCGCATTGTTTTTTAACGCTCTGGCCTCCATACACGCACACGGTTTTAGTCCTGGTGTGTTTGCCCAATTTAAAAATCTCATCGCTAATTTGCATGGCTAATTCTCTAGTGGGCGTGATCACTAAGGCCTCTATGGTGTGGTTGTTTTTAAGGTTGTTGATAATGGGCAGAGCGAAAGCGGCGGTTTTTCCTGTGCCTGTTTGGGCTTGCGCGATGACATCTCGGCCTTGTAAAACAGCTGGAATGGCCTTTTCTTGAATGGAGCTTGGGGAAGTGAAGCCGGCTTCATAAACGGATTTTAAAACCGATTCTTTTAAGCCCAAATCATTAAAACTCGGCTTATGATAAGCGTCATCATCAATTTCTGTAGGGAGTGGTGGTTGATTCAATTCCATGGGAGATTCATACCTCAATTTAATTTGAAACTTTATAAAAAGTTAATAAAAGGCTAAAATTAAAATCTTTGATTTAAAGTTTATAAGATTTTTGAGTATAGCATAAAAATGCGCTCAATTAAGTTTAAAGTTTTTATAAAAGGCTTATGCTAAAATAATTAGAATTAAGGAATAAAGAAAGGGTTTGATTGAAACGGGTGTTTTTGTGGCTTATTTTTGTATTAGCCTTTCACAAGCTTTTGGCCGAAAAAATAGGCGATATAGCGAGCGTGGTGGGCGTAAGGGATAACCAGCTGATTGGCTATGGGCTTGTGATTGGCTTAAATGGCACAGGGGATAAATCCGGCTCAAAATTCACCATGCAATCCATTTCTAACATGCTAGAGAGCGTGAATGTTAAGATCTCTGCAGATGATATTAAATCTAAAAATGTCGCTGCCGTGATGATTACAGCCTCCTTGCCCCCCTTTGCAAGACAGGGCGATAAAATTGATATTCACATTTCTTCTATTGGCGATGCGAAATCCATTCAAGGAGGGACTTTGGTGATGACTCCTTTAAATGCGGTAGATGGGAATATTTACGCCCTCGCTCAAGGGGCTATCGTTTCGGGCAATTCTAATAACTTGCTCTCAGCCAATATCATCAACGGAGCGACTATTGAAAGGGAAGTTTCGTATGATTTGTTCCACAAAAACGCCATGACTTTAAGCCTGAAAAACCCCAATTTTAAAAACGCTATCCAAGTGCAAAACACCCTAAATAAAGTATTTGGCAATAAAGTAGCCATAGCACTAGATCCAAAAACCATTCAAATCACTCGCCCAGAGCGTCTTTCTATGGTGGAGTTTTTAGCCTTAGTGCAAGAAATCCCTATTAATTACAGCGCGAAAAATAAGATCATTGTAGATGAAAAATCAGGCACGATCGTTTCAGGAGTGGATATAATAGTGCATCCTATAGTGGTTACAAGCCAAGACATCACGCTTAAAATCACTAAAGAGCCTTTAAGTGATTCTAAAAACACGCAGGATTTAGACAATAACATGTCTTTAGACACCGCTCATAACACGCTGAGCTCTAACGGGAAAAACATCACCATTGCCGGGGTGGTAAAAGCCTTACAAAAAATTGGCGTGAGCGCTAAGGGGATGGTTTCAATCCTGCAAGCCCTAAAAAAAAGCGGCGCGATTAGCGCTGAAATGGAGATACTATGATAAACAACAATAAAGCCATGTTAGAGCAATACAACGTTTCTAAATTAGCGAGTGAAGAGAAATTAAAAGCGCTGGCTCAAAATAAAAACGACAAGCTCCTCAAAGAGCAAACCGATTCTTTTGAAGCGTTGCTTTTAAAATTCATGCTAGATACTGCTATGAAAATGGATAACCCCTTGTATCCTAAAGCCCCAGGTGATGAGATTTATGCGTCCATGTATAAGGACACCCTCTCTAAAGAATTGAGCGGGAATTTTGGCTATAGCGAAATGCTGTTTAATTTCTTAAAAGAGCAAGAAAAACAAAAACCATGAAAAAATCCAAGCGCTTAAAACGCCCTTATTTAAAAAGCTCCCATCTGAAACGCTCTGATAAGGCTTCTTCTTTCAAGGGGTTGTTGGAAAACGAAAACAATGTGATTTCATTAGAAAATTTTAAACCCAAAGAGAGCGAAGATTTATTAGAGAATTTTTCCAACAAAAAAGACATGCAAGAATTGCTAGGGCTTTTAAACCAATTCATTTTACAAAGCTACAAGGTGGAAAAGGAGTTTAAGGATTATAAAGCTCTTTATGAATGGGTCATAGAGATTTTACCGCAAGCGATTTGGGTGATGAATGAAAACGGGAGCTTTTTTTATAAAAATTCTTTAGCCAATCAAAGCCATGAGGTGTTCAATAAGGCTAAATTAGAAAATTTTAACACTGAAATTGAACATGAAAATAAAAGCTATTTAGTCCAACAAAACAGCATTCAAGGCAAGCAAATCATCACCGCAACCGATATTAGCGCTCAAAAACGCCAAGAGCGGCTCGCTTCTATGGGGAAAATCTCAGCGCATTTAGCCCATGAGATCAGAAACCCTGTAGGCTCTATCTCTCTTTTAGCTTCGGTGTTATTAAAGCATGCGAACGAAAAGACTAAGCCCATTGTTGTGGAATTGCAAAAAGCTTTATGGCGCGTAGAAAGGATCATTAAAGCCACCTTGCTTTTTTCTAAAGGCATTCAAGCCAACCGCACCAAGCAAAGTTTGAAAACGCTAGAGAGCGATCTCAAAGAAGCCCTAAATTGCTACACTTACTCTAAAGACATTGATTTTCTTTTTAATTTTAGCGACGAAGAAGGGTTTTTTGACTTTGATTTAATGGGGATTGTGTTGCAAAATTTCTTGTATAACGCTATTGATGCGATTGAAGCCTTAGAAGAGAGCGAACAGGGTCAAGTCAAAATTGAAGCGTTCATTCAAAATGAATTTATCGTCTTCACCATTATTGATAATGGCAAGGAAGTGGAAAACAAAAGCGCTTTATTTGAGCCTTTTGAAACCACCAAATTAAAGGGTAACGGCTTAGGGTTAGCCCTGTCTTTACAAGTGGTTAAAGCCCATGAAGGGAGCATTGCGCTATTAGAAAATCAAGAAAAAACCTTTGAAATTAAGATTCTTAACGCTTCTTAATTTGGATAACTATCCCCCTTAAAAATGAGTTTTACTATAAAACAAAATTTTAAAAAGATTAAATAATATTAAATTGAATATGGTTTATCAATATTTGACAAAAATAAGATCAAAAACAATTTTTCATTAACTCTTTTGGTGTAGGATAGCGATCAAGGTTTTTATGAGAGTAAAAGCCTAAAACAATTTTAAAAAAAGGACTTTTGATGAAAACATTTGAAATTTTAAAACATTTGCAAGCGGATGCGATCGTGTTATTTATGAAAGTGCATAACTTCCATTGGAATGTGAAAGGCACTGATTTTTTCAATGTGCATAAAGCCACTGAAGAAATTTATGAAGAGTTTGCGGACATGTTTGATGATCTCGCTGAAAGGATCGCTCAATTAGGACACCACCCCTTAGTCACTTTATCCGAAGCGCTCAAACTCACTCGTGTTAAAGAAGAAACTAAAACAAGCTTCCACTCTAAAGACATCTTTAAAGAAATTCTAGGCGATTACAAACACCTAGAAAAAGAATTTAAAGAGCTTTCTAACACCGCTGAAAAAGAAGGCGATAAAGTCACCGTAACTTATGCGGACGATCAATTGGCCAAGTTGCAAAAATCCATTTGGATGCTAGAAGCCCATTTGGCTTAAGCTATCAAAAAGAAGCTAGCATGAGAGATTACAGCGAGCTTGAAATTTTTGAGGGAAACCCCTTAGACAAGTGGAATGACATCATTTTTCATGCGAGTAAAAAGCTTTCTAAAAAAGAGCTAGAAAGGCTTTTAGAGCTTCTGGCTCTCTTAGAAACTTTTATAGAAAAAGAAGACTTAGAAGAAAAGTTTGAATCTTTCGCTAAAGCTTTAAGAATGGATGAAGAGTTGCAACAAAAAATAGAGAGCAGGAAAACAGACATTGTGATCCAATCCATGGCGAATATTCTTAGTGGGAATGAATGAGCTTATCCGCTATGGCTTGATATTTCTCTTTTTTTTAAAGGCGTTTGGGCTTGATTATGGGATAGATAGAACGCTAAAATTAAAAAAAGATGAAGTCTTTAAAGCGATCATCAAAGACACTTCAAATGAACAAACCAAAGAGATCACGCTCTATTGGACTCTATATGCAAATAAAGGTTTAGTCATCAACATGCGTTTTAACCATTTCCCTTACCAGTTTATTTTATACACCGATCATGCGAGAAACACCTATAACCTCAAAGTTTTTGAAGAAAAATTTTCTTCTAACAGCACTCTGTCGCTTGTGTTTAAAGATTTTAAAGAAGATAAAGCCGCTTTAAGGCTTTTAGCCCTTATGCCCCTTGTTTTTTCTCCTAAAGAGCCTTAAGGAATTTGCATGCAAGAAAAACAACTTCAAGCCATTCAAAATAAAATCGCTTCTTGGATCAAAGAAATAGAAAGCGGCTTTATAGATGAATTGTTTTCTAAGATTGGCCCTTCAAAAATGCTGCGCTCCAAACTCATGCTCGCTTTGTTAGACGAAAAAACAGACGCTATTTTATTAGATAAAGCTTTCAATTTGTGCGCGATTGTAGAAATGATACAGACCGCTTCTTTATTGCATGATGATGTGATTGACAAGGCGACCATGCGCCGAAAGCTCCCTAGCATTAACGCTCTTTTTGGTAATTTTAACGCCGTGATGCTTGGGGATGTGTTTTATTCTAAAGCCTTTTTTGAATTGTCTAAAATGGGCGAAGCAATCGCTCAAATCCTCTCTAATGCGGTTTTAAGGCTCTCTAGGGGCGAGATTGAAGACATGTTTGTGGGGGAATGTTTTAATAGCGACAAACAAAAATACTGGCGTATTTTAGAAGACAAGACCGCTCATTTCATAGAAGCGAGCTTAAAAAGCATGGCGATTCTTTTAAATAAAGACGCCAAAATGTATGCGGATTTTGGATTACATTTTGGCATGGCGTTTCAAATCATTGATGATTTGTTAGACATCACTCAAGACGCCAAAACTCTAGGCAAGCCCAATTTTAGCGATTTTAAAGAAGGCAAAACCACTTTACCCTACTTGCTTTTATATGAAAAATTGAATCAGCATGAACAAGGGCTTTTAATTTCTTATTTTAAACAAGATAGTCATGAAATCATAGAATGGACTAAGGAAAAATTCAAGCAATATGGTATCATAGAAGAAACCCTTAAAATCGCTCAAGTTTATTCTAAAAAGGCCCTTGAAACCATTAAAGGGGAAAACAATTTGATTTTAGAAAAACTAGCGCAAGATGTCATTTATAGGACTTTTTAATGGAGTTAGAAACTCATTTGTCAAAATATTTCACCCTAGCCTTCACGCATAGAAGCATGAGCTTAGAAATGCGCGAAAAACTCGCTATTAATTCGAACGCAACGCTTAAAGAATTTTTACAAACCATTAAAAACCATTGCCCTAATATCAAAGAGTGCATGGTGCTATCCACATGCAATCGCTTTGAAATCTATGCGAGCCTAAAGCACGGCGCTAATACTAATGAACAAAAAAGCGCGTTATTAAAAATCTTGGCTCAAAATAAAAAAATGAGCGTGTCTGATTTAGAAAAATGCGTTTTAATGAGCGTTGATGAAAGCGCAGTCCATCATGTCTTTAGCGTGTGCAGCAGTTTGGATAGCCTAGTAGTGGGGGAAACTCAAATCACAGGGCAGATGAAAAACGCCTATAAATTCGCTTTTGAAGAGAAATTTTGCTCCAAAGATTTAACCCGATTGCTCCATTTTGCTTTCAAATGCGCCGCTAAAGTGCGCAATTTAACCGGCATTTCCAAGCAAGGGGTCTCCATTTCTTCAGTGGCGGTCAAAGAAGCGCTTAATATTTTTGAAAAAGAAAGGATTAAGGATAAAAAAGCCCTTGTGATAGGGCTTGGCGAGATGGCTCAATTAGTCATCAAGCACCTTTTAAACAAGCAATTTGAAGCGCTTATCTTAGGGCGTAATGAGGCTAAATTTGAAGATTTCATCAAAGAATTAGAAGAGCCTAAAAAAGTGAGCTTTCAAAATATAGAAAATTTAAACGCTTATATCAATGAATACCAACTGCTTTTTTGCGCCACTTCTTCGCCGCATTTTATCGTGCAAAATGGCATGTTAAAAGAAACGATTTTCAGGCGTTTTTGGTTTGATTTGGCCGTGCCACGGAATATTGAAAAGCCGATATTCAATAATATTTTCTTATACAGCGTGGATGATTTAGAGCCTATGGTGAGGGAAAATGTGGGAAACAGGCAAGAGAGTAGGACGAAAGCTTATGAGATTGTAGGGCTTGCCACAATGGAGTTTTACCAATGGATCCAAAGTTTAGAAGTAGAGCCTTTGATTAAGGATTTAAGGGAATTGGCTAGGATTTCAGCCCAAAAGGAATTGCAAAAAGCGCTTAAAAAACGCTATGTGCCTAAAGAATACGAAAGCAACATTGAAAAGATCTTGCACAACGCTTTCAATACCTTTTTGCACCACCCTACCATCGCCTTAAAAAAGAACGCTCAAAAAGAAGAATCCGATGTGCTTGTGGGCGCGATTAAAAACCTGTTTAATTTAGACAAATCTAGTGCTAATCATGCCCAGAATTTGAATCTCTATAAATGCGAATATTACGAGGAATAATGCATGCTATTTTCAAAACTCTTTGCCCCCACTCTCAAAGAACCCCCTAAAGATGCCGTGTTAAAAAGCCATAAACACTTAGCTCAAGCAGGATACATTTATCAAGTAGGCAGCGGGATTTATAATTTCTTGCCTTTAGCTAAAAAAGTGCTAGACAAGATAGAAAACATCACGCACAAACGCATGCAAGAGCATGGGGCGCAAAATATTTTAATGAGTTTTGTCGTTTTGGCGAGTTTGTGGGAAAAATCAGGCCGTTTGGATAAATACGGCAAGGAATTATTGGTTTTTAAAGACCGAAAAGACAATGATTTTGTTTTAAGCCCCACTTTAGAAGAAAATATCACCGAAATTGCCGCTAATTTCATTAAAAGCTACAAGCAATTACCCGTCCATCTCTATCAAATCCACACGAAATTCCGTGATGAAATCCGCCCGCGATTTGGGTTAGTGAGAGCGAGGGAATTTATCATGAAAGATGGTTATAGCTTTCATGAAGACGCTGAGAGCTTGGATAAGGAATTTTTAAACACGCAAAGCGCTTATAAAGAGATTTTAAGCGATTTGGGTTTGGATTTTCGTATTGTGGAAGCGGATAGCGGGGCGATTGGGGGGAGTAAAAGCAGGGAATTTGTCGTTTTAACCGAATGCGGGGAAGACACGATCGTGGTGTGTAAAAATTGCGATTATGCCGCCAACATTGAAATCGCTAAACGCTCTAAAAGGCATGAACCTTTAAATGTCCCAAAAGCACAATTAGCGAAATTCCCTACCCCTAATACCACCAGCACGCAAAGCGTGGCGGAGTTTTTTAAAACAGAGCCTTATTTTGTTTTAAAAGCGCTTGTTAGAAAAGTGATCCATAAAGATAAAGAAACCCTAGCGTGCTTTTTTGTTAGGGGCGATGACAATTTAGAGGAAGTTAAAGCCCTAAACGCCTTGAACATTATAGGAGCGAACGCTTTAGAATTAAGAGAGGCGAGTCAAAAAGATTTGGATAATGCGGGGTTAATAGCGGGTTTTATAGGACCTTATGGCTTGAAAAAGCATGTTTCTTACATTATCTTTGATGAAGATTTAAAAGAGGGCGATTGCTTGATCGTTGGGGCTAATGAAAAGGATTTTCATGCGGTGGGCGTGGATTTAAAAGGGTTTGAAAATCTTGTTTATGCGGATATTGTCCAGGTTAAAGAAAGCGATCATTGCCCTAATTGTCAAGGAGAATTGAAATACCATAAGAGTTTGGAAGTGGGGCATATTTTCAAACTCGGCCAAGGCTATGCTAAAAGCTTGAAGGCTAGTTTCTTGGATAAGAATGGTAAGGAGCGATTTTTTGAAATGGGGTGCTATGGGATAGGCATTAGCCGATTGCTCAGCGCGATTTTAGAGCAAAAAAGCGATGATCTAGGCTGTGTATGGACGAAAAATACTGCTCCTTTTGATGTGGTGATCGTGGTTTCTAATTGGAAAGATGAAGCGCAAAAAAAACTCGCTTTTGAAGTGTATGAAAGGCTGCTCCAAAAGGGTGTTGATGCGCTGTTAGACGATAGAGATGCGCGTTTTGGGGCGAAGATGAGGGATTTTGAATTGATTGGGGAACGACTAGCGCTCATTGTTGGGAAGCAAACTTTAGAGAGTAAAGAATTTGAATGCATCAAACGCGCTAATTTAGAAAAACAAACGCTTAAAGATATAGAATTAGAAGAAAAAATTTTAGAAATGTTAGAGAGCGAATAAGGGGGAGAAAGTGGGAAATTTAGTGATTGGCTCTAGGGGGAGCGAATTAGCCTTATGGCAAGCAAATCACATTAAAGAACGCCTGAAAAAAGAATGCTCTATAGAAAGCGAGATTCAAATCGTTAAGACTAAGGGTGATAAAATCTTAGACACCCCTTTAAATAAGATTGGCGGTAAGGGGCTATTCACTAAGGAATTAGAAGAATTGCTTTTAAAAGGCGAAATTGATCTGGCGGTGCATTCTTTAAAAGATGTGCCGGTCGTGTTTGAAAAGGAGTTAGACTTGGCATGCATCACTAAAAGGGCTGATGTGAGGGACACTTTTTTAAGCGTGAAATTCCCTGATTTGATGAGCTTGCCTAAAGGGGCAAAGGTTGGCACGACTTCTTTAAGGCGCTCTATGCAAATCAAGCTGAAACGCCAGGATCTAGACACAGAAAGCTTAAGGGGGAATGTCCAAACCCGTTTGAAAAAGCTTGAATGCGGAGAATTTGACGCTATCATTTTGGCTGAAGCCGGGTTGTGCCGCCTAGAAATTCAAGGAGCGAAATACCGCAAGGCTTTTAGCGTGGAAGAAATGATTCCTAGCATGGGTCAAGGGGCTTTAGGGGTGGAAATGCTCAAAAACCACAAGCATTTTATTACGCTTCAAAAACTCAACGACGAGAAAAGCGCGTTTTGTTGCCATTTAGAAAGGGAGTTTGTTAAGGGGCTTAATGGGGGGTGTCAGATCCCTATTGGCGTGCATGCGAGTTTAATGGGTGATAGGGTTAAAATCCAGGCGGTTTTAGGCTTGCCTAACGGGAAAGAAGTCATCGCTAAAGAAAAGCAAGGGGATAAAACTAAGGCATTTGATTTGGTTCAAGAGCTTTTAGAAGCGTTTTTGCAAAGCGGGGCTAAAGAGATTTTAGAAAAGGCGCAGTTGTTTTAATGCGTTTGTTTATCGCGCCGGTTTTGTTCTTGTGGTGGTTAAGTTTGAATGCTAAAGAAGCGGATTTTATTTCTGATTTGGAATACGGGATGGCTCTTTATAAAAACCCTAGGGGTGTTGCGTGCGCAAAATGCCATGGCATTAAAGGCGAAAAGCAAGAAATCACTTTTTATTATGAAAAAGGCGAAAAAAAAATCCTCTACGCCCCTAAAATCAACCATTTGGATTTTAAAACCTTTAAAGACGCCTTGAGTTTAGGCAAAGGCATGATGCCTAAATACAATCTCAATTTAGAAGAAATCCAAGCGATTTACCTTTACATCACCTCTTTAGAGCATAAAGAAGAGCGTAAGGAACCTTTCAAGCCTTAATCAAAGCGCTTGATTTATGTTAAAATGGGGTGTTGCATTTTTTGTTTTGATTGAAGAGGGTTCTAAAAATCAGAATTTATAAAGAAGGTAAGAATGAGTGTCAAAATTTTAAAAATATTAGTTTGTGGGTTATTTTTTTGGAGCTTGCAAGCCCATTTATGGGGGAAAAAAGACAATAGCTTTTTAGGGGTTGCTGAAAGGGCCTATAAAAGTGGGAATTATTTTAAAGCTGCATCTTATTTTAAAAAAGCATGCAACGATGGGGTGAGTGAAGGTTGCACGCAATTAGGAATCATTTATGAAAACGGGCAAGGCACTAGAATAGATTATAAAAAAGCCCTAGAGTATTACCAAAGCGCATGCCAGGGTGATGATAGGGAAGGGTGTTTTGGTTTAGGGGGGCTTTATGATGAGGGGTTAGGCACGACTCAAAATTATCAAGAGGCCATTGACGCTTATGCTAAGGCGTGCGTTTTAAAACACCCTGAGAGTTGCTACAATTTAGGCATTATTTATGACAGAAAAATCAAAGGCAATGCCGCTCAAGCGGTTACCTACTATCAAAAAAGCTGTAATTTTGATATGGCTAAGGGGTGTTATGTTTTGGGCGTGGCTTATGAAAAAGGCTTTTTAGAAGTCAAACAAAGCAACCATAAAGCCGTGATTTATTATTTGAAAGCGTGCCGATTGAATGATGGGCAGGCTTGCCGCGCGTTAGGGAGTTTGTTTGAAAATGGCGATGCAGGGCTTGATGAAGATTTTGAAGTGGCGTTTGATTATTTGCAAAAAGCTTGTGCTTTAAACAATTCTGGTGGTTGCGCGAGTTTAGGCTCTATGTATATGTTAGGCAGGTATGTCAAAAAAGATCCCCAAAAGGCTTTTAATTATTTCAAACAGGCATGCGATATGGGGAGCGCGGTGAGTTGCTCCAGGATGGGCTTTATGTATTCCCAAGGGGACTCTGTTCCAAAAGACTTGAGGAAAGCCCTTGATAATTATGAAAGGGGTTGCGATATGGGCGATGAAGTGGGTTGCTTCGCTCTAGCGGGCATGTATTACAACATGAAAGATAAAGAAAACGCCATAATGATTTATGACAAGGGCTGTAAGCTAGGCATGAAACAAGCATGCGAAAATCTCACTAAACTTAGGGGGTATTGAAAAATTTAATCAATCCCCCTAATCATCATCTGTCGTTTGACTCAAAACTTTTCAAAGATTTGGCTCTGTTTTAAGAGCTAAAGCAGAAAGCCCCCCTATTAATTTTTTAATCTTTAGTGTTTTTAGGGTTTTGTCTATTTTCAAAAAGAAAACTTTTTGAATGTTTTTTGCGGTTGTTTGGTTGTGTTTGTTAGCGTGTTTTTATAGTATAAATTTTTGTTAGGTTAGCTTGAAGTGGGTTTTAGGTTTAAAAGTCCTATAAAAATGTTTTAGCGTGTTTTTGCGCTATGGGATAGATATGCGTTTGGTTGTGTTTTTCAATGGTTTTAATTTATGGCTTTGCGTGGTTATTATTATAAGCACGCTACAAACACGAATCACACGATAACAGAGCGGTATGCACACGACTATAAAAAGACTTGATAAAAATAACGAAAAATAGTTAAATTTCAAGCGTTCTTTTAAAAATTGTTGTCAGATGAGACAGATAAAAACGCTTTTAGTTTAAAGATAGAGTTTTAGGGGTTTTTTGTGTTGGTTTAGTTATTCTTTAATTTTTAAAAAAATAGGACTTTTAAAAAGCTCATAAGGGAATAGGGGTATTTTGAAATCATTCCCCTACAACCCCCTTTTTTAAAATCCCCCTAACCCCCTAAGAACGCCAGAGCTATCACTCGCTTAGCTCTTTTATTTTGATTGTGAAAATTACCTTTAGTGTTTTAAACCCTATAAAGACCAATAGATCGCTCCAAAGAACACCACGAACCCTATTAAAACGCTTATAAACATGCGTTTAGTGTCCTTAAAAGCCACCATTAAAAACGCGCTCAAATAAAACAACAATAAAAACACGCAAAAAATCCCCAAAAGCGCCTTAAACACAACGCCCACCTTAGCCTTATGCAACATGATGAGCACGCCTAAAAAACCTCTTTCAATGGTTTTGATTTTTGTTTGAGCGCCTTTAGTTTCAAGGTTGATTTCATACAAAGGCGTGCCAATGATTAACGCTCCCCTATGCTCTCTAGGCTCTATCTTTTTAGGCATAGCGATATGGTTTTCTTTTAGAAAGTCTTTCAAAAAATCCAATCGTTCTTCTTTTTTTAAGGATTTTTCTAAAACCCACTCTTTGATCTTAGCGCCAGTGTCTTGGCGCACCCCAAAGAGCAATGAAAGCCCGCTAAGTGCAAAAAGAAGCGCCAAAGGGAAGAAAAAAGTGGTCGCATAAATGTGAAAATAACGCATCATTGCAGTCATTATTGCAACATGTGGCTCACGAATTTAGAAAAATTATCCAAGACTAGCCCCCCTTTTCTAAACCCTAGCGCGCAAGATTCATAAGCAAAAAACACATTCGGCTGATAATACAACCCGTTATGCGAATTGAGCTCGTAAAACTCTTGATAAACGGGCTTGTGGTTAGAATAAACACCGTCCGTTTTCAAAAGCGATTGCATGGAAGCTTCAAAGATTTCGCTATTCGCCCCTTCCCTACCAAAAGCCACTTTTTTGATTTGCTTTTTATTGGATAATGGCTCATAGCTCGTTTCTAACAATAAGGGGTGGTTGGGGTATCTGTCCCATAAAAGTTTTAAAAAACGCTTGGATTGGAAAAGGATCGTGTAAGTGGGGTTTAAAAAAATCGTGTTTTTATTTTCCATCATGCCTTGCATCAAAAGGGCTAATTCTGGCTCATCAATAGCGATGTTTTCCCATGGGATTAGTTTGAATAAAAACTCATAATTCAAGCCGTTTTTAAACACGCCCTCTTCTATATTGAATTCCACCTCATCAATGTAAGAAAAATCCGTTTCAAACCCCACGCTCTGAGCAGCGTCTTGCAAAAAACGCATGGTGCGCTCTTCTTCAATATTCCCCCTAACGCTTGAAAAAAGGATTTTCCACCCCTCATACATTTCCTCAAAACGGCTCGTGTCTTCGCTCAAAGTTACCATGCGTTTGAAATTCTCGCCAAGCGCTTCATAAAGGTTATTGAACTGCTTGTTTTCATCATAGCCATTCGCTTTGAGTAACGCCCATTGAATCACCGCCGTTTCATAGAGCATGGTGGGGGTATCAGCGTTAAATTCCAGTAATTTAATGGGCTTACCATCAAGCCCCCCAGCTAAATCAAAACGCCCATAAATATGCCAATGCACTTCTTCTTCAAAACTCTGTTTGATCATAGGAATGAGCGCGTTAGGAATATCCAATTCAAAAAAGCGATCGTTTTCAATAGCCTCTTCAGCCGTCTCTACAAACATGTCATAAAGCTCATTGCAAGCGTCATAATAAGCGTCCGCTTCTTTTTGAGAGACAACCACCATTTCATCAGCAATATAAGATGACATGTCGTCGTTAGTGTGCCAATCTAAGCCGATTTCTTCTAAAGTCTTATTGTCTAAAGGTTTTAAAGGAATCACTTGCATTTTTTAACCTTAAAATAGATTTTATGCGTTAAAGCCCCTTGTCCCAGAGCTTACCGCCGGCGAGCTAGTAGGCCTACTAGAGCCAAAAAACCCGCTCTGTCCCTTACTCGCCCCACCCATGCTTGAAGCACTAGGTGCGCTTTTAGAAAAGGAATTTTGAGAGCGTTGGTAAGCTTGTGGGGATTTGTAGGTCCGTTGGGCGTTTTGCTGGTAATTAGGGTTATTGAAAAGCTTATTGCCAATATAACTCCCTAAAATCGCCCCCGCCGCGCTCCCTAAAATCGCACTCCCCAAGCCAAAGCCTGAGCCTTCATTACTCCCTCCATTATTAGTATTAGGTTGGATAAGTTTGCTCGTGCCGTTATCAATTTTGGCTTCTTCTTCTTTAATGAGCTTTTGAATCTCTTCATTGCTTAACACGCGTTCATTGCCTTGCAAATCGCGCACTATGATGTGGGTTCTTGAGCTAGGGTATTCTTCAACAACCTTGTAAGATTTATCCTTTTGCTCTTCTAAAATCACAAACGCACCTTTTTGAACGCTTTGGCTCAAAGAGCTTTGCTCTTTGGGTTTGTCATCGGCATTGCTCTTACACCCCACAATGCTCACCATCACTAACGCGCTCAAACCACCCACGATCGCATAATCAGAAATTTTTCTGTAGGGTTTTTTCATGAGAGTAACCTTATATCATGCCTTATAGTGGTATAAGAAAGGCACACCCTTAATCACGCCAGATTCAAAAATCTTTTTCGTGGTATTTTCCACTTTGGTGCGTAAATCTTCAGGCTCTTTTTGAGCGTTAATATCGTATTGGGTGGAATAAATCTTTTCAAGAATAGAGATTTTATCTTCCACGCTCGCTCCCCTAGCCCTAGCTTTCGCCATTTCTTCTTGGATTAAAGCCGCTTTTTTAGCCGAATTGACTCCAAGCCACCCCACTACAACCATTCTCACGGTGTTTTCTTTCAAGTGATCCCTGAGTTTAGTGAGCTCTTTTTGGCAATGCGGGCACATGGGATCAGAGACAATATAAAGGATCTTGTCCTTATTTTCAGCGTTAGTAGAGGGCAACTCTATCGCATAATCAGCCGGTATTTCATTAAAAATAGCGTTCAATTTCGCACTATTTTGTTGGGTGGCGTTAAGGGCTTGGATTTTTTGATTGGTTTCTGCGACTAATTGCACATCATCGCTTTTATTGCTAAAGAATATGTTGCTAAGCCCTATGACTAAATTACCATCCTTACTCACTACAAGCGGGATATTGTATTTAGTGTCCGGATCTTCAATGACGACCATTTTTAAATCCTGACTAGATTTTAAAGGTTTGACTTCTAAAATACGCACCTTTTTATTGGTTTGTTTTTCAATCACGCTCACTAAATTATCCTGCATCCGTTTGTCATTAGCTGAAACTGAATGTTTAGGGGCTGCCCCTAAGCCTACAAGAAGTAACGCGCTCAACACACTCGCTCTTAATATCATTAAAACTCCTAAAGTTCAATAGCCTAAATCCTTACAATAAAAGGAATAAGCTTTTAATGGGTATAATACCATAAAATCCCCTATTTTGGCTTAAAAAGGTTTAAAGATGATTATCATTCCTGCTAGATTAAAATCCAGTCGTTTTGAAAATAAAGTGCTAGAAGATATTTTTGGCTTGCCTATGGTAGTGCGTTGCGCTAAAAATGCAAATCTTGTAGATGAATGCGTAGTCGCTTGCGATGATGAAAGCATCATGCAAACATGCCAAAAATTCCACATTAAAGCGGTGCTAACCTCCAAACACCATAATAGCGGCACGGAACGCTGTTTGGAAGCGGCGCGAATTTTAGGGTTAAAAAACGACGAAAGGGTTTTAAACTTGCAAGGCGATGAGCCTTTTTTAGAAAAAGAAGTCATTTTAGCGTTATTAGAAGCCACCAAAAACGCCCCTTTCATGGCGACTTGCGCCAAAGTCATTGATGAAGAACAAGCCAAAAGCCCTAATTTAGTCAAGGTGGTTTTAGATAGCCAAAATAACGCCTTGTATTTTTCGCGCTCCCTTATCCCTTTTTTACGAGATTTTGATGCGAAACGCCAAACCCCCCTTTTAGGGCATATCGGTATTTACGGCTTCCACAATAAAGAAATCTTAGAAGAATTATGCGCTTTAAAACCTTGCGTTTTAGAGGAGATAGAAAAATTAGAGCAGTTAAGGGCTTTGTATTACCAAAAAAAGATTGCAGTAAAAATCGTTCAAAGCCAAAGCGTGGGCATTGACACCAAAGAAGATTTAGAAAACGCTTTGAAAATTTTTAGCCCCGATCTCCTTAAGCGGTGAAATTTAAAAATACTCAAAACATTTTACACTATCAAAAACCTTTTTTTTTAAATCCAAAAAAAAAGCAAGATTTGTTAATTTTCGCTCAATTTTATTAAAAATTCAATAAATTTATGGCACAATTTAAACGCATTGTAAATAAAGTTTCAATTTGATACGATTTTACAAATAAAACATTACTTTAAGGAACATTTTATGAAAAAAACGATTTTACTTCCTCTTATGGCGTCATCGCTCCTTGCTGAAAATGACGGCGTTTTTATGAGCGTGGGCTATCAAATCGGCGAAGCGGTTCAACAAGTGAAAAACACCGGCGAAATCCAAAAAGTCTCCAACGCTTATGAAAATTTGAACAATCTTTTAACCCGCTATAACGAACTCAAACAAACGGCCTCTAACACCAATTCAAGCACCACTCAAGCGATTGACAATCTAAAAGAAAGTGCTAGCCGATTGAAAACGACCCCTAATAGCGCTAATCAAGCCGTATCCTCAGCGCTCAGCTCTGCGGTGGGCATGTGGCAAGTGATAGCCTCTAATTTAGCCAGTGGCACGCTACCCACTGATAAATACAACGAAATCAATGCGATTTCTCAATTGCTCCAAAATACCTTAAATAAAAACAATGAACTCACGATTGGAAATGACTACGAACATCTTCTAGGACAAGCTAGCACCATTATTAGCACCCTTCAAAGCCAATGTCCAGGAATAGACGGAGGCAATGGCAAACCATGGGGCATTAATGCAAGCGGGAACGCATGCACTATTTTTGGCAGCACCTTTAACGCTATTACTAGCATGATAAATAGCGCTAAAGAAGCCGCCGCACAAGCCCGAAGAACTGACCCAGAAGGTCCAAACCAACCAAGCGCGTTTACCAACGCTGATTTCACTAAAAACCTCAATCAAGTCTCAAGCGTTATTAACGATACGATCTCTTACCTCAAAGGGGACAATTTAGCAACCATCTATAACACCCTTCAAAAAACGCCCGGTTCTAAAGGGTTTCACAGTTTAGTGAGCCGATCTAGCTATAGTTATTCTCTCAACGAAACCCAATATTCTGAATTCCAAACTACCACCAAAGAGTTTGGCCATAACCCCTTTAGAAGCGTGGGATTAATTAATTCTCAAAGCAATAACGGGGCGATGAATGGCGTGGGCGTGCAATTAGGCTATAAGCAATTCTTTGGGAAAAATAAATTTTTTGGGATCCGGTATTATGCCTTTTTTGATTACAACCATGCCTATATCAAATCCAACTTTTTCAACTCCGCTTCTAATGTTTTCACTTATGGCGCAGGCAGTGATCTTTTATTGAATTTCATCAATGGCGGATCCGATAAAAACCGCAAAGTCTCTTTTGGTATTTTTGGGGGCATCGCTCTAGCCGGCACGACATGGCTCAATTCCCAATTGGTGAATTTAAAAACTACCACTAGCATCTACAACGCTAAAATCAACAACACCAATTTCCAATTCTTATTCAATACCGGTTTAAGGCTTCAAGGGATTCACCATGGCGTTGAATTAGGCGTGAAAATCCCCACCATCAACACGAATTACTATTCTTTCATGGGCGCTAAATTAGCCTACCGAAGACTTTATAGCGTGTATTTCAATTATGTTTTGGCTTATTGATATTGAATCGGTTCTCATTATTAATGAGGACAAAGCCAATTTTTTGGCTCTCAATGAATAACGGCATCGTTTTACTTGACTTTTTACAAAAAACACACTAAAATTTCTTTTCATTTTTGAGCGAAATTCCAGATTAGCTCAGCGGTAGAGTAGGCGGCTGTTAACCGCTTGGTCGTAGGTTCGAATCCTACATCTGGAGCCATACTTTTAACTCATCTTTTTTCTAGCTTTATAGCAAAAATTCATGCAATCCCTTTTGATTTGATCCATAACGCATTGACTAAAACCCCCACCACAACCCCTATCGCTAAATTATGCGTGTATAAAACCACCGCCACGACTAAAAGCATGTTTAGCGTGTCATAGAGCTTGATTTTTTTAATGTTAATAACGGATTGGAAATTAAAAGTGGTGAAAGAAATCATCACCATCACCGCCACAACCGCTACAATGGGGATCTTAACCACGTATTCATTAAACACTAATATTAGCACCATTAAAGAAAAGCCGGCAAAAAAAGTAGAAAGCCTTGTTTTGGCCCCGGATTTTGCGTTAATGATAGACTGCCCCACTAAAGCGCACCCTGTCATTCCCCCCAAAAGCCCTGAGATGATATTCCCCAAGCCTTGCGCTTTAGTTTCTTTATTTTTATCGCTCACGCCGTCTTTTAAAATGACATCTAGAGTTTTAGCGGTCAATAAGCTTTCTATCGTGCCCACTAGTGCTAAAGAAAGAGCGTAAGGCAACAATTCTAACACCATTTTAAAATCCAAATTTTTGGGGATGATAAGAAAATGAAAGCCTGAAACCCCTTGCTCAATGCTCCCTAAATTCGGTGCATGCGTATCAAAAATTAAAGCGATCGCGCTCACTATAAGGATACAAACCAGATTAGAGGGGATTTTTTTAGTGATTAAGGGGAAGAGGTAAATGATGAGTATCCCAATAGCGAGCAAGACAAACACCCCTAAATTTTGGTTTTGAAGGAATTTGAATTGCTCCATTAACAGCAAAATGCCTAGCGCGTTCACAAAGCCATACATCACTGATTGGGGGATAAACCTCAAAAGATTCCCTATTTTCAAATAGCCTAAAAGAATTTGCAACACCCCTGCCATAAGAGTCGCCACGCCCGCGTATTCAAGCCCATAGTTTTTAACCACGCCCACTAAAATGAGCGCCACTGAGCCGGCCGCTGCACTAATCATCGCCTTTCTAGCCCCAAAAAGAGACAAAACAAAAGCCATATAAAAGGTCGTATAAAACGCTACGCCCACATCTAAACCCACCATGATCGCAAAACCGGCCGTCTCTGGGATCACAGAAAGCCCCACCACAAAACCAGACAACAAATCTTTTTGAATGTTGCTCAGCCATTCTTTTTGTATCTTTTCCAACATGCCACTCTTTCTAATTAAAATGGCTTGATTGTAACCAAAGATTTAAAAACCAATTTCAAACCGGATAAAATCCCTTTTCTTAAATCAATCTCTATGATATTTTATTGTAAAAAATACTTAAAATTGTTTTTTTTTTTTTTCAAAATATAAATTTTAAGTTAATAATAAGCATTTTATGGTAAAATGGCAAACTTTCATAAACATGGTTACCATTGGGAATGTGAAAGAAAAATCTATTAAAAGGAGAAAACATGAAAATCAAAAAATCCCTCTTGCTCTCTCTTTCTCTCATGCTCTCATTATCAAGGGCTGAAGACGATGGATTTTACATGAGCGTGGGCTATCAGATCGGTGAAGCGGTTCAAAAAGTGAAAAACACAGGAGCATTGCAAAACCTTGCGGACAAATACGATAATTTGAGCAACCTTTTAAACCAATACAACTACCTTAACTCTTTAGTCAATCTAGCCAGCACGCCCAGTGCGATTACCGGTGCGATTGACAATCTAAGCTCAAGCGCGATCAATCTCACTAGCGCTACCACCACTTCTCCCGCCTATCAAGCTGTAGCTTTAGCGCTCAATGCCGCTGTGGGCATGTGGCAAGTCATAGCCTTTGGTATCAGCTGTGGTCCTGGCCCAAATCTTGGCACAGAACATTTAGAAAATGGGGGCGTTCGATCGTTTAGTAACACGCCAAACTACAGCTACAACACTAATAGCGGAACGACCACCACCACTTGCAATGGAGCTAGCAATGTAGGGCCAAATGGTATCCTATCTAGTAGTGAATACCAGACTCTCAATACCGCTTATCAAACTATCCAAACCGCTTTAAACCAAAGTCAAGGAGGTGGGATGCCTGCCTTGAACGGATCCAAAAAAATGGTAGTCAATATCAATCAAACTTTCACAAGAAACCCTACCACAGAATACACTTACCCCGATGGGAATGGCAATTATTATTCAGGCGGATCATCAATCCCAATCCAGCTAAAGATTAGCAGCGTCAATGACGCTGAAAACCTTTTGCAACAAGCCGCTACCATCATCAATGTCCTTACCACCCAAAACCCGCATGTGAATGGTGGCGGTGGGGCATGGGGGTTTGGCGGCAAGACTGGGAGTGTGATGGATATTTTTGGCGATAGTTTTAACGCAATTAACGAGATGATTAAAAACGCTCAAGCCGTTTTAGAAAAAACTAAGCAGCTTAACGCTAATGAAAACGCCCAAATCACGCAACCAGAAAATTTCAACCCCTACACTTCTAAAGACAAAGGGTTTGCTCAAGAAATGCTCAATAGAGCTAACGCTCAAGCAGAAATTTTAGGTTTAGCTAAGCAAGTTGCGGACAATTTCCACAGCATTCAAGGGCCTATCCAACAAGATCTAGAAGAATGTTTGGCAGGATCAGCTGGTGTGATTAACGACAACACTTATGGTTCAGGCTGCGCGTTTGTGAAAGAGACTTTAAACTCTTTAGAGCAACACACCGCTTATTATGGCAACCAGGTCAATCAAGAGAAAGCTTTGGCTCAAACCATTTTGGATTTTAAAGGAGCTCTTAACACTTTAAACAACGACCAAAAAGCGATCAATAGCGCTATCTCTAGCTTGCCTAACGCTAAATCTCTTCAAAACATGACGCATTCCACTCAAAACCCCAATTCCCCAGAAGGTCTGCTCACTTATTCTTTGGATTCAAACAAATACAACCAGCTCCAAGCCACCACGCAAGAATTAGGCAAAAACCCTTTCAGGCGCTTTGGCATGATCAGTTCTCAAACCAACAATGGGGCGATGAACGGCATCGGCGTGCAAGTGGGCTACAAACAATTCTTTGGCAAAAAAAGGAATTGGGGGTTAAGGTATTACGGCTTTTTTGACTATAACCATGCATTCATTAAATCTAGCTTTTTTAACTCGGCTTCTGATGTGTGGACTTATGGGGTGGGTATGGATGTGCTTTATAACTTCATCAACGATAAAAACACCAACTTTTTAGGCAAGAATAACAAGCTTTCTGTGGGGCTTTTTGGTGGCTTTGCGCTAGCTGGGACTTCGTGGCTTAATTCTGAATTTGTGAATTTGAATATGGTGGGTAATATCTATAGCGCTAAAGTGAATGTGGCGAATTTCCAATTTTTATTCAATTTAGGCTTGAGAATGAATCTCGCTAGGGCAAAGAAAAAAGACAGCGATCATGCGGCTCAGCATGGCGTGGAATTAGGCGTGAAAATCCCTACCATTAACACGGATTATTATTCTTTCATGGGCGCTGAACTCAAATACAGAAGGCTCTATAGCGTGTATCTCAATTATGTGTTTGCTTACTAAACCCTCTTTAAAAAAGGGGCTTGTTTAAAAACGCTTGAAGGCGTTTTAAAAATTAAGCGCTAAAAAGAGAGCTTATCTCTTGTAATCGCTCTCAAGCTATAAAACTAATCAAACCCCTATTTTTGCAATCATTAAAGAAAGATTTTTTAAAGATTATCACTCTTTTTTGATAAAGTAATAATTTAGAATTTAGGGAGTTTTTCATGGAAGAATCAACAGCGTTTATTTTGGCTCTTGTGGGGCTATTCACCGGCATTACCGCTGGGTTTTTTGGTATTGGTGGGGGGGAGATTGTCGTCCCTAGCGCGATTTTTGCGCATTTTAGCTATAGCCATGCGGTGGGTATTTCGCTCATGCAAATGCTTTTTTCTTCAGTAATCGGCTCTATCATCAATTACAAAAAGGGCTTATTGGATTTGAAAGAAGGCTCATTTGCCGCGTTTGGAGGGCTAATGGGGGCGATTTTAGGGAGCTTTATTTTAAAAATCATTGACGATAAGATTTTAATGGCTGTGTTTGTGGTGGTGGTGTGCTACACCTTTATCAAATACGCTTTTTCTAGCAACAAGAAGCCAGAGCATTTTGAAGAAATGCATTTTGATTTGCATGCGAATAACAAAACGCCCGAAAAAAAGCGCGCAATCCCCTTTGTGTCTATGGATAGAACGCATGGGGTTTTGATGCTCGCCGGTTTTGTTACTGGCATCTTTTCTATCCCGCTAGGCATGGGTGGGGGGATTTTAATGGTGCCGTTTTTGGGCTATTTTTTGAAATACGATTCCAAAAAAATCGTGCCTTTGGGGCTATTTTTTGTGGTGTTCGCTTCTTTATCTGGGGTCATCTCTCTTTATAATGGGAAGGTTCTTGATGATATAAGCGTTCAAGCGGGGGTGATTACCGGTATTGGAGCGTTTTTAGGGGTGGGCATTGGCATCAAGCTCATTGCTTTGGCTAATGAAAAGGTGCATAAAATCTTATTGCTCCTCATTTATGCCTTAAGCATTTTAGCGACTTTACACAAGCTCATTATGGGGTAAATCTAAAAACGCTCAAGGGCATTTTTAAAATTAATACCAAAAAGCTTTCATCAGCAAGCGATAATCTCTAAAAAAAGCGCTTCTTTAGGGTTAGGGGGGTTTAGTTTGGGGGTTGTAATGGGATAACCCCTACCCCCTTAAAAAATGAGTTTGAAACAAAAAATAAAATTAAAAACCCCATTTTTAAAAAAATAAAAAGTTTTAGTTATCTTTATTTGATGAGAACAAAAACATAAAACTTAAAAAAGAATGTCTTCAAAGTAAGAGTAATTAAAAAATGAATCATTTAGGGCGGATTTTAGCGTTTTTAAGACAACCCAAGCTTAACCCCCCATTTTAACCCCCATTAGGAGGCTTAGTCATTACCCCTTAATGCGTTTTTTTATCTTGGATGTATTTTTTCAATTCACCCTTTTTGATATAAGGGATAAACTCGCCATAACCCTCTTTTTCCATGTCTTTTAAGGGGATAAATCTCAAAGCCGCGCTATTGATACAATACCTTAAGCCCCCCAATTCCTTAGGTCCATCGTTAAACACATGCCCTAAATGCGCCTTACCAATGCGACTCAACACTTCAATGCGTTTCCTGTTAAGGCTCTCATCGTCTTCGTATTTCACCACATCTTTATTGATAGGCTTAGAAAAGCTTGGCCACCCGCAACCGGAGTCGTATTTATCCGCTGAAGAAAATAACGGCTCGCCGGTGGTAATATCCACATAAATGCCCTCTTCTTCTTTGTTGTAATACTCATTCTCAAAAGGTTTCTCAGTGTGTTTGTTTTGAGTCACCTCATACTGGAGTTTGGTGAGTTTTTTCTTTAAAGCTTCATCGCTTGGTTTGGTGTATTTATCGCTATCTACAATCACTTCATCCGCCTTTTTCAAATCAATATGGCAATAACCACCAGGGTGTTTTTTCAAATAATCCTGGTGGTATTCTTCAGCCCTCACATAATTTTTTAACGGCTCTACCTCAATGGCGATTTTGCCTTTCACTTCTTTTTGTAACGCTTTTAAGGCGTTGTCTATCACTTCTTTATCCGCGCTATTGACATAGTAAATCCCTGTGCGATACTGCCTGCCCACATCATTACCCTGCTTGTTCACGCTCACCGGATCAACCACCTTAAAATAGTAACGCAACAACTTGTCCAAACTGATTTTTTTAGGATCATAGATCACTTTCACGCTTTCAGCATGATCGCTTTCATGCAATTTTTCATAATTCGTGCTTGAAGTCTTGCCGTTAGCGTAACCAGAGCTTGCGTCTATGACGCCATAAATCCTCTCCATATACGCCTCTAACCCCCAAAAGCACCCCCCAGCCAAGTAAATCACTCTTTCATCGGTTTTGGGAAGTTTAGATCCCATGTTTTCATTCGCTTGCATAATTGCTCCTATCGCTAAAAAAAGATAAAAATTTTTCAAATAAGATAATACCTTCATTGAATAACCTTTGTTTTAATTTTAATGGTGTTTGCCATTATAACTAAAAAAAATGGTAGTTGTTCTTTAAAATGAGTTTAAATTTCAATAAGGCTCTGTTCTATTAGGTAACAAAAGTTCCAATCACATCCATTCAACAATCTTCCCTACCGCATTGGCTTCATAGCATTTGATAGAGGTTTTTTGACTGGGTTTTTTAGGCAAAATGGCTTTTAAAAAGCCGTAATTTTCCATTTCTTTCAATCTGGCGTTCAAATTAGGGGCTTCTAAAATCCTGCCATTCAAACTCACTTCGCCCAAAAACGCCGTTTTATTGTCAATTTTTCTGTTTTTAAAGCTTGAAAGGATACTGGCAATGACCGCCAAATCGCAAGCCGGCTCGCTAATCTTAATGCCTCCGCTCACATTAATAAACACATCATGGCGGTTTAAGGGGATTTCTAGCTTTTTTTCTAATAAAGCGATGAGCATGTTAAGGCGGTTGGTGTCAAACCCGTTCGCTAATCGTTTGGGCGCTCCAAAACTGCACTCGCTCACCAACGCCTGAATCTCTAAAATCAACGCCCTTGATCCTTCTAAAGTGATGGTAATCGCACTCCCCTCCATAGGCTCTTCTTTAGAAAAAAACAAGCTTGAAGCTTCTTTAGCACTCACCAAACCCTGCTCTTTCATTTCAAACAAGCCGATCTCACTCGTAGGGCCAAAGCGGTTTTTAAAACTCCTTAAAATCCTTAATTCCCTACTGGGATCGCCCTCAAAATACAGCACGCTATCCACCATATGCTCTAGCACCCTAGGCCCTGCGATGCTCCCTTCTTTAGTGATATGGCCGATGATAAAAACAGCAATATCTCTTGTTTTGGCTAAACGCATGAGTTCAAAAGTGATCTCTCGCACTTGCGAAATAGAGCCGGGCGCTGAAGAAATCTCTGGCGAATAAAGCGTTTGAATGGAATCAATCACGCACGCAAAATAATTTTCGCTCTCAATATTCGCCTTAATCACAGGCCAATTGATTTCATTGAGCAGATACAATTCTTTTTCTATGCAATCCAATCTAGTGGCGCGCATTTTAATCTGGCTCAAGCTCTCTTCCCCGCTCACGTACAAAACCTTTTGCTGGTTCTTGGCTAAGCCAGAAGCCACTTTTAAAAGCAGAGTGGATTTCCCCACCCCAGGACTCCCCCCCACTAAATACAACCCCCCTTTAGCGATCCCCCCACCTAAAACAATATCCAATTCGCTTTGAGTGGAAGAAAACTTAATGACTTCTTCATGCTCAATTGCAACGATAGAAACGCTTTTTTGCGCTTGTGGGAGCGGTTTTTTAAGCGCGTGTAAAACTTCCTTTTGAGCTTGGTTCAATTCTATAAAACTCTCCCATGCGTTGCATTGAACGCACTTGCCCAACCACTTAGGGCTTGTAAAACCGCAATGCTGACACTCAAATAAAGAAGTTTTTTTAGCCAAAATACCACTCTTTTTTAAAAATCACACAGCTAAAGACCAGATAAAAACAAGGTTTTGGTTTTATTCTATAGCAAAACTCGTAAAGCTAAACTAAAACCAAGTTAAAAAGTTATCAAGCGCCATTTTGCTCTATTTTTCTTAAAGCCTTCAAAATATAGCGTTTGATATAAGATCCCACGCTTTCTTCTTCTTCGTTAGCCATTTTCTCTAGTTTTTGGTATTGCTCATCAGAAAAATACAAGCTTACCGCGCGAGTTTTTTTATTAGCGTCTGCTTTTGGTTTGCGTCCTAGTTTATTTTTAGTTCCCCTTAAGTGAGTTTCATCTGTGTTTTCTGTCGTTTTCATCAAGTTCCTTCAATCATCATCGCAAATCGCTTCAAAATAGCATATTAGCATAAAAGTAGCGTATAATGAATAATGTTGCAAGTGCTAATCATTCCTCATTGTGAGTTTATTAGCGCTTCGCTCAAAAAAGGCCTTCACCCCCTAAAAAGAACAAATCAAATCGGTAACACCCTGATACTGCGATCCAATAATTCCTGCAAGGCGTTTTCAATGGCAAATAATGTCCCGGTAGTCGCGCTCATGCACCCATCGCATGCCCCCATGTAGCGGATATACACATCAATGTAATCATCGCTTTCTTTAATGTCTAAAATCTCTAAATCCCCCCCATCCATCATAAGCATAGCGCGGATATTTTCATCTATGACTTTATCCACCGCTTTAATCTTTTGAACCATAGTCATTTCCCTGAAAGCCAATTCCCCATTTTGGGATTTATTCGCGGCGGCTTTAAGTTTTTCAGCTTCCATTTCTTCGCGCACTTCTTTAAGAATATCCACCAGGTAATAATCCCTTTTTTCATGCCCTCCAGGCCTCACACAGCTTTTACAAAACGCGCCGGCTTTGGTGTAGTTAGTGATTTCTTCAACGCTTTTTAAATCATTGAGCCTAATCACTTCTTTAATCGTGCCTAAACTCACCCTAGCGCACTCGCACACGATGATTTCTTCTTCAAAATCTTCAGCGTTTTTCCCTAAATACATGCCGGCAGCTTTTTTGATCACATCATACGCCATCACGGAGCAGTGCATTTTTTGCCCAGGCACCGCCGGTGTGTCCGGATCGTCTCTTAAGCCTCTTTCCACGTCTAAATTCGTGATTTTTACCGCATCTTGGACTCTTTTATTCAAACACAACTCTACCATCATGTCTGAGCTTGCGATCGCTGTTCCGCAACCAAAGCTTTTAAACTTCGCATCAACAATTCTATCCGTGCTTTCATCTACAAGCCAATACAACCTCACCGCATCACCGCATGCTTCTGCACCATAATCCGCCACAATCAGCTTAGCGTTTTTGGCTTTAGCCTGCTCTTCGGTGATGACCCCTAAATGCGTGGGGTTATCCATGCGCCTTTGAACTTCTTTAGAATACGCGTCCCAGAGAACCGAACCCACTAAATCATGTTTTGCCATTTTGATTCCTTTATATTCTTTTTAATAAGAGCTTGAAATGTTTCTCAATCTTACAGCCGCTTGAGAGAAAACTTCAATCGTTTTATCAATTTCAGCTTCCGTGTTAAAACGGCTCAATGAGAGCCTGATAGCGGTATGAGCCAATTCCTTACTCGCTCCAATCGCCACCATTACAGGATTAGCCTCTAAATCCTCACTCGCGCACGCGCTCCCTGTGGAAGCGGCGATATTAGAGCGGTTTAAATCCCACAGCATGGCCTCTCCTTCAATCCCTCTCACGCTGACTAAAGTCGTGTTAGGCACACGATGGATTCGATCCCCCACCACCATCACATCAGGGATTTTCAAAAGCGCTTCTTCTAATTTGTCGCGCAATTTCCCTACCACTTCTTTTTCATAGTCTAAATGCTCTACGGCTAATCTCATCGCTTCGCCCATGCCCACAATATAAGGCACGTTCAAAGTCCCGCTACGCCTGCCATTCATATGCTCCCCGCCATGAAAAAGAGGGGTCAATCCCACCCCACTTCTAATATACAACCCCCCAATGCCTTTAGGCCCATGGAATTTGTGCGCACTAAAAGAAAGGAAATCCGCATTCGCTTTCAACACATCTACAGGGATTTTACCAATCGCTTGCACCGCATCGGTATGGAACAACACGCCCTTTTCTTTACAAATAGCCCCAATTTCTTCAATAGGGAAAATGAGACCGGTTTCATTATTCGCCCACATCACGCTCACTAGAGCGGTTTTTTCTGTGATCGCTTCTTTGACTTGATCGGCGGTGATACTCCCATGCTCATTAATGGGCAAGTAAGTAACCTCCACCCCCAAGCTTTCTAAAAAATTACAAGTGGATCGCACCGCCGGATGCTCTGCAACCGTGGTTACAATATGGTTTTTGCCCTTTTTCAAACATTCATCAAAATACACGCCCTTTAAAACCCAATTATTGCTCTCTGTCGCACAAGAAGTGATGATCACATCGTCTATATCCCTAGCGTTAATGCCCTTATAAAGCTTATCTAAAGCTTCTGCAATGGCTGGGTGGGTTTCTGTGCCAAACTGGTGCAACGAGCTAGGGTTCCCGTAATGATCCCTTAAAAAAGGATCCATGATCTCTTTGACTTTAGGGTCAATCCTAGTTGTAGCGTTATTGTCTAAATAAATTCGTTGTAACAAAGTCAATATTCTCCTCAAAAATTTTACATAGATTTTCTTATCTAAGTCTAAATTATGATTAAATACAAGATATTTTCTTAATTTTAACTTAAAATAAGATGAATTTTTGAAAACATTTTGAGAAATGCGAATACCCCCCCTATCAAAAACCAACAACAGCCGCTACCAAGTCGCTTAAGGCTTTTTAAGGGGTCTCCCACGCCTGTCTTTTAAAGCGTCTATCCCCCCTTGTTGGTAACGCTTCTCCCACACATAGAGTTTTTGCAATTGTTTCGCTACTTCTTTTTTCGTGGGCTTAATGCCTTTAAGGTTATAAAGAGCGGTAATAATAATGGGTTTTGGGATATTAAACCTTTGGATAAATTCCAAACAATCTTTTTTGAGCTGGGAGTCTTGCTTGTTTTTGGTAATATCCACATGGCTTAAATATTGCAACACATAAAGGCGTTTTTCTTCATCTTCTTGTGCGATTTCTGGGGCTAACTCCATCCCTTGACTAACGCCTTTAAAAAGCTTATTTGAAGCCTCTTGTGGTGTGGAATAAACGCTCAAATAAGTTTCTAACAACGAAATCACTTTTTTTTGCTGTTCCAATAGTGCGTCTATTTTGGCGCTCAAACGATTTATTCTACTTTCCATGCGTTCAATGGTAACCACCAAAAATAAATAGCTATACAATCATTAAAAATAATTATTCTAATATCATGTTCCAAAGTAAGATGTGTTTTTATGATCATGCTACAATAAAGGAAAATGATTTCAAAGAAAAAGGGCTTAAAATGAAAACTTTTGAAGTGATGATTCAAACCGATTCAGAAGGGTATTTGGACGCTAAATTTGGCGGCAACGCCCCTAGAGGGTTTCTTAACCCAAACGGATTACCCACTTATTCGCCTAAAATCTCATGGCAAAAAGTGGAAGGCGCTAAAAGCTACGCTTTAGAATTAATAGATCATGACGCGCAAAAAGTGTGCGGCATGCCGTTTGTCCATTGGGTCGTGGGCAATATTTCTTACAATGTATTAGAAGAAAACGCTTCCATGATGGATAAAAGGATTGTTCAAGGGGTCAATTCGCTCACTCAAGGCTTTATCCGTTCTTCTCTTAATGAAAGCGAAAAACAACGCTCCAACCTCAATAACAGCGTCTATATCGGCCCCATGCCTCCTAATGGCGATCACCATTACTTGATTCAAGTGTATGCCCTAGACATCCCTAAACTGGAATTAAAAGCCCCTTTTTTCTTAGGCGATTTGCATGACAAAATGCGCAACCATATCATCGCCATAGGGAGAAAGGAATTTTTATACAAGCAGTTTGTAAGGAGATAGGCTATAAGCTTGTAGGTTTAGTTCAATGAACTTGTTTAACCTTAATATTCTTTCATTTTTTTAAAAAGTGGGGTTTTATGCAACCCTAACCAAATGGATTATAACGCTAAAAATTAGAGCTAAAAGCACCAAAAGCTGATTTAAACACGCATCAACTCCTTATCAAACCATTCATTCAACACTACCTATAATTTTTAAAACGATCCCTAACTTCCTTATCCAGTTCTAGCACTTCGTCTAAATTAGAGAGCTTGAAAGGCATTTTAGCGTATGATTCTAGGGCTTGAGAAATGGTTTTGATAAGCCCACCAAAAGCGATCTCTTGATTTAAAAACTTCTCCATCGCCACCTCATTGCTCGCATTCAGCACCACGCCAAGCTTTGGGTTTTCCAACAACAAGTCTTTATAACGCCACAAAGTGTAGCGCTCCATGCTAATGGGTTCAAATTTAATCGCGCTTAAAGCGTATAAATCTAGGGGTTTGATAGACGCGCTCAAAGAAGCTAACTTCGGATCGATCGCATAGCTTATGGGTAATTGCATGTCCGCACTCGCCAAATGCGCGATGATAGAGTTATCTTCAAACTCCACCAAAGCATGCACGATAGAACTCCTTTCAATCAGCGCATCAATCTTTAAAGACGCGCCAAAAAGCCAATAGGTTTCTAGGATTTCAAAAAGCTTATTGACCATGCTCGCTGAATCAATGGTGATTTTAGATCCCATGCTCCAATTAGGGTGCTTGAGCGCGTTTTGCGCGTTTTGAATAGCGATAAGTTCTAAAGGCGTGTCCCTAAAAGCCCCCCCACTCGCGCTAATGATTAAAGATTTAGGCTTTAAAGTCTTGTTTTGCAACAACGCCCACAAACCAAAATGCTCGCTATCAACGGGCGTGATTTGTGAAATGTCTAATAAATGCCCCGCGCTCACTAAGCTCTCTTTATTCGCTAGGGCTAGTTTTTTATTCCTTTGTAAGCTTTTAAAGCTCGCTTTCAATCCTGCCACGCCCACAATGGCGTTAAGGACTAAATTTGAGGTGCACTCTTCTATCATCGCATCAATGCCGTCTAGCCCTACAAACACTTCCGCACCCAAAGGCTCTAAATCATTCAAATCGCTAGGATCTAAGATCGCTACTTTCTTGGGTTTGAAAATTTTGATTTGCTCATTGATTAAAGCGATATTTTTCCCACAGCTTAAGGCTTCTATTTCTACGCCAAATTTTTTTGCGATTTTTAGGGCGTTTTTCCCAATAGAGCCGGTGCTTCCTAAAACAACCATTCAATCCCCTAAAAACACCGCCGTCTCTTTCCAAACTTCTAAAAAATACAACAACGCATGCAAGCCTAAAGCCCCAAAAAGCATGGAATCCAACCGGTCTAAAACGCCCCCATGCCCGGGTAAAATTTTACCGCTATCTTTGATCCCAGCCTTTCTTTTCAAATAGCTTTCATACAAATCCCCAAACACCGCTATAAGAGCGATTAAAAAACTAAAAAAGAGCGCCATAAGAAAACCTCCGCTCAATTTCCCCATGCCCACAAACGATCCTAAAACGCTCGCCAAAACAACGCCAATCAACGCGCCCTCTAAGGTTTTATTCGGTGAAGTGGGCGTAAAAGGGGTTTTGCCTAAAAGCTTGCCTCCAAAAAACGCCCCCACATCGCTTGCGACCACCACCACTAAAAGCCAAATGATCGCTACTGCGCCAAAATCCTTATAAACCCCAAAAAGCGCAAAAAACCCAACGCCCGGGTATAAAAAGGGTAAAATGGCTTCGCTATGGTGCGCTTTTTGATAAGCGATGATGCTAGCCATGACCATGGCACTGATAAGAGCGCATTCTATAGGGCGCCCGTTAAAATACGCCGCCACCCATGACAACACTAAAATGAGATACAAGCTAAAGCTCGCTTTAACTTGGAATAATCTTAACGCTTCAGAAAACCCTACCGCATAAATCCCCCCTAAAACCGCCCAAAACAACAACAAATTGTCCGCATACAAAATCAAGCCCGCCACAATGATTAAAACAAACCCTGTAATGTAACGAGATTTTTCTTTAAATAACTCTTCTTTCACTTTTTTCCTTAATCAATTAAATATTAACGAAACCAAAAAATAGCTAAACGCGCTAATCAAAACAACGCCCACCAAATTAAGCCACAAACCAGCTTTAATCATATCCGTTATTTTAACATACCCAGAGCCATAAGCTATCGCATTGGGTGGGGTGGCCACAGGGAGCATGAACGCGCAAGTTGCGCTCAAGGCTACAGGAATGGTCAATAACAAGCTCTGATGGTTTTCATAACCCATGCCCATCGCCACTCCCCCAATCACCGGTAAAAATGCGGCAGCAGTAGCGGTGTTAGAAGTGATTTCGGTTAAGAAAATGACCATTAAAGTTACCATGACAATGATGAATAAAATCGGTAAATGCGAAAAGCCAGAGACCAAATGCCCGATCCACAAACTCAACCCAGTTTTAGAAAATTGCACGCTCAAGGCTAACCCGCCGCCAAATAAAAGCAACACATCCCAAGGGAGTTTTTTAGCAACACCCCAATCAATGAGCCTATCGCCCTGATTGTTAGCGGGCAAAATGAATAAAAGCACAGAAACCCCCATAGCGATCACGGAATCAATTTTATCTATTTTAATGCCCCAAGATTTTAAAATCGTATCTAAAAAAATCCACCCTAAAGACGCTAGGATAAAAATAACGCCCACCGAGATTTCCGCTTGACTCAAACGGCCTAATTTGTTTAACTCTAATCTAACGACTTCCTTACCCCCTGGAATTTCTTTAATCTTTAAAGGGAAAATCGCATAAGTGAGCAAGAGCCACGCTAAAATGAGCATGATGAAGGCTAACGGCGTCCCAAACACCATCCACTGAGCGAAATCAATTTCAATATTGAAAGCGGTTTTCATATAGCCGGCTAATAAAGCGTTAGGCGGCGTGCCAATCAAAGTGCCTAAAGAGCCAATAGAAGCCGCATAAGCGATGCCAAGCATCAAGCAAATACTGAAATTCGTGCGATAAATGATCGTCTTTTCTTGAATGACTTGGGTAATATCTTTGCCCTTATGCACGATATTACTCATAATGCCCCCATGCACTTTGGTGATTTCTTCTTTTTGATAGAATGCATTAGAGGCGTTTTCTTTACCCACCAGTTTAGCGACTAATTGCAAAACGCTCATGCCAACAGGAAACATCATCACCGCCGTTGCGGTATTGCTCACCCACATAGACAAAAAGCCTGTAGCGATCATGAAACCTAAAATCAACCTCCTAGGGCTTGTGCCCACTAATAAAATAATGCTTAAAGCGATGCGTGTGTGCAAGTTCCATTTTTGCATGCTTAAAGCTAAAATAAACCCTCCCATAAAAAGAAAGATAATGGGCGATGCGTAAGAAGAGCTGATATGAGCGAATTGATCCACGCTAAAGACGCTAAAAAGCACCAAAGGTAAAAGCGCGGTTGCAGGCAAGTCAATGGCTTCAGTCATCCACCATATCCCCATTAAAACAGCCACCCCCGCCACAACAGGCATCGCCTTATAATTCAAAGAGCTGAGCTTGGGGATTTCTTCTACAATATGAGGCATTTGAACATTAAGCGCATAGTAGATAACAAGCGCGATTAACGCCCCCCCTATTAACCCCAACAAGCGCACGATCTTGGTACTTTTGTCATCAGTATTCGTATTGGCATGCGAATGATTTTCCATTTTATTTTACCCTTTAAAATTACTAACCTACATGCTACAATAAAACTTTTTCAAAACTAAGATTTTAGAAAAATCATATCAAAATAGGAAAAAGAGTGGTAAAAGAAAGTGATATTTTAGTGGTTGGTGGGGGGCATGCAGGCATTGAAGCGAGCTTGATTGCGGCTAAAATGGGGGCTAGAGTGCATTTAATCACCATGCTCATAGACACGATCGGTTTAGCGAGCTGTAATCCGGCCATTGGGGGCTTGGGTAAAGGGCATTTGACTAAAGAAGTGGATGTGTTAGGGGGGGCTATGGGGATTATTACGGATCATAGCGGTTTGCAATATCGTGTGCTAAACGCTTCTAAAGGGCCGGCGGTTAGGGGGACTAGAGCGCAAATTGATATGGATACTTACCGCATTTTTGCAAGAAATCTCGTTTTAAACACCCCTAATTTGAGCGTCTCTCAAGAAATGACCGAAAATTTAATCCTTGAAAACGATGAGGTGGTGGGCGTAACCACGAATATTAATAACACTTATAAGGCTAAAAAAGTGATCATCACCACAGGCACTTTTTTAAAAGGGGTGGTGCATATTGGCACGCACCAAAACCAAAACGGGCGCTTTGGGGAAAACGCTTCTAATTCTTTAGCCTTGAATTTAAGGGAGCTTGGCTTTAAGGCAGAAAGGTTAAAAACCGGCACTTGCCCAAGAGTGGCAGGCAATAGCATTGATTTTGAAGGCTTAGAAGAGCATTTTGGGGACACAAACCCTCCCTATTTTAGCTATAAAACCAAAGATTTTAACCCCACCCAACTCTCATGTTTTATCACTTACACTAACCCCATTACCCACCAAATCATTAGGGATAATTTCCACCGAGCCCCCCTATTTAGCGGTCAAATTGAAGGCATAGGCCCAAGGTATTGCCCTAGCATTGAAGATAAAATCAACCGCTTCAGCGAAAAAGAACGCCACCAGCTGTTTTTAGAGCCTCAAACCATCCACAAAAGCGAATATTATATCAACGGCTTAAGCACCTCTTTACCCCTAGATGTGCAAGAAAAGGTCATTCACTCTATCAAAGGCTTAGAAAACGCCCTCATCACGCGCTACGGCTATGCAATAGAGTATGATTTTATCCAGCCCACGGAATTGACCCACACTTTAGAAACCAAAAAAATCAAGGGGCTTTATTTGGCCGGGCAAATCAATGGGACTACCGGCTATGAAGAAGCGGCGGCTCAAGGGCTTATGGCTGGGATTAATGCGGTATTAGCCTTAAAGAATCAAGACCCCTTTATTTTAAAGCGCAATGAAGCTTATATCGGTGTTTTGATTGATGATTTGGTCACTAAAGGCACGAATGAGCCTTACAGAATGTTTACCAGTCGAGCCGAATACCGCTTGCTTTTAAGAGAGGACAACACGCTTTTTAGATTAGGCGAACATGCCTATCGTTTAGGGCTTATGGAAGAGGATTTTTATAAGGGATTGAAAAAAGACCAACAAGAAATACAAGACAATCTCAAACGCCTTAAAGAATGCGTCCTTACCCCTAGCAAAGAAGTGTTAAAACGCTTGAATGAATTAGATGAAAACCCTATCAATGACAAGGTTGATGGCGTTAGTTTGTTGGCGCGCGATAGTTTTAATCTAAAAAAAATGCGCTCCTTTTTCAGCTTTTTAACGCCTTTGAATGAGCGGGTTTTAGAGCAGATTAAAATTGAATGCAAGTATAATATTTATATTGAAAAGCAACACGAAAATATCGCTAAAATGGATAGCATGCTCAAAGTTTCTATCCCTAAAGGTTTTGTGTTTAAAGGCATTCCAGGCTTAAGCTTAGAAGCGGTAGAAAAGTTAGAAAAATTCCGCCCCAAAAGCCTTTTTGAAGCCTCAGAAATCAGCGGGATCACCCCGGCGAATTTAGATGTTTTGCATTTATACATCCATTTGCGAAAAAATTCTTAAAGGATTTTTAATGGACGCTTTAGAAATCACCCAAAAGCTCATCAGCTACCCCACCATTACGCCCAAAGAATGCGGTATTTTTGAATACATTAAATCGCTTTTTCCTACTTTTAAAGCTCTAGAGTGTGGGGAAAATGGCGTGAAAAACCTTTTTTTATACCGCATTTTTAACCCCCCCAAAGAGCATGTAAAAAAAGAGCATGCAGAAGAAAGTGTTAAGCCCTTGCACTTTTGCTTTGCAGGGCATATTGATGTCGTGCCTCCTGGAGATAATTGGCAAAGCGATCCTTTTAAACCTATTATTAAGGAGGGGTTTTTATACGGCCGTGGGGCGCAAGACATGAAGGGGGGCGTGGGGGCGTTTTTGAGCGCGAGTTTAAATTTTAACCCTAAAACCCCTTTTTTGCTTTCTATTTTACTCACGAGCGATGAAGAAGGGCCAGGGATTTTTGGCACTAGGCTTATGTTAGAAAAACTCAAAGAAAAAGATTTGCTGCCCCATATGGCGATTGTGGCTGAACCCACTTGCGAAAAAGTCTTAGGCGATAGCATCAAAATTGGCCGAAGAGGCTCCATTAATGGCAAACTCATTTTAAAAGGCACTCAAGGGCATGTGGCTTACCCGCAAAAATGCCAAAACCCTATTGATACGCTCGCTTCGGTTTTGCCTTTGATTTCAGGAGTTCATTTAGACAATGGCGATGAGTGTTTTGACCCTTCAAAATTAGTCATCACCAACTTGCATGCAGGGTTAGGGGCTAATAATGTAACGCCCGCAAGCGTAGAAATTACCTTTAATGTGCGCCATTCTTTAAAAACCACTAAAGAAAGTTTGAAAGAATATTTAGAAAAGGTTTTGAAAAATTTGCCTCACGCTTTAGAATTAGAGTCAAGCAGTTCGCCTTTCATCACGGCTTCCCATTCAAAGCTTACCAGCGTTTTACAAGAAAATATTTTAAAAACATGCCACACCACCCCCCTTTTAAACACCAAAGGCGGCACGAGCGATGCGCGATTTTTTAGCGCTCATGGCATAGAAGTGGTGGAGTTTGGCGTTATTAATGACAGGATCCATGCCATTGATGAAAGGGTGAGCTTGAAAGAATTAGAGCTTTTAGAAAAAGTGTTTTTAGGGGTTTTAGAGGATTTGAGCGAGAAATGAATGGGGAGTTTTGGCGTAAGGGTTTTATTTTTAATACCAACGCCTTTTTCGCTAGCAAAAACCACCAAACCAACTCAAGCTTTAGCATGCTAGTATCCATTTATTATAGCCTTATAAGAGTGGGGTCATGCTTGACAAAGTAACCAAAGCTTGCTATAATATCTTTCCTTGTTTTTTAGTTTCTTAAGAGGTCTTTTACCAAGCCACTCTTAAAGGGGTGGCTCAATCAGCTTTTTAAAACAAACTCTTTTAGTACAGCTTCTCACTAGTATCCCCTATCGCATGGCAATCCAGCTCAAGCGTTGGAACGCACTTAAAAGAGAAGCAATTCTCAATCATTTTCTTTATTGCACCAATAAAATGGCATTCAATAAGGCTTTAATCGTCAATATTTGGTTACAATCATAAAGGATTACATTTTTTTTAATAGGAAATATATCATGCCAGGAAGTGTTCAAAAAACCCTTTTTGGGGTCTTGTGTTTGGGCGCGTTGTGTTTGAGAGGGTTAATGGCAGAGCCAGACGCTAAAGAGCTTGTTAATTTAGGCATAGAGAGTGCGAAGAAGCAAGATTTCGCTCAAGCTAAAACGCATTTTGAAAAAGCGTGTGAGTTAAAAAATGGCTTTGGGTGTGTTTTTTTAGGGGCGTTCTATGAAGAAGGGAAAGGAGTGGGAAAAGACTTGAAAAAAGCCATTCAATTTTACACTAAAGGTTGTGAATTAAATGATGGTTATGGGTGCCGCCTGCTAGGCAATTTATACTATAACGGACAAGGCGTTTCTAAAGACGCCAAAAAAGCCTCACAATACTACTCTAAAGCTTGCGACTTAAACCATGCTGAAGGGTGTACGGTCTTAGGAAGCCTACACCATTATGGCGTAGGCACGCCTAAGGATTTAAGAAAGGCTCTTGATTTGTATGAAAAAGCTTGCGATTTAAAAGACAGCCCCGGGTGCATTAATGCAGGATACATGTATGGTGTAGCAAAGAATTTTAAGGAGGCTATCGTTCGTTATTCTAAAGCATGCGAGTTAAAAGATGGCAGGGGGTGTTATAATTTAGGGGTTATGCAATACAACGCCCAAGGCACAGCAAAGGACGAAAAGCAAGCGGTAGAAAACTTTAAAAAAGGCTGTAAGTCAGGCATCAAAGAAGCATGCGACGCTCTCAAGGAATTGAAAATAGAACTTTAATTTTAATGAAGTTAAGCTAAACGCCGTGTTTAGCTGGCTTTTACGCTTTTTAATATCTTAATGAAAATATAAACCCCATGAACTAATCTTTTTAATGATCATAAAAGGCGTTTATCGCACCCATTCATTGCCATTTTTAGATTGGCACTTGAAAGGTTAAAGCGAGTTTGTTCAAACCCTTAAAAAGGGTTTTTTCCTACAACGCTTTCAACAGCACGCTATTTAGGCGCTCATTAAAACTTTTAGCGTCTTTCAAAGCCCCTTTTTCTAAAAGCTTCGCCCCATCATAAAGCAACCAGATAAAAGCGCTCAACTGCTCTTTATCTTCGCATTTTAAGAGTTTTTGCAAAATCGCATGGTTAGGGTTTAATTCTAGCGTTTTCTTGCTTTCAGGCACGCTTTGGCCCATTTGACGCATAAAATTAGCCATCATCGCATTTTGTTCATCGCCTATTAAAGCCACCGCTGAAGTGAGATGATTAGAAAGCTCTACGCCTTTAATCTCATCTTTAAGATTTTCTTCAAACGCTTTCATTAAATCTTTAAACTGATCTTTTACCTCATCATGGATTTCTTCCAAACCAAGCTCTTTCAAACTCTCGCTATGGCTAGCGTCTTTAAAGGGCGTTTTATCATATTCATTCACGCCTGGCATCACAAACGCATCAATTTCATCGCTCAATAACAAAACGTCATAGCCTTTTTGAGCGTATTTTTCCAAAATGGGGGACGCTTTTAGTAAGTCTAAATTTTCGCCTAAAAGGTAATAAATGCTTTTTTGATTTTCTTTTAAATTTTCTTTGTATTCTTTCAAAGAAATTAATTTTTCTTTGTCTTTAGAATAGAATCTTAACAATTCTAAAAGTTTTTCTTTGTTTTCAAAATCCCCATACAAGCCTTCTTTTAACACTTTCCCAAAAGGCTCATAGAATTTATGGTAATTCTTGTTATCCTTGCTCAAGCGTTCAATCTCGCTTAAAATCTTTTTCACTGAAGCCGAACGGATATTGGCTAAAATCTTGTTTTGCTGTAAGATTTCACGGCTCACGTTCAAGGGCAAATCTTCGCTGTCAATCACGCCTTTAACAAACCTCAAATAAGAGGGCAACAATTCTTTGTCATCATCAGTGATAAACACCCTTTTAACATAAAGTTTGACCCCGCTTTTATAATCCACCCTAAACAAATCAAAGGGCGCCTTGCTAGGGATGTAAAAAAGCGTCGTGTATTCTAAAGAGCCTTCCACTTTATTATGGATATAGCTCAAAGGCTCGCTGTTGTCATGTGCAAACGATTGGTAAAAGTCTTTGTAATCTTTGTCTTTCAACTCGCTCTTATTCATTTTCCATAAAGCGCTCGCTTGATTGATCTGATCGCATTTTTCTTCTTTAACTTCTTTTTTATGATCCCCTTCGCCCTCAAATTTCGTATCGGTGTAAGTTAGAAAAATAGGGAAAGGGATATGCTCAGAATACTTTTTAACAATGCCATCAATCTCCCAACGGCTCGCAAAATGAGAATCTTCTTCTTTTAAAAAGAGGGTGATTTCTGTGCCTTGTTCCTCTTTGACGCATTCGCTGATTTCAAACTTGCCCTTACCATCGCTCACCCATGCATACGCTTGCTCGCTGGTAACTTTTTTGGTTTGAACGACAATCTTACTCGCTACCATAAACGCCGAATAAAAGCCCACGCCAAACTGGCCAATTAAAGCACTATCTTTTTTCTTATCCCCACTCAAAGCGCTTAAAAAACTCTTCGTGCCTGATTTAGCGATCGTGCCTAGATGCTCGATGAGATCGCTTTTATCCATGCCTATACCATTATCTTTAATCGTTAAGGTCTTTTTCTGGCTATCAAAACTCAAATGAATGCTGGGCGTGGTATTGAGCCCTTTTAATTTCTCATCGGTCAGCATTAAATAATTCAGCTTGTCCAAAGCGTCGCTTGCGTTAGAAATCAACTCCCTTAAAAAAATCTCTTTATTAGAATACAAAGAGTGGATCATCAAATCCAAAAGCTGGTTGATTTCAGTTTGAAAGGTGTATTCTTGGTTAGACATTGAACTTTTCCTTTAATAAAATTTTTAAGATTATACAATAAAAGCGTGCTTAAAAGGGGTATGCTATGGCGTGAAGCTTTATTTTAAAAAAAGAACATGAAAGAATGTTTAATTCCTTAAAAACGATAACTCATAGAGCTCATAAAATAGCTTCTGTTTTGAATGGTTTGAGCGAAATCAGGGTTATAACCGCTTGTAAAAAACCCTACCTTATAACCCTTATGCATCGTGATTTGATAGCCATTAAACATGAGCATGAAATAGATATGTTTTTTAAAGTTATATTTGAGAGTAACCCCTAAGCTTTGTGCATCAGCCCTTGGGGAATAGGTCAATTTCCCATACAATTGCACCAAAAGATTCTTAACGCTCTTCCCTATAAAAGCGTTAATCGTTATGGAATTAGCGTTGTAAAAATTGGAATAAGCGTCTTCATAAGGGGTGTCGTCTTTAGTGTCATAAAAAGGATCCACTGGCGAGCCGTTCCAGCCTAATTGAGCGCTCCCGTTCCCAAAATTCTTATACACGCTCCAGCCAAAACGATAAGAGCGGAAATGCACTCTTTGAAACACAAACAAAGCCACGCTTTTTTTACCCACTAAAGCGGCTCTGTAATAATCTTTAGACAAATAATCGCTATAAAGGGGAAACCATGCGTAAAAAGTCGTTTGGATGCGCCAAAGAGATTTCCAATAAGACTTTGTGTCATGGGTGATTTCAAATCCAGGAGCGTTAAAATTCTTAGGGTAAAACCAAATAAAAGGCGCAACTCTAATGTATTTATTTTCGTAAATGAGGTTTAAATTGTGCATGCCGTAGTTGGTTTTTTGCTTGTAATTGACAGGAGCGTAAAAATCTCTAATGGATTGCTCATTAGCTAAAGCCCTTCCAAAGGTGCTAAACCACTCTATCCTAAACTTTTTCCACCGGTAAAAAAGCTCAAACCCTTGATTAAACCCGCTCAAAAACAAAGCTTTAGAGGGGTAACGCCCTAATTTAATCCCAAAAATATCCTTATATTGATAATCTAAATACAAATTGTATAACACATAAGGCCTGGCGTTTTGCGACTTTTGCTCTCTGGTCCATTTTTCGCTATATTGCATCAAATAGCCCTCCCATCGCCCCATATAATACCAGTTCGCTGGCTGAAACCCTGCCTTAGGGTTGGCTTCATCAATCAAAAACTTCGTGGAATCATAAGCTAACGATCCTATTTCGCCCCCCACCCCAAAACCCAGTTTGTGGTTTTCAATCCCTTTAGGGAGCAAACTAGAATCAACCTGTAAAGCCCCGGTAGTGGTTACATAACTCCCTGTAGGATAAATCCCTTTTTTTGAATTGATAACCGACTGGTTGAAAGCGATGCGCGAAAATGATCCCACTCTCGCGCTGATTTGATACTCAAAAGCGTTGAGAAAAACCCCATTCAAAGCTAAAAGCCCTAGCCAAACTTTTTGATTAAGCACCCTTTTATCAAACACCTTTTTTATTGAATTCTGATATTATGCCATAAAACAAACTCGCAAGTTGCCCGCTTATTGTTGTTTTGAAAAAAAAAAAAAAAAAACGATAAAATGACAAATCACCCCCTTTTTAGCGGGTTTAATTTAAAGATTTAAGGACTGTGCATGCAAGAGATTATCCCTATTGTGGTGGTTTTTGATAATAATTATTGTATCCCTGCTGGTGTGAGTTTGTATTCCATGCTAGTGCACGCCAAACGAGAGAGAGAGAGAGAGAGTAAAACTCTTTTATAAAATCCATTGTTTGGTGGAAAATTTAAGCGCTGAAAATATAGCCAAATTAGAAGAAACGATCGCTCCTTTTAGCGCTTTTTCCAGTATAGAGTTTTTGGATATTTCTAATGAAGAACTAGAACCACGCCATAATTACGATAAGCTTGATTCTTTAATAGCTAATGAAATTAAAAAATTGTATTTAAAACTCAATGCTTTTTCGCAAAAACGCTTTTCTAAAATGATCATGTGCCGTTTCTTTTTCGCTTCCCTTTTCCCCCAATACGATAAGATGATCATGTTTGATGTGGACACTTTGTTTGTGAATGATATTAGCGAGAGCTTTTTTATCCCCCTTGAAACGCATTATTTTGGGGCTGTGAGGGAAAAAGATTTGATCGCTATGAATAGGAATTCGGCTAAGGATTTATACGAATTACGCCAAATGCACGCAAAAAACATTGGTGTCGCTGACGCTTTCCCTAATTTAAAAGAAGCTCAAATCCTTTTTGACAACTACTTTAACGCCGGGTTTTTAGCCTTAAATTTAAAATCATGGCGTAAAGAAAATCTTGAAAACCAATTGATTGGATTTTTTCTTTTGAAAAATGAAAAACTTTTATTTAGCGATCAAGATGCTCTGTGTTTTGTGTGCCGTGGTAGGATTTTAGAATTGCCTTATTCATACAATGCCCACCCTAGTTTCCTTGATACGCCCTCATTCCCTAGCGTTAAAGAAGCGCGCATGCTGCATTTTTGGGGCGATAAACCTTGGAAGCTCTTCAGCGTCATTGGTGCGAAAAGATGGCATGAAGCGTTGATTCAAACGCCTTTTAAAGACGCCTATTTTAACGCTCCTTTTTTGGATCACCTCTTTGAATCCATTCAAAACAAGGATAAAGAAATCCACGCTCTTAATAAAATCCTGTCTTTTTCAGACAAACGGCATTCTTTTAAATCTCTTCTGCCCAAATTTTCTTCTAAACTCCTTATAGAATTTTTGCTTTTTAAAGCCAAACAAAAAGTGAAGCGATTGATTAAAAGGGTTTAAAACCCTTTCAAAACTAATGCGAGCAAGCATGCGTTTGTGTGGGCTGGATGTCCTTATTATCGGCTAGTTTTTCCTTTTTTACTTTGTCTAAAAAAGCGCTCAAATCTTGCGCCATTTTTTCAAAAATCTTAGCGCTCACGCTATTAGGGTGAGAAATCACAATCGGTTCGCCCCTATCCCCCCCTAAACGCACTTTAGGCTCTAAAGGGAGCTTGGCTAAAATCTGCGTGTGGTAAGCTTCTAGCAACTCATTCATGGAATTTGAGCCAAAAATCTCGCTCTCTTTCTTGCAATGCTTGCACACAAAACTCCCCATATTTTCTACAATGCCCGCAATAGGAATGTGTAGTTTCTTAAACATGTCCAAACTCCGTTTAGCGTCATCCAAACTCACGATTTGAGGCGTAGTAACAGTAATTCCTGCACTCAAAGGCACAGCTTGGGCTAGCGTGAGCTGCGCATCGCCTGTTCCTGGGGGCATATCCACCACCAAAACATCTAAATCCCCCCAAATAATATCGCTTAACATCTGCTCAATCGCTCGCATGAGCATGGGCCCTCTCCAAATGAGACTCTGCCCTTCATCATACAAAAGCCCCATGCTCATCACAGAAACACCAAAAGCTTTTAAAGGAATGAGTTTTTTACCGCTAGGATCCATGATCACATCAGCGTTTTGTAAGCCCATCATTCTAGGGATATTAGGGCCATACACATCAGCGTCTAGTAGCCCCACTTTTTGGTTTAAATTCGCTAAAGCGATGCTTAAATTCACACTGGTGGTGCTTTTACCCACACCGCCCTTACCGGAGCTTATCATCACTACATGCTTGATATTTTTAGCCAAATTTTTAGTGGCGGGCTTTGGGGCTTGCGGTTTAGGCGGGGTTTTAATATCCAAATTCAAAGCTTTCACGCCCATTTTTTGCATCGCTTTGGAGATATTTTCCCTTAAAATCGCGCTCGTTTCTTCAGAGCTTGAGGGGATTTCTATTAAAAGCCCTAATTGGTTGTCATGCAAAGCGATGTTTTTGACAAAACCAAAGCTGACAATATCCTTTTCAAAATTAGGGTAAATAATTGTTTTTAACGCGTTTAAGACATCTTCTTGGGTGAGCATTTTAATCCTTAAAATGATAGTATTTGAATTTTCTTTATAACATGTTTTGTTTAATTTTGCATTATAAATTAAATTTGCGTTTTGAAAGGGTAAGACATGAAGCTATATAAGCGTGTTTTGAAATTGCACCCTTTTAGGAATTTGGGTAAAAACTCGCCTACAGAATTGCTTTTAAATTCAAGTTTTGGAGAAATTAAGCATGGGGGGTTGGTGGTTTTAGTGGGGGAAAACAATGTCGGCAAAAGCAATGTTTTAGAAGCTTTGAAGGCGTTTAATGATAATACTAATTCTCTATGTACTATAGAAAATCATGAAGAACAAATCAAAAAACCAACCATATTAAGTCTTATTAATACAATTGAAAATAACCAACAACTTGAAACGCTTTCTTGGGTAGAACTCAAAGAAAGCAAAGAGAATGAACAAAATAATTTTGAAATGAACTTCTGTCCGTTTGAGAGACATAAGTCGTTCTCTTGTGATAATCATACAGATAATTTTATAAATGAAGTTATACAATCTGTTAGAGAAGCTCTAGAAGAATTATTGCCTGATGCTAATGATACTCTAAGCCATAAGAAATATTGTGAAGATCTTAAAAACTCTTGTGGTAACTTTTTAAACCAATACAAAGAGACATTAAGGTTAAACGAAATGAATTTCAACAAATGTATAAAGCCAATAGAACACAAAAAAGATAAGAAAAAAGCCAAAGTAGCGTATAAAAATCTTAAAGAAAAACTTTTATTACACATTCTCTTAACTTTCAAAGAATATAGCTTGTCAAAATTAATAGAAAGTTCTGATAAGAATAATGAAACATTAGAAAAAATGAGAGCAAAATTTAAAGAGCAATCGGATAGAATAAAAAATAGATTAGAACAACCTTGCAACACCATTCCACAAGACCCTAAAAAATACGCTTTCTTGTTCCATTGGTTACCAGAAATTACCAATTGCGATAATCCTTTTGAGCTTAAAGATGAATATTTGTCTATTGATGTATCAAAAATAAGCTTTTCAGCAATTAAAAACATGCCTAAATGCAATAAAGTGTAGCAAGCGATGTGTGAATGGTGCGATAAACATTGGCTATTTGTCGGTGCAATAATTGAACTAACCGACATAGTAAAAGAACCACCATTCCGTGCAATAATTGAACTTAAAATTGATGAGAATAAAAAAACATTATTAATAATTATTAATGAGATAAATTGTCTAGAAATAGATTTGCAAAAAACTTCTAGCAATGAGTTTATTACTTCAGAGAATGATAAATATATTAAATATAACAACCCATATGCATCTAATAAACCAAAAGTCACAATGTTTCTAAATGAAAAATATGATGTTGTTTTCAATTTCTATAGTCATTCTGAAAAATTTCTCTTCTGTAAAAAAACGAATCTTCTTGAAGAATTGGAAAAAGAATTAAAGAAAATGGGTGAAAAAATCAACAAAAAGTTTAACGAAAGTTATTGTATTAACCCAGATGATGAACACAGATATGTTTTTGAATTCTGTTTGCAAGAACAGCATTTTTTGCACATAAAAATCAAAAGAGACAATGAGTATTTAGAGCTCGCAAAACAAAGCACTGGATTCCAATGGTTTTTTAACTTGTTTTTTAATTTTTTATATAAATACCATCATAATTACGAAGGAGTTCCTGCTAATTATGGTGAGTGCATTGTGGTTATGGACGAGCCAGCCACTCACTTGAGCGTGCCAGCCAGAAAGGAATTCAGGAAGTTTTTAAAAGAATACGCTCATAAAAATCATGTCACTTTTGTTTTAGCCACCCATGACCCCTTTTTAGTGGATACGGATCATTTAGATGAAATAAGGATTGTAGAAAAAGAAACAGAAGACTCTGTAATTAAGAATCACTTTAACTACCCCCTAAATAATGCGAGCAAAGACTCCGATGCCTTAGATAAAATCAAGCGTTCTTTAGGGGTGGGTCAGCATGTTTTTCACAACCCCCAAAAACACCGAATCATCTTTGTAGAAGGCATCACGGATTATTGTTATTTGAGCGCTTTCAAATTGTATTTCAATGAGCGAGAATTCAAAGACAACCCCATTCCTTTCACTTTCTTACCCATTTCAGGGCTTAAAAACAATCCAAACGATATGAAAGAAACCATTCAAAAACTTTGCGAGTTAGACAACAACCCCATTGTTTTGACAGATGATGACAGGAAATGCGATTCTGACCAAAACGCAACGAGTGAACGATTTAAAAACGCTAATGAAGAAATGCATGATCCCATCACAATCCTACAACTCTCAGACTGCGACAGGTGTTTCAAACAAATTGAAGATTGTTTCAGCGCAAACGATAGAAAAAAATACGCCAAAAACAAGCGCATGGAATTGGCCATGGCGTTCAAAACAAGACTCTTGTATAGCGGTAAAGACGATGTAATGAGCGAAGAAACAAAAAAGAATTTTCTATGCTTATTTGAATGGATAAAGAAAAGAGTGCAATAACCCAACGATTAAAAAAGAATATATCAAATTTGATTATAATACCCCACAAATATTATAAAGTGAAAGGATTTTGATGTTTAAAAAGATGTGTTTGAGCTTGCTAATGATAAGCGGTGTTTGTGTGGGGGCAAAGGATTTGGATTTCAAGCTGGATTATCGTGCGACTGGGGGGAAACTGGTGGGAAAAATGACGGACTCTAGTCTTTTAAGCATCACTTCCATGAACGATGAACCGGTGGTGATTAAAAATCTTATTGTCAATAGGGGAAATTCATGCGAAGCGACTAAAAAAGTGGAACCCAAATTGGGCGATAAGTTTAAAAAAGAAAAGCTCTTTGATCATGAGTTAAAGTATTCGCAACAGATATTTTACCGCCTAGATTGCAAGCCTAACCAATTGTTAGAAGTTAAAATCATCACGGACAAGGGCGAGTATTACCACAAATTTTCCAAATAAAAATTTGGTTTTTGTTCTAATGGGGTGTTGGTGATAAAATTTAAAAACGCTAAAAACTTTTTTAATATCAAAAAGTTTGCTTATACTTGATTCTCAATGGGTTGTTGGTTGAGTTTTTAGTTGAGAAGCTACTAATCATTACTGAATAAAACAATTAAGAGTAAAACTATACCGGCTATATAAGGGAAAAATATGCCTATAAATACCGAAATTATTCCTAACCATTCTAGGCACTTATCCCATAATCTACTAAAAAACCATCATTAACATCATTATCGTCATCACCATCTCTACCTTCTGACAAGCCGCTAATACAAATCCAATAGCCATAATAGGTAGTAAAATAACCAATATATCTCTAATTAATACAAACATGATTTGTCTTTTACTTTAAAAATAATTTCTGCTATAAGAAATAAAATCCTTAAAGAAACCCCTTTTATGGAGTCCCTTTTTGAGCTTGCTCTAAAGCCATTTGCGCATGCTTGCAATCCTTTTTAAAAGACTTCGTAATAAAATTAACCTTAAGAGTCGAATCAAAGGCTTGATGGCATTTTTTAAGCTTGTGATCGCGCTCTTGCGGATCTTGCAAGTAATATTTCACTGAATGCACAAAACTGAAATGAAACCCCATAGGAGGGATACGGCTATCTGGAGTGCCTTCGCAAAAATCGCTGCAATAACTGCTTTGCGACTTTAACCCCCCCAACACCATTAAAAATAAAAAAATTATCTTTTTCATCAATACTCCTTAATCCTTTTTATCCTCCAAAATACACCAACGCTGAACCCCAAGTCAATCCCCCACCAAAAGCGTCTAGAAGCATTAAATCGCCCTTTTTCAAGTGCCCCTCTTCATAAGCTTCACCCATGGCCATAGGGATACTGGCTGCTGAAGTGTTGCCGTATTTATGCACGGTTAAAACCACTTGCTCATCTTTAAAATCCAAATGCTCTCGCACCGCTTGAATGATCCTAAAATTAGCTTGATGCGGGATAAACAAACGCACATCTTCAGGTTTGAGAGCGTTTTTTTCTAAAATCATTTCCACATCTTTTAAAAGCGTTTTTACCGCTAGTTTAAACACTTCATTGCCCTTCATGCACAAAAAAGGCTCTGAAGCTTCTTCTTTAGCGTTAAAGGGCGTGGGTTTAAGAGTCCTTGGCGTATAGAGATAATTAGAAAAATTCCCGTTCGCTGAAATCTGCACGTCTAAAATGCTTTCTTTTAAATGTTTGGTTCTGCCTATCACGCACGCCCCAGCCCCATCGCCAAATAAAATACAAGTCCCCCTATCTTTAAAATCTAACACGCTGCTCGTTTTTTCTGCCCCCACAATCAGCACATTTTCGCACATCCCGCTCTCAACATAAGCCTTAGCCACAGATAATAAATAAATAAAACCCGTGCAAGCGGCTGAAATATCAAACGCCGGTTTGTTTTCAATGCCTAATTTCGCGCTCAACACGCAAGCGGTTGAAGGCATGGCCAAAAAATCAGGGCTTAAGGTCGCCACAACCACCAAATCAATGTCTTTTGGGGTTAAATGCGCTCTCTCTATGGCCTGTTTAGCCGCTATTACCCCTAAATCGCTGCTTTTTTCTTCATTGCTAGCGAAACGGCGTTCTTTGATACCAGTCCTTTTTTCTATCCATTCATCGCTGGTATCCAAAAATTGCTGGAACTCTGCATTTTTCACACGCTCGCTTGGAACATGCATCGCAATGGATTTAAGAGAGGCGTAAAATTCCATTCAATCCCCTTAACATAGTCATCTTTAAGCGTCTTGCTGATCACTTTGATGCGCAGAAACGCTAGGCTTTAAGCTCTCAAACGCTTGGGTAATTCTCAAACAAACCTGACTTTCAACAGCGTTAATAGCCTGATAAATCGCGCATTCAATCGCTCTAGCGTTGCTCTTGCCATGGCTAATGATCACGCTTTTATTCACGCCTAAAAGCGGCGCGCCCCCATATTCAGCGTAATCGGTTTTTTGTTTTAAAATACCAAACGCATTCTTAAGCATCAAAGCCCCCATTTTAGATTTAAAAGAGCTTTTAATTTCATCTTTAAAAATAGAACCTATCGCACTAGCGACCCCTTCAGTTGTCTTTAAGACCACATTCCCCATAAAGCCATCGCAAACCACCACATCCACAACCCCTTTGAAAATATCGCTCCCCTCCACATTGCCATAAAAGAAGTCATAAGCTTTCAGCATTTTATGCGTTTCTTTAACGAGCATGTTCCCTTTAATATCTTCTTCGCCATTACTCAAAAGACCCACCTTAGGGCTATCATAATGCAACACGCTTTTAGCGTATTCATACCCCATAAGAGCAAAATCAATCAAATATTCAGGCTTGCAATCCGTGTTCGCTCCTGCGTCTAACAGCACGCTAGGGCGTTTGCCAACGCTAGGCATCAAAGTGCAAATAGCGGGCCTTTCAACCCCCTTGATACGCCCTAAACGCAAGGTCGCTAAACCCATAGTCGCTCCGCTATGCCCCGCTGAAATCAAAGCGTCAGCCCCATTTTTCAAAATATCCATACCCAAGTAAATGGAAGATTCCTTACGCTTAATCGCCTCAGTGGCGGCTTCTTCCATTTTAATATAATCTTGCGTGTGGATCATTTCCACTTTGCTGGCTAACTCTTTAGAAATAAAAGGGGTCGCTTTGTCTTTATCCCCCACTAAAACCGCACTAAAACTCTTATTCTCTAAAGCCCTTGAGACTCCCTCAATAATGGGTAAAACCCCATGGTCAGCCCCCATTAAGTCTATTACAATTTTCATCATGCGTCCTTAAAAGGCTTGTTGCAATCCTTTAAAATACTTTCTATCACTAAAGATAGCTTTTATATTAGTATTCTTTAGTAAATTTGTTAATATGGTGGGGAAGCTTCCAAGTGCCATCTTTGGCTTTCACAGGTTTAGCCAACTTAACGCTATAATGCGTGCGCCTTTTTGCCGCTCTTGTCTTACTCACTCTTCTATCAGGTACTGCCATAAATTCTCCTTCATTTCAATCTGCATAATGGTAGTCTAATTTAATAGACTCCACTTCAGAGCGTAAAATTTCGCTCAAATCAATAAAACCATTGAAAGATTCAATAACATCTAAATTATCAAAATCCAAACTTTGGCTTTGCGTATCCCACAACCCGTCTGAAATATGCAAAACCAATGACTCATCAAGGCTTTTTTTAAACTCTTTACCGCTTGTATCGCAAACAAGCATCAATTCACCCTTAAGGCGCGCTTCCAAACGAAACAATTTCGCCCCCACTCGCACAACTTCGCCCTCTAAAACCACTCCCTCATGCTCTAAAGAAAACGCTTTAGGTGCATTAAAAGCGATTTTACGCATTTCAAATTGCATGCTTAACTTAAAACGCCCTTAAATCTTAAAGATCTCTAGCGGCAAAAAAGAAAGCGATTTCATTGTGCGCGTTTTCCAAGCTATCGCTCCCATGCACCGCATTAGCGTCAATGCTTTCAGCAAAATCCGCTCTGATAGTGCCTTTTTGAGCGAGTTTGGGATCAGTCGCTCCCATAAGATCTCTGTTTTTAGCCACGGCATCTTTGCCCTCTAAAACCATAACCACCACCGGACCACTGACCATAAATTCTATCAAATCTTTAAAAAAGGGTCTCTCTCTGTGGATCGCATAAAAGCTTTCAGCGTCTTTAACGCTCAAATGCAAGCGTTTCATAGCAATGACTTCCAAGCCGTTACTCTCAAAGCGATCAATGATTTTGCCTACCACTTTTTTCTTAAGCGCATCCGGTTTAATAATAGACAGCGTTCTTTGTTTCAATTTAAACTCCTTGTGAATTGTTGATTATACAAAAATTTTTTAAAATATTACCCTTAAAGTATTTTTTTAACGCTTAAAGAACGCTTTAATCTCCTCAGCTTTGTTGGTTTTTTCCCAAGTGAATTCCTCTAACTCGCGCCCAAAATGCCCATAAGCCGAAGTGAGCGAATAAATGGGTCTTAACAAATCCAAGCTTTCAATAATGCCTTTTGGCGTGAGTTTGAAAACCGCTTTCACGCATTTTTCCAACTCCGTGCTTGAATACTTGCTCGTGTTATGCGTGTTCACATAGATAGACACTGGCTCTATCACCCCAATCGCATAAGCAAGCTGCACGGTCGCTTTATCGCAAACCCCACTCGCTACCAAATTTTTAGCCACATAGCGGGCCGCATAAGCTGCGCTCCTATCCACTTTGCTAGGGTCTTTCCCACTAAACGCTCCCCCGCCATGCGGACAACTCCCCCCATAAGTATCCACGATGATTTTTCTACCCGTCAAACCCGCATCGCCTTGCGGCCCACCGATAACGAATTTTCCTGTGGGATTGACAAAAAACTTGATATTGTCATGCAAATATTCTTTGGGTAAAACCTTATACACGATCTCTTCAATCACGGCTTCTTTTAAATGCTTTTGCGAAACTTCTGGGGAATGTTGGGTGGAAATAACAATCGTATCAATGCTTACAGGCTTGTTGTTTTCATAACGCACGCTCACTTGAGACTTGCCATCAGGCCTTAAAAAAGGCAAAGTGTTGTCTTTTCTTTTTTGAGCCAGAGCGAAAGTGAGCTGGTGCGCTAAATGAATGGGTAAGGGCATGAGCGTTTCAGTCTCCTTGCACGCATAACCAAACATAAGCCCTTGATCCCCTGCCCCAATCTCGCCATCTTCTCTATCCACGCCTTGATTAATATCAGGGCTTTGCTCGCCAACACCATTCAAAACCGCCGCGCTTCTATAATCAAAGCCATAAAGAGCGTCTGTATAGCCAATCTTTTTAACCACTTCTCTTGCAATCTCTTGCATAGGGGCATAAACAGAAGTTTTTAACTCGCCAGTGATCATGCAAAACCCGTTAGAAACCAAAGTCTCGCATGCGACTTTGGCTTTTTGATCCCGCTCAATAATATAATCTAAAACCGCATCGCTGATTTGATCAGCCATTTTATCAGGATGCCCCTCAGTTACTGATTCAGAAGTGAAAAGAAAACTATCTTTCATTGATTGTCCTTATTAAAATAATCATTCGTATTCAAAATGGGCTTATTATAGCTTATTTCATTCTTTAAGACTTAAAAAATCCTTTAGCTTTTTGCAACAAACTTGTTTTTTGCTGTTTCCTGAAATTCGTTCTTAAATGGGCTAAGAAATGGTGCCATTCATGGATTTCCATAGCAGGGATCGCTCCGGCAAAATTGGTATTAGGGGGCAAGTCCTTACCCACCGCGCTTTTACCCCCAATTTGAGTGAATTCACCCACATGCAAATGCCCCCCAATACCCACTTGCCCGCCAAAAACCACATTACGGCCAGTGGTTGTAGAGCCGCTCAAGCCCACTTGAGAAACGACGATGCTGTGCTCGCCTAAAACGCAATTATGCCCGATTTGAACCAGGTTATCAATCTTAACGCCCTCTTTAATCAAAGTCTCGCCAAACACCGCCCTATCAATCGCCGTGTTAGCGCCAATTTCTACATTTTTTTGAATCCTAACAATCCCCACATGCTCAATTTTGACATGCTCTCCTAAAGCGGTGTGCGCATAACCAAAGCCATCACCTCCGATCACACTACCCGCATGGATGATGACATTGTCTTCTAAAATCGTGTTTTGATACAAAATAACACGAGGATACAAAACGCAATTTTTACCGATTTTGACCCCATCAGCAATCACCACGCCCGGATAAATCAAAGAGTTTTCGCCAATTTCTACGCTCTCTCCAATCATCACATTAGGCATGATCGTTACTTTTTCAAAATGTTTAGGTTCATTCACGCTTTCTGGGTTTTTAAAAAAAGGGATCTTAAAGGCATGCGAAGCTTTGGCAAAGGCTAAATGCGGGTTATCCACGATTAAAGCTTGCATGTGTTTTGGCACTTTAGAAGATTCTTTTTTACGGATAAACACCGCCCCAGCTTTGGAATCTTTTAAAAGTTTAAGGTAACGCGCTTGGTCAATATAGCTAATATCATTAGGCGTAGCCTTGTCTAATTCCGCTAAAGCATGCACTTCAAAATCGTTTGAAAATTCCGTTTCAATAGAATAGGCGCTTAACAATTCGCTTAATTTCATCAATACCCCTTATGGTTCTTTATGCAAATCCCACAACAGCGTAGCTTTATTATCTTTTTCTTCCACAGCCCCCATGCCCATCACATGATAGCCGGCATCCACAAAATGCACTTCCCCACTCACGCCACTAGACAAGCTAGAAAGCAAATACATCCCAGCATTGCCCACTTCTTCTAAGCTCACATTTTTTCTTAAAGGGGCGTTGATTTCATTCCATTTTAAAATCATCCTAAAATCAGCGATCCCGCTAGAAGCGAGCGTCCTGATAGGCCCAGCCGATAGGGCATTCACTCTAATATTATGTTTGCCTAAATCCACCGCTAAATAACGCACCGCGCTCTCTAGGGCCGCTTTAGCCAACCCCATCACATTGTAATGCGCCATGTATTTGGTGCTGCCTAAATAGCTTAAAGTCAAAACAGACGCCCCGTTATTCAATAAAGGTTTTAGAGTGTTTGTCAGCTCTATTAAAGAATAAACAGAAATTTCCATAGCGGTATTAAACGCGCTTTTAGAAGTTTCTAACAAGCTCCCTTCTAAAGCCTCTTTTGGGGCAAAGGCCACGCTATGAACGATAAAATCCAATGAGCCTAAATCCTTTTTAACGCTATTGTATAGCGACTTGAAATGCTCTTCTTTGCTCACATCCAATTCATACACATAGGGGCTACTCAATTCCTGTGCAATAGGCCTCACACGCTTTTCTAAGCTCTCATTCAAATAAGTGAAAGCCAAAGTAGCTCCTTGATTGAAGCAAGATTGAGCGATCCCATAAGCGATGGATTTATTGTTTGCCACCCCTACAATAAGCCCTTTTTTACCTTTTAAAAATCCCATGATTTTCCTTTATAAAAATGAAATGATTGTTTTAAAATTTTCTAATTCCCAAGATGCACTCCCGATCAATAAGCCATCCACGCTATCAATCCCTAAAATTTCTTTAGCGTTTTGCACATTCACGCTCCCCCCATACAATAAAGGCGTTTTTTGGTTTAAGATTTGCTTTAAAAAACCATGCGTGAGGTAAATATCTTCTAAAGAAGCGCTTTTTTTGGTGCCAATCGCCCAAATAGGCTCATAAGCCACAATTAAATTGGAATAATTGAGATCGATAGTTTCTAATTGCTCATTTAAAAATTCCTTTACAGCCACTAAACCCTTTTCTCTGGTCGTTAAATCTTCGCCAATACAATAGACAATTTTAAAATTTTTACTTTTAAAAAAATCAAACTTTTCTTTCAAAAAACTAGGGCTTTCCTTTAAAAGCGTTCGCCTCTCGCTATGCCCTATTAAAAGCGTGTGGATTTTTAATTCTTCTAAATGCTTTGAAGTGATTTCACCGGTAAAAGCCCCACAATCTCTAGGGTAAGCGTTTTGCACTCCTAAAGTGAAATGCAAAAACGAATTAGGCAATAACCCCAAAAAATCAGGGAATACAAACACCCTATCAAAATGCTGCGGTTTTAAAGTTTTTTCTAATTCTTTTAAATACGCATGGCTTTTAAAAATAGGCATAGCGGATTTAAAATTAGCCATGGCAATTTTTGTCATTGAATGATCCTTATTTTATAGGTGGTCTATCCCTTATTATAGCATTCAAAAAATGTAAATTTTAAACAATAGCCCCCTTGAATTGAATTTTTTCCCAATTTAGGTTTTGTTTATAAGAAAAATTATTTCAAATGTAGTAAAATTAAGGCAGTGTTTTTGCATCAAGCGATTTTAGGTTAATTTTGAGTTTTAGGAGCAGTTTTTATGCAACAAGAAGAGATTATAGAGGGTTATTATGGCGCTAGCAAAGGGCTTAAAAAGAGCGGTATTTATGCCAAGCTGGATTTTTTACAGAGCGCTACGGGATTGATTTTAGCGCTCTTTATGATAACGCACATGTTTTTGGTCTCAAGTATCTTGATTAGCGATGAAGCCATGTATAAAGTGGCGAAATTTTTTGAAGGGAGCTTGTTTTTAAAAGCAGGCGAGCCGGCTATTGTGAGCGTGGTTGCAGCAGGAGTTATTCTTATTTTAGTCGCACATGCTTTTTTGGCGTTAAGGAAATTCCCTATCAATTATCGGCAATACAAGGTTTTTAAAACCCATAAGCATTTGATGAAACATGGCGATACGAGCTTGTGGTTTATTCAAGCCCTCACCGGATTTGCGATGTTTTTCTTAGCGAGTATCCACTTATTTGTCATGCTCACAGAGCCTGAAAGTATTGGGCCTCATGGCTCAAGCTATCGTTTTGTCACGCAAAACTTTTGGCTTTTGTATATTTTCTTATTGTTTGCCGTAGAATTGCATGGCTCTATTGGGTTGTATCGTTTAGCGATTAAATGGGGGTGGTTTAAGAATGCGAGCATTCAAGGCTTGAGAAAAGTCAAATGGGCGATGAGCGTGTTTTTCATTGTTTTAGGGCTTTGCACCTATGGGGCTTACATTAAAAAAGGTTTAGAAAATAAGGACAATGGCATTAAAACCATGCAAGAAGCCATAGAAGCTGATGGGAAATTCCACAAAGAATAAGGGTAGAAAATGAAAATAACATATTGTGATGCACTAATTATTGGAGGCGGACTAGCTGGGTTAAGGGCTAGTATCGCATGCAAACAAAAGGGTTTAAACACCATCGTTTTAAGCCTAGTGCCTGTCAGGCGTTCGCACTCTGCAGCCGCTCAAGGGGGCATGCAAGCGAGCCTTGCGAACGCTAAAAAAAGCGAGGGCGATAATGAAGATTTGCACTTTTTAGACACGGTTAAGGGGAGCGATTGGGGGTGTGATCAGCAAGTGGCTAGGATGTTTGTAACCACTGCTCCTAAAGCCATTAGGGAATTGGCCAGTTGGGGGGTGCCTTGGACTAGGATTAAAAAGGGCGATAGGCCTGCGGTCGTCAATGGTGAGCATGTTATCATTACCGAAAGAGACGACAGGCATGGTTATATTCTAAGCCGTGATTTTGGCGGCACTAAAAAATGGCGCACATGCTTTACGGCTGATGCTACAGGGCATACCATGCTTTATGCGGTCGCTAATGAAGCCTTACACCACAAAGTGGATATTCAAGACAGAAAGGACATGCTCGCTTTCATCCATCATGATAATAAATGCTATGGGGCGGTGGTAAGGGATTTGATCACGGGCGAAATTTCAGCGTATGTTTCTAAAGGCACGCTTTTAGCTACCGGAGGTTATGGGCGCGTGTATAAACACACCACTAACGCTGTGATTTGCGATGGAGCCGGGGCGGCGAGCGCTTTAGAAACCGGCGTGGCTAAATTAGGCAACATGGAAGCGGTGCAATTCCACCCTACCGCTTTAGTGCCTAGCGGGATTTTAATGACCGAAGGTTGTAGGGGCGATGGCGGCGTTTTAAGAGACAAGTTTGGCAGACGCTTCATGCCCGCTTATGAGCCGGAGAAAAAAGAGCTTGCGAGTAGGGATGTGGTCTCAAGGCGGATTTTAGAGCATATCCAAAAAGGCTATGGAGCCAAATCGCCTTATGGGGATCATGTGTGGCTGGATATTGCTATTTTAGGGCGTAACCATGTGGAAAAAAACTTAAGGGATGTGCGCGATATTGCCATGACTTTTGCAGGAATTGATCCGGCTGATAGCGAAGAGCAAACCAAAGACAACATGCAAGGAGCGCCCACTAATGAGCCTGAATACGGGCAAGCGATGGCTAAGCAAAAAGGCTGGATCCCCATAAAGCCCATGCAACACTATTCTATGGGTGGGGTTAGGACAAACCCTAAAGGCGAAACCCATTTGAAAGGCTTGTTTTGTGCGGGTGAAGCGGCATGCTGGGATTTGCATGGGTTTAACCGCTTGGGGGGAAATTCTGTGAGTGAAGCGGTAGTCGCTGGCATGATCATAGGGGATTATTTCGCCTTGCATTGTTTAGAAGCGCAAATTGAAATCAACACGCAAAAAGTTGAAGCCTTCATTAAAGAAAGCCAGGATTACATGCATTTTTTATTGCATAATGAAGGCAAAGAAGACGTGTATGAAATTAGAGAACGCATGAAAGAAGTCATGGATGAAAAAGTGGGCGTTTTTAGAGAAGGCAAAAAATTAGAAGAAGCCCTTAAAGAATTGCAAGAGCTTTATGCACGCTCCAAAAACATTTGCGTGAAAAACAAGGTTTTGCACAATAACCCTGAATTAGAAGACGCTTACCGCACCAAAAAAATGCTCAAACTCGCGCTTTGCATCACTCAAGGAGCGTTACTGCGCACCGAAAGCAGAGGGGCTCACACAAGGATTGACTACCCTAAAAGAGACGATGAAAAATGGCTTAATCGGACTTTAGCGAGCTGGCCTAGCGCTGAGCAAGACATGCCCACGATTGAATACGAAGAATTAGATGTGATGAAAATGGAAATCAGCCCTGATTTTAGGGGCTATGGCAAAAAAGGCAATTTCATTCCCCACCCCAAAAAAGAAGAGCGCGACGCTGAGATTTTGAAAACGATTTTAGAATTAGAAAAGCTCGGGAAAGACAGGGTAGAAGTCCAACACGCACTCATGCCTTTTGAATTGCAAGAAAAATACAAGGCTAGGAACATGCGTTTAGAAGATGAGGAAGTCAGGGCTAGGGGGGAACATTTGTATTCTTTCAATGTCCATGATTTATTAGACCAACACAACGCTAATTTAAAAGGAGAACACCATGAGTGATAATGAACGAACGATTGTAGTTAGAGTGCTAAAATTTGACCCTCAAAGCGCGGTGAGTAAGCCGCATTTTAAAGAGTATCAATTGAAAGAAACGCCATCCATGACGCTCTTTATCGCTTTAAACCTCATTAGAGAGCATCAAGATCCGGATTTGAGTTTTGATTTTGTGTGCCGCGCTGGGATTTGCGGCTCTTGCGCGATGATGGTTAATGGGAGACCGAGGCTAGCTTGTAAAACCCTAACTTCCAGTTTTGAAAGCGGGGTGATCACGCTCATGCCCATGCCCAGTTTTACGCTCATTAAAGATTTGAGCGTAAACACCGGCGATTGGTTTAGCGATATGACTAAAAGGGTGGAGAGTTGGGCGCATTCTAAAGAAGAAGTGGATATTACTAAGCCGGAAAAAAGGGTTGAGCCTGATGAAGCCCAAGAAGTCTTTGAACTAGACAGGTGCATTGAATGCGGGTGCTGTATCGCTTCTTGCGGGACTAAACTCATGCGCCCTAATTTCATTGGAGCTGCTGGCATGAACAGAGCCATGCGTTTTATGATTGACAGCCATGATGAAAGAAGCGATGATGATTTTTATGAATTAGTCGGCGATGATGATGGTGTTTTTGGGTGCATGAGCTTGATTGCTTGCCATGACACTTGCCCTAAAGAATTACCCTTGCAAAGCAGTATCGCTACTTTGCGTAATAGGATGTTGAAAGTGGGTAAAAGCCGCTAATTTCTTTGGGTCGTTTTTGAAAATCTTTTTAGTTTTTTTAAGCGTCTTTTTTTTTAATGGGTGCTTTGGGTTAGTCTATAAGACTCCCATTTCAAGCCCCCCTATCTCTTATGATCCCTACACTACCACCATTGGGAGCTTGTATGCTAAAAATTTGAAAGAAAACCCTAACCATAGCGCGGCCATTCTTTTAGAAGACGGCTTTGACGCTTTATTGCACAGAGTGGGTCTTATCAGAATGAGCCAAAAAAGCATTGACATGCAAACTTATATCTATAAGAACGATCTTTCCTCTCAAGTGATCGCTAAAGAACTTTTAAACGCGGCCAATCGTGGGGTAAAAGTGCGCATCCTTTTAGACGATAACGGAGTGTATTCGGATTTTTCAGATATTATGCTTTTAAATTTCCATAAAAACATTGAAGTGAAAATTTTTAACCCCTACTACATCCGCAATAAAGGCTTGCGCTATTTTGAAATGCTTGCGGATTATGAGCGCATTAAAAAACGCATGCACAACAAGCTTTTCATCGTGGATAATTTCGCTGTCATTATAGGAGGGCGCAATATTGGGGATAATTATTTTGATAACGATTTAGACACGAATTTTTTAGATTTAGACGCTTTGTTTTTTGGGGGGGTTGCTTCAAAAGCCAAAGAAAGCTTTGAACGCTATTGGAGATTCCACCGCTCCATTCCTGTTTCATTACTAAGAACCCATAAAAGACTCAAAAACAACGCTAAAGAAATCGCTAAACTCCATGAAAAAATCCCTATCAGCGCTGAAGACAAAAACCAGTTTGAAAAAAAAGTCAATGATTTTATAGAACGATTCCAAAAATACCAATACCCAATTTATTATGGGAATGCCATTTTTTTAGCCGATTCACCCAAAAAAATTGACACGCCCTTGTATTCGCCTATCAAAATCGCTTTTGAGAAAGCCCTTAAAAACGCTAAGGACTCCGTTTTTATCGCTTCATCGTATTTTATTCCAGGCAAAAAGATGATGAAAATCTTTAAAAATCAAATTTCTAAGGGGATTGAATTGAATATCCTTACCAATTCCCTTTCATCTACTGATGCGATAGTGGTCTATGGGGCATGGGAAAGGTATCGCAACCAATTAGTGCGAATGGGCGCGAATGTCTATGAAATACGAAACGATTTTTTCAACCGCCAGATTAAAGGGCACTTTAGCACCAAACATTCCTTACACGGCAAGACGATTGTTTTTGATGACAATTTAACGCTTCTAGGGAGTTTCAATATTGATCCGCGCTCTGCATACATCAACACTGAAAGCGCAGTTTTGTTTGACAACCCGTCTTTTGCTAAAAGGGTGCGTTTGTCGCTTAAAGATCATGCCCAACAATCATGGCATCTGGTGGTGTATCGGCATAGAGTGATTTGGGAAGCGGTGGAAGAAGGCATTTTAATCCATGAAAAAACTTCGCCTGATACTTCCTTCTTTTTACGCTTGATTAAAGAATGGTCTAAAGTCCTTCCTGAAAGAGAGCTTTAAAACTTTTAATGCGCTTTATTTTGCGAAAAAGCGATATTATTGGTAACGGCGGCTAAAAGCGCTGAACACACAAACACCAAATGGATCACCACTTGCCAAAAAATGGGGTTATGCGATAGAGGCGTGTCTTTAGGAATACTGGATAAAACGTCTTCTAAACTCATGTAGCGTTTGAGCAAAAAAATCGCCGAAATGGCTACAATGGAGAGCGAAACCTTTAACTTTAAAGCGTTAAAATCCGTGTGTTTTAGCCAGGTGATTTCACTAGCATCCACCTTGTCTAATTTGGAAACAAAGCTTTCATAACTGGCGAGCAATACCATTAAAACAAGCCCTGCCATAAACAACAAATCCACCAAGCCTAAGGCTGATAAAACCAAATCCGTTTCGCTGATCGTGTTTAAATGGCTGAGCATGTGCCACAATTCTTTCATGAACGCATAGCCTAAAACCACCAACACTAACGACATGGCAATGCACAAAGGGGCTAGCAACCAACGAGTGGCAAACAACACTCTTTCAATCAACTTTTCTAACATCTCAACTCTTTTAATTATGGCTTTTTGAAGCCTTGATTATAGCTAATTTTAAAAAACCTATTAAAATGACTGATGCTTTCTTTTTGGTAAAATCATATGGATTGATAGTCTTAAAAGCTGTTTTAATCTTTTTTATATTACAATTCTTTCATGCGGTCTGGGTTTGTTACTTCTCCTTGACTGCTAGTAGTGGGTATGAATGTTTTATCTAAAACGCATGTTTTTCCATTTTTTACCTCTTACCCCTACTTTACTAAATGCTATTACTTTGTTTTAGCTGTCTTATATTTTGCTCGCTATTAAAAAGCCGTCATATTCTTTGCTATCCATTAAATTCATAACGCTCTTTATTTTTTAAATAGGATTACTTTATTTTAGTTTTATACAAAACTCTTAAGAAAATAGGGGTATTTTGCAAACTCTCCCCCATAAATCCCTCTAACCCCTAAGAGCACATCACAAGAAATTATCGCTTGACTAACGCTAAACTCTTTTAAGTTTGTAAAATCTTTAACGAATCTCTATGACAACCGGTTTAGTCATTTTTTTACTGACTTCATCGGTATGCATTAAGGCTTCTTGCTTGCTCTTATAAGGGCCTATGAGGTAGCGTTTAGTAGCCCCCCTATCTTCAATCTTATGGGGGAATTGGTTAAACGCTTGCAAAAAGGCTTTATTAGGTGTGTGTGCAAAAACCCCCACTTGCAAATAATGCCCTTTAGTAAGATTGGTTTTAGAGTCGGCTTTTTTAGGAACTTCTTTATGGGCTTCTTTTTTAGTTTTAGACTCTTTTTTAGCCGCATGCTTAGCTTTGTCTTTGTGAGCTTCCTTATCTTTAGGGGTTACTTTGGGCTTTTTATGGGGGGTTTCTTTTTTAGCCATAGCCTGAGATTCTTTTTGAACGCTCATGGGAATAGACTCAACAGCTTTTAATTCTTTTTTAGCTTCTTGCGTTTCTTCTGTTGTTTTCATCTCCGTTTGAGTTTGATTGGTTTGAGTGGGCATGTTAAACGCATCATTTTCTTGTTTTTTAACATTATCCGCTACTTTGTCTAGCTTGTCTTCTTGTTTGGAAGGATCCATATTCAAGCTTTCAAACTCATCATCTTTTTTCTCATCTTTAGTGTTGCCTATTTTTTGCATCCCGCTATCGGTTTGTAAAAAAGTCTCTTTAGGAGCGACTCTCGTGCTTTTCCAAAACACCATTAAAAGCACCGCTAAAATGATAATGGCTATAGCCACGATCAAAAACACCTTTTTAGTGCCGCCCCCATTATTTTCTTCTTCTAAAATCACTTCATTCAGTCTTTCTTTTTCTGACATCAAAAATCCTTTCAAAAATGGTTATAAATGCTTCGCCCAAGAGCTCCCTCGCTCTTTTGCAAACACTTCATAAGGTAAAGCTAAAATATTAAATTCCTTAGGCCATTCATTGCTAGGGAAGACCTTCCATTCTTTAGGCAACCCTTGCGCTAATTTCATGGACAAAGTTTTAACCAACCTTTCACCCTCGCCTAACTCCGTATGCCCCTTATGCACATACAAATGCAAATGCCCTGGCGTTTTGGTGTTATAAGCGGTAAAATTCATAAAACCTTCCTCACGAAGCAATAACTGCGCCTTATGGTAAAAACGCTCCGGGTTCCTCCCATTATAATCAAACACAATGTTTTCCACCTTATCGTTACGCAAGATGAGGTTGTGCGCGATTTCTATCTCCCTTTTCAAATGCTTTTGAATGAGCGAGCTTGTGAGCATGGCATTCACTCTTTGGAATTTATTATAATAGCAACGCCCCGCATAATCCACCCTCTCCCCCAAGCCTGGTTTTTTTTCAAAATAATGGCTTGTGTCTATCTTAATGAGCTTTAATTCCATTTCTGTCATCTTGACTCCCTTAAAAAATAGGTTGCTGGTACACAGGGAATTGATTAGCCATCGCCTTCAATTCTTCTTTCACATGCAATTGCAAACTAACATTATTAATATCATTCAAAATATCTGATATTTTATTCCCTATGATTTCAAATTCTTTAGCTCCCATGCCCCTTGCGCTCAATGCCGCTGAGCCAATCCTTATCCCGCTCGTTACAAAAGGGCTGCGCGTTTCGCCAGGAATGGTGTTTTTATTCACGGTGATCCCAGCATTCCCTAAGGCAATATCAGCGTCTTTCCCGCTATAAGGCTTATCCAAGAAATCCATTAAAAGCAAATGGTTAGAAGTGCCACCGCTCACTAATTTGTGGTTTTTTTCTTTTAATGTTTTAGCGAGAACTTGCATGTTAGATTTCACTAATTTCGCGTAAGCTTTAAACTCTGGTTTTAAATTCTCTTTAAAACCCACCGCTTTAGCAGCAATCGCATGCATCAAAGGCCCGCCTTGAGTCCCTGGAAAAATCGCTTTATCAATCTTAGCCGCTATCTCTTCATCATTAGTTAAAATAAGCCCCCCTCTAGGCCCTCTTAAGGTCTTATGAGTGGTGCTTGAAACCACATGGCAATGCGGGAAAGGATGGGCATGCTCATTAGTTACCACAAGCCCTGCCACATGGGCTATATCGCCTAATAGTAACGCCCCTACTTCATCAGCGATTTCTCTAAATTTCTTAAAATCAATTTCCCTTGGATAGGCTGAAAACCCGCACACGATGATTTCTGGCTTAACGCTTTGAGCGATTTTTAGCGCCTCTTCATAATCAATATAGCCATCCAAATTCACGCCATAAGAAAAGCTCTGATAATGCTTGCCGGTCAAGCTCACTTTAGCACCATGCGTTAAATGCCCTCCACAGCTTAAATCCATGCCTAAAATCTTGTCATAAGGCTTTAAAAGAGCGTGATAGACAGCGTTATTAGCTTGTGAGCCTGAATGCGCTTGCACGTTAGCGAACTGGCAATTAAAAAGCTTTTTAGCCCTTTCTATGGCTAGGCTTTCTATTTTATCCACCACTTCACAGCCTCCATAATAGCGCTTGTTAGGATAGCCCTCAGCGTATTTATTCGTTAAAATGCTTCCCATAGCTTCCATAACACTAGGAAAAGTGTAATTCTCGCTCGCTATCATTTCTAAATGCTCATTTTGCCGCTTGTATTCTTCAAAGATCAATTCAAAAGTTTCACTATCGCTTTGTTCTAAAAAATAAGCCATTATTCTCCACTCTCAATATTAAAATCGTTTTTAACAGGACGCATCGCTGGGAATAAAATCACATCTTTAATGCTTTTAGCCCCAGTGAGTAACATCACCAACCTGTCAATGCCTATGCCTTGCCCTGCAGTGGGGGGCATTCCATGGGCTAGGGCCCACACATAATCTTCATCCATGTATTGGGCTTCTTCATCGCCTTTTTCTTTTTCAGCCACTTGATTTTTAAAGCGTTCTAATTGATCTAAAGGATCGTTCAACTCGCTAAAGCCATTAGCGATTTCTTTTCCTGCAATGAACAATTCAAACCTGTCAGCAATATTAGGGTTACTATCGTTGCGTCTGGCTAAAGGGCTAATCTCAATAGGGTATTGGGTTACAAAAGTGGGGTTAATGAGTTGGTGCTCTACAAAATGATCAAACGCTTCAGCGAGCAACTTGCCATAAGTGAGATTTGGCTCTACTTTGATGCCTTGCTCTAACAAATAAGCCAAAAGCCTGTCTTCTTTTTCCAAAATATCCTTACTAATGCCCCCTATCGTTTCTAAAGCGTCCAAATAGGAAATCACGCTCGTTTGGTTGAAATCCACTTCCATATCGTTATAGATGATTTTTGAATCTAAATTTAAAGTCTTTAGCAAGTAGTCAAATAGCCTCTTACTGAGTTCAATCAAATCTTCATAAGTGTGATACGCCCAATAAAATTCAATCATCGTGAATTCGGGGTTATGGCTGTGATCCATGCCCTCATTCCTGAAATTACGATTGATTTCAAACACCGCTTCAAACCCCCCCACAATCAAGCGTTTAAGGTATAATTCTGGGGCGATTCTTAAATACCTCTCCACCTCTAAAGCGTTATGGTAAGTGATAAAAGGCCTTGCGTTCGCCCCGCCAGGAATGGGGTGCATCATGGGAGTTTCCACTTCTAAAAACCCTTCCATTTCAAAAAATTTCCGCACGCTAGAGACAATCAAACTGCGCTTTTTAAACACATCTTTAACGCCAGGATTGACGATCAAATCCAAGTAGCGCTGGCGGTAGCGTAATTCTATATCGCTCAGTCCATGAAACTTTTCAGGTAAAGGCACAATGGTTTTGCTTAAAATATGAAATTCTAGGGCATGAACGCTCAATTCACCGGTTTTGGTAGCAAAAGGGAAACCTTTCACCAACACAATATCGCCCACTTCTAAATGCTTTTTCAAGCTTTTAAATTCATCGTTCAATTCATTTTGCGAAACATAAGCTTGCAAAATCGCGCTTTCATCTTCAACTTTAATAAAACATGCCTTGCCCATTAAACGCAAAAGCTTGACCCTCCCTACAATACTCTCGCATTTTTCTTTGTCTTTAGGCTCTTCTAAACCCTTAACATAAGCGTATTTTTCCAAAAAAGCGGCGTTGGTGAGACTTCGTTTCAAGCTATTTTTATAAGGGTTTTTCCCTTCTTCTCTCAAGCTATTGGCTTTATGGATGCGTTGTTGGATGTATTGGTTAGAAAACATGTGATGCCTTTATAGGGGTTCTTTATTAGATGGGGTGGGGTTTGGTGGGGTTTGGTTAGCTTTTGGATCTAGCATGTTTTTAGGCAAATCTTTAGCCTTTTCTTTTAAAGATTCCATGCCCTTATCCATCGCTTTATTAAAAGATTCTTTATTTTTATTGAAAGATTCTTTATTTTTGACTTCATCGCTCATTTCTTCAAGGTTGTCTTTAAGGTTTTGCTCCACATGTTTGACGCCATCAAGGTGCATGATCTTACTAGCGACGCTTTTCATAGTAGAAAAAAAAGCGCTTTTTTCTTGCAAATAGGCGTTAGCGTCCTTCATCACTTCCATTTTAGAAAGCGCATAAAGGATGAAAGAAAGCACTAAAAAAGTCTTTAAACATGAAAAAATAAACCCTAACGCTTTGTCTATAATGCCTAACCCGCTAAAGACTAACACCTTGCCTAGCAACACTCCAAAAGCTAAAAAAAACACCCAAATAGACGCTAACACCAATAAAAAACCGATGAGATTGGTCATGGTTTCATTTCTTAAATCATACAAATGCTCTGAAAATAAATTCCCAACAGCCACAGAATAGCGAGACGCCAAATAAACGCCAAGCACAATCCCTAAAGTCCCCGCCACTTCACTCACGAAGCCATGATAAAATCCTCTAATCCCAAAGGCTACCACCACCACAAGTAACGCCAAATCAATATAATTCAAACCCTAAACCCAAACCTTTCTCTCATATATCTCGCATAAAGATAGTGAGCGCTCAAAAACACCCATTACTCTTAAATCATGCCAATTCACGCTCTTTAGACTTGAAATTTGAAAATAATAACACAACTTAAAAAAAACTACCCTTAAAAAAATCAATCTAAAATTCTTAAATTAAAATATAGCTATAATACACTAAAACAATCTCAAGGTTTCAAAATTTAGCCATGCGTCTTATTCTGTTCAATCAAAACGCTTTTTTATTAGCGTGCATGTTTGTTTCAAGCGTGTATATTAACGCTGTTTTAGACGCTTATGCGGTTGAAAACCCCTATATTTCTATCACACTCACAAGCCTATTAGCCCCTTTAAGCATGCTAGCGTTTTTAAAAACCCCTAGAAATAGCGCTTTTGCTTTGGGGTTTTTCGTGGGGGCGTTATTGTTTTATTGGTGCGCTTTAAGCTTTCGCTACTCGGATTTCACTTATTTATTGCCCTTAATCATTATTTTAATAGCGTTAGTTTATGGGGTTTTATTTTATTTGTTGCTCTGTTTTGAAAACCCCTACTTTAGGCTTTTGAGTTTTTTAGGCTCTAGTTTTATCCACCCTTTTGGATTTGATTGGTTAGTCCCGGATAGCTTTTTTTCTTATAGCGTGTTTAGGGTGGATAAATTATCGCTAGGGCTTGTTTTTTTAGCTTGCGTTTTTTTGAGCACTCAAAATCTTAAAAAATACAGAATGATAGGGGTTTTATTGCTGCTTGGCGCGTTGGATTTTAATGGTTTCAAAACAAGCGATTTAAAAAAGGTTGGAAATATTGAATTAGTCTCTACAAAAACGCCCCAAGATTTGAAATTTGACTCAAACTACCTTAATGATATTGAAAACAACATTCTTAAAGAAATCAAGCTCGCTCAAAGCAAGCAAAAAACCTTGATTGTTTTTCCAGAAACCGCCTACCCTATCGCTTTAGAAAACTCCCCCTTTAAAGCGAAGCTAGAAGATTTAAGCGGTAATATTGCTATTTTAATAGGGACATTACGCACCCAAGGCTATAGCCTTTATAACAGCTCGTTTTTATTTTCTAAAAAAAGCGTTCAGATCGCTGATAAAGTGATCTTAGCCCCCTTTGGCGAGACCATGCCTTTACCCAAGTTTCTTCAAAAACCCCTTGAAAAGCTCTTTTTTGGCGAGAGCGCTTATTTATACCGCAACGCTTCTAGTTTCAGCGATTTTACATTAGACGATTTTACTTTCCGCCCTCTGATTTGTTATGAAGGCACTTCCAAACCCGCTTATTCAAACAGCCCTTCAAAAATTTTTATCCTAATGAGCAATAACGCATGGTTTAGCCCAAGCATTGAACCCACCCTACAAAAAACGCTTTTAAAATACTATGCAAGGCGTTATGATAAAATCATCTTGCACAGCGCGAACTTTTCAACTTCTTACATTTTAAGCCCTAGTTTATTAGGCGATATTCTTTTTAGGAAACGATCATGATTAAAGCGATTAATATTTCTCATGCTTTTGAAAAGCCTCTTTATAGTGGCGTGAATTTGCACATCAAGCCCAAAGAAAGCCTAGCGATTTTGGGCGTGAGCGGGAGCGGTAAAAGCACGCTTTTAAGCCATCTAGCCACCATGCTAAAACCGGATAACGGAACAGTTAGTTTGTTAGAACACCAAGATATTTATGCTTTAAATTCCAAAAAGCTTTTGGAACTACGGCGCTTAAAAGTGGGCATAATCTTCCAATCGCATTACCTTTTTAAGGGTTTTAGCGCTTTAGAAAACTTGCAAGTCGCTTCCATCCTAGCCAAGCAAGAAATAAATCATTCCCTTTTAGAACAATTAGGCATAGCCCACACCCTAAAACAAGGCGTGGGTGAATTGAGCGGCGGCCAGCAACAACGCTTAAGCATCGCCAGAGTGCTTTCTAAAAAACCCCAAATCATTATCGCTGATGAACCCACCGGGAATTTAGACACCACTAGCGCTAATCAAGTCATCAGCATGCTGCAAAATTACATTACAGAAAAAGAAGGGGCGTTAGTTCTAGCCACGCATGATGAGCATTTGGCTTTCACTTGCTCTCAAGTCTATCGCTTAGAAAAAGAAGTTTTGATTAAGGAAAAATAAGAAATGTTACAACGCCCTAAAATTGTCGCTGAATTGAGCGCTAATCATAACCAGGATTTAAATCTCGCTAAAGAAAGCCTTCATGCCATTAAGGAAAGCGGTGCGGATTTTGTCAAGCTCCAAACCTACACGCCAAGTTGCATGACTTTAAACTCTAAAGAAGATCCTTTCATCATTCAAGGCACTTTATGGGATAAAGAAAATCTGTATGGATTGTATCAAAAGGCTTCTACCCCCCTAGAATGGCATGCGGAATTGTTTGAGTTGGCTAGAAAGCTTGATTTAGGCATTTTTAGCTCGCCTTTTAGTTCAAAAGCCTTAAAGCTTTTAGAGAGCCTGAATTGCCCCATGTATAAGATCGCTAGTTTTGAAATCGTTGATTTAGACTTGATTGAAAAGGCCGCTTGCACACAAAAGCCCATTATCCTTTCTAGCGGTATCGCTACACACACCGAATTGCAAAACGCTATCTCGTTGTGCAAAGGCGTGAATAATTTTGACATCACCCTTTTAAAATGCGTGAGCGCTTATCCCAGTAAAATAGAAGACGCTAACTTATTGAGCATGGTTAAATTAGGCGAAACCTTTGGCGTTAAATTTGGCTTGAGCGATCACACGATTGGCTCTCTTTGCCCCATTTTAGCCACCACTTTAGGAGCGAGCATGATAGAAAAGCATTTCATTTTAAACAAATCCTTACAAACCCCAGACAGCGCTTTTAGCATGGATTTTAACGGATTTAAAAGCATGGTTGAAGCCATCAAGCAAAGCGTTTTAGCCTTAGGCGAAGAAGAGCCTAAAATCAATCCAAAGACTTTAGAAAAGCGAAGATTCTTCGCTCGCTCTTTATTTGTCATTAAGGATATTCAAAAAGGCGAAGCATTGACTGAAAACAATATCAAAGCCTTACGCCCCAACCTTGGCTTACACCCTAAATTTTATAAAGAAATTTTAGGCCAAAAGGCATCAAAATTTTTAAAAGCCAACACCCCTTTAAACGCTGATGATATAGAACGCTCATTGTAAGTTTGTTTTGATTAAAAAATTAGCGCTCGCTTTTTGGATATACCCTAAAGTAGAAGGATCTTTGACATTCCTTAAATAGGCATTGATTAGCTGGCGTGAGTTCTTCAGCTGCTCGTAAGTAACACCGTTAGGGTTATATACATTTTCTTCAATTTGCCTTAAAAAGCTTTTAGCTTGCACATCGATCTCGCCTTGCGCTTTCAAGTCGTTTAAAAACTTTTCAAAATTGGTTACATCCTGGACGCTTTCTCGTAAATTCACCTTGTAGCTGTCATCGTATAGCTTTCCTATGATTTCGTTTAGGGCTTTGTCGTAGCTTTCTTTTGTGCCTTGTTCTAAATTATCAAAAACGCTCTTAATCTCGTAATCTTTTAAGTCAAACTGCTTTAAGGATTTGGTTAAATTCTCGGTCGTCTGGTTTAAAAAATGGGGTTTTTAATTTTGTTTTATGGTTTTAGGTTTGATTTTAGACTCATTTTCTTTATTTTATAAACTCTTAAGGGGATAGGGAATATCACTCTCATCACATATTGCAACTAGAGCCTTATTTGAATTCCAAAATAAAAACAGGATTACTTTGTTGCTATCGTTTTAAACCTTATAATAAATCCCATTTTTTAGGGAAATATTTTGTGCTTAATACCCCATAACCCCCAATCAAATTCCATAACCCCCAAAGAATGCTTTTTTAAGAGGTTATCCGCTTGATTAAATCAAGCTCTTATATCAAGCTCTTATGTTTAATCTTAAAAAATGCCTTTGAATATTTTTATTGGCACTCAATAAAAAAAGTCAATCCATTTTAAATAATTTTTAATCACAGATTTCATACACGCTTTAAACAAAGCCCAAAAAAGGGGCTGATAACACCCCTTATGACAAAAAGGCTGTGTCTAAAGCACTAGCTCAATAAAAAGATAATCTCATTTCACCTTTTCAAGATACTCTTCTGTTTCCGTATTCACCTTAATCGTCTCACCTTCTAAAACATGGAAAGGCACTTGCACGACCGCACCGGTTTCTAAAGTCGCTGATTTTTTGCTCGCGCTTGAAGTATCGCCCTTAAAATTAGGGGCTGTTTCTACAATCTTTAAAGCCACAACTTGCGGCACATCCACTGAAATCGCCTTGTCATTATGCAATAAAACCTGCACTTGCATGCCGTCTAGCATCCATTTAGAAGCCTCACCCACTTGAGAGTCGTTCAAAGCGATTTGCTCATAGCTCTCTATATCCATAAATTGGTATGTATCGCCATCGTGATAAAGGTATTGCATCGTTTTTTCAACCAGATTAGGCTCTTCGCACTTATCCCCCGCATGGAAAGTCTTCTCAATCACCTTACCATCCAAAAACGACTTGATTTTCGTGCGCACGAAAGCCGCACCCTTGCCGGGCTTGACATGCTGGTATTCTACAATTCTATAAGGCACACCACCCAATTCAATTTTTAAGCCCTTTTTGAGCTCGCTCATCCCAATTGCCATGTTACACTCTTTCCTCTTGTTGATTAAATTTTATTAGCGCTGCCCAAAAGTTTCATGCGCTCTTTGACCACATTTTTAAGCGCTAATTGGGCCGGAGAAAAAAACTTCCTCAAATCAAATTGGCTCTTATCTTCATTAGCCACCTTGCGCACTTCTGCGATGAAAGCGATCCTTAAATCCGTGTCGGTATTGACCTTATTGATCCCCCCTTTTATAGATTCTCGTAGAAATTCAAAAGGCACGCCCTTAGAACCTTTCAAATCGCCTCCAGCGTCCAAATAAGATTTCCTCACATCATCTGGTATCGCACTCGCTCCATGCAAAACTAAAGGGATATTAGTGAGCCTTTTGACTTCTTGCAAGCGTTCAAAATCCAATTTTGGCTCACCCTTAAACTTAAACGCTCCATGGCTTGTCCCAATGGCTGGGGCTAAGTAATCCACTTGAGATTCTTTGACAAACTGCTCCGCTTCTTTAGGATTCACTAACACCGCGTCCTTTTCATCTACCGAAATATTGTCTTCAATCCCCATTAAACGCCCCAACTCAGCTTCCACGCTCACTCCAGCGTTATGCGCCATTTTGACCACTTTAGAAGTCAATTCCAAATTTTCTTCAAAAGCATGATGAGAGGCATCAATCATCACAGAAGTGAAACCCGCTTTCACGGCTTTTTCACAGCTTTCAAAAGTCGTGCCATGATCTAGGTGTAAGGCTACAGGAATGTGGGGGTAGCGTTCGCACATGATTTTCACCATGCCCACTGCCATATCAATCCCCATGTATTTGATCGCTCCTTCACTCGCTTGAATGAAAAGCGGGGAATTTTCCTCATTTCCTGCTTCAAAAATAGCGTTTAGCATTTCAAAATTCACGAAATTAAACGCCCCCACCCCATAACCTTCTTTATGGGCTTTCAATAAGATTTCATTGCCTTTAACTAACATGATAACACCTCATCAATTATTTGTTGATAACAATTTTAGCGTGCTTCCTTAATTCCTCGATTCGTTGATTCATGCGTTCTTGGAAAAGCTTTTCTTGTAACATCCCCTTAATGGTGGGTTTAGCTTGCTCATAAGTATAAGTTACAGGGCTATCTTTAGAAATCAAATAGATAATATGATAACCAAACTCTGTTTTAACAGGGGTTTTAGTGTAATTCCCAGGAGTTAAAGCGAAAGCGGCTTTAGAAAAATCCGGAGCCATTTGGTTTTTCTGGAATTTCCCTAAATCACCGCCATTTTGTGCATTCTTGCTGTTAGGATCAATCGTATCCCGATTGGCTAGCTCAATGAATTTGGCTTCTTTCTTGGTCTTTGGCTGTTTGTCAATCTCAGAAATAATCCTTTTGGCTTCATCTTCGGTTTTCACTAAAATATGCCTAGCATGGGCTTCTTGCTTGACAAAAAGCTGATCTTTATTAGCGTTGTAAAAATCTTGCATTTCCTTTTCTGGGATTTGGATTTTTTTCACTTCTTCAGCCTGTTTTTTAGCCCAAAATTCCACTAAAGCCTGTTTTTTAACCGCTTCCATCATCGCTTTAAATTCTGGAGTCTGATCGAGCTTTTCTGTTTTAGCTTCATTTTCTACAAGCGCAGTGCGAATGGCTTGCTCAATCAAGGCTTCTTTTTCTTTCTCTTTAAGCTTGTCAAAATCAAAATTAGGATTTCGTTGCTTAATCATATCAAAATCGCTTTTAGTGATAGGCCTGCCATCCACTGTCGCTAACACGCCTGCTGAAGAATCAGTCGTTTTTTTCGTGTTATGCGTAGTGTTATTTGCGTTATGAGCCGGCTTAGCCATCAAAAACGACGCGCTCAACGCGCCCACTAACGCTAAATTCAAGATATTTTTTTTCATTGTGTGTTCTCCACTTTAAACTAATTTTCATCATTAAATTCGCATTATAGCAAATTTAAAACAAAATCAGCTATCATGATTATAGAAAACTCACAATAAAGAGTAAGAAATGCTTAAAGTTATTCATTCCGTTAAAAGCGGGTAAAATGTTCGCCACAGATATTGTAATAATTTATTGTATTTATTGGTGTTAGTTATGTTCTTTTTGGGAAGAAAAAGGGTGTTAAAGAAGATTCAAAATTTTATAAGACAATGATGAATGTTATATTTACCATTGTTGCTGTAATCATTTTGTGTCCTTGGATACTGATGGTATTGTTTTACCCCATAATATTTTTATTACTATATGTTATTCCATATTAAATAACTTCTATATTCTTTTAATCAATCTCGTATTTATAAACTTACTATGTAAGATTAAGGGACTTTGCGCTTAAATTACCCTAGCAAAGTGAGTGAAGAAGGATTTCAAGTTATGCTTTTGTCTTTATCTATCCTTAAAAAAAGCTTTAATGATTTTTTGAGCACTAGAATGCTTTTAATCAATCTTGGCCCTATCCTTTTGAGTTTGGCGTTTTTTGGAGCTGTTTTTTACTACAATGGCACAAATATTGTGGGCTATTGCCAAACTTTATTACCGCAATCTTTGAATGACTATTCCCATTCTCAAGGCTTTTTTGCTGGCGTGTTCGCATGGGTTTTTAAAGCGTTAGTGTATTTTCTTGTTTTTTGGATCGTGATTCTTTTGAGTTTAGTCATCAATATTTTTGCGTCTGTTTTTTACACCCCTTTGGTGGTCTCTTATTTGCACCAAAAATATTATCCCCATGTTGTTTTAGAAGAATTTGGCTCTATTCTTTTTTCTATTAAATATTTTTTAAAATCGCTCATTTTTATGCTTTTATGGATGGCGGTTTTAACGCCCTTTTATTTCATTCCCTTTATAGGGATCTTTGGGGTCTTTTTTTCTATAATTCCGCATTTTCTTTTTTTCAAAAACACCATGAGTTTGGATATAGCCAGCATGATTTTTAACCATCAAAGCTATCAAAATTTACTCAAACAGCACCGGTTAAAACATTATCGTTTCTCGTTTTTTTGCTATCTTTTTTCCTTAATCCCTTTTTTTAATTTTTTTGCTACTTTATTGCAAACCCTAATGCTAACGCACTACTTTTTTATCCTTAAAGAAAAAGAATGCTAGATTTCATTCAAGAGCTTAGCACCCCCCATGTTAGGGATTTTTTCTTGTTGTTTTTAAGGGTTAGTGGCGTGCTGTCTTTTTTCCCTTTTTTTGAAAACCATTTAGTGCCTTTGTCGGTGCGTGGGGCTTTGAGCTTGTATGTGAGCACGATTTTTTACCCCACTTTAGAATTTTCAAACGCCGCTTACACGCCAGAGGGTTTTATTATTGCTTGCTTGTGCGAGCTGTTTTTGGGGGTGTGCGCGTCTATCTTTTTGCAAATCGTCTTTGCAAGCTTGGTGTTTGCAACCGATAGCATCAGCTTTTCTATGGGGCTTACGATGGCGAGCGCATATGATCCTATTTCAGGATCGCAAAAACCCATTGTGGGGCAAGCCCTTTTATTGTTAGCGATTTTAATTTTATTAGACTTATCGTTCCACCATCAAATCATTTTGTTTGTGGATCACAGCTTAAAAGCCGTCCCTTTAGGGCAATTTGTCTTTGAGCCAGCGTTAGCTAAAAACATTGTCAAAGCCTTTTCGCACTTGTTTGTCATAGGGTTTTCTATGGCGTTCCCTATTTTATGCTTGGTGTTATTGAGCGATATTATTTTTGGCATGATCATGAAAACCCACCCTCAGTTCAACCTACTCGCTATCGGGTTTCCGGTTAAAATTGCGATCGGGTTTGTGGGCATTATTTTAATCGCTTCGGCTATCATGGGGCGTTTTAAAGAAGAAATCAGCCTGGCCTTTAGCGCCATTAGCAAAATCTTTTAAAGGATCAATATGATTAGTTTTAAAGAAGCTCTAAAAATCCATTCTAGCATTCCCCTAAAACCCTTAGAAATAGAGGTTATTTCTTTGTTTGAAAGCATAGGGCGCATTTTAGCAGAGGATATTATTTGCATCCACCCCTTGCCTAAATTCAATCAAAGCGCAATGGATGGCTATGGGTTTAAAATGCAAGATTTAGGCAAAAAAACTCAAGTCATTCAGCGCATTTTTGCTGGAGATGATGTGAGCGCTTTAGAAGTTAAAGAAAATGAATGCGTTAAAATCATGACTGGAGCGATGGTGCCAAAGGGAATAGAAACGATTGTCCCTATAGAATGCATGCTAGAAAGCCATACAAATTTCGCCCTAGCTCCCAAAGATTTTAAAATAAACGCCAATATCCGTCAAAAGGGCGAAAACGCTTCTTTAAACAGCGTGTTAGTCCCTAAAAATACCCGTTTGAATTACGGGCATATCGCGCTCATTGCCTCTCAAGGGTTAAAAGAAATCAAAGCGTTTAGGAAATTAAAAATCGCTTTATTTAGTAGCGGCGATGAATTAGTGCCTTTAGGGCAAAACGCCCTAGAATGCCAAGTTTATGATGTTAATTCAGTGGGTATTTTTAACATGCTTAAAAACTACAACACGCATTTTTTAGGGGTTTTAAAAGATAATAAAGATTTACAGCTTAAACCACTTGAATCACAAGATTATGATGTCATCCTTTCAAGCGCGGGGGTGAGTGTGGGGGATAAAGACTTTTTTAAAGACGCTTTGAAAGAAAAAAACGCCCTTTTTTATTATGAAAAAGTCAATCTCAAACCTGGAAAACCGGTAACTTTAGCCAAACTCAATCAAAGTATTATTATAGGCTTACCGGGTAATCCTTTAAGCTGCTTATTGGTTTTACGAGTTTTGATTCTACCCTTACTAGAGCGCTTATCCTTAAATAAAGATTTTAAACTAAAACCCTTTAAGGCTCAAATCAATGCCCCTTTAAAGCTTAAAGGCGAACGAACGCATTTAATTTTAGGCAACTATTCAAACAACCAATTCATTCCTTACAACGACAACCGCTATGACTCAGGAGCGATTCAAGCCCTTGCGCAAGTTGATTCTATCGCTTTAATTGATGAAGGAGTAAGATTAGTTCAGGGCGAAATTGAAATTTTAAGGTTTGAAAATTAAAATGGCTTTTAACAATGCTATAATGACAAGCTTAAAACCCCACTCATAAAGGTTCTGTTTGTGGATAACTACACCTATAGCGAATTGTTAAAAAGCTTGCAAAACAAATGCGATAATATCGCTTTAATCATCAAGCCTGAAAAGATCAAACAAGAATTAGAACGCATTGAAAAAGAGCAAGAAGACCCTAATTTTTGGCAAGATGTCTTAAAGGCTAGAGATACCAATAAAGAAAAAGTGCGCCTAAACCGCTTGCTAGAAACCTATCAAAAAACGAAAGATTCTTTAGATGAAAGCGTAGAATTGTTTGAACTCGCTCAAAACGATAACGATGAGGTTACTTTATCCTTGCTCTATGAAGAGGCTCCTGTTTTAGAGCACAGCGTCCAAAAAGTAGAAATTGAAATCATGTTAAGCGGTGAAAATGACACTTCAAACGCTATTATCACCATTCAGCCTGGAGCGGGGGGGACTGAAAGCCAAGATTGGGCGAGTATTTTGTATCGCATGTATTTGAGGTGGGCGGAAAGAAGGGGCTTTAAAAGCGAGATTTTAGACTATCAAGATGGCGAAGAAGCGGGCATTAAAGGGGTCGCCTTTATCATTAAGGGCGAAAACGCTTATGGCTATTTGAAAAATGAAAATGGGGTGCATAGGCTTGTAAGGATTTCACCCTTTGATGCGAACGCCAAACGGCACACGAGTTTTGCGAGCGTGCAAATTAGCCCTGAATTAGACGATGATATTGATATAGAAATTGATGAAAAAGATGTCCGTTATGATTATTACAGAGCCAGTGGGGCAGGCGGTCAGCATGTCAATAAAACAGAAAGTGCGGTTAGGATCACACATTTCCCTACCGGTATTGTGGTGCAATGCCAAAACGACAGGAGCCAGCATAAAAACAAAGCGAGCGCGTTAAAAATGCTTAAATCCAAGCTTTATGAATTGGAATTAGAAAAGCAGCAAAGCAGTGCCAAAAATGAAGAAAAAAGCGAGATCGGTTGGGGGCATCAAATAAGAAGCTATGTCCTAGCCCCCTACCAGCAAGTCAAAGACGCGCGCTCCAATATTGCTTATAGCAATGTGGAAGCGATACTAGACGGCGATATTGATGCGATTTTAGAGGGCGTTTTGATTGCTAAAGCTTAAGTGCGCTAAAATGACAGCTAGGAATTATGGTTAAAAACGCTTTTTAAAACCAATTGGCAAGGAACAACAATGACACAAGAAGAATTAGACGCTTTGATGAATGGTGGCGATTTGGAAAACTTGGAAGCCTTAGAGGCTAAAGAAGAGGCTAAAGAGCCAACTAAAGAGAAAGAAGAGGCTAAAGAAGAAAGCTCTAGCCAAAAAATGACCGTCAAAAAAGAAGACGCTGAAAAATATGGCAAGATTAGCCCCAATGAATGGCCTCCCCCTCCCCCCACTGAAGAGCATAAAGTCGTGCATCAATTAGATGATGTTACAAGAGATTCTGAAGTGAAAGCCACGCAAATTTTTGATCAATTGGATTTGATCGGAGCTAGCGCTGAAAAGATCGCTAAAATGGTTAAAAAAATCCAAGAACCTTTGCAAAAACACCAAGAAATTTTTGACAATTTGCATGGCCATTTCCCCCATGTGGAATCTTTTAAAACCGCGCTCAACGAGCAACAAGAAATCCTAAACGCCCTTAAAAGCATTGAAGAAGAAGCCGCTAATTGCTCTGATAGCTCCATGCAAGCGATGGATATTATGCAGTTTCAAGATATCCATCGCCAAAAAATTGAACGAGTGGTCAATGTCATGCGAGCGCTCAGCCAATACATGAATTCGCTTTTTGAAGGCAAAATTGATGATTCTAAGCGCGTGAGTTCAGCGACTTTTATCACCGGCGATGACGATAAAGATTTAGCCAGCGCTGATGATATTGAAGCTTTGATCGCTTCTTTTGGAGCCAAATAGTTTTGAACCAAGTTGAATTACTCTCTCCAGCTGGTAATTTAAAAAAACTTAAAATCGCTCTCAACTATGGGGCTGATGCGGTTTATGGGGGAGTGAGCCATTTTTCTTTACGCAATCGTGCTAGCAAGGAATTCACTTTAGAGACCTTTAAAGAAGGGATTGACTACGCCCATGCCTTGAATAAAAAAGTCTATGCGACCATCAATGGTTTCCCTTTCAATTCACAGCTCAAACTTTTAGAAGAGCATATTTATAAAATGGCAGAATTAGAGCCAGACGCTTTCATTATCGCTGCGCCTGGTGTGGTGAAACTCGCTTTAAAAATCGCCCCGCATATCCCTGTCCATTTATCCACGCAAGCGAATGTCTTAAATTTGCTCGATGCGCAAGTGTTTTATGATTTAGGGGTTAAACGCATTGTGTGCGCTAGGGAATTGAGCCTGAATGATGCGATTGAAATTAAAAAAGCCTTACCCGATTTAGAATTAGAAATCTTTGTGCATGGGAGCATGTGCTTTGCCTTTTCAGGGCGTTGCTTGATTTCGGCCTTACAAAAGGGGCGTGTGCCTAATAGAGGGAGTTGCGCGAACGATTGCCGGTTTGATTATGAATATTATGTGAAAAACCCTGATAACGGCGTGATGATGAGGTTGGTTGAAGAAGAAGGCGTAGGCACGCATATTTTTAACGCTAAAGATTTGAATCTCTCTAGTCATATCGCTGAAATTTTAAGCTCCAACGCCATTAGCGCGCTCAAGATTGAAGGGCGCACCAAGTCCAGTTACTACGCCGCACAAACCACGCGCATCTATCGTTTAGCGGTTGATGATTTTTACCATAACACCTTAAAGCCGAGTTTTTATGCTAGCGAATTGAACACGCTTAAAAACAGGGGTTTTACGGACGGCTATTTGATGCGAAGGCCTTTTGAAAGGTTGGATACTCAAAACCACCAAACAGCCATTAGCGAAGGGGATTTTCAAGTCAATGGCGAAATAACCGAAGACGGGCGTTTTTTTGCATGCAAATTCACCACCACCACTAACATAGCTTATGAAATCATCGCCCCCAAAAATGCGGCTATCACGCCCATAGTCAATGAAATTGGCAAAATTTATACCTTTGAAAAACGCTCTTATTTAGTGCTGTATAAAATCCTTTTAGAAAATAACACCGAGTTAGAAACTATCCATAGCGGGAATGTGAATTTAGTGCGACTGCCCGCACCTTTACCGGCTTTTAGTTTTTTACGCACCCAAGTCAGAGTCTAAAAAAATGGAGTTTAATAATTAAGAATGAGTATTCTTTAAAGGGTAATTGAAAACACCATGTCGTTAGAAACTATCACGCTCGCTAATATTTATGAAGAACAAGGGTTTTTTGAAGAAGCGTTGCAAATTTATACTAATATTTTAAAAAAAACCCCTGACCATGCAGAGGCGTTAAAACAAATAAAACGCTTGGAAAAAATCCAAAAAAATGGCGCTCCTTTCAAACACGATGCAATACTAGAGCAGCACTATTTGAATTTTATCAAAGGGGATTTTTTGAGCGTTGAAAATTTAGAAAAATGGCTGGTAGAATGGAATTGAAAAACATTATTTCAGAAACCCTTAATGAAATTGAAAAAATGGCTAAAACCATTGATGATGGTTTTAATACGGCACAAAAAACGCCCTCTTTTTTCAAAACGCCCCCTTATTTGCAAAACGCCAAAAACGCTGAAACGCCACCAATGAGTAACACGGAGCCAAAAAACGCTGCTAAAATAGAAACGCAAGAAAAAATCACAGAAGAAAATACAGAAGAAAAAGAAGAAGAGGCGCCAGAAATCATTATAGAAGAAATCGTGCAAGAAAACCCCACGCAAGTGTTAATTCCAAACGAGCGGGTTTTTTTAAAAAATTTATTAGAGAGGACCTTAGTGTTGTTTAAAGGCATGCAAGCTTTAGAAGAAAAAGAAGCCATGAAGCGTTTGGATTTAGTGGCGCGTTTCTTGCAATACCAATTGAGCGTGCTTGAAAAACGATTAGAATCTTTGGAGCGAGAAGACACAGAGTGAAAAATGATCAAAGGAATTTTTTAAAAACATTAAAAAATAAGACTTTGATTTTCAATATTCCATGAAAACAAAGCCTTAAATTCCCATTAATAACTATGATAATGTTTTGAATTTTTATTTTTAAGACATCTTTAAGGTATCTTTAGTAATAAAATGCTAAAATCAAGCCCTTAAAACATTAACAGAGTTAATCGTTTTTAAAGTTGTAAAAATCATTGAAGGAGTTAATTGAAGTATGATAGAAGTTTTAATGATAGAAGATGATATAGAATTAGCCGAGTTTTTGAGCGAGTTTTTGCTCCAACATGGCATTCATGTAACCAATTACGATGAGCCATACACCGGCATTAGTGCGGCTAACACACAAAATTATGATTTGTTGTTATTGGATTTGACTTTGCCTAATTTAGACGGGCTTGAAGTGTGTAGGCGCATTTCCAAACAAAAACATATCCCTATTATTATTTCTTCAGCAAGAAGCGATGTGGAAGATAAGATTAAAGCGCTAGATTATGGGGCTGATGATTACCTCCCTAAACCCTATGATCCTAAAGAATTATTAGCTCGCATCCAGTCCTTACTCAGGCGTTCTCATAAAAAAGAAGAAGTGAGTGAGCCAAGCGATGCGAATATCTTTAGGGTGGATAAGGATAGCCGAGAAGTGTATATGCATGAAAAAAAGCTAGACTTAACTAGGGCTGAATATGAAATCCTTTCGCTTCTCATTAGCAAAAAAGGTTATGTGTTTAGCCGTGAAAGCATTGCGATTGAGAGCGAGAGCATCAACCCTGAAAGCTCTAATAAAAGCATTGATGTGATCATTGGCCGTTTGCGATCCAAGATTGAAAAAAATCCTAAACAACCGCAATACATCATCTCTGTTAGAGGGATTGGTTATAAATTAGAATACTGATATTCTAATAAGGAGTTAAGGGGTTTTGCGTTTCTCTATCTTTTTTAAAGTTGTCGCTTTGTTTATGGTAACGCTCTTTAGTTTTGGAGCGTTCGCTTACTATTTCGTGTCTTCTCAAATCAATCACGAAAACTATCAAAACGAAATGCGCCATTATCAGTTTGTTACCACCATCAATGAAATTTTAAATAACTACTCTGATTATAGAGCCATAGAAGATTATCTCTATAAAATTGGTTTTAAAGAAACCACAATGGAAAATTTAGAAAAGGTTTTAGCCAAAAGACGCCACCAGTTGCACCATAGGAATATTGGGTATGCTGAAGTGTTTAAATTCAGCGATATGGTTTTTATCCTTTTAAAAAAGAATGAGCATTTTGTGCTTTATAAAGATTTGCATTCGGTTTCTTACAGGAATTATTTCTTAGCTATTATGGTGGGTTTATTATTGATTTTATTCCTTTTTTTATTTGTTTTGCAGAGTTTATTGCCCTTAAAAGAGTTAAGATCTCAAGTGAAACGCTTCGCTCAAGGGGATAAAAGCGTGAGTTGTAAAAGCAAGCAAAAAGATGAAATAGGGGATCTGGCTAACGAATTTGACAATTGCATCCAAAAAATCAATGCGATGAATGAATCTCGGGTTTTATTTTTGCGCTCTATCATGCATGAATTACGCACCCCTATCACTAAGGGCAAGATACTAAGCTCTATGCTCAAAGAAGAGCTGTCTTACAAGCGCTTTTCATCTATATTTGATCACTTGAACATGTTGATTGAGCAATTTGCCCGCATTGAGCAACTCGCTTCCAAAAATTATGGGAGCAATAAAGAAAAATTTTTAATGAGCGATTTGATAGACAAGATTGAAAAAATGCTTTTAATTGATGAGGATAAAAAAAGCCCTATCCATGTATCCTCTTCAAATTACATCATTGAAGCGGATTTTGAATTGTTTTCTATAGCGTTAAAAAACATGATAGATAATGCGATTAAATACAGCGATGACAAACAGGTATTTTTGGATTTCATAGGAAATAATTTAGTGGTGTCCAATAAAAGCAAACCTTTAAAAGAAAATTTTGAAAAATATTTGCAACCCTACTTCAAATCTTCTAACCCCAGCCAAGCCCATGGTTTTGGGTTAGGCATGTATATCATTAAAAACGCTTTAGAGGCTATGGGATTGAATTTGAGCTATCATTACAGCAATGGAAGAATTTGTTTCACTATCCATGATTGCGTTTTTAATAGTTTTTACGATTTAGAAGAAGATGATGAAGAGTTACCCCCCCCCCCCCCGAAAATTTGAAAGAGGTGAAGGGAATGATGGGGATAGAAAAAGCCAATTGTGGGGTTAAAGAAAAACAATAAAGAGAGAACATGTTCAAACGATTGAGAAGATTACGAAGCAGCGAAAATTTAAGGGCGATGATAAGAGAAACGCGTCTGAATATTGATGATTTCATCGCTCCCTTATTTGTCATAGAAAGCGATAGTTATATTAAAAATGAAATCAGTTCCATGCCTGGCGTTTATCAAATGAGTATCGAGCCTCTTTTAAAAGAATGCGAAGAATTAGTGGGTTTAGGCATCAAAGCCGTTTTATTGTTTGGCATTCCTAAACATAAGGACGCTACAGGAAGCCATGCGTTAAATAAGGATCACATTGTCGCAAAAGCCACGAGAGAAATTAAAAAACGATTTAAGGATTTGATCGTTATAGCGGATTTGTGTTTTTGCGAATACACCGACCATGGGCATTGCGGGATTTTAGAAAACGATTCTGTGTCTAACGATAAAACGCTAGAGATTTTAAATCTTCAAGGGCTTATTTTAGCCGAAAGCGGCGTGGATATTCTAGCCCCAAGCAACATGATGGATGGCAATGTTTTAAGCTTGAGAAAAGCGCTAGATAAGGCCGGGTATTTTCACACGCCCATCATGAGCTATTCCACTAAATTTGCGAGCAGTTATTACGGGCCTTTTAGAGATGTAGCCAATTCTGCACCGAGTTTTGGCGATCGCAAAAGCTATCAAATGGATTACGCTAATCAAAAAGAAGCGCTTTTAGAAAGCTTGGAAGATGAAAAACAGGGTGCGGATATTTTAATGGTGAAACCGGCTTTAGCGTATTTGGATATTGTTAAAGAGATTAGAGATCACACTTTGCTCCCCTTAGCGCTCTATAATGTGAGTGGGGAATACGCCATGCTCAAACTCGCGCAAAAACACAACCTGATCAATTATGAAAGCGTTTTATTAGAAACGATGACTTGTTTTAAAAGAGCGGGAGCGGATATGATTATTAGCTATCATGCTAAAGAAGTGGCTAACTTATTACAAAGGAATTGAATGGGACGAGCGTTTGAATACAGAAGAGCGGCTAAAGAAAAACGATGGGATAAGATGAGTAAGGTTTTCCCCAAGCTCGCCAAAGCGATCACTCTAGCGGCAAAAGATGGCGGGAGCGAGCCGGACACGAATGCCAAACTACGAACAGCGATTTTAAACGCTAAAGCGCAAAACATGCCTAAAGACAATATTGACGCAGCGATTAAAAGAGCGAGCAGTAAAGAGGGGAATTTGAGTGAAATCACTTATGAGGGTAAGGCGAATTTTGGCGTGTTAATCATTATGGAATGCATGACTGATAACCCCACTAGAACCATTGCCAACCTTAAAAGCTATTTCAATAAAACGCAAGGGGCAAGTATCGTGCCTAATGGCTCTTTAGAGTTTATGTTTAATAGAAAAAGCGTGTTTGAATGCTTGAAAAATGAAGTAAAAAATTTAAAACTCAGCCTAGAAGATTTAGAATTCGCTCTCATTGATTATGGCTTGGAAGAATTAGAAGAAGTAGAAGACAAGATTATTATTAGGGGGGATTATAACAGCTTCAAACTCTTAAATGAGGGGTTTGAAAGCTTGAAATTGCCCATTTTAAAAGCGGGTTTGCAACGCATCGCCACAACGCCCATTGAATTGAATGACGAACAAATGGAGCTTACCGAAAAATTACTGGATAGGATTGAAGACGATGATGATGTGGTCGCGCTTTATACGAATATTGAGTGAAAGGCAAAAAGGCTCAAAGTATTTTTTAACAAAACCAACAAAAAGTTTTGTTGCTATAAGCTTGTAAAATCCTATGAAGAGTTATAAAACTCCTTTTTATTGGATTTTAACCTTATTTTGATTGAATAAAGGTTTTTGTTTTGATCAAATATGAATAGCTTTTTCAATATTCTTTTTTAAAAAACTTGTTTTTAAGCTTTTTCATAGTTAATTTTTATTCTGTAAGTTATTTTTTAAAGCGGATAGGGGGATTTTGAAATAACGCCCCCTTTAACCCCATTAAATCCCCTAAAGAGCGCTTTAAAAAATTATCGCTTGTGTTGTAAGCTCTTTTATATTTGTTTTAAAATGCCTTTGAATGTTTTTATTATCAATATGAGAGCGAATCCAAACCCTAGATTTGTGGATTTTTAATCTCAATACCCATCAATAGAGACGCTTAATCCCTATTTGATAATAGGAGAATAGAAAGATTTCTATAAAATGAGTTTTAATCATAGCCCCTAAACTCTGGCCTATTGCGTATCATCTTGCGTGTCGTTTTGCGCGTCATCTTGCAAATCATCAGACTTCTTGCCAATCACTTCTTCTAACACTTTACAGCTACCACTAAAGCCTAGAGTGCAACCTTTCTTATAATACGAAATGGCTTTATCTAAATCCTTTGGAGTGCCATTACCCGTGTAATACATCACCGCCACATTATGACAACCGCTCCCTTCTTTTAAAGAACAACCCTTTTTATAAAGATTCAAGGCCTGCTCTTCATTTTGTCTGACATAAAGACCGGCTTCATACATATAGCCTAAGCTCACACAGCTCGCTCCGTCTTTTAAATGGCACCCTCTTTTAAAATTCGTAAGGGCTTTTTTCAAATCCTTCTCCACACCTTTTGCGTTCCTATACATATACCCTACAAAGTTACAACTGATGCCGTAATTCAAACTGCAAGCGTATTTAGAAAGAGAAAGGGCTTTGGCATAATTTTGCTTAACACCTGTGCCATTAAAATACATAAAACCTAAACTCCCGCAACTCACCCCACCCTTTAAGTGGCACCCTCTCCTGTAATAATAGATAGCCTTTGGAAGATCTTTTTGAACGCCATCGCCATCTTCATACATAGAGCCTAAACTCGTGCAAGCGAGATGATTCCTTAAATTGCACCCTCTTCTGTAATAAAAAACGGCTTTTGGAATATTCTGATCCACGCCATCGCCATCTTCATACATAGAGCCTAAACTCGTGCAACCAACCCCCACCCTTAAATTACAGCTCCTCTTATAAAAAGCCACCGCTCTATGGTAATCCCCTCTCTTAAGGGCTTGATTAGCCATCTTAAAATATTTCTCACCGGTTGTAGCCACCAAATAACTGAAACAACTTGCCATTAAAAACAAAATCAAAACCCACTTTTTAGTCCAACTCTTTATCATCTCATTCCTTACAAAACTAAGCCAAAGCTCGCACAAAGAAAAATCAGTAAAACCCCAATTTAATTGGTTATTATAGTATAATATTGTCAAAAAATAAATTCAACTTTTGGATTAAATTTAATTAAAAACCTATTTTAGGGAAACAGCTTAAAATGAGTATTATTATTCCTATTGTCATCGCTTTTGACAATCATTATGCCATGCCGGCTGGCGTGAGCTTGTATTCCATGCTAGCTTGCGCTAAAACAGAACACCATGATAAAAAACTTTTTTATAAAATCCACTGCCTGGTGGATAATTTAAGCCTTGAAAACCAGCGCAAATTGAAAGAGACTCTAGCCCCCTTTGATGCTTATGCGAGCGTGGATTTTTTAGACATTTCAACCCCTAATCTTTACACCCCTTCAGTAGAGCCCTCTGCGATTGATAAAATCCATGAAGCTTTTTTGCAACTCAATATTTACGCTAAGACTCGCTTTTCTAAAATGGTCATGTGCCGTTTGTTTTTGGCTTCTTTATTCCCGCAATACGACAAAATCATCATGTTTGATGCAGACACTTTGTTTTTAAACGATGTGAGCGAGAGTTTTTTTATCCCGCTGGATTCTTATTATTTTGGAGCGGCTAAGGATTTTTCTTCTCCTAAAAGCCTTAAACGCTTTCAAATAGAAAGGGAGAGAGAGCCTCGCCAAAAATTTTCACTCCATGAGCATTACCTTAAAGAAAAAGACATGCAAATCATTTGTGAAAACCACTATAACGTTGGGTTTTTAATCGTGAATTTAAAGCTATGGCGGGCTGATAAATTAGAAGAGCGCTTATTGGACTTGGCCCATCAAAAAGGCCAGTGCGTGTTTTGCCCTGAACAGGATCTTTTAACGCTCGCATGCTATCAAAAAGTTTTAATCTTACCTTATATTTATAACACCCACCCTTTCATGGCCAATCAAAAACGCTTCATCCCTGACAAAAAGGAAATCGTCATGCTGCATTTTTATTTTACAGGAAAACCTTGGGTTTTACCCACTGCTTTATATTCTAAAGAATGGCATGAGACTCTTTTAAAAACCCCTTTTTATGCTGAATATTCCGTGAAATTCCTTAAACAAATGACAGAATGTTTAAGCCTTCAAGACAAACAAAAAACCTTTGAATTTCTTTCCCCCCTACTCAATAAAAAAACCCTTTTAGAATATGTCTTTTTTAGATTGAGTAAGATTTTCAAACGCTTAAAAGAAAGGTTTTTAAACTCTTAGCGTTCTCGTTTGGGCAACACGCTATAGGCGAATTTAACGTAAATCGCTAAACTTATCAAAAGCACTGCCACGCCGATAGCCAAATACACCGCATAAGTGATTTTATCCGGTTCGCTCACGCTGAATTTAAACACGAGCATTAACGCCTCAATGGCTAATGCGATAATGATAGAGCCTAAAAACCTGATCATCGTGCGGTGGATCGCATGGTGATTATCCCCACTATTTTTACCCAACACTTCCTCTTCAAAAATCGCCTTGACCAAATCAAAGGTGGCTAAAGCTAAGGTTAAAAGCACGATAGGGTGGAACACTTCTTTAATATCAAAACTGCTAAAATTGACAATCGCTGTCCAAAAGCTAGAAATGCATTTCACAAATAAAAGCAGCGACACTAAAGTGAGCATGATAGAAATCATAAAATACATGACCATGCTCCCTTCGCTAAAGGTTTTAAAATACTTTGAAGGCGAGCTGATTTCAATCGCCACCCTCAAAGGGATTTGCAAGCACACCACAAACGCTAGATCATTATTTTGATCATACACCGGGTAAGATGCGCTCACTACTAAATGGTTTCCTTTTTTAGAAGGATAGGGATCTGTTAAAATGCAACGCTTTTCACTCACGGCTTGATAAAAATAGTATTTATCGCTAAAGCTGGCATGCGATTCTAATTCAATCCCTTCTGTTAAATCATGCTCTAATATCCCTTCCTTATGCCCCTGCTCTTTAAGTTGGCTTGGCTTAAGAATTAGCATGCCCTTAGCGTCTAACACAAAAAAACTTTTTGCCATTTTGATTTCAGCGTGCATTTTTCTGATCTGTTTGTTTAAATAATCCAAAGTGATTTCAGGGAGATGGTTGCGGATATTGTGCGAAAACAAATAGGTAAGATAAGCGTATAACTCGGTGCGGATCTTGGAATATTGGACAATGTCTCTACTTAACATCAAAAGGCCTTTAAAAAAAATTTATGCGATGAATTGTAGCACTTGTTTTAAAGAATTATTTAAACCACCTCTTGCATCAATGATAAAGGAGGCGTTTTTTTCATAGAGGGCTTGGCGTTTTTCAAAAAGTTCTTTGGCTTGAGTGAGATCATTCAAAAGGGGGCGTTTTTCCCTTTCTTTTTGATTCAAACGCTTAATCAAGGTCTCAAAATCCATTTTGAGGTAAAAAGTTGTGCCTAAACCCTTAAGATTTTCATGCATCACAATGCCCCCACCGGTAGAAATAACATGGGGGGTTTTGAGCGTTTTTAATTCATCAATCAAATTTTTTTCAAACATCCTGAAATTGTCTTCGCCAAGCTCTTCAAAAATTTCTCTCACGCTCAAGCCCACCCTCTCGCTAATGATCATATCCGTATCCAACACTTCCAATTTCAAAGCAAGCCCCAATTCTTGCGCTAAAGAGCTTTTACCGCTCCCCATAAAACCGATTAAGACTAAATGCTGCATGCTTTTATTTCAATTTTAATTCATACGCCCCATTTTTTTCTTCCAAAAGATAGCGGTATTTCCCGTCTAAAATGAGCGTGATGCGGTAATAATCTTTGTGCGTGCCGACTTTAATTTGAGAAAAAAATTTCTGGTTTAAATCCATGTTTTGATAAATATCCAAAGGGCCTTTTTGCGTGTCTAACACGATTCTATAAGGATTGACCAGCACAAAAGAGCGCAAAATTTTATAAGGGGAACGCAAAATCATCGTGTTGTTTGCCATTAAAAAATCAAAATCTTGGATCTGGTAGCGTTTTTCAAAGGCGTCTTGATTAAGGGTGTGTTGGGAGAGTTTTAAGGGGTAATGCCAATCAATGCTTTTATCAATGCCCACGACTTTAGAATGGATAGAGCCATCAATATCCTGGTAAGTGAGCGTGATTTGTTTTAAAATCCTAGCGCTCGTGGGCAAATCCACATGGATTTCTTTAAAATAGCTGTCATAGATCCCATTAAAGCCCCCTTGCAAATTCTTGGAATTGATTTCAGACTCAAAAGGGTTGTCTCTAGCCAATAAAACGCTTAAAACCACCACCAAACCTATCATCTTTTTTAACACTGCCATTTCCTTAAATCTAATCTCTAGGCCGTAATTCCCTCAATTCAAACAAACGCTTTTGCAAGCGCACATTCTTGCTTTGCAATTCGGTGATTTCTTGTTGCAATCGTTCATGCTTGTCTCTTAAATCCAAATAAACCTCTAAAGAAGAACCCCCAAAAAGCAACTTCCCTAAATAATACCCAAACCCAAGCAGTAAAAGGAAAAAGACAATAAGGGAGCTATGGCTATAAAAAAAATCTCGCGCTTTGTTGTCTTTGATTTTATCGTTTTCAAAAAGGCCACTAGCCATGCTTAAACAACTCTTTACCGATATAAATCCCCCCTTTTAATTCATGCTCAATCTCTAAAAGGCGGTTGTATTTGGCGATCCTTTCGCTCCTTGCGGTGGATCCGGTTTTAATTTCTCCCGTATTGAGCGCGACTGCAAAATCAGCGATAAAGCTGTCTTCACTCTCCCCGCTTCTATGGCTCATCACGCATTGATAGGCATGGTGTTTGGCTAACCTTATGGTTTCCAAAGTTTCACTAATGGTGCCGATTTGATTGGGTTTGATCAAAATGGCGTTCGCAATGTTTTTTTCAATGCCTTTTTGTAAAATGTTTGCGTTCGTTACAAACAAATCATCGCCCACTAACTGGATTTGACGCCCTAATTCCTTGCTTAAAAACGCCCAACCCTCCCAATCGTCTTCGCTCAAACCATCTTCAATGGATACAATCGGGTATTTTGCCACCAACTCTTTATAATAAGCCACTAATTCATGCGAATCTAGAATCTTATTTTCACCCTTTAAATGGTAATTGAAATGTTCATCCACTAACTCACTGCTCGCTACATCTAAAGCGAGCGCGATTTCTTCGCCTAATTTATAGCCGGCTTTTTCAATGGCTTGAGAAATGGCTTCAAGGGGTTCTACATTGTTGTTAAAATTAGGCGCAAAACCCCCCTCATCGCCCACGCTTGTGAGCTGATTCTTTTCATCTAAAAGTTTTTTAAGCGTGTGATAGACTTCTGCGCTCGCTCTTAAGGCTTCTTTAAAACTCTCAAACCCTAAAGGCATGATCATGTATTCTTGAAAGTCTATGGAATTATTCGCATGCGTTCCGCCGTTGATGATATTGAGCATTGGCACAGGCAAAGTCAGAGCGTTAGCCCCCCCTAAATAGCGGTATAATGGCAGATTTAAAGCCTTCGCGCTAGCCCTTGCTAACGCCATAGAAACGCCCAAAACAGCGTTCGCCCCTAAATTAGCGTAATTAGGCGTGCCGTCTAAAGCCCTTAACCTCTCATCCACAAAGGCTTGACTAGTCGCTTCAAGCCCTATTAAATGGTGTTTGATCACGCTATTGACATTTTCGCATGCCCTTAAAACCCCTTTACCCAAAAAACGGGTTTTGTCATTATCCCTTAATTCTAACGCTTCTCTTTTACCGGTGCTCGCCCCGCTAGGCACAATCGCGCTCGCCTTAGTATTATCGCTTAAAACCACGCTGGCTTGAATGGTAGGATTGCCCCTACTATCCATCACTTCTAAAGCATGAATATCTTTAATGGTTAGCATCAAAATCCTTTTTTATTCCATTTCTTCTAAAGGCTCATCCGGTAAGGGCATGATCTCTTCATTAGAACCAATACTCTCTTTAATCTTAAGAGTGATTTCATTCGCTAGGGCTTTATCTTCTTTCAGTAGGGCTTTAGCGTTTTCTCGGCCTTGCCCTAACTTTTTATCCTGATAACTAAGCCATGCCCCGCTCTTATCCACAATGTCTAATTTCACGCCATAGTCAATGATTTCGCCCTCTTTAGAAATCCCTTCCCCAAACATGATGTCAAATTCCGCTTCTCTAAAGGGCGGAGCGACTTTATTTTTAACCACTTTGGCTTTAGCTCTGTTACCGATATGCTGTTCGTTTTGTTTTAAAGCCGCAATCCTTCTAATATCAATCCTAACGCTCGCATAGAATTTTAAAGCGTTACCTCCGGTTGTGGTCTCTGGACTCCCATAACCCATCATGCCAATCTTCATCCTGATTTGATTAATAAAAACGAGAGTAGTGTTCATCTTGTGCAAAACACCGGTGATTTTCCTTAACGCATGGCTCATAAGCCTTGCTTGCAAGCCCACATGCTGATCGCCCATATCCCCATCAATCTCCGCTTTAGGCGTAAGAGCCGCCACCGAATCCACCACCACCAAATCAATCCCTCCGCTTCTGGTGATCGTTTCTAAAATCTCTAAAGCTTCTTCGCCTGTGCTTGGTTGGGAAACGAGTAGATTTTCCGTATCCACACCCAATCTCTTAGCATAATACACGTCTAGGGCATGCTCAGCGTCAATGAACGCGCACACGCCGCCATTTTTTTGGCATTCTGCAATAATATGCAAGCTTAAAGTGGTCTTCCCACTTGACTCTGGCCCATAAATTTCAATGATCCTGCCCTTTGGAACGCCCCCAATCCCTAAAGCCAGATCCAACCCTAACGAGCCTGTAGAAATAGCGTCAATCTTTTCTACTTGCTTATCCCCAAGGCGCACCAACGCCCCCTTACCAAAAACCTTATCAATTTGTTTGATCGCTAAAGAAATCGCTTTTTGTTTGTCTTCATCTATTGCCATAAATCACCTTATTGAATTTGATTTGTTTATTCTATCAAATCCTAGCCTAAAATCTATTATAATAAAAGGACTTACCCTATCACAAAAGGATTTTACTTTGATTAGTGTCGCTCATAGCCCTGATGCTGATGATATTTTCATGTATTATGCGATTAAGTTTGGCTGGATAGATTGCCCCATTAAGAATAAAACATTCAAAAACATTGCCCTTGATATTGAAACCCTAAACCAAGAAGCCCTAAAAAACACTTACGATGTGAGCGCAATCAGCTTTGGGCTATACCCTAAAATTGCAAACGATTATGCTTTGCTCCCTACAGCGACGAGCTTTGGGAACGGCTATGGGCCTAAATTAGTGAAAAAAAAGGGCGTGAAATTGAAAAAAGATTTTAGAGTCGCATTAAGCGGGGAGCACACCACCAACGCCCTTTTGTTTAAGATCTATTACAAACATGCGCGCATCACTTACATGAATTTTTTGGACATTGAAAAAGCGGTGCTTGAAGGGAGCGTGCATGCGGGCGTGCTCATCCATGAAAATATCTTGGATTTCCATGATGAATTAGAAGTGGAAAAAGAATTGTGGGATGTTTGGAAAGAACTCATTGAAGTGGATTTACCCTTACCTTTAGGGGGCATGGCGATTAGGCGCTCTATCCCCTTGTATCGTGCGATTTTGATTAAAAAGGCTTTGATTAAAGCGGTTGAAGCCGCGCTAAAACACCAAAATTTGCTCTCTAGCATGCTGTTAGAGCGTTCGCTCATTCGTGTCAATAAAGAGCGCTTACGAACTTATTTAAGCTTGTATGCGAACGAAACTTCAACGCACTTAAGTGAGGTTCAAATTCTCGCCATAGACAAGCTTTTTGAATTGGGCTATCAGCACGGATTTTACACTAACTTGTTAAAGACTAAAGATTGCTTGCTCACTGATGAATATTTAAAATACCGCTTTTCTTAATCCAATTCTAATTTATGCATAAGCAAGTAACGGATCACCCCATACAATAAAAGGATTTTTAAAAAATCCACCCCCCATAAAAGGTAGTATTTATTTTCTTGCAATTCTTGTTGTTGCAAGAAATAATAAAATCCCTCATTGATGCTTAAACTAGAGCTCATTAAGGGCAGTAACGAATTAAACGCTAATTCCAAAACAACCCCCACCAAAATGAATAACAGCCCCCCTAGTAAAAAACGCGCTTTTTTGATCCTAGCAGCGTTTAAAACGCTCAAAACAAATAAAAATTTCATTAAAACAAGCCCTAAAAACAGCGCAACGCCTATAGTTTTAGTGGGTTTTAACACAAAGGTTTTTAAAGCGGTGTGCAAGATAAACAGCACGCTGGATTGCGCGTTAAAAAGAGAATAGCCCAAACGAACGCTCGCCACAAACCAGAACAAACTGAAGATAAAAAACACCATGGGGAGCAAGATTTTAGGGAGCAATAAAGACTCTAAACTAACGGGTAAAGAAAAGCTTAAAACCCCCCTTTTAGAAAAAAGCGCATTGAGATTTTTGATCGCTCCCACACTGATTGCAATCAGTAAAAACGCCCCCAAGACAAAAAAGAGCGTGTAGCTTAAAGTGAGCATGGTCGTTTCTTCAACGCTTTGAGAGGAAAAACAAACCGCTAAAATAGTGAGCGTTATTAAAAAATTCCCCACAACAACATTCCCTACTTGCCCCAAGGCGTCATGCTTAAAAACTTTTAAAAAACCCATAGCCTTATTATACCCGTTTGGATAGAAAATTCAGGCTTTTTAAAATGATTGAGTGTTAATAAAAAACGCTAAAGGCATTTTTTTAAACGCGCTGCTTGAAAAAAGCCAGTTGCTCCAAAATCAATTCTTCTTTATTTTTAAAAACAAATTTAAAAAGGATCTTATAGCGCCCCCTTTTATCGCTCTCTAACAAATCAAATTTTAAAGGTTCGCATGCACTTCTACAATCAAGCGTCCCCAATAATCTGGGCTGTGATGGGCTGGGATAAAACGCTAAATACACTTGAATATTTGGCGGATCTAAAGCGGGTTTGAGCGGTTGCAATTGCGCATAAAGCGTGTTGGATTTTTCCAAAATCAAAGCGTTGTTTAAAAGGGTTTCTTGGAGTTTTTTATCCCCATGCGTGCCTTTAGAAAAATAGGGCAAAATGGGGGTTTTAGGGCTTTTAATAAGGGGTTTTAAACCCACCAAAAAACGATAATTAGACTTAAAATTTTCATAAATTTTAAGCATGTCGTTAAAGTTTAAATCCACTTCGTTATGACCCTTAAAATACACTAAATCGTTTTTAGGCGAATTTTTTAGGGCAAACACCACCAAAAACACCACAATCCCAAGTCCAAGAATAAGCACGCTCATGATCCCTAAAGGCCAAAAGTTTTTTTCTTTCATTGATTTTCTCTCTTAAGATTTTTTAAAAAAATAAAGCCCCAAAAACGCGCCTAAAAGCGTCAATAATAAAATATAAATAACCACCTTTACAAAAGTTACTCCCTTAGGAGCGTTAAAATTTTGCACAATATTCACATGATATTTTTCCGCTAAAGCATCTACTGCGACCGAATAGCCGTTAATGAGCATGGCTGAAATCCTTTGGGGCGTGTATTCTTTAGCGTTTGTGGGGAGTAAGGGAGCGATTTTTTCAAAAAAGATTTTATCAGTGTCTAACAAATCTTTAGGGTTAGCCACTAATTCTATTTTTTGAGCGTCATGGTAAAAAAAGAATACCACAAAAGGGGGCTTGAGCTGCTTTAAAAAGCCCTCTTGATAATTTTGGCGTTCCTTTTTGAGTGCCAAAGCGATAGGATTTTTTTCAAAATCCGTCATATCAATCACAAAACGCACGCCTGCTTTAAGATAAAGCTCTTTAGAAACGCCCTCTACAAACGCAACGCTTTTTTCTACCAAACGCCCCTTAGAATTATTAAAAACATAATCATCGGCCCCCAAACAACAAACAAAGGCTATTACAAGCCATAAGATTCTCATGTGCTAAACAAAAACAAGTTAGGCACAAAAGAAATAACAATCGTCATTAAAATGGTCGCTACTACCATTAAGGCTAAGATTTTTTCTAAAGTCGTGAATTTCATTTTTTACTCCCTTGATTGACCAATTCATAATTAGCCCGGTTTTGGGTGTTTTTCATCTCTAAAGCGTTAATATCCTTATAGCGGTAATAATTGGTGGCTTGCTCTTTTTGGATATGGATCGCTTTGAGCGTAAAAAAAACGGCTACACACAATAAAATAACCACAATCAGTAAATTCCCTGCTAATCCGTTTAAAAATTTCATCTCTTTTCCTTTAATCTTCTAAGGGTTTTAGCGATTGGATAAATTCGGCTAACGCTTTAACTTGCAAATCGCTAAAGTTTTTATATTTGAATGATGGCATATGCCCTATATTGCCCTTTTTGCCATGCGTTAAGATATTTCTCAAAAAATTCTCTGTGCCGTAAGCGGTCAAATCGGCCGCAAACACTTGATTTTCTTGCAAGCCCTTACCATCATTGCCATGACAGCCTGTGCAACCCATGCTTTCAAACAGCTCCTTGCCCTTATCAATGAGTTGAGGGTTTTTGGTTTTTTTAACGCTAGAAATTTCTGCCATCACATAGCTCGCAATCGCTTTAGCGTCTTTTTCGTCCAATTCCATAGCAGGCATTTCCCCAGCGAGATAATCCATGCCTTTAGAGCCATGCTTAATGGTATCCATAATGCCCTCTTCTTTACCCCATCGCACCAGATTTTGAGCGCTCCCATGCAAGCCCTCAGCGGTGATGCCATGGCATTGCGAACAATGGACTAAAAAGATGCCTTGCCCCATATCCACCAATTCCTTTTGACCCAAATGCTTCCATTTGGCTTCAAATTTTTGGTTGTGTGCTTTAACCTCTTCATTGTATTGCCCGATTTGAGAAAAGCTATTCAGCGGATACCCAAAGAAAAAATACCAAAAAGCCCACACAATCGTGCACATAAAGCTTGCGATCCAGCCTACTGGCACATTATTGGCAAACTCCCCTATCCCATCAATCAAATGCCCATTTTCTACAAGCTCACCTTGAGATTTGCTGTCGCGCATTTCTTTAATGAGCGAACTGGATTCATAGATGGTTAAAACTAAAATCACAAGCGCTGCAATCAAGCCAAAAACATTTATATGGTCGTTTAAAAAATCCATTTCAACTTTCCTTTATGCCCTTATCATGAACTTCTTTATGGCGTGGTTCAATCAACTCATCTTCTAAAGCATCATTTAACGCTAAATACCCGTATCGCTCATAATCCACGACACCCTTTTTTTGCTTTCTATACATGCTAAAAATATAAGCGTACAAAAAGAGCGTAAAAAGAATAGTGAAAAACGCATACGCAAAACCTCTCAAACTTTCTAAATCCATCACTCACCCCTTACTTAGCGTTTTGATTGGCGTTGATCCTGGAATTACCCAAGCTATTCAAATAAGCGATCAAAGCCACAATTTCTAACACTTCACCTCTTTGAATGGCATCTAGCACCCTCTTGTCTTTCATATCGGCTGTGATTTTTTTAGCTTCTTCTAAATAGGCTTTTTTCGCTTCTTCTACGCTCCCTAATTTCACGCCGTTTTCTGTGTCATAAGGCACGCCAAAAACCTTTTTTTGCGTCAAAGCTTCTGCATAAGCGGTGTCAAAGTCGCTCTTTTTTGCAAATAAATGCTTATAGGCGGGCATGATGCTGTGTGGCACAACGCTTTTAGGATCAAACATGTGCTTTTCATGCCAATCGGTTGTGCGATAATCCCCCACCCTGTGCAAATCAGGGCCAATCCTTTTAGAACCCCATAAAAATGGCCTGTCATACGCATATTCCCCGCTCAAACTATACGCACCATATCGATCCACCTCAGCTTGGAAGGGGCGAATAAGCTGGGAATGGCAGTTATAACAACCTTCTTGGATATAAACTTGCCTCCCCGCTGTTTCTAAAACCGTATAAGGCCGTAAGCCTTCAATGGGGCGAGCGGATTTAAAGAAGTTAGGCAAAATCTCCACTAGGCCTGCAATCGCAAACACAAAAATAAACGCAAGAGTGAAAAAGAACGGGTTTTTTTCTAAAAAACTAAACATTTCCAACCTCCCCTATCTAGACATAGGCGTGGCGTAATTGGGCTCACGCTCTAATTTTTTGCCTGCTGTGATTGTCATAAAAATATTGTAGGCAAAGATAATAAATCCAACAAAATACATAAGACCCCCAACGCCTCTAATATTGTAATAAGGGATTAACACCTTAACCGTGTCAATGAACTGGTAAGTGAGATTCCCATACTGATCCACATCCCTCCACATCATCCCTTGCGTGATCCCTGCAATCCACATGGACGAAAAGTAAAGCACAATCCCTAAAGTCATGATCCAAAATTGGAAATCCACAAGCCTGCCTGAATAAATCTCTCTTTTGAAAAGCCTAGGCGTCATGTGATACATGCTCGCAATCAAAGTGAAGCCTACCCACCCAAGTACGCCGTCATGCACATGCCCTACAATCCAATCGGTGAAGTGGGCTAAGGCGTTCACGCTCTTGATGGCTTGAATAGAGCCTTCTAAAGTGGAAAGCATGTAGAAAGTTGAAGCCAAAACTAAGAATTTGATCAAAGGGCTTTCTTTGAGCTGGTGCCATTGGCCCCTCATCGTTAAAAGCATGTTAATAGCTGTCCCCCACGAAGGCAAGATCAACACCACTGAAAACACGCTAGAAAGGGTTTGCACCCAATCAGGCACGGTGGAATAAATCAAATGGTGCCCGCCCGCCCAAATATAAACAAACATCAAGCTCCAAAAGGAAAACAAAGTGAGTTTGTAAGAGAAGATAGGCTGACCGCTCTCTTTAGGCAAGAAATAATAAATCGTGCCAATCACCCCACTCGTAAAGACAAAAGCGACCGCATTATGCCCCCACCACCATTGAATGAGCGCATCATTACTGCCTGAATACATAGAAATAGAATGCCAAACACTCCCCATATCAGCGATAAAATAAGTAGGGATAGAAAGGTTATTGAAGATATACATCACTGCTATGCCCACATAAGTAGCGATGTAATACCATAAAGACACATAAATGGTATTTTCTCTTCTAACGCTCATGCTCCCAAACATATTAACCCCCCATAGCACCCATACCACAACCACAATAATATCTAAAGGCCACATCAATTCAGCGTATTCTTTAGATTGAGTAAGACCAGCAAACAAGCTAATGACCCCTAGAATTAAAATAAGAATCCAAAGCCAAAAATGCAATAACCCTACAATTTTCAAAAAGGGGTGTTGGTGATAAGTGATTTTAAGCACCCTTTGACCGATATAATACCAACTCGCCCAAATCCCCCCAAGGGTAAAACCATAGATCACCGCATTGGTGTGTAAAGGGCGTAAGCGGCCAAAAATACCATACTCCCCTGCAATGTAATTCAAGTTAGGGAAAGACAATTCAAAGGCTAACACAATCCCTATTAACATGCCTATTATCCCAAAGCCAACCATCGCATAAAGAAACAATTTGCTAATGGAATAATCATAACTCAAAGGCACATTTTCTTGCATGCAATACTCCTATTTGTAGTAAATTCAACAAAGATAAACATGATTATAAAATTTTATCTTTTTCAAAAAGCTTAATTTTTAATCTTTTTCTGTAATATTGTAATAACTCAATCCAATTTGAATGGCATTTCTAAGCCAACCCACTACTATCTTTGGCTAAAGGCTAAACATGACTAAACAAATTCTCTCAATCCTTGCCCCTTTTTTTATCGCAACGCTATTGTATTTTTTAGGCGCACCAGATGGGTTAAACCCTAACGCATGGCTTTATTTTTGTATTTTCATGGGCATGATTATAGGGCTAGTTTTAGAGCCGGTGCCATCAGGTTTAGTGGCATTGAGCGCGTTAGTGTTGTGCGTGGCGTTAAAAATTGGAGCGAGCGATGAAGTAGCGAGCGCTAATAAGGCTATTTCGTGGGGTTTGAGCGGGTATGCGAATAAAACGGTGTGGCTTGTGTTTGTCGCTTTTATTTTGGGTTTAGGGTATGAAAAAAGCTTGTTAGGGAAACGGATCGCTCTTTTACTCATTAGGTTTTTAGGGCAAACCCCTTTAGGTTTAGGCTATGCGATTGGTTTGAGCGAATTGTGTCTTGCCCCCTTTATCCCTAGCAACTCCGCTAGAAGTGGGGGCATACTCTATCCAATCGTTTCATCTATCCCGCCTTTAATGGGATCTGCTCCAAATAATAACCCTGACAAGATCGGCGCGTATTTGATGTGGGTCGCTTTGGCTTCAACTTGCATCACTTCGTCCATGTTTTTAACCGCGCTCGCTCCTAACCCCCTAGCAATGGAAATCGCTACCAAAATGGGCGTGAATGAAATCTCATGGTTTTCGTGGTTTTTAGCGTTCTTGCCTTGTGGGGTGGTTTTGATCTTGCTTGCGCCTTTATTAGCGTATAAAACCTGCAAACCCACCTTAAAAGGCTCAAAAGAAGTGAGTTTGTGGGCTAAAAAAGAATTAGAGGGCATGGGGAGGTTTTCTTTAAAAGAAATTTTAATGCTCAGCCTCACTTTACTAGCTTTATTGGGTTGGATTTTTAGCAAACCTTTAGGCTTGCATGCGAGCGCGACGGCTTTGATTGTCATGGTTTTAATGGCGTTTTGCAAGATTGTAAGCTATGAAGACATCATTAAAAACAAGAGCGCGTTCAACATTTTTTTATTGCTTGGATCGCTACTCACGATGGCTGGCGGGCTTAAAAATGTAGGGTTTTTAAACTTTATCGGCAATGCGGCTAAAAATTTTTTAGAGCATGCTAACTTGGATCCGTTAATAGCGGTCTTGTTTATTATAGCCCTCTTTTATCTGTTTCATTATTTTTTCGCAAGCATCACCGCTCATGTGAGCGCGTTATTTGCGCTTTTTGTAGGGATTGGTTCGCACATTCAAGGGGTCAATTTGCAAGAATTGAGCTTGTTTTTAATGCTTTCTTTAGGGATTATGGGGATTTTAACCCCCTATGGCACAGGCCCATCCACCATTTATTACGGGAGCGGGTATATTTCAAGCAAGGATTTTTGGAAATGGGGGTTTATTTTTGGTATGGTGTATTTGATCGTGTTTTTAAGCGTGTGCGTGCCTTGGGTTAAACTCATCGCTTATAGGTGGTTGTAGCTGGAAACTTTACACAACGCCCTTTTAAAATGGTATGAAGAATTTGGGCGAAAGGATTTACCTTTTAGGAATTTAAAGGGCATTAACGCTCCTTATGAAGTCTATATCAGTGAAGTGATGAGCCAACAAACCCAAATCAACACGGTAATTGAGCGTTTTTATTCCCCTTTTTTAGAAGCTTTCCCCACTTTAAAAGACTTAGCGAACGCTCAATTAGAGGAGGTTTTATTGCTCTGGCGAGGGCTTGGCTATTATTCAAGGGCTAAAAATTTAAAAAAAAGCGCTGAAATTTGCGTTAAAGAACACCACTCACAACTACCCAATGACTATCAAAGCCTGTTAAAACTCCCTGGGATTGGCGCATACACGGCTAATGCGATCTTGTGTTTTGGTTTTAGAGAAAAGAGAGCATGCGTGGACGCTAATGTCAAGCGCGTGCTTTTAAGGCTTTTTGGTTTGGATCCTAATATCCACGCTAAAGACTTACAAATTAAGGCGAATGACTTTCTTAATCCTAATGAAAGCTTTAATCATAACCAAGCCCTAATTGATCTAGGGGCTTTAATCTGCTCCCCTAAACCCAAATGCGCGATTTGCCCTTTCAATCCTTATTGTTTAGGTAAAAATAACCTAGAAAAACACACGCTTAAGAAAAAACAAGAAATCGTTCAAGAAGAGCGTTACTTGGGCGTTGTGATCCAAAATAACCAAATCGCTTTAGAAAAAATAGAGCAAAAACTCTATTTGGGGATGCACCATTTCCCTGACTTAAAAGAAAATTTAGAATGCAAACTCCCCTTTTTAGGTGCGATCAAACACAGCCACACTAAATTCAAACTCAATTTAAACCTCTATTTAGCCACAATAAAGGATCTAAAAAATCCCGTTCGTTTTTATAGCCTTAAAGACTTAGAAACCTTACCCATAAGCTCTATGACGCTTAAAATTTTAAATTTTTTAAAACAAAAAAATTTATTTGGGGGTTAAACCCTTCCAGATCCAAAATGGCTCTACTTTATCGTAGGCACCACTTCAGGGATCAAATACGCAATCGCGCTAATCACGACTCCCATGATCGCTACAAAAATAAGGGAGTATTTGACCGTGAATTTGAACAAATCGCTCTCTTTTCCGGCTAACCCTACCGCTGCGCAAGCGATAGCGATACTTTGAGGGCTTATCATCTTGCCCAAAGTGCCTCCCACGGTATTAGCCGTTAGGGTTAAAACCTCAGGGAGATGCAATCGTTGGGCGGTGAGTTGCTGTAAAGAGCCAAACAAAAGATTGGAACTCGTATCGCTCCCGGTTAAAAACACGCCTACCCACCCGATCAAGGGCGAGAAAAAAGTAAAAGCCAAACCCGTATGCGTGAGCGCTAAGGCTAGAGTGGAAGAAATCCCGCTGTAATTAGACACATAGGCAAAGCTTAAGACTAAACCAATGGTGAGAATGGGGTAACGCATTTCTTTTAAAGTTTCGCCAAAAACGCTCAGCGCATCGCTCACTCGCACCCTTAAAACAAGCATGCTAATAAGAGCGGCTAAAAAAATGGAAGTGCCAACCGTGTTGATTAAGAGAAATTTAAACACCACCGGAAAACTCGCGCTTTGATCGGATTCTACAAAAGGCGGGCTTTTAAAGATGTGGTTACTGATGTTATTGAATTCAAAATAAAAATTAGAAAAAGCTAACAAGCCGTCTTTTTCAAATAAAGCCTTAAAAAAAGGCTGTATCCATAACACAATCACTAAAACCAAGATCACAAAAGGAGACCAAGCGACATAGATCTTACAGATATGATGGTTACTCTTAGTGAATGAAGCCGCTTTGTTGTCGCTTCTAAAAATCACTTTAGGTTGCCAAAATTTCAAAAAGAGCGCCGTTGCAACGAGTGAAACAAGGGCTGAAATAATGCCGGGCAATTCTGGCCCTAAATAATTAGAGCTTAAAAATTGCGCGCCAGCGAAAGAAAAAGCCGCGATAAAAACGGCCGGAAAAGTCTCTTTAATCCCTTTAAAGCCATCCATTAAAAACACAATGAAAAACGGCACTAACAAGCTCACAAAAAAGAGGATTTTACCCGTCATGGCTGAAATTAAAATCGCTGGCACCCCTACCGCACTCGCCATCGCGCTTATAGGGATACCCACCGCACCAAAGGCTACAGGAGCGGTGTTAGCGATCAAACATAACCCAGCAGCGTATAAAGGGCTTAACCCCAACCCCACTAAAATCGCCGCTGTGATGGCAATAGGCCCTCCAAAACCGATCGCTCCTTCTAAAAACGAGCCAAAACAAAAGCCAATCAAAATCACTAAAATCCGGTGATCTAAAGTGATGGACTGAACACTTTCTTTTAAAATTTCAAAATAGCCGGATTTAACGCTGAGTTTGTATAAAAAAATCGCCGCAATAATAATCCAAGCGATCGGCCATAAGCCATAAAGAAAGCCATAAAGAAAGCTTGAACCCACCATGCTAACAGGCATTTTATACACTAAAACCGCAATAATAGCTGATAAAGCTACGCTCAAAAAGGCCGCTGTATAACCTTTGAGTTTAAAAACCATTAAAGATAAGAAAAACAATAAAATCGGCAATAAAGCTACAAGAGCGCTCAGCCAAATATTACCCAAAGGGTCATAAACTTGATGAAATTCTAGCACTAAAAATCCCTTTAAAAAATATTCTCTTACTCCCCTAAACCCCCTCCATTAAGTAGGAGTAACTGGAATAATAAAGGGGAAGACATAAGCGATAAGAGTGAAGACAATCCCCATGATGATTGCCAAAACGATAGAGTATTTTACTGTAAATCTGAACAATTCGCTCTCTTTCCCCACTAACCCCACCGCTGCGCAAGCGATAGCGATACTTTGAGGGCTTATCATTTTACCCACAACACCCCCTGAAGTGTTGGCTGCTAAGAAAAGCACTTCAGGTAAGCCAAGCTGTGTAGCGATGAGCATTTGCAAAGAGCCAAATAAAAGGTTAGAACTTGTATCGCTTCCGGTTAAAAACACCCCAAGCCAGCCTACCACAGGCGAAAAGAAAGTGAAAACATGCCCGGTATCTGCTAACGCTAAAGCGAGCGTGGCGCTCATACCACTATAATTAGCCACATACGCAAACGCTAAAACCACGCCAATGGTTAAAATTGGCAAACGCATTTCTTTTAAAGTGGCCCCAAACACCCCTATCGCATCGCTGATTTTCACGCGCAACAAAAACACGCTTAAAAGAGCGGCTAAAAAAATGGAAGTGCCTGTCGTTAAAATCAAAGGGAGTTTGAACACGACGGGAAAATTGGTCGCTTCAGTAACAATGGGAACGGTTTTAAAAATCTTTTGACTGATAGAATCAAATTCAAAAGCAAAGCTAGAAAACGCCAAAGCCCCGCCTTCTTTAAAGAGCGCTTTAAACCAGGGTTGCGTCCATATGATAATCGTAATCGTGAGCAACACAAAAGGCATCCACGCCACAACCACCTTACAAATATGGTGTTTTTTTGTGCTGATTGCGGGCTCTTTGCCATTGCTGGTGAAAATGCGTTTGGGCTGCCAGAATTTTAAAAACAAAGTGGTAGCGATCAATGACACTAAAGCTGAAATAATATCCGGAAGCTGCGGCCCTAGATAATTAGAGCTTAAAAATTGTGCGATAGCGAAACTAAACCCGGTAACGGCCACTGCAGGAAAAGTTTCTCTAATCCCTCTAAAACCATCCATTAAAAACACGATGAAAAAAGGAATACCAATGGAAAAAATGGGTAACACCCTGCCCACCATTTGAGAAATCTCTAATTCAGGGATACCCACCACGCTAGCCATCGCCGTAATAGGAATACCCACCGCGCCAAAAGCTACAGGAGCGGTGTTAGCGATTAGGCATAATCCGGCAGCGTATAAGGGGTTTAGCCCAAGGCCGACTAAAATCGCCGCTGTGATCGCTACCGGGCCTCCAAAACCAATCGCGCCTTCTAAGAACGAGCCAAAACAAAAGCCGATCAAAATCACTAAAATGCGGTGATCCGGCGTCAAGCTTAAAATGCTTTCTTTTAAAATCTCAAAATACCCGGATTTCACTGAAAGGTTGTAAAGAAAAATCGCAGCGATCACAATCCAAGCGATCGGCCACAAGCCATAAAGAAAGCCATAGAAAAAACTCGCGCTCACCATTTGAGCAGGCATTTTATACACAAATAACGCAATAATGATTGAAAGCACTAAGCTTAAAAACCCAGCGCTATACCCTTTAAGTTTAAAGACAATAAGAGAAACAAAAAAGAGCGCAATAGGCGATAGCGCCACTAAAGCGCTCAGCCAAATATTGCCTAATGGGTCATAGACTTGATAAAATTCCATGCATTTTCCTTGAATAATTAAAAGTACTTTTTTATCTTACTTAAAAGAAAAAACTAATTTCGAGCAGCGTTTAATATTAGGTGGGGCTGAGCGCGTTTGTGGTTTATTTTAGTAACAATGTTTGAGCGAGTGGGTTTATCAACTTGTGATTACAATCTTACTAATTTTGAGTATTATATTATGTTTGAAACTCTTAATTTGGAATTTTAAGGAGCCTTCTTTGAAAGTCAATTTCTTTGCTACTTGTCTAGGAGCAGCCATATACAGCAACGCATCGCTTAACGCTATCAAATTACTCCGTAAGGAAAATTTGGAAGTGGTTTTTAAAAAAGACCAAACATGTTGTGGCCAGCCAAGCTACAACTCAGGGTATTATGAAGAAACAAAAAAAGTCGTTTTATACAATATCAAACTTTATTCCAATAATGACTACCCTATTATCTTGCCTAGCGGTTCATGCACAGGGATGATGCGGCATGATTATTTGGAATTGTTTGAAGGGCATGCGGAATTTAACATGGTTAAAGATTTTTGCTCTAGGGTGTATGAATTGAGCGAGTTTTTGGATAAAAAATTGCAAGTCAAGTATGAAGATAAGGGCGAACCCCTTAAAATCACATGGCATTCTAATTGCCATGCTTTAAGGGTGGCTAAAGTGATTGACTCGGCGAAAAATCTCATCAGACAGCTTAAAAATGTGGAACTCATTGAATTGGAAAAAGAAGAAGAATGCTGCGGGTTTGGGGGGACTTTTTCAGTCAAAGAGCCTGAAATTTCAGCGGTTATGGTCAAAGAAAAGATTAAAGACATAGAAAGCCGTCAGGTGGATGTGATTGTTTCAGCGGACGCTGGGTGTTTGATGAATATCAGCACCGCTATGCAAAAAATGGGCTCTCCCACAAAACCCATGCATTTTTACGACTTTTTAGCCTCAAGACTTGGGCTTTAACATTAAAGAATTGTTTTAAGGAATAATCATGGAAAAATATCACAGCGACCAAGAATACGAAGAAATCATCACCGACCAATTAGGCGATATGCAATTAAGGGAAAATTTGCGTTCTGCAATGGACACCTTAAGGGCTAATCGTAAGAATCTCCTTAAAAATCGTTACAGCGAATGGGAAAATTTAAGGGAATTAGGCAAAGAAGTCAAGCTTAAAATTTTATCCAGGCTTGATGAGTATTTGGAATTGTTTGAAAAAAACGCCACTCAAAACGGCTTTAAAATCCATTACGCTAAAGACGGCGATGAAGCTAATGAAATCATTTACAACCTCGCTAAAGAAAAGAATATCAATCGCATTTTAAAACAAAAATCCATGGCGAGCGAAGAAATTGGCTTGAACCATTACTTGAAAGAAAAGGGCATTCAAGCGCAAGAAACGGATTTGGGCGAATTGATTATCCAACTCATTAATGAACACCCTGTGCATATTGTCGTGCCAGCTATCCATAAAAACCGCAAGCAAATCGGTAAGATTTTTGAAGAAAAACTCAACGCCGCTTATGAAGAAGAGCCTGAGAAGCTCAATGCGATCGCCAGGAAGCACATGCGCAAAGAATTTGAAAGCTTTAAAATGGGGATTAGTGGGGTTAATTTCGCTATCGCTAATGAGGGGGCGATCTGGTTAGTGGAAAATGAAGGCAATGGTCGCATGAGCACCACCGCATGCGATGTGCATGTCGCTATTTGCGGGATTGAAAAATTAGTAGAAAGCTTTGATGATGCGGCGATTTTAAACAATCTGCTCGCTCCAAGCGCTGTGGGTGTGCCTATCACATGCTATCAAAACATTATCACAGGCCCCAGAAAAGAGGGCGATTTAGACGGCCCTAAAGAAGCCCACATCATTTTATTAGACAACAACCGCTCTAATATTTTGGCTGATGAAAAGTATTATCGCGCTCTTTCATGCATCCGTTGCGGGACTTGTTTGAACCACTGTCCCGTGTATGACAAAATCGGTGGGCATGCCTATCTTTCTACTTATCCTGGCCCTATAGGCGTGGTGGTATCCCCCCAACTCTTTGGCCTGAATAATTACGGGCATATCCCTAATTTGTGCAGTCTTTGCGGGCGTTGCACTGAAGTTTGCCCTGTAGAAATCCCTTTAGCCGAGCTCATTAGAGATTTACGATCGGATAAAGTGGGCGAGGGTAGGGGCGTAGTTAAGGGGGCTAAAAGCACCCAACACAGCGGGATGGAAAAATTCTCTATGAAGATGTTTGCCAAAATGGCAAGCGATGGGGCTAAGTGGCGTTTCCAATTGAAAATGGCTCAATTTTTCTCGCCTTTAGGCAAGCTTTTAGCTCCCATACTGCCTTTAGTCAAAGAGTGGGCGAGCGTGAGAACCTTACCCAATATGGACACAAGCTTGCATGCAAAAGTCCAGCACTTAGAAGGGGTGATTTATGAGTAAAGAGCTTATTTTGAACCGCATTAAAGAAGCCAGAGCCAAGCATGCCATTCAGGGAGCAAACCCTGCTTACAGGAATATCATTAAAGTGGAGTTTGAAGACTTGGTGGAAGAATACAAACATTTCCAAGTGTTGAATAAAGCTGAAGTCATTGAAAGCGCTAAAGAAAATTTAGAGCAAACAATTTTAAAGGCTTTAGAAAATTTTAAAAGCAAAAAAGTCTTACACTCTACAGATTTGAATTTGAATTTTGAAGCGTTCAAGGATTTTACTTTACAGCCTTATGATAAAGAAATTGAAGCGATGCGTGAAGAGTTGTTTGAGATTGATACGGCTTTATTGCATGGGATTTGTGGGATTTCAAGCTTGGGCATGATTGGGGCGGTTTCTTCGCATGCAAGCCCAAGATTGCTTTCGCTCATCACCCTTAATTGCATCATCTTATTGAAAAAAGAATCCATTGTGCGCAATTTGAGTGAAGGCATGCAAGCTTTAAAAAACCAAAGTAAAAACGGCGTATTACCCACAAACATGCTCCTTATTGGCGGGCCTAGCCGGACAGCCGATATTGAATTAAAAACCGTTTTTGGGGTGCATGGGCCTCAAAAAGTCGCTATCATTCTCTACTAAAGGACAAGGATGGAAAAATTAGAAGTAGGGCAATTAGCCCCTGATTTCAGGTTAAAAAACAGCGATGGCGTAGAGATTTCTTTAAAAGATTTGCTCCATAAAAAAGTGGTTCTGTATTTCTACCCTAAAGACAACACCCCCGGATGCACTCTAGAAGCCAAAGACTTTAGCGCTCTGTTTAGTGAATTTGAAAAGAAAAACGCTGTTGTCGTAGGCGTAAGCCCTGATAACGCTCAATCGCATCAAAAATTTATCAGCCAATGCTCTTTGAATGTGATTTTGCTCTGCGATGAAGATAAAAAAGCCGCCAATCTTTACAAAGCTTATGGCAAACGCATGCTCTATGGGAAGGAGCATTTGGGGATTATCCGCTCCACTTTCATTATCAACACGCAGGGCGTTTTAGAAAAATGCTTCTACAATGTCAAAGCGAAAGGCCATGCTCAAAAGGTTTTAGAGAGTTTGTAGTTTAACTCTCAAGCTTTCGCCCGTTTTAATTTGAGATTTTTTAATTTTAGGCTTTTTGGCTATTCTCTTATTTTTAAAAACTTGTTTTTTAAACTCCATTTTAGTTTTATAATAAAACTCATAAGGGATAGGGGGTGTTTTGAAATCATTCCCCCTACAACCCTAAGATCGCTTTACAAAAAACTATCACCCACTAGCTTTTTGATTGTGTTTATTTTAAAAAATGCCTTTGAGGATTTTTACAATTTTTATTTTTGTTCAGGTTGCCAAATGGTTTTTTCTGAAGGGGTGCTATCGGCTTCGTTTTGTAAGATTTGTTTTTTAGTTTCGTGGCAAGCCACAAACAATAACGCTAAAATTACAGCTAAAAGAGAAATTCTCATTTCAAGCTCCTTTGAATATTAAAATGCTTACGATAATTATAAAGAAAAAGAGTTAAAGATAGATTAATATTTGGCTCTGTTTTCATCAAATGTCGGCACTCAAAACCTTATTTAACCTTATTATCCTTTAATTTTTAAAACTTTATTTTATACAAAACTCATTCTCTTAAGGGGATAACTGGAGTATTTTGAAATAACTCCCCCCTACAACCCCCAACTAAATCCCCCTATAGAACGCATTACAAGAAACGATCGCTTGATTAAAGCCTCTTATTATCTTGATTTCAATCAAGCACGCTGTTTTTTGAGCATGTCAGCGATTAAGAAAGCGAGTTCTAGGGCTTGGGTGGCGTTTAGTCTTGGATCGCATTGCGTATAGTAATGGCAGCTCAAACCCTCTTCGGTGATCGCTTGCGAGCCACCGATACATTCTGTAACATTTTCACCTGTCATTTCCAAATGAACCCCTGAAGCCAAACTCCCTTCAGCCCTATGGATTTCAAAAAAGCTTTTCACTTCATCTAACACGCTATCAAAAGCCCTTGTTTTAACCCCCAAGCTGGTTTTGACCGTGTTGCCATGCATGGGATCAATGCTCCATAAAATATGGCGTTTTTCTTTCAATACCCCTTGTAAAAGCTTAGGCAAACGCTCTTTAATCATCTTAGAACCCATGCGCACGATCAAATTCAAACGCCCCTTAATGTTGTGCGGGTTTAAAACATCGCACAATTCTAACACTTCGCTCACGCTCGCATTAGGCCCGATTTTCACGCCAATAGGGTTACAAACCCCCCTTAAAAACTCCACATGTGCGCCCTTAGGATCTCTTGTCCTTTCGCCAATCCACAGCATGTGTGCAGAGCAATCATAAAACTGGTTAGTCAAACTATCCTTACGCACCAAAGGCTCTTCATAATGGAGCAGTAACGCTTCGTGGCTGGTGTAAAACTCCACTTCCCTAAGAATAGGCGTTTTTTCTATCTCCACCCCGCATGCTCGCATAAACCCTAAAGCTTGCGTGATCCGATCAGCGATTTGCTGGTATTTTTGCCCAAAATCGTTGTTTTTGACAAAATCCAAATTGAAACGATGCACTTGTTCCAAATCCGCTAACCCGCCTTGAGCAAAGGCTCTGATAAGGTTTAAAGTCGCTACGCTTTGATGGTAGGCTTTAAGCATTCTTTCAGGCTTTGGCTCTCTTTCTTTTTTGGAAATCCCATTGATAATGTCCCCCCTATAGCTTAGCACTTCTTCATCATCTAGTATTTCAGTCGCATTAGAGCGAGGCTTGGCAAATTGCCCAGCAATGCGCCCCACTTTCACGATCGGTATAGAGCCAGCAAAAGTTAAGACAATCGCCATTTGCATCACCACTTTAAACATGTCTTTAATCCTGTTAGCGCTAAATTGAGAAAACGACTCTGCGCAATCGCCCCCTTGCAACAAAAACGCCTTATTGTCAATGACTTGGGCTAAGCGCTCTTGCAAGTTCCTCGCTTCGCCAGCAAACACTAAAGGAGGGTAGGAGTGCAATTCTTTTTTGACCCTTTCTAATTCTTGCTTATCTTTGTAAGTGGGGTGTTGCTCTATCTTAAAAGAATGCCATGAAGTTGGTGACCAGGTTGTGTTTGACATTTCTATAATCCTTTATTAATCTTTTTTTAAGCGTTATTATAGCTTGTGCGGGTTAAATCGTGGATTTTAGGGAATAAATGCACGCTAAAAACCACCCCTTAATCTCAAAAAACCCCAATCATAAAAAGCTTTATGCTACAATGAAATCTCTTTAACACGATAAAAGGGCGGTTTAATAGCATGGTGCAAGAAAAAGCAGTTCCAAGAGATCCTAAAAAACTCAATTTGTTTGATTTGCGTTGGATGGTGTCCTTATTTGGCACGGCGGTGGGGGCTGGGATTTTATTTTTGCCTATTAGAGCCGGTGGGCATGGGATATGGGCTATTGTGGTGATGAGCGCGATTATATTCCCTTTAACTTATCTGGGGCATAGAGCTTTAGCTTATTTCATAGGATCTAAAGATAAAGAAGACATTACCATGGTCGTTCGCTCTCATTTTGGCGCTCAATGGGGTTTTCTTATCACTTTGCTTTATTTCTTTGCGATTTATCCTATTTGTTTGGCTTATGGGGTGGGTATCACTAATGTGTTTGATCATTTCTTCACTAACCAGTTGCATTTAGCGCCTTTCCATCGGGGCTTACTGGCTGTAGCGTTAGTTTCTTTAATGATGTTGGTGATGGTTTTTAACGCTACGATTGTTACGCGCATTTGTAACGCTTTGGTGTATCCCTTATGCTTGATCTTATTGCTTTTTTCTTTGTATCTTATCCCTTATTGGCAGGGCGCTAACCTTTTTGTGATGCCGAGTTTTAAAGAATTTGTGTTAGCTATTTGGCTAACCTTACCGGTGCTTGTGTTTTCATTCAACCATAGCCCCATCATTTCAACCTTCACTCAAAATGTGGAAAAAGAATACGGCGCTTTCAAAGAGTATAAACTCAATCAAATTGAATTAGGGACATCGCTGATGCTTTTAGGGTTTGTGATGTTTTTTGTGTTTTCGTGCGTCATGTGCTTGAATGCTGACGATTTTGTGAAAGCAAGGGAACAAAATATCCCCATTTTAAGCTATTTTGCTAACACTTTAAACAACCCTTTAATCAATTATGCGGGGCCTGTGGTGGCTTTTTTAGCGATTTTTTCATCTTTTTTTGGGCATTATTATGGGGCTAAGGAGGGTTTAGAAGGTATTATCATTCAAAGTTTAAAGTTGAAAAAAGCTTCTAAGCCCTTGAATATTAGCGTAACGATTTTTTTATGGCTGACTATCACGCTTGTGGCTTATATTAACCCTAATATCTTGGATTTTATTGAAAATTTAGGCGGCCCCATTATCGCGCTCATTCTGTTTGTGATGCCTATGATAGCTTTTTATAGCATTTCTAGTTTGAAGCGTTTTAGAAACTTTAAAGTGGATATTTTTGTGTTTATTTTTGGGAGCTTGACGGCTTTGAGCGTGTTTTTAGGACTATTTTAATGGCTAGTTTTTCTATTTTATCTATTTTTAAAATCGGCGTGGGGCCTAGCTCTTCACACACTATAGGGCCTATGGAAGCTGGAGCGAGATTTTGCGGGTTGTTAAAAGGCGTTTTAGAGCAGGTTGAACGCGTTCAAATCACCTTGCATGGCTCATTAGCCTTGACCGGTAAAGGGCATTTGAGCGATGAGGCGGTTTTAATTGGCTTGCATGGCATTTATGCTAACGAATTGGAGGTAACAACCAAAAAAGCCTTATTGCATGAAGTGTTTGAAAACAAAGTTTTAAAACTCGCTAACCAGCATCATATCCCTTTTGATTACGCTAAAGATTTGATTTTTGACAATAAGCCTTTAGCCAGACACCAAAACGCCCTCATTCTAAAAGCTTTTAACGCTAAAAATGAGGTTTTAAAAGAAGAAACTTACTATTCTGTCGGTGGAGGGTTTGTCTATACTGAAAAAGAATTAGACAACTTGTCTGAAGAGGGTGAAAATGAAAGTATTGCCTATGATTTTTCAAGCGCTAAGGAATTGCTAGAATTATGCCAAAAATACCAAAAAAACATCGCTGAAATCGTGCGCTTGAGAGAAGACGCCCTGAAAAACCGCCCTGATGCAATGATGGCTAAAATTTACCATGCGATGCTTGAGTGTTATGATAATGGGGCTAATTCTAAAGAAAGGTATCTGCCTGGTTCTTTGAAAGTAACACGATTGGCCCCAAGCATTAAAACGCGTTTAGAAAAACACCCCACAAGCGGGAAAGACCCCTTAGCGTTGATTGATTACATTTCGCTTTACGCTCGCGCCATTGCTGAAGAAAACGCCAGCGGAGGCAAGGTGGTAACCGCCCCCACTAATGGAGCGTGCGCGGTGGTGCCAAGCGTGCTTTTATACGCTAAAAACCATTTGTTTGAAAATTTATCGCAAAAGGCCATCAATGATTTTTTACTCACTAGCGCGGCGATTGGCTATCTTTACAAGAAAAACGCTTCCTTGAGCGGCGCAGAAGCCGGGTGTCAGGCTGAAATTGGCGTGGCAAGCTCTATGGCTGCGGGGGGGTTAGCCCATTTGTGCCAAGCGACCACGCAACAGGTTTTGATCGCTAGTGAAATCGCTATGGAGCACCATTTAGGATTGACATGCGATCCGGTGGGGGGCTTGGTGCAAATCCCTTGCATTGAACGCAATGTTTTAGGGGCGATTAAAGCGATCAGCGCTTCTAAATTAGCCTTAGAAGATGAATACAAGCCTAAAGTGAGCCTAGATGAAGTGATCGCTACGATGTATGCGACCGGGAAAGACATGAATGAAAAATACAAAGAGACCTCGTTAGGGGGGTTAGCCAAAACCTTAAAATGCTAAGGGATAAATCTAATCTTTAGGGGGCTTTAGGTTTCTAAAGAAAGTAAAAAGGTTTGTTTTTATCAAATATCAATAAGCCTTATCCGCTTTGATATTCTTAAAAAATTTTAAAAAATAGGGTTTTAAAACTTTGTTTCATCGTTTTTAAATTCCATTTAATAATAAAACTCATTAAGTTTATTCAAGCTCATAAGGGGATAGGAGGCCTTTTGAAATAACTCTCCCCAACCCCAAAATTCCCCATAACCCCCTAAGAGCGCGTTATGAGGAACTATCACTCGCTTTTAGCAAGCTTTTTTTAAATGTGAAAAATACTCAAAAGCATCAATTTGATTACCAATACTCCATTAAAAACTTTTATAGGCTTTATAAAATGCGTTGGAATGTCTTGAGGTTATGTTTAACTCTATCAATCGCTATATTTCAAAGATTTTTGCGTAACAAAACCTTAAGCTTACCAATCGTTACCACAAAAAAACCAAAAAGCTTGAAGTCTAAAGATTTTAAAAAAGCGGTGATTTTTAAAAGAGATAGTCCTAAATCAATAGGACACAGAGAGCTTAGCGATAGAGAGCTATAAAGCCTAGAAAAGGAGTGCTTAAGAGACTTATTAAAGAAAGCCCCCCTACTCAAAAAGGTAAGCTAGGGCTATTTTACTATTTTTCAGACTTACTAGAGTCGCTAATTTGTTTTTCAAACTCTTGTTGCAAGGCTTGTTGTTGCCTTTCTTTCTTTGAAAGGCGGCGTTTTTTCTTAGACTTTTTCTCTTTTTTTGAAGAAGCCTCTGGCTCTTTTGAAGCTGTTTCTTTGAGTGCGTTAGCATTGGTCGTAGAATTGAGATCCGAATTAGAAGCGTTCTGTGTCCTCTTAGAAGAGCTTATAAATTCAGGGCTATCAGTATGGCTTTCAAGCTCCCCACTGCTCCTCTTTTGAAACGCTGCCTTAGTGTCTTTCTCAGCTTGCTCTTCCATTCTCTTAAAAGTGGCTGTATCCAGTTTTCTAGCCTTTTCTTTTTGGCTCACCCTAACCATACTGATCAAGTATTTGATATACCCATCATACATATCCCCAAACTGCTCATGCAAAGCCCCAAAATCCGAGCCTTTGTAAAGCCAGTTAAACAAAGGGAGTGAAAGCTCTGTCCCTAAGTCTTTAAGCACATGCTTATAAAACTTCTCCCTGTCATTCACCACAAAAGAAACCTTACCATCTTTATGCTCATAATAACAGACCTTTTGCTCCACACAGCTTTCCAAACTCCCCTTAAAGAAAGCTCCAAAAGCGGATAAGTCGCCCTTACTCATCTTGGTTTCAGAATACTGGTTAAAATTCTTCACGCGCTCTTTTTCTAAATTAACCATGCTCTTTAAAACTCTCTTGCGGTCTTTTTTCACATTCCCTGTGGAGCTTTCAGAAAACATAACATTGGGATCAACTGTAGTGTTAATAGTGGCAGAATCCGTTTCTGCTCTCAACAAAAAAGTCGTAGCCGCTAAAAAAAATAAAATCCGTTTCACACCAAACTCCTAATTAAATTAATATATAACCGCAACAAAAATAGATACCGTTCTTCATAAAAGCTCTCTTTTGAAATCTTCTTCTATTGATAAAAAACCACCTAGAATTCAAGCTGTTTTAGTCGTCTTAAAATACAGACTTTCAAAGGGTCTTTATTATTGGGTATGATACTATAAATATCCAAAAAATACAAACACTCCAAAAATTTTAACTCTAAAAAACTGGCATGCCCTTCACAGCTAAAGGATTTTAGAATCAACAAAGCCCACCCACCAAGCAACCTCTATTTTAAGTGCCCAAACGCTAAAATTATAACACGAAAACGCCTTATATCCCCTAGCCAAAAGCTAAAAACTTACGGCGTGGTTTTACAAAAATCAAAAAAAGTCAGCACACCTTAAGCGTTAATGCTTATGATGGCTTGGTTGTTTCCCCTTTTTTCCCTTTTTCTCATGATCATGAAAAGGGCCTTCACATGCACAATCATGCAAATCCAACCCCATTTGGCGGTATTCTTTCATGGTCATTGTCTTCTTTTTGTTAGCAATCGCTTCAAGAATTTCTTTTTTACGCTTGTTGCGATCTTCTTGGCTTAAAGAAGCTAAATTTTTATCCATCGCTTTTTTAAAATCCGCTTTATAACTTTTACGCTCTTCTTCTTTCATCACTGCTAATCGCTTATTGACTTCTGCGCGAAACTCTGGAACTTCGCTAGGAGCAACTTTCCCTGCTTGCTCTAATAGTTGCTGATTGTTCATGCTTTTAAAATCGCTCGCATTCAAAAAAAGCCCCAAAAAAGTCCCTGTAAATAATAAAGAAACCGCTAATTTTTTCATCAAATGCTCCCAATTCAAAAATAAAAAATGAATTCTATCATCTGATTGATTAAAGATAACTTATAGCGTTTTAATAGCCAATTGATTTTTAGATTTTATGATCAACGCTCCATTAAAACAGCTAACCTATATCCCTTATTTTTAAAAATAATGAACTCATTTTTGATTTTTCAAAAACTTGTTTGTGTGCAGTTGCTAGTGAGTTCAATTGCTTGTAAGGATTGCGATTTCATTTTTGCTGAGTGGCCGTATTGATTAAACAACGGCTTTGATACAAGAAAGTCATAAAAGGCCACAAAGAGCAAAAGCCCTTTTCTATGCCCCCATAAGATTAACCCTAAAACACTTTAAAAGCTTACAATGTAACGCCAATAAAAGGCATAGGGGCGGTGAAAGGTGAATTTATAAGTAACCCCTTCAGGAACATTATCCGCACTAGCGGTATAATAATTGTTGCGAATGGTTTGGATTTTCAAGCCAATTTCAAAACCTTGGTGTTTCGTGCCTAAACGAATCCCTCCATTCACTAAGACCTGGAAATTTGAAGGGTGGAAACTCCCTCTGTATTCATCAGCCAAGTCCTTGAAATAATAGTTTGTTGGACCCCAAGAGGTGCCACCAATCGCAACGCCTAAGAAAAACCCAAAATGCAAGTTCTCACGATTGAAAATAGCCGGGTTAAACAACACATCTGTGCCAGCCCCATAGCCAAACATGAAACTTTGAGAACCCTTGCGAGCGTCTCTCATGCCATAATCATTATAAGTGTAATACTTATAATAAGAGCTTGCAAAATCAAAGAATCCGTAATAACGCATTCCAAATTGTGGGGCTTTCTTAAAAAAATGCTTATACCCTACAACAAACCCAAAACCATTGATAGCGTATTGTTGGTTGCTTAAGCCTTTATACCCACGAGTCCCTAGAGCGCCATGAGTAAGCCCTCCTGTTGGGTTTGACGCTGTAGGCATGTTAGGCGTATTAGAGCCGTAAGCCCCACTTTGATTACCATTACAATTCCCATGGGAACAATTTTGAGCGGTAGTGCTGAGCATACCCAACTGGTAATCAATCCCTATAAAAGCAGCATTTCTTTCACCTTTTTTGGTAGGGCTAGTCTTAATAGCTTTTTCTTGCTTAGGGGTCTCTGCTGACAATAAGCTTGTCATTGCTAGAGAGATAGCACCTACTATAACAGATTTCTTCATGTATTCCTTCCTTCTACATTTTCTCTACTTGAGTTCTAAATGCTACATTCTACTATAAAATTGCTTTCTTTTTGATTAAATATAGCGATTGAATGAGAATAAATTGAAACAAAAATCAATTTTAGGAACTTTTTAGTAAAAAGTCCTAAATCCTCTCACCTTTTTTAGGCTAAAACTAAAACCTAACAGCCAATAGAGATTAAAGATGCTCTTTCACGCTCTCTAACACGCTCTTAAAAGCTTGCATGTCATTCATCGCCATGTCTGCTAAAACCTTGCGGTCTAATTCAATATTAGCCACTTTTAGGGCATGCATGAAGCGCGAATAGCTTGTATTGTGCATTCTGCAAGCCGCATTGATCCTTACCACCCACAAACTCCTGAACTCTCTTTTCTTTTGTTTGCGATCCCTAAAGGCGTAATACATGCTCCTTTCAAGCTGTTCTTTAGCCTTTCTAAAATGCTTTCTTCTGCCACTATAAAACCCTCTAGCGAGTTTTAAGACTTTTTTATGGCGTCTTCTGCGCACAACGCCTGTTTTAACTCTCATTTCTTTACCTTTCTTTTTAAAATATTTTTAGGTGCGTTTTTCAAACGACTTTCCCTTAAACAAGGGGATTAACTCCACTTTCTAATGAGCATTCCTAAGCCCTGCAAAGCAACGACATGACAGAATGCGCGTTAGTGTGATGCACATGTTTTGGCGCGTTTAGATTGGCTTTACGCTTAGGGCTTTTTTTAGTCAAAATATGGCTTTTAAAAGCGCTGCCACGCTTAATCAAGTTTTTTTTGACTTTGAAACGCTTAGACGCGCCGCGATTAGTCTTCATTTTTGGCATGATTTTCTCCTTTCATAAGGTTAATACGATTAAAAGGCGGGTTATTTTCTTTAGTTTTCTTTTCGTTTTTTGGGGCTTCTTTAGCCTTAGGCACAAACATCCACGAAACGAAACGCCCCTCGGTTTTTGGCTCTTTTTCAGGGTTGGCTAAATCTTGCATCATCGTTTGGACTCTCAAAAGCACATCAAGCCCGGCTTTTGAGTTTTGGCTTTCCCTACCCTTTAAAACCACTTTGAATTTGACATGCTTATTGGCTTCAATAAATTCTCTCGCATGCTTGACTTTATAGTTAATATCGTTTTGCGCGATTTGAGTGGAAAGCTTGATCTCTTTGATTTCAATTTGCTTTTGCTTTTTCTTGGCTTCCTTGATTTTCTTTTCATTTTGGTAGCGGAATTTATTATAATCCATCACCTTACACACGGGAGGTTTCGCGCTCGCTGAAATCAAAACCAAATCCAAGCCTAAATTTTGAGCGATTTTTAGCGCTTCTTTAGAAGAAATAATCCCATACACTTCGCCATCATCGCCCACGCAACGCACTTCTTTAAAATTAATGTCTCCGTTTAACAACACTTCGCTTCTACTCAAAAACTAACCTCTTGCATCTTAGATTCAACCATGTTTAAAAACTCCTTTAAGGGCATTTTATATTGAGCTTGTTTTTCTCTGTCTCTAATGGATAAAATTTCGGTCTCCACTTCCTCATTCCCTAACACTAAAATCATAGGGATTTTTTGCTTTTCGGCTAATCGCACCTTTTTATTCAAGCTGTCGTTTTTATCCAGCACTTCTACAAAAATATCGCGCTTTTTTAGTTTCTCTTTTAATTTCAAAGCAAAAACATGATGCTCTTCATTAATAGGAATGAGAGCGATTTGAGTGGGCGCGACAAAGAAAGGGAAATTCCCCCCAAAATGTTCGCTCAAAATCGCAATGAACCTTTCAAACGAGCCTAAAATCGCTCTGTGGATCATCACTGGCTGTTCAGCGTGATTGCGCTCATTAGTGAAAGCGAGCTTGAAGCGTTCAGGCAAATTCATATCCACTTGAATCGTGCCGCACTGCCATTTACGCTTTAAAACGTCAGTGATTTTAATGTCAATCTTAGGCCCATAGAAAGCCCCTCCTCCTTCATCAATCTTATAATCAATGCGGTGCTCCTTTAGGGCTTCTTTTAAAGCGTTAGTGGCCTTTTCCCAAACTTCATCATCGCCTATGGATTTAGCCGGTCTAGTGGATAATTCCATTTCATAGCTAAAACCAAACGCTTCCATGATCTTATGCGTAAAATCTAAAATCGCACTCACTTCGCTTTGGATTTGTTCAAAAGAGCAAAAAATATGTGCATCGTCTTGGGTGAATTCCCTAACCCTTAAAAGCCCATGCAACACGCCGCTTTTTTCATGCCGATGCACCACGCCGTATTCATAAAACCTTAAGGGCAAATCTCTGTAGCTGTGCAAAGCGCTTTGATAGACTTTAATATGCCCCACACAATTCATGGGCTTTATGCCGTATTCTTGCTCATCAATCGTGGTGAAATACATGTTTTCTTTATAGTTGTCATAATGCCCACTGATTTTCCACACATCGCTCTTTAAAATCTCAGGGCCTTTAACCGGCTCATAACCTCTTAAAAGTAACGCTTGACTCAATAAATCTTCAATGCGTTTTCTGAGTCTTGCCCCTTTAGGCAGCCATAAAGGCAAGCCCGCCCCTATCTCATCATCAAAGCTAAAAAGCCCTAGCTCCACGCCTAACTTTCTGTGATCTCGTTTTTTCGCTTCTTCTATTTGGAAAAGATAGTCTTTTAAACCCTCTTTGGTGGCAAAAGCGATGCCATAGATTCTAATGAGCATTTCATTGTTTTCATCGCCACCCAAATAAGCCCCAGCCAGTTTAGTGAGCTTGAAATGGTTTAAAAAACGGGTGTTTGGGAGATGCGGCCCCTTACACAAATCTTCAAACTCGCCTTGTTTATACACGCCAAATATATCGCCACTGATTTTACTCATCACCGCATGCTTTAATTCATCGCCCTTAAAACGCTCCAAAGCTTGCTCTCTGGTTAAAGTCTCTTTAGTGATAGCGAGTTTCAACTTCGCAAACTCTTTCATTTTCGCTTCAATTTTAGGCAAATCCTCTTCGCTGATTTTTGAAGCGGTCTTGAAATCGTAATAAAACCCCTCTTCTACCACAGGGCCTACAAAAAATTTCGCGTCCGGATAAAGGGCTTTCAAGCTTTGCGCAAGCAAATGTGCGCATGAATGCCTGATCACCTCTAAAGCCAAAGGCGAATCATCAAAAAATATCGGCTCACTCCCTTTTAACGCTTTAATCCCATCGCTCAGCCCTAAGACTTTCGCGCTCTCTAAATCTATTATTTGCTCGTCTTTATAAACAGCAATCAATTCCGCACTCATTCTTTAAAACTTATGTTTCCTTTCTTCAAACCTTAAAATTTAGCAATCTTTTGAGCCAAACCCGCATTGCACTTGCGAATCCACTTTCTCAGCTTTAGGGTCGCTCATAGGCTTTAAACACGCTTGTAAAAACACCATACAAAACAAATTCAACAATAACCGCCTATACAAAACCACCCTTTCTATATTCAAAAATACCTAACTAACCGCCTATTATACAATAAAATCATAAATCAAAAAGAATACACCCCTATTAGAAAGCTTAGAATACAAACTAGCTAAAACTAAAGCTCTATCATGCTATCATTCATTAATTAGATTTTTGTTTTAAAAGACTTAATGATAATTTTAAGGGAGTTTTGTGCGATATATCAAGTTTTTCAAAGAGTTGAACAATAAGAATGTGAATCTGGTTGGGGGCAAGAACGCTAGCATTGGTGAAATGTTTCAAGAACTAGTGCCAATTGGGATTAAAGTGCCTGATGGCTTTGCGATCACGAGCGAAGCGTATTGGTATCTTTTAGAGCAAGGGGGGGCTAAACAAAAAATCATAGAGCTTTTAGAAAATGTTGATGCCACCGAAATTGATGTGTTGAAAATCCGCTCCAAACAAATCAGAGAGCTTATTTTTGGCACGCCTTTTCCTAGCGATTTGAGAGATGAGATTTTTCAAGCTTATGAAATTTTAAGCCAGCAATACCACATGAAAGAAGCCGATGTGGCTGTAAGGAGCTCCGCTACTGCAGAAGATTTGCCGGACGCTTCTTTTGCCGGACAGCAAGACACTTATTTAAACATTAAGGGTAAAACAGAATTGATCCACTATATCAAATCCTGTTTAGCGTCGCTTTTTACCGACAGAGCGATTAGCTATAGAGCGAGTCGTGGGTTTGATCATTTAAAAGTCGCCCTGAGCGTGGGGGTGCAAAAAATGGTGCGAGCGGATAAAGGCAGCGCGGGCGTGATGTTTTCTATTGACACTGAAACCGGTTTTAAAGACGCGGTGTTTATCACTTCAGCGTGGGGGTTAGGCGAAAATGTGGTGGGCGGCACGATAAACCCCGATGAATTTTATGTGTTTAAGCCCACTTTAGAGCAAAACAAACGCCCCATTATCAAACGCCAACTCGGCAATAAAACGCAAAAAATGGTCTATGCCCCAAGAGGTAGCGAACACCCCACCAGAAATATTAAAACCACCAAAAAAGAATGGCAATCCTTTTCATTGAGCGATGAAGACGTGCTGATTTTAGCCAAATACGCCATTGAAATTGAAAAACATTACTCTAAAGAAGCCAAACAATACCGCCCTATGGATATAGAATGGGCTAAAGATGGCGAGAGCGGGGAAATCTTTATCGTTCAAGCACGCCCAGAAACCGTTCAAAGCCAAAAAAGTAAAGAAGAAAATCAAGTCTTTGAAAAATTCAAATTCAAAAACCCTAACGAAAAAAAAGAGATTATCTTACAAGGCAGAGCGATTGGGAGTAAAATCGGCTCAGGGAAAGTGCGTATCATCAATGATTTGGAGCATATGAATTCTTTTAAAGAGGGCGAAATTTTAGTTACCGATAACACCGACCCAGATTGGGAGCCTTGCATGAAAAAAGCGAGCGCGGTTATCACTAATCGTGGAGGGCGCACTTGCCATGCGGCGATTGTGGCGAGAGAAATTGGCGTGCCAGCCATTGTTGGGGTGAGCGGGGCGACTGATAGCCTTTATACCGGCATGGAAATCACGGTTTCTTGCGCTGAGGGCGAAGAGGGCTATGTGTATGCAGGCATTTATGAGCATGAAATTGAAAGGGTGGAGCTTTCTAACATGCAAGAAACGCAAACAAAAATTTACATCAATATTGGAAACCCTGAAAAAGCCTTTGGCTTTTCTCAACTCCCTAATCACGGCGTAGGGTTAGCCAGAATGGAAATGATTATTTTAAATCAAATCAAAGCCCACCCTTTAGCATTAGTGGATTTGCACCACAAAAAAAGCGTGAAAGAAAAAAATGAAATTGAAAACCTCATGGCAGGCTATGCTAACCCTAAAGATTTTTTTGTGAAAAAAATCGCTGAAGGCATTGGCATGATCAGTGCGGCGTTTTACCCTAAACCTGTCATTGTAAGGACTAGCGATTTCAAATCCAACGAATACATGCGCATGCTTGGCGGCTCTAGCTATGAGCCTAATGAAGAAAACCCCATGCTTGGATATAGAGGGGCTAGTCGGTATTATTCAGAAAGCTATAATGAAGCGTTTTCATGGGAGTGCGAAGCCTTAGCGTTGGTGAGGGAAGAAATGGGATTAACCAACATGAAAGTGATGATCCCTTTTTTACGCACCATTGAAGAAGGTAAAAAAGTCCTAGAGATCTTAAGAAAAAACAATTTAGAATCCGGTAAAAACGGGCTTGAAATCTATATCATGTGTGAATTACCCGTGAATGTCATTTTGGCTGATGATTTCTTAAGCTTGTTTGATGGCTTTTCTATTGGCTCTAATGATTTAACCCAGCTCACTTTAGGCGTGGATAGAGACAGCGAATTAGTCAGCCATGTCTTTGATGAAAGGAATGAAGCGATGCTAAGAATGTTTAAAAAAGCGATTGAAGCTTGTAAAAGGCACAACAAATATTGCGGGATTTGTGGGCAAGCCCCAAGCGATTACCCTGAAGTAACAGAGTTTTTAGTCAAAGAGGGCATCACTTCCATTTCTTTAAACCCTGATAGCGTGATCCCCACTTGGAACGCTGTAGCCAAGTTAGAAAAAGAGTTGAAAGAGCATGGCTTAACTGCGCGTTGATAATAAATGGGTTGATCTAACTTGAGTGGATTTTTTCGTATTAGTTTCCATAGATTTAATTTTGATGGGTAAGATTGTTTTTTGAAAAAAAGGGTGGTAATGAAATCAGTAAAAATAGGAAAAACAAATAAAGTCGGTAAGAACACAGAGATGGCTAACACAAAGACAAATAAAGGGACTTATTTTAAAGGATCAGATCAAATTGGTGGGATTTTTACAAAAATTGCAAAGAAAGTTAGAGAATTTGTAAAAAAACATCCCAAGAAAAGCAATGCGGCATTAGTAGTATTAACCCATGTTGCATGCAAGAGAGCAAAAGAATTAGACGATAAAGTCCAAGATAAATCCAAACAAGCTGAAAAAGAGAATAAAATCAATTGGTGGAAATATTCAGGATTAACAATAGCGACAAGTTTCTTATTAGCCGCTTGTAGTGTTGGTGATACTGATAAACAAATAGAACTAGAACAAGAAAAGCAAAAGGCAAACAAGAATGGGATAGAGTTAGAACAAGAAAGACAAAAGACAGAACAAGAAAAACAAAAGGCGAACAAGAGTGGGATAGAGTTAGAACAAGAAAGACAAAAGACAGAACAAGAAAAACAAAAGACCATTAAAACACAGAAAGATTTCATTAAAGACCTAGAACAAAATTGCGAAGAAAAACATGGTCAATTCTTTATTAAAAAAGCAAGAATTAAAGATAGTATTGCTATAGAAGTAGAAGCTGAATGCAAAACCCCTAAACCCACAAAAACAAACCAAACCCCTATCCAGCCAAAACACCTTCCAAACTCTAAACAACCCCACTCTCAAAGAGGATCAAAAGCGCAAGAGCTTATAGCTTATTTGCAAAAAGAGCTAGAATCTCTGCCCTATTCACAAAAAGCTATCGCTAAACAAGTGAATTTTTATAGACCAAGTTCTATCGCCTATTTAGAACTAGACCCTAGAGATTTTAATGTTACAGAAGAATGGCAAAACGAAAATCTAAAAATACGCTCTAAAGCTCAAGCTAAAATGCTTGAAATGAGAAACCCACAAGCCAACCTTTCATCCTTTCAAAGCTTTTCAATCATTCAAAACATCGTTGCTGATATTAATAAAGAAATAGAAGCAGCGGCTAATACTGAAAAAAAAGCAGAAAAAGCGGGTTATGGTTATAGTAAAAGGATGTAGCGATTAAAAACATTACACCAAGTTTTTAATGATCTGTCGGCTTTTGATTTTTTATGGTATTGTGGCGTTATTTGGTAATAAAAGAGAACCTTATTTAAAAGCTTAAGCTCCCTAAAGTAAGGTAAAACTTACAAATGGAGGTTAAAACGCGCAATAAAACTCCAAAGAGCCGACTCTTTTAATCGTAATTTGTTGATGGTTTAATAAAGTTTCTAAATGCTTAAAAGCGTTAGAATCCAGTATTAAGGGGGCTTCTTCTGCACTTAAAGGGCGCCTGGAAATTAAAGCGAGCAATTCGTCTATACCGCAAGAAATCAATTTTTTAGCTTGAGTAATGGATCGTTTAGGCAAACTCACGCAAAGCCCTTCAAAAAATAAAGAGCATTTTAATAATTCATCTTCGCTCAATTTAGGGGCTTTAAAGCTTGAGGGTCTGTCTATGGTGCTTAAATCCACTCTGGCTATATTGATTTGTTTTAAAAAGGCAGCGATGAGTTTTAAGTTGTTCGCGCTATCATTCACGCCCTTAATCAACAGCACTTCAGCCACCAGTTGCCCTTGATAGATTTGAGAAAAGCTCAAAATCCCCTCTAAAATCTTGTTAATGTCTTTAGAATAGGGCTTATCCACTCTTTCAAAGGCTTTCAAATCAATAGCGTCTAAAGAAAATTTAACGATGTCAAATTCCTTTAAGGCTTGCTGGACTTTTGGCTCATAAAAGAGCGAGCCGTTGCTTAAAATCAAAGTTTTAACGCCCTTTAAAAAAGGCTTGACGCTTTGGATAAGCTCTAATAAATGAGGGTATAGAGTGGGTTCGCCATTAGCGGTAATGGTTAAAACATCAATGGGGATGGTGAGATTGTTTAGGGCGTTTTGAATGGCGTTAATCAAGGTTTCTACTTTTATCACTTCTTCCATGCGTTCAATGGGCTTGGCTTTACCCAACTCGCAATAAATGCAATTGTAATTGCATTGTTTTTTAGAGGGCGATAAATCCACGCCCAAAGACTTCCCAAAACGCCTGGATAAAACAGGCCCAAAAACGACAGGCGGATTTTCTTTAGCCATTCTCTTCCTCTAAAAACACACGCTCTTTGCATTTAATGCATTCATGCACCTTTTTTTTGCGATAGATTCTTTCACTCATTAAATAATGGCACTTCTCGCAACGCTTGTTGATGGGCTTATGGTTGGATAAAAAATTGCATTTAGGGTAATTGTTACAGCCATAAAACGAGCCTTTCCTGCTCCTTTTTAAGGCAATATCCCCCCCGCATTCTGGGCATTTCACGCCTTCTATTGTTTCTTTGGCGTTAGGGGTGTTTTTTAGCGATTTGGTGTTTTTGCATTCAGGATAGTTGTTGCAAGCCAAAAACGCCCCATTTCTGCTGAATTTTTGCACCATTTCCCCTCCGCATTTTTCGCACAATTCTTGATTGGCTCCATCGTGAGCGTTTTCAGTCTGTTTGACATATTTGCATTTAGGGTAATTATTGCAAGCGATAAACTCCCCATAACGGCTATTCTTTTTGACTAATTCCCCCCCGCATTTAGGGCATGATTGGCCGGTTTTTTCATGCACTTTCTGAGAGATGATATTCTTTTTCCCGGCTTCAATTTTATCCATAAAAGGGTAGTAAAAGTCCTTTAAGACTTGCTGGTAGTCGGCTTTATTTTGAGCGATATTATCAAGCTCTTCTTCTAAAGAAGCGCTGAATTTGGAATCCACGATTTCTTCAAAATGCTTTTCTAAAATTTCTATCACTTTAAAAGCGCTCTCTAAAGCGCTGATCTGCTTTTTTTCTACCTTGATGTAGTCTCTGTTTTGCAAAAGGGAAATCGTTGGGGCGTAGGTGCTGGGCCTGCCTATGCCTAAACTTTCTAAAACTTTAATCAAACTCGCTTCTGAATAGCGTGCCGGAGGCTCTGTAACATGGGCGTTGCTCTCTAGTTTTTCTAATTTAATGGGGTCATTTTCTTTCAAATTGGGGAGCAATTTGTCCTTATCGTCATTGCCTAAAATTTTATAATAACCATCAAAAAGGAGTTTTCTGCCACTCGCTTTAAACTCGCCTTTTTCGCAAGCCACAACCACGCTTTGGCTTTCAAAAAGAGCGTCTTGCATTTGAGAAGCTAAAAAGCGTTTGTAAATTAAGGTATAGAGCTTTAATTCTTCAGGCTTAAGGTAGTCTTTTAAAGCGTTTGGCTCTAAAATAATAGAAGTGGGCCTGATCGCTTCATGGGCTTCTTGGGCGTTTTTATTCTTGCTGGAATAGACTTTGGCTTTAGGGGGTAGGTAGTCTTTGCCATAGTCTTTTAAAATCTTAGCCCTCGCTTCTTCTAAAGCCTCTTTAGCGATATTCAAGCTATCAGTCCTCATGTAAGTGATCACGCCCATAACGCCTTGCGGGGTGGCTACGCCTTCATATAATTTTTGAGCGATACTCATGGTTTTTGTAGGCGAAAAGCCTAAAAGACTGGAAGCGCTTTGCTGTAAAGTGGAAGTCATGAAAGGGGGCGGTGTGGGGGATTTTTTAGATTTTTTAACGATACTAGAGATAGTGTAGCTTTCTTTTTCTAATTCGTTTTTAATTTCTTTGGCTTTTTTTTCATCAATGAGTTCTTGGGCTTTGAGTTTGTTGCCCTTATAGCTGATGAGTTGCGCTTCTAAATGCGGCTCAAAGTAAGCGTCTAGCGTGAAGTAGGTTAAAGGCTTAAAGGCTTTGATTTCCCTTTCTCTATCAATCACAAGCTTTAAAGCCGCGCTTTGCACCCGCCCAGCGCTCAAGCCTTTAGTGATCTTTGATGCAATCAATGAGCTGAGCTTGAAACCCACGATTCGATCTAAAAAACGCCTGGCTTGTTGGGCATTGACCTTAGACATGTCAATTTGTCGTGGGGTTTTTAGAGCGTTTAAAATCGCATTTTGCGTGATCTCATGAAAAACAATCCTAGGATAGCTCTCCAATTTCCCCCCAATCAAGCATGCCACATGATAGCCTATCGCTTCCCCTTCTCTGTCTTCATCAGTAGCGATATAAGTAATAGATGCTTTTTTAGAAAGCTCTATGATTTGTTTGACAAGTTCTTTATGATCTTTATCCACGACATAATTAGGAGTGAAGCCGGTTTCATCAATCTTAATGCCTAAAGCGAATTTGGATAAATCCCTAACATGCCCTTTAGAGGCGATAACTTCATAATTTTTATCCAAAAAATTTTTAATGGTTTTGGCTTTTGCGGGGGATTCTACAATAATAAGGTGCTTCATGGAACGCCTTTAATAAAATGTTTATACCTATTAATAAATGATTGTAGCATAGAATTTTGACTAAACGCCCTATTAAACCATAAAAACTATAACGGCGCTAAAAATCAAAGAGTTGGAACACCCTTTGCTTGATTAACAGCAAATATCTATGCAAAGGATGCAAACATGAGTTTTAGGATAAATACCAATATCGCCGCTTTAACTTCTCATGCGGTAGGGGTTCAAAACAACAGAGACCTTTCAAGCTCGCTTGAAAAGTTAAGCTCAGGGCTTAGGATCAATAAAGCCGCTGACGATTCTAGTGGGATGGCGATCGCTGATAGCTTAAGGAGTCAAAGTGCGAATTTGGGTCAAGCGATCCGCAACGCTAATGACGCTATTGGTATGGTTCAAACCGCTGATAAAGCGATGGATGAGCAAATCAAAATCTTAGACACCATTAAAACCAAAGCCGTTCAAGCCGCTCAAGATGGGCAAACTTTAGAAAGCCGAAGAGCGCTCCAAAGCGATATTCAAAGGTTGTTAGAAGAACTAGACAATATCGCTAACACCACAAGCTTTAACGGCCAACAAATGCTTTCAGGAAGTTTTTCTAACAAAGAATTTCAAATCGGCGCGTATTCTAACACCACGGTTAAGGCGTCTATTGGCTCAACGAGCTCAGATAAGATTGGGCATGTGCGCATGGAAACCTCTTCTTTTAGCGGTGCAGGCATGCTCGCTAGTGCGGCGGCGCAAAACTTGACTGAAGTGGGATTGAATTTCAAACAAGTCAATGGCGTGAATGATTATAAGATTGAAACCGTGCGTATTTCTACAAGCGCTGGCACTGGGATTGGGGCGTTAAGCGAAATCATCAACCGCTTTTCTAACACCTTAGGCGTTAGGGCGTCTTATAATGTCATGGCTACCGGTGGCACTCCTGTGCAATCAGGAACTGTGAGGGAGCTTACCATTAATGGCGTAGAAATTGGGACCGTGAATGATGTGCATAAAAACGACGCTGACGGGAGATTGACTAATGCCATTAACTCCGTCAAAGATCGCACCGGCGTGGAAGCGAGCTTGGATATTCAAGGGCGCATTAATTTGCACTCCATTGACGGGCGCGCGATCTCAGTGCATGCAGCGAGCGCGAGCGGTCAGGTTTTTGGGGGAGGGAATTTTGCAGGGATTTCTGGGACACAGCATGCGGTTATTGGGCGCTTAACCTTGACTAGGACCGACGCTAGAGACATCATTGTGAGCGGTGTGAATTTTAGCCATGTGGGCTTTCATTCCGCTCAAGGGGTGGCAGAATACACCGTGAATTTGAGAGCGGTTAGGGGCATTTTTGATGCGAATGTGGCTTCCGCAGCTGGAGCGAACGCTAATGGCGCGCAAGCGGAAACCAATTCTCAAGGTATAGGGGCTGGGGTAACAAGCCTTAAAGGGGCGATGATTGTGATGGATATGGCGGATTCAGCGCGCACGCAATTAGACAAGATCCGATCGGATATGGGTTCGGTGCAAATGGAATTGGTTACCACCATTAATAATATTTCTGTAACCCAAGTGAATGTTAAAGCGGCTGAATCTCAAATCAGAGATGTGGATTTTGCTGAAGAGAGCGCGAACTTTTCTAAATACAATATTTTGGCGCAAAGCGGGAGTTTTGCTATGGCGCAAGCGAATGCGGTGCAACAAAATGTCTTAAGGCTTTTACAATAACAACCCTTGATTCAAAGGGGCGTTAGCCCTTTTTATAAGTTGGAACGATGGATATTTATCAAAAAAACTTACAAGCTCTTTTCAAAAAAGACCCTCTCTTATTCGCAAAGCTCAAAGCCATTAAAGAAAACAAAAAATACGAAGTGTTTTTAGGGAATGATAGCGCGAATTTCAACCTTTTAGATAAAGAAACAAACACCCCCTTATTTGAAAAAAGCCCGCTAGATTCAAGCTTAGAGCTATACAAAAATAGCGAAATTCACATGCTTTATCCTTATTTGTATTATTTTGGCTTGGGTAATGGGGTGTTTTATCGCTTGCTTTTAGGTAATGGCAATTTAAAACGCTTGGTGGTCATTGAGCCTGAAATAGAAATTATTTTCATCGTGCTGAATCTTTTGGATTTTTCCACTGAGATTTTAGAAAATCGTTTGATTTTATTGCATGCAAGTTTTTGCAATTACAACATGATCGCTTCATTATTTGATATGGATAAAAAGTCTCGTTTATACGCAAGAATGTATGATTTAAAACTTTTTAACGCTTATTATGAACGATATTCTGATCAAATGATAGAAATCAACCAGCATTTCACGCGCGCTTTAGAGCATGGCGCTATTAGCGTGGGCAATGACGCTAAAGACGCGCTCATAGGCATCAAACAACATGCCGCTAATTTGCCTGAAGTCATCAAAAGCCCTAGTTTAGTGGATTTTGTGAACGCTTTAAAAAACAGAGATACCGCTATTATTGTTTCAACCGGGCCTAGTTTAAATAAGCAACTCCCCCTTTTAAAAGAAATCGCTCCTTATGCGACGCTTTTTTGCATAGACGCTTCTTTCCCTATTTTGGCTAAAGCCGGTATCAAGCCTGATATTGTGCTGTCTTTAGAAAGGGTGGATTTGACGGCGAAATTTTACGAAGAAACCCCCTTAGATTTTCAAGAAGGCGTTATTTTTGCTCTGACTTCCATTGTGCATAAACGATTGATTAAAGCGGTTAAAAAGGGGGTTAAGCAATTCAGCTTCCGCCCCTTTGGTTATACTAACCTTTTTGATTTGCACCAGTATGGTTATGTGGGCATAGGCATGAGTGCAGCGAACATGGCGTATGAATTAGTGGTGCATTCTCGTTTCAAAAGATGCGTGTTTATCGGGCAAGATTTGAGCTTTTCACAAAGCGGTAACAGCCACGCTAGTGGGGCGATTTATGGCGATAGAGAGATCAAGCCTAAAAAGGATAAAGACAAGATCTTTATAGAAAAATACGGAGGTAATGGGAAAGTAGAGACCACTTTAGTGTGGAAACTTTTCTTAGAATTTTTTGAAAAAGATATTTTTAACACGCCCTATAAATTAGAAGTCATTAACGCTACTGAAGGGGGGGCTAGGATTAAAGGGACTAAAGAAATGCCTTTTAAAGAAGTGTGCGAAAAAATAGACAAATCCAAGCCAAAGCCTCCTATCAATCTTATTTATCCCACCCAATCAGAACAGGCTAAAAATTTAAAGATCGCCAAGCAAAAATGCGAAGAAATCATCAAATACGCCAATGAGAAAAAAACGCAAGTTGAAGAAGCGTTTTTAAAGGTGGCAGAATTTTTAGAAAAAGTGGAAAAGCTTCATGAAGAAAAAAAATTAGACGAGTTGGATTTTAAAGCATTAGAAAATTTGAGCGCTGAAATTGACAACGTTAAAGAGCTTTTTGATGACAAGCGATTCAATTCGTATTTCATGGATGCGATACAATCTTACATTTTCCACCAGGAATTGCATATCGCTGAAATCGTGTGTAAAAAAACGAATAATGAAGACGAATTAAGGGCTAAGCAATTAGAATACATTTACGCGCACAAATACTGGCTTTTTAGTTTAGCGGGTGGGATGGATTGCGTGATAGAAGCGATCAAAATGGCTTTGAAGGAATGGTGAACCCCTTTTTAAGCGTATGTGTCTAGGCTGGAATAAATTTCAGGGGTATTTTCGCCATCAGCAAGGCTTTTTTCAACTTGGGATTTATCTTTAATCTCGCCGTCGTTATTGATAGCGTTTAAAGCTTGTAACCTGTCAAAATCAGGGGCGTTTGGCGTATTATCTTGGCTGAAACCATCTTGAATACTGCTTTGTTGTAAATCCTGCTCTGCTTGATTCCTGTCCTTTATGGTTGCGTCATTATTGATATTGTTCAAGGTTTGGAGCTGTGTGAAATTAGGGGTGTAATGGGTGTTGATGGTCATGTTTTATCCTTTTTAGCTTTTTACACGCTCAATCGTGGATCATCATTATAGCAATAATCCATTAAATCGCCCAATCGTAAAACCTTGCATGAGTTTTCAATCAAATCAAAAACTTCCATGAGTTTAGAAAGCTCTCTGTGGTAGGCAAAAATCCCACACCCCTTAATGAAAACAAAATATTTTTTGCTCTCTTGCAGTTGGCGTAAAATCTCTGTATCCGCTCTTTCTTGCCAGCTGTCATAGTCTTTGGGGTTAAAAATGGCGATTTCTTCGCCCAAAGAACGATACCCTAAATAATCCCTAGGGAGCAATCGGTTATGGCGCAAGGAATACGCTAGGCTATAAGGAGGGCGCGCGTAAGCGATGAATTTAGCGTCCAAAAACTCCCGATACACGCTCGCATGAATGGGCGAATCCAGGCTCGCTTCTTTCCAGCGGTAATCTATTTTGTCATGCAAGACCAGTAAGGTGTTTTCATTCAATTGATCAAAAACAGCGTTTCTTTTATTGATCACAAATTGATTGGTGCCAATACGCGCCGAAATGGAGCCTTGATAAAGCCCAAAAAAACCCTTTCTAAACATGGATAATGAAATGCTTTTGAGCGAATAAATCAGATTGCTGTCAATGCCTCTTGTGTGTGTGTTCATGTTTAGCATGATAACAAGTTTTTTTAATAAAAGATAGATAATAAAATAGTAAAGAGCTTGCGTCAAGCAAGCGATAACTTTACTAAAAAAGCGGTCTTGGGGGTTAGGGGGATTTTAAGGGGGGTTGTAGGGGGAGAGTTATTTCAAAATACCCCCCTATCCCCTTAAGAGAATGAGTTTCATTATAAAACAAAAAGGATTATCCATATTTAAATGAGATCAGATCTAAATTAAATCAACTCTATAAAAAATCCTAATTTAATGCTAGTAAATAAATTTAGTGATACAGACTAAACTTTAAAGAAAAATCAGGTAATTTTTATCACTTTTTCAAAACAAGTGATAGATTATTAACTTTTTGTGCTATAATGCGAAGGTTCTTTCATCAAGAATGGTGATTGACGAGATTTTTCAAATAATGATGTTAAGAAGAATTAAAGTAGGTTCTGATTTGAATAAGAAAGAGAGTTTGTTAGATGCGTTTGTTAAAACCTATCTGCAGATTTTAGAACCCATTAGCTCTAAACGCTTGAAAGAGTTGGCAAACTTGAAAATATCTTGCGCGACGATCAGGAATTATTTTCAAATCCTTTCTAAAGAAGGCATGCTCTATCAAGCCCATTCTAGCGGCGCTAGATTGCCTACTTTTAAGGCGTTTGAAAACTATTGGCACAAGTCGTTGCGCTTTGAAGTTTTAAAGGTGAATGAAAAACGCTTAAAAAGTGCAAGTGAAAATTTTGGGCTTTTCACGCTGTTAAAAAAACCCAGTTTGGAGCGTTTAGAAAGAGTCATTGAATGCGAAAAACGCTTTTTGATTTTGGATTTTTTGGCGTTTTCTTGCGCGCTGGGTTACAGCGTTAAAATGGAGAAGTTTTTATTAGAGCTTGTGGGCAAAAGCGTTAAAGAAGTGCGCTCAATCGCTGCTTCTGTCAATGCGTTGAGTTTGGCCAGGCAATTAGAGCGTTTGGAGTATTCCAGCACACAAATCACACGCTTTAATCTGATGGGGTTAAAAACGCTTTTAAACAGCCCTTTATTTTTTGACATTTTAGGGGGTAAGGTTTTGGAGCGTTTCAAAAAGGGGTTGCATTTTATAGAGCCTGATTGCATGCTAGTAACACGCCCTATAGAATTTCAAAACAAGCGGATGCAACTGCTTTGCGTGGGGAAACTAGAATGCGATTATGAAGGGTTTTTTCAAACGATTTCTAAGGAGGAATAATGAAAGATGAACACAACCAAGAACACGATTTAAGCCCAAAAGAGCTAGAGTCTTGTGAAAATTCTTGCACTTGTGAAAGCAAAAAGCAAGAAGCGGGCGAAAAAGAAGGCGAGATCAGGGAAGATTTTGAGCTTAAATATAAAGAAATGCACGAAAAATACTTGAGAGTGCATGCGGATTTTGAAAACGTGAAAAAGCGCTTAGAAAGAGACAAGAGCATGGCGTTAGAGTATGCGTATGAAAAAATCGCATTGGATCTATTGCCAGTGATTGATGCGCTTCTTGGGGCTCATAGAAGCGCTTTAGAAGTGGATAAAGAGAGCGCTTTAACCAAGGGCTTGGAGCTTACGATGGAAAAGTTGCATGAAGTTTTGGCAAGGCATGGCATTGAGGGGATTGAATGCTTAGAAGAATTTGATCCCCATTTCCACAATGCGATCATGCAAGTCAAAAGCGAAGAAAAAGAAAATGGGAAAATCGTGCAGGTTTTGCAACAAGGTTACAAGTATAAGGGTAGGGTTTTGAGGCCGGCAATGGTGAGCATTGCTAAAAACGATTAAAACATTTATTTTAAAAGAAAGGATAACGCATGGGAAAAGTTATTGGAATTGATTTAGGGACAACCAACTCCGCAATGGCGGTTTATGAAGGCAATGAATCAAAGATTATTGCGAATAAAGAGGGTAAAAACACCACTCCTTCTATTGTAGCCTTTACGGATAAGGGCGAGATTTTAGTGGGCGAGAGCGCCAAAAGACAAGCGGTAACCAACCCAGAAAAAACCATTTATTCTATTAAAAGAATCATGGGCTTGATGTTTAATGAAGATAAGGCTAAAGAAGCTGAAAAACGCTTGCCTTATAAGATTGTGGATAGGAATGGGGCTTGCGCGATTGAGATTTCGGGTAAAGTTTATACCCCTCAAGAAATTTCAGCCAAAATTTTAATGAAGCTCAAAGAAGACGCTGAAAGTTATTTAGGCGAGAGCGTTACGGAAGCGGTGATCACGGTTCCGGCTTATTTTAACGACAGCCAAAGGAAAGCGACTAAAGAAGCCGGCACGATTGCAGGGCTTAACGTTTTAAGGATCATCAATGAGCCTACCAGCGCGGCGTTAGCTTACGGCTTGGATAAAAAAGAGAGCGAAAAAATCATGGTTTATGATTTGGGTGGGGGGACTTTTGATGTTACCGTTTTAGAAACAGGCGATAATGTCGTAGAAGTTTTAGCCACAGGGGGCGATGCGTTTTTAGGGGGCGATGATTTTGACAATCGTGTGATTGATTTCTTAGCGGCTGAGTTTAAAAGCGAAACGGGCATTGAGATTAAAAACGATGTGATGGCGTTGCAACGCCTGAAAGAAGCGGCTGAAAACGCTAAAAAAGAACTGAGCTCTGCGATGGAGACTGAAATCAATTTGCCCTTTATCACCGCGGACGCTACCGGGCCTAAACACTTGGTTAAAAAACTCACTAGGGCTAAATTTGAAAGCTTGACAGAAGATCTCATGGAAGAAACGATTTCTAAAATTGAAAGCGTGATCAAGGACGCAGGGCTAACCAAAAATGAGATTTCAGAAGTGGTGATGGTGGGAGGCTCTACTCGTATCCCTAAAGTCCAAGAAAGGGTGAAAGCGTTTATTAATAAAGATTTGAATAAAAGCGTCAATCCCGATGAAGTCGTAGCTGTGGGCGCAAGCATTCAAGGGGGCGTGTTAAAAGGCGATGTGAAAGATGTGCTTTTATTAGACGTTACGCCTTTAAGCCTTGGGATTGAAACTTTAGGGGGCGTGATGACTAAAGTGATTGATAGAGGCACGACTATCCCGGCGAAAAAATCTCAAGTGTTTTCAACCGCTGAAGACAACCAACCCGCTGTGTCCATTATGGTTTTACAGGGCGAAAGGGAATTGGCAAGGGATAATAAATCGTTGGGTAAATTTGATTTGCAAGGCATCGCTCCCGCTCCAAGAGGCGTGCCGCAAATTGAAGTAACCTTTGATATTGACGCTAACGGGATTTTAACCGTGTCAGCGCAAGATAAAAATACCGGTAAAAGCCAAGAGATTAAAATTTCTGGCTCTAGCGGGTTGTCTGATAGCGAAATTGAAAAAATGGTTAAAGACGCTGAATTGCACAAAGAAGAAGACGCTAGGAAAAAAGAAGTGATTGAAGCGAGAAACCATGCCGATAGTTTGGCGCACCAAACCCAAAAGAGCCTTGATGAGCATAAAACGAATTTGAATGAAAGCGACGCTAACGAGATCCAAAACGCCATTAACGCCCTTAAAGAGTGCGTCAAAAACGATAACGCTACTAAAGCTGAGCTTGAAGACAAGACAAAAACATTAGCGCAAGCGGCTCAAAAATTAGGCGAAGCTATGGCGAATAAAAACAACGCTGAACAGCCTAAGAAAAAAGACGACGATGTAATTGATGCGGAAGTGGAGTGAAATTTAAACGCACTTAAAAACTTCTTTCAAGCGGGCGGTTTTAATCAAAACCTGCTTGCTTTTCTCATTTTCATCAATGGGATACTGATTGCAAAATCTAAAAAATAGCGTTTTTTAATCCAAATATCAAAGCTTGATTGTAACCAAACGATAGCTTTTTTAAGGTTTAGCTTAAAAGCGTTGGTGGATTTTAGGGAAATCCCTTATGAGAGAGTTCCTTTTTGGTATGGGGGTGTTTCTCAATGGCTCGCGCTAGATGGCTCTAATTCAAAAAACGCAGTGGGGATTTGATTAAATTCATTAACAAGGTGTAAAAAATAGTCGGTAATGTTTTCAAGATCGGCTTCTAAATCGTCATAACTCTCTTGATAATAAGCGTCTCCATCAGGATCAATGATTTTGTCATACGTCAAGCATTTTTGACACTCTTTTTCCCCATTCTCCTCTATGGATCGACCTATACAGAGACAAAACTTTTCTGCATCGTTCTTCCAATAGTAAGCAAACCAGAGGTAAAAACCTTTTTTTGGGGTTGGTTTCTCACCATTGACAAACCCTTCCCCTAAAATATCCTGACGGCAAAAAGCGATGGATGGCTTATGGGATAAGTTCCCAGAGCCAAGACTGATTTTACACGCATAACCCCATGATGCTAAAAACTTGTTCAGCTCTCTTTGGTATGAAGCCCACTTTGGTATCTTTGGGGTTTTGCCTGTTTGCTTTTCCTCTTGCATTTTAGCGTCAATTAACGCTACAAACTCTCTTAACAAGTCTTGAAACGCTTTTCTTTGCTCTTCATTCCATTCTATCGTTTTCATGAAAGCTCCTTGATCGATCTTAATAAGCCAACATTTTACCCTTAATTTTACTCCATTTAATGAGTTTAGGCATAATCGCTAAAATTGAGTTATCGTTATCTTTATTATAGGAGGAATAATGATCCTTACCGCAATGCAAGACGCCATAGGCCGCACTCCCGTTTTTAAATTCACTAACAAGGATTACCCCATTCCGTTAAATTCCGCCATTTACGCTAAACTAGAGCATCTAAACCCGGGAGGGAGCGTTAAAGATCGCTTAGGCCAATACCTTATAGAAGAAGGGTTTAAAACGGGCAAAATCACTTCTAAAACAACCATCATTGAGCCTACCGCAGGCAATACCGGCATCGCTCTAGCCTTAGTGGCAATCAAGCACCATCTCAAAACCATCTTTGTTGTCCCGGAAAAATTCAGCACAGAAAAACAGCAAATCATGAGAGCTTTGGGGGCTTTAGTGATCAACACGCCTACTAGCGAGGGGATTTCTGGCGCCATTAAAAAAAGTAAAGAATTAGCCGAAAGTATCCCTGATAGCTATTTGCCCTTGCAATTTGAAAACCCTGATAATCCCGCCGCTTACTACCACACCCTAGCCCCTGAGATTGTCCAAGAATTAGGCACAAACCTTACGAGCTTTGTAGCCGGGATAGGGAGTGGTGGCACTTTTGCAGGCATGGCTAAGTATTTGAAAGAACGCATCCCTAACATTCGCTTGATTGGGGTGGAGCCGGAGGGTTCTATTTTGAATGGGGGCGAGCCTGGGCCTCATGAGATTGAGGGCATTGGCGTGGAGTTCATCCCTCCTTTTTTTGCAAACTTGGATATTGATGGCTTTGAAACGATCTCAGATGAAGAGGGTTTTAGCTACACTAGGAAATTAGCTAAGAAAAACGGCTTATTAGTGGGGAGCTCTAGCGGGGCAGTTTTCGCGGCAGCGCTGAAAGAAGCGCAACGCCTCCCCGAAGGCAGCCAGGTTTTAACCATTTTCCCGGATGTTGCCGATCGTTATCTTTCTAAAGGTATTTATTTATAAAAATTCAATAAAAAAGGAAAAACCATGCGCATGCAAACCAAATTAATCCATGGGGGTATTAGCGAGGATACGACAACGGGGGCGGTGAGCGTGCCTATTTATCAGACTTCCACCTACCGCCAAGACGCCATAGGCCGCCACAAGGGCTATGAATACTCTCGCTCAGGCAACCCCACGCGCTTTGCTTTAGAAGAGCTCATCGCCGATTTAGAAGGGGGGGTTAAGGGGTTCGCCTTCGCTTCTGGTTTAGCCGGAATCCACGCCGTCTTTTCCCTCTTGCAATCAGGCGATCATGTGTTATTGGGCGATGATGTTTATGGGGGGACTTTTCGTTTGTTTAACAAAGTGCTTGTCAAAAACGGGCTTTCTTGCACCATTATAGACACTAGCGACATATCCCAAATTAAAAAGGCTATCAAGCAAAACACCAAAGCCCTTTATTTAGAAACCCCTAGTAACCCCTTGCTTAAAATCACGGATTTAGCGCAATGCGCTAGTGTCGCTAAAGATCATCATTTGCTCACTATCGTGGATAACACCTTTGCCACCCCCTATTGCCAAAACCCGCTTCTTTTAGGGGCGGACATTGTGGTGCATAGCGGCACAAAATACTTAGGCGGGCATAGCGATGTGGTCGCCGGGCTTGTAACCACTAATAATGAAGCGCTAGCCCAAGAGATCGCTTTTTTCCAAAACGCTATCGGTGGGGTTTTAGGCCCTCAAGACAGCTGGCTGTTGCAAAGAGGGATTAAAACGCTAGGATTACGCATGGAGGCCCATCAAAAAAACGCTCTTTGCGTGGCTGAATTTTTAGAAAAACACCCTAAAGTAGAAAAGGTTTATTACCCGGGTCTTCCCACTCACCCCCAACACGAGCTAGCCAAAAAACAGATGCGTGGCTTTAGCGGAATGCTCTCTTTTACCCTCAAAAATGACAGCGAGGCGACTGCTTTTGTAGAAAGCCTTAAGTTATTCATTTTAGGCGAGAGCTTAGGCGGGGTGGAAAGTTTGGTGGGGATTCCGGCATTTATGACCCATGCGTGTATCCCTAAAGAACAACGAGAAGCTGCAGGGATTAGAGATGGCTTGGTGCGCTTGTCTGTGGGGATTGAGCATGAACAGGATTTGTTAGAAGATTTAGAGCAAGCGTTCGCTAAAATAGGCTAAAGTTTCATTACAATTTATGAATGAAGGAGTTAAAAACATGAAAATGAATGTAGAGAGTTTCAATTTGGATCACACCAAAGTCAAAGCCCCTTATGTGCGTGTCGCTGATCGCAAAAAGGGTGCTAATGGGGATGTGATTGTCAAATACGATGTGCGCTTCAAGCAGCCCAATAAGGATCACATGGACATGCCTAGCCTACACTCTTTAGAGCATTTAGTCGCTGAGATCATCCGCAACCATGCCAGTTATGTCGTGGATTGGTCGCCTATGGGTTGCCAAACAGGGTTTTATCTCACGGTGTTAAACCATGACAATTATACAGAGATTTTAGAGGTTTTAGAAAAGACGATGCAAGACGTGTTAAAGGCTAAAGAAGTGCCTGCCAGCAATGAAAAGCAATGCGGTTGGGCGGCTAACCACACTTTAGAAGGCGCACAGAATTTAGCACGCGCTTTTTTAGACAAACGCGCTGAATGGTCTGAAGTGGGGGTTTGATGAATGGGGGGAATGATTTTACTCCCCTATCCCCTTACCCATTTTGCCCATTTAGGCGTTACATTCCAATCAAAACCATCGCATCAGCGTTAATTTCATGTAAAAATAATGTTATGAAGATTTTTTTATGGAAGGATTTCAATGAGAAAATTGGTTTTAGTCATCTTTTTAACGCTAACACTTTCAATATCTGCAAAAGAAGTCAAAATCGTGTTTTTAGAAACTTCAGACATTCATGGGCGGCTTTTTTCGTATGATTATGCGGTGGGGGAACAAAAACCCAATAACGGCTTGACAAGGATTGCGGCTTTAATCAAAAAGCAAAGGGCTGAGAATAAAAATGTGGTTTTGATTGACAGCGGGGATTTGTTGCAAGGCAATAGCGCGGAGTTGTTTAATGATGAGCCTATCCACCCGCTGGTTTTAGCCGAAAACGATTTGAAATTTGATATTCGTGTGCTTGGCAATCACGAGTTTAATTTCAGCAAAGATTTTTTAGAGAAAAACATTAAGGGGTTTAACGGCGGTGTCGTGAATGCGAATATTATCAAAATTGCAGACAATAAGCCGTTTGTGAAGCCTTATGTGATTAAAAAAATTGATGGCGTGAGGGTGGCGGTTGTGGGGTATGTGGTGCCGCACATCCCAACTTGGGAAGCCTCTACGCCTGAACATTTTGCAGGGTTGAAGTTTTTGGACGCTGAAGAAGCGTTGAAAAAGACCTTGAAAGAGTTAAAAGGGAAGTATGATATTTTGATTGGCGCTTTTCATTTGGGGCGAGAAGATGAAAAAGGTGGCGACGGGATACCGGATTTAGCGAAAAAATTCCCGCAATTTGACATCATTTTTGCCGGGCATGAGCATGCGGTTTATAACACCAAAATAGGAAAGGTGCATACCATTGAGCCTGGAGCGTATGGGGCTTATCTGGCAAAGGGCGTGGTGGTGTTTGACACCCAAACGAAGAAAAAAATCGTAACGACTGAAAATTTACCCACAAAAGGCGTGCCAGAAGATGAAGAATTGGCGAAAAAATACGAATATGTGGATAAAAAATCAAAAGAATACGCTAATGAAGTGGTTGGCGAAGTGACAAAAACCTTTATTGAAAGGCCTGATTTTATCACAGGAGAAGAAAAAATCACCACGATGCCAACCGCCGCCTTGCAAGAAACACCGGTGATAGAATTGATCAATAAAGTTCAAAAATATTACGCAAAAGCCGATGTTTCAGCGGCAGCCTTATTCAATTTTGGCGCCAATTTGAAAAAAGGGCCTTTCAAAAGAAAAGATGTCGCCTATATTTACAAGTTCGCTAACACGCTCATTGGAGTGAAAATAACGGGTGAAAATCTGTTGAAATACATGGAATGGTCGTATCAATTTTACAATCAGTTGCAACCAGGAGATTTGACGATCAGTTTTAATGAAAACATTCGCGGCTATAACTTTGATATGTTTTCTGGCGTGAAATACCAAGTTGATGTTACAAAACCCGCCGGATCAAGGATTATTAATCCGACAATCAACAACAAACCCATTAACCCTAAAGCGGTGTATAAATTAGCGATCAACAATTACCGATTTGGGACATTATCCAAGACATTAAATTTGGTTACAGACGCTAATAGGTATTATAATTCTTACGATGAATTGCAAGATAACGGGCAAATACGAGATTTAATCATCAAATACATCACGGAAGAAAAAGGCGGGAAGGTAACCCCTGAATTGGAGGGTAATTGGGAAATCATCAACTACGATTTCAAAAACCCGTTGTTGGAAAAATTGAGAGAAAAATTAAAAGAGGGGAGCATCAAAATCCCCACTTCAAAAGACGGGAGGACTTTGAATGTCAAATCCATTAAAGAGAGTGAAGTAAAATAAGGTTTTTTATTTTTATTATTTTATTTTTAAGTTTAACTTAAAGAAATAATATAAATAACAACTAAAACTATATGAGATCCCATATAAAGCTATGATTTGTTGTGTTATACTACTTGAATGAATAAAAGTTTGCAAGAGATCCTAAATGGAGATAGTTTATATATTCTAAAAAATCATATAGAAGATAATCTTATAGACATTATTATTACTTCACCTCCATATAATGTGGCACATCAATATGAAAATTATAATGATGATTTAGATTTTGAATCTTATCTCAATTTGATGCACGATATTTTTAAAGAATGCTACCGTGTGCTTAAAAAGGATGGGCGGATTTGTGTCAATGTGCCTTTTGCAGTGAAAAATAGAGATAGCAAAGAGGTGAGATTTTTAAGCGTTTATATAACACAAATTTTAAATGAAATTGGCTTTAAGGAGTTTGAGCTTATAACTTGGCATAAGGGAAAAGATATTAAGCATTTTCAGGGAAACAATACAGCTTGGGGGAGTTGGAAAAGCCCTTCTTGCCCATCTTTTAGGCCTTTGGGAGAAGCAATATTAGTGTTTTATAAGGAAAATAAAATTCATAAAACTGAGGGAGAATTAGCAGATATTACTAGCCAAGAATTTAAAGAATGGACAAAAAATATTTGGTATTTTGATCAAGACAACAATCAAGGCTTTGAAAGTATTTTATGTGTTAGTAACAATGCTAAAAAAGATTTACATCCCGCACCCTACCCAGAAGAGTTAATTGAGAGATTATTAAAAATTTATTCCTATCAAAATGATATTGTATTAGATCCCTTTAATGGCATAGGTACAACAACCTATGTGGCAAGCAGATTGAATAGACAATTTATCGGCATTGAGTTATCAAGTAAATATTGTAAGATTGCCCTTGAAAGATTTGTAAAAAACACAGTTTCTCATACTATTCCTATTATAAAAAGCTACCCTACAACGCTGACAAGTTTAGTAAATAATGATGACATATTAGACTCTTTAAATGAAGTTTTTCCCTATAAAGAAGCTTTTAGTCCTTATCTTATAGAGCATTTACAAAATCGTTTTGATTGTTCTATTACGAGTGTTTATGATCCGTTTTGTGGTGTTGGCTCTAGCTTTTTAAATATACAAACGCAAGTTTGCTATGGTTTTGACACTTCACCATTTGCCATAAATGTCGCTAAAGCAAAATTAGAAAGTTTGGACTCTGACAATTTAAAAAAAGCAGAAAAAAATGTAAATAATTTTATAGCTAGCAATAAAGAATATCCCTTTCCACAATGGGAATCTTTTAGCAAATATGCTGATAAAAAGCGATTTAATCTCATAATGGATTTTATAGAATCCTTTAAAGACTTGGATTCTAAGATTTATCATTTTGTGTCTTTTTTAGTATTATCTAATTTAGAAAAAATGCTTAATTTTAAAAAAGATGGCAATGGTATTAAGCATAGAAAAAGTAAGATTAAAGATATAGAATCTTATCTCAAAGCACTTGTGCTAAGGGCATTTGAGTTAAAAAACGAATTTGATACAAAAAATTCTAAAGTTATAGTTTTGAAAAACTGCTCTTCCATAAACAATAAACCAAAAGATAAAGTTGATTGTATTTTAACATCTCCGCCATATGCAAATTCATTTGATTATTTTGAAATTTACAAAATGGAGTTATGGAGTAGCAAAATTGTAAAAAGTTATGAAGAGTGGAAAAAGCTTAAAAAATCTGCTCTAAGAAATAACAAAAATGCAGCCTTAAAACAACAAGATAAAATAGAAAATATATTGCTTAATTACACATTAGAAATTCTTAACAATAAAGGTATAGAATCAAGCACTTTAACAATGCTAAATAATTATTTTTTTGATATGCAAAAAGTTTTAAAAAATTGTTTTGAAGTTCTTAAGGATGGAGGATTTTGCTTTATTGTAGTTGGAAATTCTTGCTATAGAGGAGTGCCGATACAAACTGATGAAATCTTAGCACAAGAGGCACAAAAATTAGGTTTTAAATGCAAGGAAATCATTATTGCTAGGAAGCTTAAAACATCTAGTCAGCAGATGAAAATCATTGATTCTAAAACTAAATTTTATTTACGAGAGAGCATAATTGTTTTGCAAAAGGAGAGATGATGAGACAGGTTAATATGCGATATAAAAGAAATAGCACGGGTTTATTTTTTGACTCTTTCAAACACTTTAAGCACAACCTTTCTAATCTTATAGCAGTGGAACTGCCCACACTTTCTCACCTTGGTGCTGAAAAATATTTAAACCTTATTCCTGCCAACTATAAGTCAAAATATCCCGATATGAGAAAAATAGGACTTATAGATTATGATAAACCAAGTGATTATCATTTTACTCTAACCAGAGAAGCAAAACAAATAATGAAAGCTTTTGGTTATTCTTGGGGCATTCATGCGTATGATGAAAATATAGTAAAAAGTAACAGAAAAAATATTGATTCTTTATCGCCTCAAGAATTGTTTTCATCTATTTACAATCTTAATCAATATAAGAAGTCAATTTTACAACTTATTTTATCCTACTATGATACTGCAGATTCCATTCGCCCATATTTGGTGCTTTTAAATTATATGAGAAATTACAATATAAAAAATTTAAACAAAGAGATTTTGCAAAATATCTTAGCTCATACAAAAGAAGATGTTTTGCTTATGCGATACAATCAAGATGCTTTTAGAGATCTTAATTTGGAAACACAAGAAGAATTAAATAAACCCATTTCATATATCTATAATTTCCTTATAACAGCTTTAGTGCTAGATAGTCATCATAAAGTGATTGTTGATTTCAATTTTGTGGATATATTAAATGCTAGCATGAATAATATTTTATATTATTATCCTGCTAAAAATAGTTTTAGACCAGCAGGGAAGCAACAACTATTTAGAGAAAGTGTCTTAAGAGCTTATGATAATAAATGTGCCATAACCGGCAAATCATTATTTATTAATGGTAGATGTTTGTTAGAAGCAGCACATATTATCCCATATAGAGATGGTGGATCTTTTGCCGTGAATAATGGCATAGCTTTAAGTTATGAGATGCACAAAATGTTTGATAATGGGTTATTTAGTTTTGAATATAAAAATGATAATGAGATAGTTGTTATTACTTCATCATCAAATCTTATAATTGATAGACAATGCATTCTATCTAGTTTTAATCATAAATCTATATTCTTGCCAGAACAATTAGATTTGCGTCCAGACCCTCTAGCTTTGCAGTATAATAAGGATAAATTCTTGTTGCGGTGATGTTTTGGTGAATCACAATCCCACCTTATTTTAATGTCAAAGATTATGTAAAATAACTATCAAGATTCTGTATATTCTTACTCTAAAAATCAGGGGGGAGTTTATCAAAAAGGGGTTGGATTGTTAAAAGTTTCTGTGATTACGGCGTGTTTTAATAGCGAAAAAACCATTGAAGACACCATTCTTTCCGTGCTTCATCAAACTTATAAAAACATTGAATACATCATTATAGACGGGGCTAGCGCGGATCGCACTTTAGAAATCATTCAAAAATATAGAGATAAAATCGCTTGCGTGGTGAGTGAAAAAGATGAGGGCATTTATGACGCCATGAATAAAGGCATAAAGCGTTCTAGTGGGGATATTATCGCTCTATTGAATAGCGATGATTTTTACAAAGATGAGTTTGTAATAGAAAAAGTGGTGCATGAGTTTGAAAACAAAAATTGCGATAGCGTGTATGCAGATCTGGTGTTTGTCAAACCGGATCGTTTAGAAAAAGTGGTGCGCTATTATGAGAGCGGGGAGTTTAGCCCTAAAACCTTGCTTTATGGCGTGGTGCCAGCCCACCCCACGCTCTTTGTCAAAAAAGCCATTTATGAACGCTATGGGCTATACAAAACCGATTATAAGATTTCAGCGGATTTTGAGATGATCATCCGCTTGTTTGTGGTGCAAAAAATAAGCTTTTCTTATTTGAAAGAAGCGTTAGTGGTGATGCGCACTGGGGGGGTTAGCACGAGCGGGTTTAAAAGCCTTTTATTAAGGAATAAAGAAAACATAAGAGCATGCCAAGAAAACGGCATTCAAGCGAATGTTTTTTCCATGCTTTTAAAATACCCTAGGAAAATCATGGGCTTATTTAAAAGGGGAAAAGGACACTAAAACGAAACGATTAAAGAAAGATTAGCGTTAAATCGTGGTTTGAATCTTTCTTGATGGTTGTTGTAGGTGTAAAAAACATTCCTCACTAAGGGTATTTCAATCCCTAATTGCAAAGACAAATAGCCGATAAAATCCACGATAAAACCAAAACGCAAAGGGGCTTGAAAAAAGGTTTTTTTGGTTCTTGGGATAATCGTTGTGATCGCACCGGTTTTAATCGTATCCACCAATAGCACCCCTTGTTCTAAAGCGATACCCAAATAACTCCTAAAACGATAAATATTTTTATCTACAAAAATCCAAGAAAAATCTAACGCGCCCCCATAATTTTGCACCATTAAGGTTTGAGGCTGAGAGAGTGAAACAGAATGGAAATAATTATAGACGCTAAAGATTCTAAAACCGACTTTAGGGTGGTTTCTTAAAAAATGCTCTAAACCGGTAGCGGTGTTAAACCCTATGCTATTGGCTACAAAAGTCAAGCTTTGATTAGAAGTTGAAAAAGTGGCTTGCGAATAGTTGTACCCAAAAATAAAGAAAAATTTAAGGCTTTTTTCTAAAGCCCTTTTTAAGATTTGCTGGTTTTTATCTAAGACTGGCTGTTTTTCGCTATTTTTATCAATGGTTAGGGGTTTAGGTTTGTCGTCTTCATTCTTGTTTTTAAAGTTTTCTAAGAATTTAGACCAAGTGATTTCATTAGCTTCTAAAAAGAGTGGGTTCAACGATAAAAAGAGATAAATACTAAATAGAGTTTTCAAATACAGCCTTAAACTTTTTACGGCTATTGTGCCTAATTATCTTAAATTAACTTTAAATTACTTGCATGTTTTGACTGAATATAACCCCTACTTACACGCAACGCTATATTTTAAAATAATATATTGTTTTAGGTTTTGTTCTCATCAAGCATGGATAACTAAAGCCAACTTTAATAATTTTTAATTACAAGAATTTATCGCTCCATTAAAGTTTAGCTTAGAGCAAATAAAACACCTTCTCTTCTTGAAAAATGCTTTTAATTTCTACAAAAATGGTTTTTTCTGTGCGTTCTTCTAGCACGATAATAGGGTTAACGCTCTCGCTCCCGCTCACTAACGCCCTTAAAGATAACTCTTCTTCATAATTTAAGGGGTTAAGGTTTAACTCTTTTAAATTATCGTAGTTTTTTGCCATAAGAGTATTAAGGCCTTCTAAAGTTAAAAACAAGGTTTCATCTCTTTGGCTATAACCCACTAGCACGCTTAAACGCTGAGAAAAAACCCACCTTAAATCGTTGATCCTAACCTTAGCCTTACTTTTAGAGCGCGCTAGAATACAGCAATTCAAGGGGTTTGAATTTTTAGAAAGCCACACGCCCCCATTTAATAAGCGGTAAGTTGCGATCGTTTTTTGGGCTAAAAAAGGCTTATTAGCGTCCTTTTTAGCCGCTTCTAATGTTCTAAAAACTTGCGTCCTTTCTTCAATACTTGCGGGTAAAATCTGGCGTTTTAAGGGCGAGTAAAGCTCAAAGGGGCTTCTGTTTTGGGATTCTTTTTGGATTTTTAAAGCGAATTGGCAACCGCAATAATTTTGCCGATAAAGCTCGTTTTCTCTCGCCAAAGCTTGCAAATTCAAATCCAATTCGCTCTTAAAATGTTCAAAATTATCGTTTCTGAACACAACAAATTCCAAATTGTGCCTTTGCGCGATGTGTTGTCCCTTAGCGATGAGCTGGTTAGGGTCTTTTTTAGGGCTTGTGAGTAAGGTGGTGGTGAATTTTTCTTCCCCTAATTCAAAGGCTTTTAATGCGCTCGCTTCTAAGCGCAAATCAAAGCACTCAAAACAGCGCTCGCTTTTTTCCCCTAACAATTCCTTACCCTTAGCTTTGTCTAAAAATTTTTCTAATTCATAATCGCCTTCAAGCAATTCAATTCCTAGCATCTCGCAAGCGCGTTTCACGTCTTCTAAACGCAACAAGTATTCGCTATAAGGGTGGATATTGGGGTTATAGAAAAACCCTATGATTTTTTCACCCGCAAAAGCCTCTTTAGCCTTTTTTAAAAAATACAGGTTATCCACCGAGCAGCAAATATGAATGAGCATTAAAACTGCTTTTTATTCACATCTTCTAAAATATCGTTAGAGACTTTGTCAATTTCTTGACTGATTTCTAAAGAATCGCTAGCGATTTTTAGATTGCCCTCAATAACTGATCTTAAGGCTTCAATAGAAGCGTTGATTTCTTCTACTTCTTTAACCTGGTTTTTAATGCTCTCGCTCGTGTCTGAAATGCTTTGAACTAAAATATTGATATTGGCTTCAATCTCGCTGAGCGATTTTTGCGTCCTTTCAGCGAGCTTCCTAACTTCATCAGCCACCACCGCAAAGCCTCTGCCATGCTCGCCGGCTCTTGCGGCTTCAATAGCGGCGTTTAGGGCTAAAAGATTGGTTTGATCAGCAATATCTCTGATGATTTCTACAATGCTTTTAATGTCTTGCCCTTGTTCAATCATGGCTTCACTTTGAGAGCTCACGCCTTGAATGGAAGTGGTGATATTTTCTATCGTTTTAGAAGTTTCCATCAAGCTTTTGTGTTGGGAGTTTGAAGCCTTTTCTAAATTCTGCACGCATTCTTTTAAATTCGCGCTATCATTCGCTAAATCTTTGGCAAAATTAGACGAAGTTTCTAGCATTTTTTGGATTTCTTGCCCTAAAGCGTTAGTAACCAATTCCACCCTACCTGAAGCGTTTTGGATCCGCCCTCTAAAATCCAAGCCAGAATAGCTTTCAAAGATTTTGAAAATGCTTGGCATGTGAGTCCCCACGCTTTCTTGCAAATAATCCATGATCCCGTTTAGCGCGTCCCTCAATTCTTTCAAATCAGGGCTTGCGGGATCAGCTGTGATGCGCACCGCAAAATTCCCTGCTTTCACATCTGAAACCACTTTAATGGTGTCTTGGACGGCCTGCCTGTCTTCTTGCATGATTTTTTGGGTTTGCAAGATATTTTTATTGATCGCTGTTTGCATGCGCCCTAATTCGTCATTAGATTTCGCTTCAACCAATTTAATACCGCTGGAATTGGCTTGATTGTTCAATAGTTTGAAGAAATGAGATAGGGTGCTAGAAACGACTTCCAAAGGACTGCTCACAATCGCTCGCATTAAGAGAGTGATCGCTATAATCAAGGCTAATACCATGATAGCGCTCGCTATAATCACCACAAAACGCACCGATCCCACTTGCTCATAGACCTTGTCTTTTTCAATGATTAAAGCGATCATCCAATTAAGATTGTCTTTACTTTCTGCTTTGCCTAGCATTTTAAAGGTTTCAACGGCTAAAAAATTTTCCTTATGGCTAAAGGGATCTAAGTATTCTAAAGTCGCTTTAGAGCCGTTTTCTAAAATAGCCAGCACTTCGTTGGTGGCTTTAGGCACGCTCTTATAAATTTCTGCGATAGATTTGTCTTGCAAACTCTTATTCGCGCTCAAAAGCACTTTACCTTTAACGCCAATTAAAAACAAATCGCTCCTGTTTTTAGTGATTTCATTGCTGAAGCTGTCAATAGAAAAGAAAATCATCAAAGCCCCTACAACCTCTTGAGCGTTTTCATTCAATAAAGGTAAAAGAATATCAACCCCATAAACTTCCGCCCCATTAGGCATTTTCCTATAATAAGGCAAGCTTTTAGAAATTTCTTTATTTTTCATCGCTTTTTGCGCTAAAGGGCTATTCCCTAATGATGAATTTTCCATTAATTTAATCGTATCGTTATCCCTTAAAAGCGTTAATCTTAAATCTTCTCTGTTTTTAAAAAACATGCTCACCCCAGCGACATGCGAATTGGCTAAAATGAAGTTTTTCAACAAGTGGATTTTGATTTCTCTTTTGGTGTCTTTAGGGAGCATTTCTTTGACAATGCCCATGCTCGTATAGGTGTTTTCCAAAACCCCTTGCACTTCCTTAACCTTAAAATGCAAACTATCTTGCATAGAACGCAAGGTGTTTTCTTTTAAAATCTCTTTCACCCTGCTGTTTAAGGACACCCCTAAAATGCTCACGCACACGATCACAATCAACGCCACCCACAATATGATTTTATTACCGATACTCAAACCTTTAGACAAAACACAACCTTACTATGATGAAATTTTTTGCCCATTTGCGGCAAAATTTTAAACCGCATTATAGTATTATAAGCATAAATCCAAAATTAAACTGGATTAAAAAGGCGATCAATCATTCTCATTAAAAACCATTTAAGGTTGCATTCGCTCTTTTAGGGTATGCTACGGCTAAAAATTATGGTAAGGAAGAATAATGCCTTTTGTCCCCACGCGCTCTTTGAAAGAAAAAAAGATTGATTTTATTGAAGCAATATTAAACCCCAACGCCCCAAAAGGCGGGCTTTACACTTTAGAGCATTTTGAAACATTACAATGGCAGGATTGTTTGAATCTGAGCTATAACGAGCTGGTAGAATGCGTGTTTGAGCGCTTGGGTTTAGAGATTCCTAAGGGTTTATTAACAAGCGCTTTAAAACGCTATGAAAATTTTGATAACCCTAAAAATCCAGCCCCTATTTTTGCGCTCAATGAAAGGCTTTTTGTCCAAGAGCTCTACCATGGGCCTAGTTTGGCGTTTAAAGACATGGCGTTACAGCCTTTAGCGAGCTTGTTTTCTAATCTAGCGGTAGGAAAAAATGAAAAGTATTTAATGCTCGTTTCTACCAGTGGCGATACCGGCCCTGCGACTTTAGAAAGTTTGGCGGGCATGCCTAATGTTTTTGTGGTGTGTTTATACCCCAAAGATGGCACAAGTTTAGTCCAAAAACTCCAAATGGTTACCCAAAGCGCTAGCAATTTAAAGGTCTTTGGGATCAGTGGGGATTTTGATGATGCGCAAAACGCGCTCAAAAACCTTTTAAAAGACGATGATTTTAACGACGCTTTAAAAGCGCGCCAATTAAAATTAAGCGTGGCTAATTCCGTGAATTTTGGGCGCATCGCTTTTCAAATCGTCTATCATATTTGGGGCTTTTTAGAATTGTATAAAAAAGGCGCGATCAATTCTAAAGAAAAAATCACCCTAGCCATACCTAGCGGTAATTTTGGGAACGCTTTAGGGGCGTTTTATGCCAAAAAAATGGGCTTGAATATTGCTAAAATCAAGGTTGTAACCAACAGCAATGATGTTTTAAGGGAGTTTATAGAAACAGGGCGTTACGATTTAACCCATCGTTCTTTAAAGCAAACCTACTCGCCGGCTATGGATATTTTAAAAAGCTCTAATGTGGAAAGAGCGCTTTTTGATCTCTTTGGGTTTGAACGCACGCTAGAATGGATGCAAGCTTTAGAAGAAGAGAAGTTTTATGCCTTAAAGCCTAAAGAATTAGCCCTTTTACAGGAGCATTTTTCTTGTGCGAGCTGCTCAGATGAAGCCTGTTTGAAAACAATCCAAGAAGTTTATGCAGAGCACCAATACCTGATTGACCCCCACACCGCCACCGCTTTAAACGCCAGCTTGAAAACTAGTGAAAAAACCCTTGTTTCTGCCACCGCCTCTTATGAAAAATTCCCCAGCACCACCCTTTTAGCCCTAAACGAGCAAAAGAAAAACGATAACGACAAAACCGCCCTAGAAACGCTTAAAAACAGCTACAATACCCCGGATAGCCAGCGCCTTGATAATTTATTTGAGAAAGGAATCAAGCACCAAGAGGTTTTAAAACTCAATGAGATCAAATCTTCTATCCTTTTGTGGCTAGAAAACACGCATTAAAGCTTTTTAAGCTCTTGTTTTTAATAAAATCTTAATTTTAAGTCAAACTACACTATAATAAGGAAATTCTAAACGAAAATTAAACTTTGAATGAAAGGGATTTTGATGAAAAGAATCGTTTTAGTAGCGATAGCCTTACTGATGAGCGCTTGCGCGAGCTATAAGATCACGCCTGAACATGTTACATCCTATAATAATGGGATTCAAGTGATGACTTCCACGCAAGCCAAATCTAAAGTCCAGCTAGAAATCGCTCAAAGCAAATTGAAAGGCTTAAGCGAGTCCCCTTTAGTGCTGTATGTAGGGGCGCAAGTTTTAGAGGGAAATCCTGTGGTGTTTAGCCGTAAAGCCATTTCGGTGTCTATCAACCAAACGAATTTACCGGTCTTAAGCCTAAGACAGGTGATGAAATCCAGTTTTGATTTTGAGGGTATTTTACAAAGTTTTAATATTGCCGTGCCGACCACCCCTATTGATAATGTCAATATGATCACCCCGCCTATGTTTTATTACGGGCAAGGGGGATTTTTAGCTTATAATGGCATGATGTATGGGGGAATGGGCTTGTATGGGCCAGGCTTTGGCATGATGATGATGGATGATGTAGAAGAGCAAGAAGTCATGCAAGAAAGCCGCCAAGCTTTAAAAATCCTAGCGATCAATTACCTTAAAAACAACACCCTTAATGTTGAAGGTAAGGCTAAGGGAGGGTTTGTGGTAGTGGATACCAAAAACCTTAAAACCCCGGGTGTGGTGGTGGTTAAAGTCTTTTTAGAAGATGAAATCCACACCTTTAAAATTGATATTTCTAAGATGTGATCGTCCTCTTCAATAAAGCCTTTAGGTCAATCCACCTAAAGGTTTTTTCTTAATTTGGTTGAAAACCATTAAACCTTACTCCATTGTTTAGATTTTATCCCACTAACGCGAAAAACTCCGTTCTTTAGGGCGCAAGAGTGCATAGGGCTATATTCAAAGCTAAAAGAGGTTAAAATCCCCCCAGTCTTTTTAGGGTGGGAAATACCCATGCAGACTTTAAAGAGCCTTTCGTGTTAGCGTTCAACGGAATGCTTTGGAAGCCCCTTTTTTTAGAAAGGGGCACTCTCACAACAAAAGGGGAGAAAAGCGGAGAGAAAAACCCAACAAAAACCCCCTTTTTTTGCGTTTATTTTTGAGAAGCTAAAAAATCCTGAATATTTTCTTTGGTTTTTTCTACTAAGGTTTTCAAGCTGTCGCTATACGCCCATGCGATATGGGGGGTTAAAAGCAATTTATTTTGGATCTTTGGGTTCAAAAACGCATGATCTTTTTCAAAAGGCTCTTTCACAAACACATCGCTCGCATAATACAAATCTTTGGTTTCTAAAATTCCAGCCAGATCCTTTTCATTCACAATGCCCCCACGCCCCACATTGATTAAAATCGCCCCGTCTTTTAGGCTTTGCAATTCCTTTAGAGCGATTAAATCGCGCGTGCTTTCATTTAAGGGGGCATGAATGCTGATAATATCGCTTGTTGTGAGCAGTTCTTTTAAATTCAAGCGCTCATACTCTTCTTTTTTATCTTTAGGGGAATAATACACCACCTTTGCCCCGAAAGCTTGAGCGAGCTTAGCGACTCTTTTACCGATTGCACCTAAACCAATAACCCCCCATTGACCCCCTTTAATAAGCCCCATTTTAATATTACTAATGTGCGTAAAAATATCGCTTTGGCTATATTCCCCACTTTTGCAATAACGATCGTAATCATTGATCCTCCCCAACAAAGACAACGCGCACGCTAAAGTGTGCTGGGCTACGGATTCTGTAGAATAAGCGCTCACATTTTTGACTTCTATGCCTAAAGCTTTCGCGCTTTTTATATCCACATTATCCGTGCCTGTAGCGCTAATGCAAATGAGTTTGAGTTTAGGCAATTGGCTTAAAATTTCTTGAGTGATAACGACTTTATTCAGCACCACAATCTCAGCCTCTTTGCAGCGCTCAACCACTTGATTAGGCGAAGTGATCTCATAAAAATCAAAATCCGCCACTTCTTTTAAAACTTCTAGCGCCTTTAACCCCACGCTTTTAGCGTCTAAGACCACGCCTTTTTTGAATGTTTCCATCTCTTTACTCCTAGAATTAGTTTTAAAGTTATATAATTAAACCACAAAATCCTTTTTTAAAAGAAACTAAGCATGCCAAAACCCAAGAAAAACACCCTCCCCTGTAGCCTTTCTATCAAAATGTCTTATTTCATGCGCTTTCTCATTAAATGGCGCACCCGCTCTTTAAGCCATAAAATGATGACTCTGATTCAAATCTTAAGCATTCTGGCTTTAGCGAGCAAGGCCAGTGAAGATTTAGAAGAGCAACTCAAAAAAATCAAAAGTTACATTTATAGAACCCTAAACGCTAAAATCGCCTCTGATGTGTATAACCGAGTGCTTATTTTAGTGAATGAATATTGCGCTAATGAAGAATTGTTTGACAAAGAGAGCGTTAAGATTTCAGATTTACTCATTCAAGACATTCAGCTTTACGCTTTAGTGGATGAAATGCTTAAAGAAGATAAATACCAAGTCCAGCACACCATTTTAAAGGGCATCATCAAGCGCAAATACGATGAAGCCTACTCGCTCAATAGCGAAGACAGGATTCTTTTAGAATACCAAGAACGCTTGCTAGAACCCTCATACGCATCTTTTTCAAATAAAAAATTCAAATGATTTGAAAGCGTTACTTGCCCCACTTTTTAGGCTTTTATTGAAAAGGGCTTTAAAATGAGCTAAAATTAGCGTTTCATTTGACAAATAAAGGGATTGAATGGCTTTTAAGGTGGTGCAAATTTGCGGGGGGCTTGGGAATCAAATGTTTCAATACGCTTTTGCTAAAAGTTTGCAAAAACACCTTAATACGCCTGTGCTATTAGATACTACTTCTTTTGATGGGAGTAATAGGAAAATGCAATTAGAACTTTTCCCTATTGATTTGCCCTATGCGAGCGCGAAAGAAATCGCTATAGCTAAAATGCAACACCTCCCCAAGCTAGTAAGAGACGCGCTCAAATGCATGGGATTTGATAGGGTGAGTCAAGAAATCGTTTTTGAATACGAGCCTAAATTACTAAAGCCAAGCCGCTTGACTTATTTTTTTGGCTATTTTCAAGATCCACGATATTTTGACGCTATATCCCCTTTAATCAAGCAAACCTTCACCCTACCCCCCCCCGAAAATGGAAATAATAAAAAAAAAGAGGAAGAATACCAGCGCAAGCTTTCTTTGATTTTAGCCGCTAAAAACAGCGTGTTTGTGCATATAAGAAGAGGGGATTATGTGGGGATTGGCTGTCAGCTTGGTATTGACTATCAAAAAAAGGCGCTTGAGTATATGGCAAAGCGCGTGCCAAACATGGAGCTTTTTGTGTTTTGCGAAGACTTAAAATTCACGCAAAACCTTGATCTTGGCTACCCTTTTATGGACATGACCACTAGGGATAAAGACGAAGAAGCGTATTGGGATATGCTGCTCATGCAATCTTGCAAGCATGGCATTATCGCTAACAGCACTTATAGTTGGTGGGCGGCTTATTTGATAAACAATCCAGAAAAAATCATTATTGGCCCTAAACACTGGCTTTTTGGGCATGAGAATATCCTTTGTAAGGAATGGGTGAAGATAGAATCCCATTTTGAGGTGAAATCCCAAAAGTATAACGCTTAAAGCGGCTTAAAAAAGGGGCTTTACTGGTGGTTTAAATCTTTGATTTTAGATCGGATTTCTTTATAGCGAGCGTCTAATTCTAATTTTCTGTTCATGGATATTTTGATAAATTCGCTTTCTTTTTCTATGCCGATAAATTGCCTTTTCAAAAGATTGGCCGCAATGCCTGTGGTGGAGCTCCCGCTAAAAGGATCGCCAATGAGAGAATTTTCATCGCTCGCCATTAAAAGCAAGCGCACCAACAGCGCGAGGGGTTTTTGAGTGGGGTGCTTGCCGTTTGTTTTTTCCCAAGGAGCGATCGCTGGGAAATTCCATACATCACGCATTTGTTTATCGTTATTGATCTTTTTTAAAACCTCATAGTTAAAAACATGCTTGTGTTTGTGGCTTTTTCTCGCCCAAATGATTTGCTCAGCTGAATGCGTCAAATAACGGCAGCTGAAATTGGGAGGAGGGTTGGTTTTTTGCCAAGTGATGAGGTTTAAAATCTTAAAATCCAATTTTTGTAAAATACGCCCCAAAGAAAAGATGTTGTGGTAAGTCCCACTGATTAAAAGGCTTCCTGTGTTTTTTAAAGCCTTTTTGGCGTTGTTGATCCACTGGTAATTGAACTCATCAATATCGTTAATCCCATTTTCTTTATCCCAATCGCCTTTATTGACGCTCACGATTTTACCGCTTTGTATGCTTAAGCCGTCATTAGAAAGGAAATAAGGCGGATCAGCAAAAATCAAATCAAAAGCATTTTCAAATTGGGGCAAAACCTCATTGCAATCCCCTTGATAAAGAGTGAAAAGCTGGTCTGTGCTTTTAAAAATGGGGCGAGAAAGATAAAGCGCTCCCATTTTTTATTCTGCTTTAATGCCCTTGTCTTTAATGTATTTTTGCATTGCTTCATCATCAAGCACTGGATCTAAACCGGCGACTTTGACATGCGTATCAAATCCTGCTTTAATTTGTTTATTAATGTCCTTGATGAAAGGCTCAAAATCCTCCGGACTATTATCTATAAACATATTAAGCGTTTGCATATCAATCTCCCTTTCTTTAGCTGGCAACAAGATTTTGGAGTTTGAAATTTCAGATTCCAGCTTGATGACCCCTATACCAAAGCTTTGGTTGAGCCGCCTTAATTCATTTAAAACCTCATCATCAATATCAAAAACCACCAAATACCCCTCATTAGCCCAACTAGAATTGCTCACCGCTTGGAAATAGCTCGCTTTTAGATTGGAAAAACTAAGCTCTTTTTTAAGCTCAAAGGAAAAAAGCTTGTAGCTATTTTGACCGGTATGGTGTAAAAACTCCAAAGTTTCTATCTTGTAATTCTTATGGCAATCATTTTGAGGAAAATACACGCCCACGATGTCAGGATAATTCCACTCACCCTTGCCTTTTTTGTCTTTTTTGCATTTTTCATGGTAGATGGTTTTGCATTGGAGATTGAAATCTGGATTTTCATAGAGAAATTTCACAAGCAGTGGGTGCAAATCCCTTTCATGAAAAGAGATTTTTTGTTTTTTGGATGCACCTAAACACCCGCTCTGTTCATCATCTTCTTCTTTGGAATCTGGGGTTTCTTGTGGGGGAAATTCTCTTTCACGAGATTTGAGCCAATAGCAATAGGATCTTCCTTTTTTGTTTGCAACATAAAATTGCTTCTCGTCGTTAGAAATGTCGTGTTCACCAAGCTGACTTCCAAGACTATGAAGAAGTATTTTTCCGTCGTTGCATTCTTTATCCAATCCCATTAGGAATATCGTGTTCACCAAGCTGACTTCCAAGACTATGAGGAAGTATTTTTCCGCCGTTGCGTTCTTTATCCAATCCCATTTCACAAGCTCTCTCCCAAATTTCTTCAGCGCTCAAAGGCTTCCCTGCTTGTTCTAAAACTTTTTTACCTAATTCTTTGTAAGTCATGTTCTTTCTTTTTTGTGATTGTAGTGGAAACGATTATACTCAAAATGTTTGAAAATACCGCAGTGGACTGATAGGGTTTAGGCTGGGTGTCTCTCTTCACCCAACCTAAAATTTGTATTTGTAAAATCTGTAAAAGGAGTGTCGTAAAAGGAATGCTTAGAAACTATGGTGTCTCGTTAATACATTCTAAACAAAAAGTTTTTAAAGGCAAAAAGGCTGGCGGACAGGGAGGGATTCGAACCCTCGGTAACCTTGACGGCTACGCATCCTTAGCAGGGATGTGGTTTCAGCCAACTCACCCACCTGTCCTTTAAAAAGTAGAATTATAGTAAAAATAAGTTAAAATAAACCTTAAACTTTAATGGTTTCTAAACAAAACTAAGGGCTTTTATATTACAATTTTAAATTATGGATTAATAAAATTTAAAGGATAACACCATGCAATACGCGCTATTATTTCCAGGGCAAGGCTCGCAATGTATAGGAATGGGGAAATCATTCTATGAGAGCCACACCCTAGCTAAAGAATTGTTTGAAAGGGCTTCTAACGCGCTTAAAGTGGATATGAAAAAAACGCTTTTTGAAGAAAATGAGCTTTTAAAAGAGAGCGCTTACACCCAGCCTGCCATTTATTTAGTGAGCTATATCGCTTACCAATTGCTCAACAAGCAAGTAAATGGGAGGTTAAAACCCGTTTTTGCTTTGGGGCATTCGCTCGGCGAAGTGAGCGCGGTGTCTTTGAGCGGGGCGCTAGATTTTGAAAAAGCCCTTAAACTCACGCACCAAAGAGGCAAAATGATGCAAGAAGCGTGCACGAATAAAGACGCTTCTATGATGGTCGTTTTGGGCGTTTCTGAAGAAAGCCTTTTAAGCTTGTGTCAAAGAACCAAAAATGTGTGGTGCGCGAATTTCAATGGCGGCATGCAAGTGGTTTTAGCCGGGATTAAAGACGATTTGAAAGCCCTAGAGCCGACTTTAAAGGAAATGGGGGCTAAAAGAGTGGTTTTTTTAGAAATGAGCGTGGCGAGCCATTGCCCTTTTTTAGAGCCTATGATTTTTAAATTCCAGGAATTGCTAGAAAAAAGCTTGAAAGATAAATTCCATTTTGAAATCATCTCCAATGCGACTAACGAAGCGTATCATAACAAAGCAAAAGCCGTTGAATTATTGAGCTTGCAACTCACTCAGCCGGTGCGTTATCAAGACTGCGTGAAATCTAACAATGACCGAGTGGATGTCTTTTTTGAATTAGGCTGTGGGAGTGTGTTAAAGGGGCTTAACAAGCGATTGAGCAACAAGCCCACCATAAGCGTGGGGGATAATAAAGGGCTTGATGAAGCGATTGAGTTTTTAGAAGAATATGTGTGATTGGGAGAAAATGGTGCAAAAAATTGGCATTTTAGGGGCGATGAGAGAAGAAATAACCCCTATTTTAGAATTGTTTGGCGTGGATTTTGAAGAGATCCCTTTAGGGGGGAATGTTTTCCACAAAGGCGTTTATCGTAACAAGGAAATCATTGTCGCTTACAGCAAGATTGGCAAGGTGCATTCCACTTTAACCACAACGAGCATGATTTTAGCGTTTGGCGTTCAAAAGGTGCTTTTTAGCGGAGTGGCTGGAAGCTTAGTCAAAGACTTAAAAATCAATGATTTGTTAGTGGCTATTCAATTAGTCCAGCATGATGTGGATTTGAGCGCGTTTAACCACCCTTTAGGGTTCATCCCAGAAAGCGCGATTTTTATTGAAACGAGCGAAAGTTTGAACGCTTTGGCTAAAAAAGTCGCTAATGAGCAACACATCGCGCTCAAAGAAGGCGTCATCGCATCAGGCGATCAGTTTGTGCATAGCAAAGAAAGGAAAGAGTTTTTAGTCAGCGAGTTTAAGGCGAGTGCGGTGGAAATGGAGGGGGCGAGCGTGGCGTTTGTGTGCCAAAAATTTGGCGTGCCATGCTGTGTGCTAAGGAGCATTAGCGATAACGCTGATGAGGAAGCTAACATGAGTTTTGATGCGTTTTTAGAAAAAAGCGCTCAAACTTCAGCGAAATTCTTAAAAAGCATGGTGGATAAGCTTTAGGGCTTGTTTTTTAAAAAATGGGGGGGTTTAAATTTTATTTTAAACTCATTTTATAATTAGAATTTAAGCTATTTTTTAGTAAAATAACAAAGGATTAGGTGTATCTTAATCTTATGGACCTAGCTTTTGATTGAAAGCATGGTTCTTACTTTATGGAGTGTCCAATGAAAAAGAAAGCTAACGAAGAAAAAGCCCCCAAAAGAGCTAAACAGGAAGCCAAAGCAGAAGCCACACAAGAAATTAAACAAGAAAACAAAACTAAAGAAAGCAATAAAGCCAAAGAGAGCAAAATTAAAGAAAATAAAACCAAAGAAAGCAAAGTCAAAGAAACAGCGAAAGAACCTATTCCTGTTAAAAAGCTTAGTTTTAATGAAGCGTTAGAAGAATTGTTCGCTAATTCCTTAAGCGATTGTGTTTCTTATGAGTCTATCATTCAAATCAGCACGAAAGTCCCCACTCTAGCCCAAATCAAAAAAATCAAAGAGTTGTGCCAAAAATACCAAAAGAAATTGGTCAGCTCTTCAGAATACGCTAAAAAACTCAATGCGATTGACAAGATTAAAAAAACCGAAGAAAAGCAAAAAGTTTTAGATGAAGAATTAGAAGATGGCTATGACTTTTTGAAAGAAAAGGATTTTTTAGAGTGGAGCAGGAGCGATAGCCCAGTGCGCATGTATTTGCGTGAAATGGGGGATATAAAACTTTTAAGCAAAGATGAAGAGATTGAATTGAGCAAGCAAATCCGCTTGGGTGAAGACATTATTTTAGACGCGATTTGCTCGGTGCCGTATTTGATTGATTTTATTTATGCGTATAAAGACGCTTTAATCAATCGTGAAAGAAGGGTTAAAGAGCTTTTCAGGAGCTTTGATGATGACGATGAAAATAGCGTGAGCGATTCTAAAAAAGATGACGACAGCGAAGAAGATGAAGAAAACGAAGAAAGGAAAAAAGTCGTTTCTGAAAAAGACAAGAAGCGCGTAGAAAAGGTTCAAGAAAGCTTTAAAGCCCTAGACAAGGCTAAAAAAGAATGGCTTAAAGCCCTTGAAGCCCCTGTAGATGAAAAAGAAGACGAATTGGTGCGTTTATTGACTCTAGCTTACAAACGCCAAACGCTCAAAGACAGACTCTATGATTTAGAGCCTACTAGCAAACTGATTAATGAATTAGTCAAAACGATGGAAACCACTTTAAAAAGCGGCGATGGGTTTGAAAAAGAGTTGAAACGCTTGGAATACAAGCTACCCTTATTCAATGACACTCTCATCGCCAACCATAAAAAAATCCTCGCTAATATCACTAACATGACTAAAGAAGATATTATCGCTCAAGTGCCAGAAGCGACTATGGTGAGCGTGTATATGGATCTTAAAAAGCTTTTTTTGACTAAAGAAGCGAGCGAAGAAGGCTTTGATTTAGCCCCCAACAAGCTAAAAGAAATTTTAGAGCAAATCAAAAGAGGGAAATTGATTTCCGATCGCGCTAAAAACAAAATGGCTAAATCCAATTTAAGGTTGGTAGTGAGCATCGCTAAACGATTCACGAGCAGAGGCTTACCCTTCTTGGATTTGATTCAAGAGGGCAATATCGGCTTGATGAAAGCGGTGGATAAGTTTGAGCATGAAAAGGGCTTCAAGTTTTCTACCTATGCGACCTGGTGGATCAAGCAAGCCATCAGCAGAGCCATAGCCGATCAAGCCCGCACTATCCGCATCCCCATTCACATGATTGACACGATTAATCGCATCAATAAAGTCATGCGCAAACACATTCAAGAAACCGGCAAAGAGCCTGATTTAGAAGTGGTGGCTGAAGAAGTGGGGCTTTCGTTAGATAAAGTGAAGAATGTGATTAAGGTTACTAAAGAGCCTATCAGCTTAGAAACCCCAGTCGGCAATGATGATGACGGCAAATTTGGGGATTTCGTGGAAGATAAAAATATCGTTAGCTCCATTGATCACATCATGCGCGAAGATTTAAAAGCACAAATTGAAAGCGTTTTGGATCAATTGAATGAGCGAGAAAAAGCGGTGATCCGCATGCGTTTTGGGCTTTTAGACGATGAAAGCGATCGAACTTTAGAAGAAATTGGCAAGGAATTGAATGTTACGAGAGAAAGGGTGCGCCAGATTGAAAGCTCTGCGATCAAAAAATTGAGAAGCCCGCAATACGGGCGCATTTTAAGAAACTATTTGCGCATTTGATGTTAAGGTTCTCTAAAGCATGCGTTATTTTCTTGTAGTTTTCTTGTTTTTGTTTGTGGGTTGCATGAAAAAGGATTTCACGCTCAAAGATTTATCCTTGCCCCAAGAGGCTTCAAGTTATCTTGCAAGCTCTCAAAATGGCAGTCATAATAACCAAAGCATTGACCCCCAAGCGTTAAGAGAAAACCTAAAAGAGAGCTACCTCAAAGCGTGGTATTCCCCATGGCTAGATGCGAAAATCAAAAGCAATAAAAAAGAAGTGTTTTGGATCCTTAAGGAGATGAATAAATCCACCGGTTATGGCGAAGATCTAAAACCCAACGCAAAAGCTTTCAATGATGAGCTTATTAAAAGCATGGATATTGAGCATTACCCAAGCGCTAAGATTAAGGCTGTTGTGGTGCGAGATAGCGATGTGAGGGCTGTGCCTACTAACAAGCCTTATTACCTTTCTCAAAAAGGCTATCCTTTTGATAGGTATCAAAATTCGCTGATTTTTCAAGGCACGCCGGTTTTAATCACGCATTTTAATCTAGACAAAACTTACGCCCACATTCAAAGCAGTTTTGTTTATGGCTGGATTAAAGTCAGCGATCTAGCTTACATGCACGATAAAGACATAGAGCTTTTAACCAAACTCAAAAATTATGTCATGCCTATAAAAGATAAGATCCCCCTTTATACAGAGTATGGGGATTTTTACACCGATGCTAGGGTGGGCGAATTGTTCGCTCTCATCCCCCAAAGTCAAAACGCATCTCAAAACCCCCAAAAAAAGGAATTGAAAGCCTATGGTTTTTTGAGGGATGCTAAGGGTTATGCAGATTTACAAAGCGTGATCTTAGATGAAAAGGATTTTTTTGTTTTCCCTAAGGCTTTTAACAGCGAGAACATGGCGTATTTTATAGACACCATGCTAGGGCAAAAATACGGCTGGGGTGGACTATTAGGTAATAGGGATTGCTCGGCTTTCACCAGAGATAGTTTTGCTAATTTTGGTATTTTGCTCCCCAGAAATTCCTACGCACAAAGCCGTTATGCGAACAATTATATGGATTTAAGCTCCATGAAAGCCAAAGAAAAAGAAGATTACATCCTTAAAAGCGCCACGCCTTTTGGAACGCTCATCTATTTAAAAGGGCATATCATGCTCTATTTAGGCGCATACAACCATCAAGCGATAGTCGCTCACAGCATTTGGTCGGTGCAAACCCAAAAGCATTTTAAAACCTTGAGTCATAAAATAGGAGGCGTGGTGATCACTTCATTATGGTTAGCCGAAGAACATAATGGGGCGTTTTCTAAAAAGAAATTATTGATTGACAGGGTGCTTGGAATGAGCGATTTGAAAGATTTTGTCAATAAAACTTCAAGCCCTTTGAATGCGAATTGATTTTCTTATATTATGATTACGATTTATCAATTTAAAACATTTGGAGAAAGACAATGAGTATGGAATTTGATGCTGTTATTATTGGAGGTGGGGTTTCAGGGTGTGCGACCTTTTATACTTTGAGCGAATACAGCTCTTTAAAGCGCGTGGCTATCGTGGAAAAATGCTCTAAATTGGCTCAAATCAGCTCCAGCGCTAAAGCTAATTCGCAAACCATTCATGATGGCTCTATTGAAACGAATTACACTCCTGAAAAAGCTAAAAAAGTGCGTTTGAGCGCTTATAAAACCAGACAATACGCGCTCAATAAAGGCTTGCAAAATGAAGTGATTTTTGAAACCCAGAAAATGGCTATAGGCGTGGGCGATGAAGAATGCGAGTTCATGAAAAAACGCTACGAATCCTTTAAAGAAATCTTTGTGGGGTTAGAAGAATTTGACAAGCAAAAGATTAAAGAATTAGAGCCTAATGTGATTTTAGGGGCTAATGGCATAGACAGGCATGAAAACATTATCGGGCATGGGTATCAAAAGGATTGGAGCACGATGAATTTTGCGAAGTTGAGTGAAAACTTCGTTGAAGAAGCCCTAAAATTAAAGCCTAACAACCAGGTGTTTTTGAATTTCAAAGTAAAAAAGATTGAAAAACGCAACGACACTTACGCCGTAATTTCAGAAGACGCTGAAGAAGTGTATGCTAAATTCGTGCTAGTTAATGCCGGCTCTTACGCTTTGCCTTTGGCTCAGAGCATGGGCTATGGCTTGGATTTAGGGTGCTTGCCTGTGGCGGGCAGCTTTTATTTTGTGCCGGATTTATTAAGGGGTAAGGTTTATACCGTTCAAAACCCCAAACTCCCTTTTGCAGCCGTACATGGCGACCCTGATGCTGTCATTAAAGGAAAAACACGAATCGGGCCTACCGCTTTAACGATGCCTAAATTAGAACGCAACAAATGCTGGCTCAAGGGCATTAGCTTGGAATTGTTGAAAATGGATTTGAATAAAGATGTGTTTAAAATCGCATTTGATTTGATGAGCGATAAAGAAATCCGTAATTATGTATTTAAAAACATGGTTTTTGAATTGCCTATTATCGGTAAAAGGAAATTTTTAAAAGACGCTCAAAAAATCATCCCCTCTCTTAGCCTAGAAGATTTAGAATACGCTCATGGTTTTGGCGAAGTGCGCCCGCAAGTTTTAGACAGAACCAAGCGAAAGCTGGAATTAGGCGAAAAAAAGATTTGCACCCATAAAGGCATCACTTTCAACATGACCCCTTCTCCAGGCGCGACGAGTTGCTTGCAAAACGCCCTTGTGGATTCCCAAGAAATCGCTGCGTATTTGGGCGAGAGCTTTGAATTAGAACGCTTTTATAAAGATTTATCCCCAGAAGAATTGGAAAATTAAAAACGCATGCAAAAAGAACAAGAAGCCCAAGAAATCGCTAAAAAAGCCGTTCAAATCGTGTTTTTTTTAGGGATTGTGGTGGTGCTTTTGATGATGATAAACCTTTACATGCTCATCAATCAAATCAACGCGAGCGCTAAAATGAGCCAACAAATCAAAAAGATAGAAGAAAGGCTTAACCAGGAGCAAAAATAAAGGCTTTGGCTTATTAAGCATGAGTAACAAAATTAAAAAAGCTTAAAGGCATTTTTTAAAATAAATACAATAAAAGAGCTTGCGAAAAGCAAGTGATAGCCTCTTTAAAAGCAGTCTTTTGGGGTTAGGGGGTTTTTAGTTGGGGGTTGTAGGGGAGGGTTATTGTAAAATACCCCCCTATCCCCTTAAGAGAATGAGTTTTACTATAAAGTAAAGTCTGAAACGATAAAACAAAGCAGCCAAAACCCCTTTTTCAAACTTTAAACTTTCCTTAAATTCAGCAATATTTAAGTTTATTTCCTTATAATGAGTGCTTTAATTTTATCAAAGGATTCTTATGACAAAGACTGCTAAAGTCAATGACATCGTTCGTGATTGGGTCGTTTTAGACGCTAAGGACAAAGTTTTTGGCCGCTTGATCACTGAAATCGCTGTGCTTTTAAGAGGCAAACACCGCCCTTTTTACACCCCTAATGTGGATTGTGGGGATTTTGTGGTGGTTATCAACGCCAATAAGGTTAAATTTTCAGGCATGAAATTAGAGGATAAAGAGTATTTTACCCATTCAGGCTATTTTGGCAGCACCAAGAGCAAGACTCTCCAAGAAATGCTAGAAAAAACCCCCGAAAAGCTCTACCACTTAGCCGTTAGGGGCATGCTCCCTAAAACGAAATTAGGGAAAGCGATGATCAAAAAACTCAAAGTTTATCGTGATGATAAGCACCCTCACACCGCACAAACTAGCAAAAAGGACGCTAAATGAGAAAAATCTATGCTACCGGTAAAAGAAAAACCGCTATCGCTAAAGTGTGGCTCACTCCGGGTAAAGGCGAATTGAGTATCAATGAACAAAGCCTGAATCAGTGGTTAGGCGGGCATGAAGCCATTAAAATGAAAGTCATGCAGCCCTTGCTTTTAACCAAACAAGAGCAATCTGTGGATATTAAAGCGGTGGTTTTTGGTGGGGGCTATTCAGCGCAAGCGGAAGCCTTAAGGCATGGTATTTCTAAAGCTTTGAACGCTTATGATATTGCTTTTAGAGCCATTTTAAAACCTAAAGGCTTGCTCACTAGGGATTCAAGGGTGGTTGAACGCAAAAAATATGGTAAAAGAAAGGCCAGAAGAAGCCCGCAATTCTCCAAAAGGTAATTTTTTATCTCTCCTTTGGGGGAGCTTTGGAGGGTTTTGGCTCTCTTTTATTTTCTGCTTTTTTGTCCTCTCTTATTTTATTAAAATTTCAAAATAATGTATAATAATCGTTCTCTATCAATTCGTTTTAAAAGGGCAAAGGGAATGAAATCTACAAGAATTGGTTCTAAAATCGTCATGATGGTGTGTGCGGTCGTTATTATCATTAGCGCTGTTATGGGCGTTATTATCAGCTACAAGGTTGAAAGCGTGTTGCAAAGCCAAGCCACAGAATTGCTGCAAAAAAAGGCTCAGTTAGTCAGTTTCAAAATTCAAAGCATCATGAAACGCATTTTCATTGGCGCTAACACCCTTGAAAAATTTTTAAGCGATGAAAATAGCACTATCAACGACACCCTAAAAAAGCGCATGCTCTCTGAGTTTTTGTTAGCAAACCCTCATGTGTTATTGGTTAGTGCGATTTATACGAATAATAATGAACGAATTATCACTGCAATGAGCATGGATTCAAAAATCGCCTACCCTAATACCACGCTCAATGAAAACATGATCAATCAAATCCATTCGCTCAAAAGTATAACCCATTCAGATCCCTATTATAAAGAGGTTAATGGCGATAAAATCTATGGCATGGATATTACCCTCCCCCTAATGGGTAAGAATCAAAAGACTATAGGCGCACTGAATCTCTTTTTAAACATTGACGCTTTTTATACAGATGTGGTAGGCAAGAAAAAGAGCAACACCTTTTTAATGGGGAAAGATGGCAGAATTTTAATCAACCCTAATCGTGAGATCCAAGATAAGATTTTAAGCGCTATCAATCCGGATAAAAGAGTCGCTAAAGCTGTGGAGTATTACAATCAAAACGAAGCGGGCACTTTGAGCTACCATTCATTGAGCGGGAATACAGAAACCTTTTTAGCCATACAGCCCTTTGATTTTTTTGAAGAAAAAGGGGATAACAGCAATCAGTGGCGTTGGGCAATTGGGAAATATGTCAATAAATCTTTAGTCTTTAAAGAAGCGACAAACACCAAATTCATTATTATCACCACTTTGATTTTAGGCGTGCTGGTGTTAGCCTTTTTAGTCTTTATCATCGTTTCCAATCTCATAACCAAACGCATCAGTAGGGTCAATAACACCCTAAATGATTTTTTCAACTTGCTCAATAACCCCAAAAATAACCATGCCATAAGCCTAACGCCCCCAAGCGCTTATGATGAAATCGGGCAAATGCAAGCTTCCATCAATGAAAACATCCTTAAAACCCAAGAAAACATTCAAGCTGATAATAACGCCATTCAAAACAGCATTGAAGTGGCTAATTTTGTGGAAAGTGGGGATTTCACCCAAGAAATCGCATGCGTGCCTAAAAACAAAGACTTGCAAGCTTTAAGAAACACGATCAATAGCATTATCCAGTATTTTCGCAACCAAATTGGTGCCAATATTGAAGCCCTAAACAACGCCCTAGAGCATTATAAAAACCTGGATTTCACCCACCACATCCAAAACCCCAAAGCCAACATGGAAAAAGCGCTCAACACTTTAGGGCAAGAAATTTCTAGCATGCTTAAAGCTTCTTTAGGATTTGCGAACGCGCTCAATCATGAATCCAAAGATTTAAAAACTTGCGTGGATAACTTAACCAAAACCGCTCATAAACAAGAAAGAAGCTTGAAAAACACCACCCAATCCTTAGAAGAAATCACTAATATCATTACAACGATTGATTCTAAAAGCCAAGAGATGATCTCTCAAGGCGAAGACATTAAAAGCGTGGTGGATATGATTAGAGATATCGCTGATCAAACGAATCTATTAGCCCTGAATGCTGCTATTGAAGCCGCACGGGCTGGTGAGCATGGCAGAGGCTTTGCGGTGGTGGCTGATGAAGTTAGGAAGCTCGCTGAAAGGACGCAAAAATCGCTCAGCGAGATTGAAGCCAATATCAATATTTTAGTTCAAAGCATTGCCGATAACGCCGAGTCTATCAAAATGCAAAATAAGGGCGTAGAAAACATCCACAACTCCATTAACGCTTTGCAACAAGATGTGCAGGATAATTTGACTATCGCTAATTATTCTTTACAAGTCAGCACTAAAATTGATGGGATTTCCCAAGATATTTTAGAAGATGTGAGCAAGAAGAAATTTTAATTTTGAGCGTCTAAAATGTGAAACCGCCCCCTTTTTCTAAAGCAAGGGGTTTTTTTAACTAAAGCACCCTAACGAACGCTAATACAAAAGACTCTTTAAAGTCTGCATGGGCATTTCTTACCCTAAAAAGACTAGAGGTATTTTGTTAGCTTGAATATAGCCTAAGCGCTTACATCTTGCACCCTAAAGAACGGAGTTTTTTTGTGCTAGTTTGATGATAAAAAGCTTTGATTGGATTTTAAAAAGCGTTATTAGGGGAGTTAGTTGGGGGGTTAAAGGGGTATTCATCGCCAAAATATCCCCCTATCCCCCTTAAAAGAATTATAAATAAAAATATTAAGTTTTGGCTATCACTCTTTGATATTGGGGTTAATCTCAATTCCCCATATCGCCCATATCCCCCATATCGCCACCCATGTCGTCGTTCATGTCCCCCATATCGCCCATGTCATCGTTGCCATTACCCATGTCATCGTTCATGTCGTTCGCATTATTCATGTCATCGCCCATGTCGTTGCCGTTGCTCATGTCGTCATTAGCGTTACCCATATCATCGTTGCCGTTGTTCATGTTACTCGCATCATCAGTGTTACCGGTATCCGTGTTACCAGTATCAGTATTGCCGGTGTCCGTGTTGCCGGTATCGGTATTATTCATATCGCCGGTATTGTTCATGCCGCCAGCATCTTTATCATCAGTGGGGGTGTCAGTGGTGCTGGTATCGTTTGTGGCGTTAGTGTCGGTGTGAGTATCGTCGGTGTGAGTGTCATCGGTGTTAGTGTTAGGGTTTATGAGCGCGTTACCCCCTTGATTTTTGCTATCATTTGCATGGGTGTTGCCCATGTTATTGATGGGCGTTTGTTGCACAGGTTGTTGCATGGGGTTATTCATCGCATCATTCAAATCATCTCTATCATCGCCATCAATTTTCAAACTCCCGTCTAAATAATTCCCCACCACATCGCTGCTATGGCTTAATTGTTGCACGCTGTCTAGGGCTTTATCCACTTGAGCTTGTTGCTCGCTTGAAAGCCCTTTTTGATCTTTTAAGTCATTGTCTAGCTGGTTTAAATTATTGTCTAATTTATCCCTCACTTCCATAGCTTTATTGACAACTGAATCAATCTTACTAGGACTCGCCCCGTCTTGCTTCATTTCTTTGATTTGCCCCACTAAATGGTTAAGCTCTTTGGCTTGAGAAGTTATCGCATCCACGCTTTTAGTGGGCATGGCTTTAGTGTGGAAAAGCGAATTGTCTTTGAGCATGCGGCTGTTGTCTAAATTGACTAAAGCGCTATTCAAGCGGTTGGTTTGAATGCCTTTGCTGAATTTGGGATCACGATAAAAGCTCATAAGATTTGCTGGTTGCGAAGATTTATCGTCTTTATCGTCTCTGTCATCATCAGTAGGCGTATCAAGTTGGTTAATGGAAGCGTCATGATCTAAAATCTCTTCTTGATCGAGCGCATACATGTAATTTTCTAACATCAAGTAATCTTGAACTTGCATCATGAAAAACATGTTAGGGTAGAAACCATACATGCCATCATAAAAGTCATAAAAATCATACATGCCCATACCATACATGCCATACATACCCATTCCATACATGCCATACATACCATAATAAGGGCTATAGTAAGAGTTGTAATAGTTGTTGCTCCTATAATAAGGGCTTTGAGCCTTTTCATTCTCTTGTTGTTTTTTAAGATACGCCCCTACCACGCTCAAATCAGCGAGCATTTTTTGAGCCGTTTTTTGATCTTTTAAAGAAATGCCTAAGGGGATATAAATACCGGTGCGGTAACTATAAAAAGAATCCCTAGCGATGATTTTAAGGCAATATTTCAAATTCTTTTGCAATTTTAGGGCTTGCCTCAAACGCGCATGCGCTCTAAAATTCCCCAATATACCGGAGTTAAAACGCATTTTTTCCACTAACGCGCTGAATTTTTTCGCATCGCCATTAGCCGCATTGATATAGTTTAAAGCGCTAGCTCCCCACTCTTCAGTGCTGCTTTTATAACCCCCAAAATTCACTATTTTTGGCGTTAATTCCCCTTTTAATTGCGAATCTTTTAAGTCAAACAACGCCCTATTCACGCTAATAGCGTTTAAACTGAGTGTCATCATAAAAAGTATTTTTATAGCTTTCATTTATAACCTTAAAAAATATCTCTTGCGAGCATTATAGACTATTTTTAGAAATCAAAATGACTTTTAAAAAACAAGCCAAAGTAAAAAATAAAACCTAAAAAACAAAAGGTTCTGTTTTAAGCGCTTCTTTAGTTTTTAAAAAACCCTCTCTCTAAACAAAAACCTAGCCCCCCAACACAACAAAATAAACATCACAAAAAAAGAAAAAAGAAACCAACAGAGAGAAAACCCTCTATTGGAAAGAAGAGAAAGGCTTAGAAGTTGATCATGTAGTTAAAATAGATAGAGAAGTTCCTTTTATAGAACACATCTACTGATCCATCTACGCCCCTTTCTTTATAGAATTGGTTGGTGAATAAAGGCAATTTAAGGCCCACTTCAATCCCGCTGTGTTTAGAGAAATTGCTCCTAAAACCAAATTCAACAGGCATTTGGAAATAGCTCGTGTTCATGCTCGCTGAACAGCCTGCGGTGTCATTGCAAATTCGCATTTGAGATTTTAAGTAGCTCTCTCCTTGAACGATAAACGAATCCCCTCCTAACCCAAAGCCTAAGAACAACCCTGCTGTGTTATAGCCCTCTTTACTTTCATAGAAGTTATAGAGCGCATCAAAGCCCACGCCATAAGTGAAGTTATTCACTTGAGACGCGCCCTCCATGATTCCAAGCTGGCTCCCCACAAAGCTTAAATTCGCATGGTTATAGCTGTAGTATCCATAAGATCTAAAGCCAAAGCGTTTGGTTTTGCCAAAGAACCACTTATACCCTGCCATCGCATCTACCCCATACATTTGCCCGTAATTATTGGTGTTGATCACGCTTGGCGTGTAGGTTGCTTGGGCTTGAGCGACAGCGGTTTGGATGTTTTTATGCACGCTCATGAAAGCGTCTTTTTGAGCCGTTAGATTGCTTTTTAGCGCGTTTAAGAAATTGATGGCATCTGTCGTTGTCGTTGCGCTATCACTAACAGCTGCAAGCGCAACGGCTTGCGTTTTTTGCGTATCAGACATAGCAAGATCGGCTAGAGCCATATCCACTTGATTGATAGCTTTATCTAACGCGCCCACAACCGCATTAGAGCCGTTCGTCAATTGCCCGATCGTCGCACTAGAAGAATCCAAATAGCCTTTTAAAGTGTTTTGAGCGCTTTCTAATGCGCTAAACGCGCTGTTTAGCCCTTGAGCGTTAGGAATCACACTGCCTAAATTAGGATTACCGCTCAAAAGATTGCTGATCGTTGCGGTTTGTTTAGACATGGTTTCTACCCCACTTAAAGTGGTGTTCATGCCACTCACGCTCACGCTCTTAAGATTATTAACCATAGTGGTGTCTTTGGTTAGCTGGCTTGCCACAGAACTCCCACTAGTGCTTGGTGTGCCACTTGTTTCATCTTTTTTAGCTGGTGGGGTTTCTGGAGCTGGTGTGCCTCTTGAAGCGGTGTTTTGGGCTTGAGTTTGGGCTTGTTGTTGCGTTGGTGAATCGCTTGTTAATTTACTATCCTTATCCTTTTTAGCATAATTACCAAAAACATGCGATGATTTTTGCAATGCTGCGTAGGTTTCTAAATTGGTAGCATTCATGCTCCCTAAAAGCACGCCACTAGCCGCCAAAGAGACAAAGCCTAATTTTTTGAATGACTTTTTCATAACTTCTTTCTTATTTTTTCATCCAGCTTGCGCTTGGATTGACTTTAGTGTCCGGTTTAGAAGCGCTTTGCGTTTCTTGGGCTGGAGCTACTTGATTGCTGCCAAACATTGAAGTGTCTATCGGGGTGTTATTGTTAGCGCCTGGGGTGCGGGTGGTATTTTGGTTTTCTAAATTAGAATATTGAAACCCCCCTCCTAAAAACGCACCGCTTTTTTCTGCCATAGACACACTAAAGGCTAATGCCATACCTAAAAAAACTTTTTTCATTTAAAACTCCTTAATGTGAGAAATCCTAAGGATTTCTTTTTTTATTGCATTCATGCTATGGCGCAAAAATATAGGGAGCTATCAAAATTTGAGAGTTGTCCTCATACATTCGCTTCCACAGAATACAATCCGCTCTTATAGTAAGCTTTGGAGTTATATCACAAAAAAGTGAATTTTTCGTTAAGAATAGGTTAAATAAATCGTTTTATTTTTTAAAAATGTATTTATATATAAAAATATATATAAAGAATTTAAAATTATATTTAACTATATTTTATTGAAGCTCTTGCGCTGTTTTTGTGTGGGGCGAAAATTTAGAGCTTTTAGGGTTTTTGGTCGTAGCGGGTGGCTATCGTGATAAGGCTATAATAATATCAATTAAAAAAGGCTTGGGTGTTTTATCGCTTTGTTTTATCATTTTAGTAATGGTCTTATTCAAACTGGCTTTGGGCGTGGGCGATTAAAGGGTTGATCACTTCATCTAAATTCCCTGAAAGCATGATTTCTTCTAAACTATACAGAGTTAAATTGATTCTATGCTCGCTCAAGCGGTTTTGCGGGTAATTATAGGTGCGGATCCTTTCACTCCTATCCCCACTACCCACTTGCTCCTTTCGGTCTTTAGCGTTAGCGAGCTGTTGCTCTTCAATTTGTTTTTCATAAAGGCGCGCTTTTAGGATTTTTAGGGCTTTATCCTTGTTTTTATGTTGGGATTTTTCATCTTGCATGCTCACGCTGATATTGGTGGGGAGGTGCGTGATGCGCACCGCAGAGTCTGTGGTGTTGACGCATTGCCCCCCATGCCCGCCAGCGCGAAACACTTCAATCTTTAAATCGCTAGGGTTGATAGAAACTTCCACATCATCTACTTCAGGCATGATCGCTACTGTGATAGCGGAAGTGTGGATGCGCCCTTGAGATTCTGTCTCGGGGACTCTTTGGACTCGATGCGTGCCTGCTTCAAATTTGAGCCTTGAATACACGCCCTTACCCTTAATCAAAGCGATAATTTCTTTATAGCCCCCTACGCTGTTTTCGCTAGAGCTCACTACCTCTACTTTCCACTTTTTCAAATCCGCATAACGGCAATACGCTTTAAACAAATCCCCTACAAAAATGCCCGCTTCATCGCCCCCTGTGCCAGCTCTTAACTCTAAATAAATGTTTTTATCGTCATTAGGATCTTTAGGAATAAGGAGTTGCTTAATGGCAGTTTCTAGCTCGCTTTTTTGGATTTCTAAAATTTTTAACTCTTCTTTAGCCAGTTCGCTCAATTCCTTGTCTTCTAAAAGCTCCTTATTTTCTTTGATATTCTCTAAAACGCTCAAATACTCTTTACTCGCTATAGAGATTTCTTCAATGGAGCTTTGCTCTTTGCTCAATTCGGTGAGTTTTTTAATATCGCTAATCACTTCAGCGCTAGAAAGCAATGCTGTGAGTTCGTCGTATCGTTTGAGAATGGAAGAAAGCTTTTCGGCTAGAATAGACATGCAAAACTACCTATAAAAAGATGCAACAATCTAAAAAACGCAAAACTCAAAAAGAAGCCCAATAATAAAAACCCGTTACTGAGCTTAAAGAAGTTAAAAAACGCCTTAAAACTAAGCGAGAGCGATTTTTTTCACTGAAGCGTTAAGCCTTGAGACTTTCCTAGAAGCGGTGTTTTTCTTTAAAATCCCTTTGCTAACAAATTTATGCAACTCTTTATTAGCGATTTTCAAACGCTCTTGAGCTTTTGCTACATCATTGACAGCGACCGCTTCACGCACGGCTTTAATGATATTTTTAACTTTAGTTTTATAGAACCTGTTGCGTTCAGTTCTTTTAATGGTCTGTCTGATTCGCTTTTCTGCGGACTTATGATTTGCCATAGCCTTGTTTTAATCCCTTTGTAATGTAAAATAAAATTTGGCATAATTCTATCTAAAAATTGATTAAAAATAGTTTAAAAGGTATTTTATAACGATGAAAATTTTTGGGACTGATGGCGTGAGGGGTAAAGCAGGGGTGAAACTCACCCCCATGTTTGTGATGCGTTTAGGCATTGCTGCCGGGTTGTATTTTAAAAAACATTCTCAAACGAATAAAATTCTAATCGGTAAAGACACTAGAAAAAGCGGCTATATGGTAGAAAACGCTTTAGTGAGCGCTCTCACTTCCATAGGCTATAATGTCATTCAAATAGGGCCTATGCCTACCCCTGCGATCGCGTTTTTAACCGAAGACATGCGCTGCGATGCGGGCATTATGATAAGCGCGAGCCACAACCCTTTTGAAGACAATGGTATTAAGTTTTTCAATTCTTATGGTTATAAGCTTAAAGAAGAAGAAGAAAAAGCGATTGAAGAAATCTTTCATGATGAAGGATTACTGCATTCTAGTTATAAAGTGGGCGAGAGCGTCGGTAGCGCTAAAAGGATAGATGATGTCATAGGGCGCTATATCGTGCATTTAAAGCACTCTTTCCCCAAACATTTGAATTTACAGAGTTTAAGGATCGTGCTAGATACCGCTAATGGCGCGGCTTATAAGGTGGCTCCGGTCGTTTTTAGCGAGCTTGGGGCTGATGTGTTAGTGATTAATGATGAGCCTAATGGGTGTAACATTAATGAGCAATGTGGGGCTTTACACCCCAACCAATTGAGCCAGGAAGTGAAAAAATACCGCGCGGATCTGGGCTTTGCTTTTGATGGCGATGCGGATAGGCTAGTGGTGGTGGATAATTTAGGGAATATCGTGCATGGGGACAAGCTTTTAGGGGTGTTAGGGGTTTATCAAAAATCTAAAAACGCCCTTTCTTCTCAAGCGGTCGTCGCTACAAGCATGAGCAATTTAGCCCTTAAAGAATATTTAAAATCCCAAGATTTAGAATTGAAGCATTGTGCGATTGGGGATAAGTTTGTGAGCGAATGCATGCAATTGAATAAAGCCAATTTTGGAGGCGAGCAAAGCGGGCATATCATTTTTAGCGATTACGCTAAAACAGGCGATGGCTTGGTGTGCGCTTTGCAAGTGAGCGCGTTAGTGTTAGAAAGCAAGCAAGTAAGCTCTGTTGCGCTAAACCCCTTTGAATTATACCCTCAAAGCCTAATGAATTTGAATATCCAAAAAAAGCTTCCTTTAGAAAGCCTGAAAGGTTATAGCGCTCTTTTAAAAGAATTAGACAGGCTAGAAATCCGCCATTTGATCCGCTATAGCGGCACTGAAAACAAATTACGAATCCTCTTAGAAGCTAAAGATGAAAAACTTTTAGAATCCAAAATGCAAGAATTAAAAGAGTTTTTTGAAGGGCATTTGTGCTAAAAACCACCCAAAAAAGCCTGTTGGTTTTTATAGGGGTTTTTTCCCTTATTTTTGGCGCAGATCAAGCGATTAAATACGCTATTTTAGAGGGGTTTCGCTATGAAAGTTTGATTATAGATATTGTTTTAGTGTTCAATAAAGGCGTGGCGTTTTCCTTGCTCAGTTTTTTAGAGGGGGGTTTGAAATACTTGCAAATCCTTTTGATTTTAGGGCTTTTTATCTTTTTAATGCGCCAAAAGGAGCTTTTTAAAAACCATGCAATAGAGTTTGGCATGGTGTTTGGCGCTGGGGTTTCTAATGTTTTAGACCGGTTTGTGCATGGGGGCGTGGTGGATTATGTGTATTACCATTATGGCTTTGATTTTGCCATTTTTAATTTCGCTGATGTCATGATAGATGTGGGCGTGGGCGTTTTATTGTTGAAACAATTCTTTTTTAAGCAAAAACAAAACAAAATTAAGGCATAATCACTCTTTTTAAAATAAAAGGTCGCGTAGCTCAGTTGGTAGAGCACTACCTTGACATGGTAGTGGCCGCTGGTTCAAGTCCAGTCGTGGCCACCATTATCACTCCAATTCTAATTCTCATTTTTTTGCGAGTTTTTGATCTTTATAAATTCTAAAGGGGTATTAAACGCGCTCCTAATAACGCTTTGATAGCGCTTCAAAACTATAACACTAATTCATTTTAAATAATAATTAGTTAATGAACGCTTCTGTTAATCTTAGTAAATCAAAACATTGCTACAATTACTCCAACCTTGATTTCGTTATGTCTTCAAGGAAAAACACTTTAAGAATAGGAGAATGAGATGAAACTCACCCCAAAAGAGTTAGACAAGTTGATGCTCCACTATGCTGGAGAATTGGCTAGGAAACGCAAAGAAAAAGGCATTAAGCTTAACTATGTGGAAGCAGTAGCTTTGATTAGTGCCCATATTATGGAAGAAGCGAGAGCTGGTAAAAAGACTGCGGCTGAATTGATGCAAGAAGGACGCACTCTTTTAAAACCTGATGATGTGATGGATGGCGTGGCAAGCATGATCCATGAAGTGGGTATTGAAGCGATGTTTCCTGATGGGACCAAACTCGTAACCGTGCATACCCCTATTGAGGCTAATGGTAAATTAGTTCCTGGTGAGTTGTTCTTAAAAAATGAAGACATCACTATCAACGAAGGCAAAAAAGCCGTTAGCGTGAAAGTTAAAAATGTTGGCGACAGACCGGTTCAAATCGGCTCACACTTCCATTTCTTTGAAGTGAATAGATGCTTAGACTTTGACAGAGAAAAAACTTTCGGTAAACGCTTAGACATTGCGAGCGGGACAGCGGTAAGGTTTGAACCTGGCGAAGAAAAATCCGTAGAATTGATTGACATTGGCGGTAACAGAAGGATCTTTGGATTTAACGCGTTGGTTGATAGGCAAGCCGATAACGAAAGCAAAAAGATTGCTTTACACAGAGCTAAAGAGCGTGGTTTTCATGGCGCTAAAAGCGATGACAACTATGTAAAAACAATTAAGGAGTAAGAAATGAAAAAGATTAGCAGAAAAGAATATGCTTCTATGTATGGCCCTACTACAGGCGATAAAGTGAGATTGGGCGATACAGACTTGATCGCTGAAGTAGAACATGACTACACCATTTATGGCGAAGAGCTTAAATTCGGCGGCGGTAAAACTTTAAGAGAAGGCATGAGCCAATCCAACAACCCCAGCAAAGAAGAACTGGATTTAATCATCACTAACGCTTTAATCGTGGATTACACCGGTATTTATAAAGCGGATATTGGTATTAAAGATGGCAAAATCGCTGGCATTGGTAAAGGCGGTAACAAAGACATGCAAGATGGCGTTAAAAACAATCTTAGCGTGGGTCCTGCTACTGAAGCCTTAGCCGGTGAAGGTTTGATCGTAACGGCTGGTGGTATTGACACACACATCCACTTCATTTCACCCCAACAAATCCCTACAGCTTTTGCAAGCGGTGTAACAACCATGATTGGTGGCGGAACTGGCCCTGCTGATGGCACTAACGCAACCACTATCACTCCAGGTAGAAGAAATTTAAAATGGATGCTCAGAGCGGCTGAAGAATATTCTATGAACTTAGGTTTCTTAGCTAAAGGTAACGCTTCTAACGACGCGAGCTTAGCCGATCAAATTGAAGCCGGTGCGATTGGTTTTAAAATCCACGAAGACTGGGGTACCACTCCTTCTGCAATCAATCATGCGTTAGATGTTGCGGACAAATACGATGTGCAAGTCGCTATCCACACAGACACTTTGAATGAAGCTGGTTGTGTAGAAGACACTATGGCTGCTATTGCCGGACGCACTATGCACACTTTCCACACTGAAGGCGCTGGCGGCGGACACGCTCCTGATATTATTAAAGTGGCCGGCGAACACAACATTCTACCCGCTTCCACTAACCCCACTATCCCTTTCACCGTGAATACAGAAGCCGAACACATGGACATGCTCATGGTGTGCCACCACTTGGATAAAAGCATTAAAGAAGATGTCCAGTTCGCTGATTCAAGGATCCGCCCTCAAACCATTGCGGCTGAAGACACTTTGCATGACATGGGGATTTTCTCAATCACCAGTTCTGACTCTCAAGCGATGGGCCGTGTGGGTGAAGTTATCACCAGAACTTGGCAAACAGCTGACAAAAACAAAAAAGAATTTGGCCGCTTGAAAGAAGAAAAAGGCGATAACGACAACTTCAGGATCAAACGCTACTTGTCTAAATACACCATTAACCCAGCGATCGCTCATGGGATTAGCGAGTATGTAGGTTCTGTAGAAGTGGGCAAAGTGGCTGACTTGGTATTGTGGAGTCCAGCATTCTTTGGCGTGAAACCCAACATGATCATTAAAGGTGGGTTCATTGCATTAAGTCAAATGGGTGATGCGAACGCTTCTATCCCTACCCCACAACCAGTTTATTACAGAGAAATGTTCGCCCATCATGGTAAAGCTAAATACGATGCAAACATCACTTTTGTGTCTCAAGCGGCTTATGACAAAGGCATTAAAGAAGAATTAGGGCTTGAAAGACAAGTGTTGCCGGTAAAAAATTGCAGAAACATCACTAAAAAAGACATGCAATTCAACGACACTACCGCTCACATTGAAGTCAATCCTGAAACTTACCATGTGTTCGTGGATGGCAAAGAAGTCACTTCTAAACCAGCTAATAAAGTGAGCTTGGCTCAACTCTTTAGCATTTTCTAGGATCTTTAGGAGCGACGCTCCTTAAATCCTTAGTTTTTAGCTCTCTGATTTTTTGTTTATCAAAAAATTGGGGGCTTTTTTTTGTTTTTATTTTTTGTCAATTTACTATTTTTCTTTATGATTAGCTCAAGCAACAAAAGTTATTCGTAAGGTGCGTTTGTTGTAAAAATTTTTGTTTGGAAGGAAAAGGCAATGCTAGGACTTGTATTGTTATATGTTGGGATTGTTTTAATCAGCAACGGGATTTGCGGATTAACCAAAGTCGATCCTAAAAGCACTGCGGTGATGAACTTTTTTGTGGGCGGACTTTCCATTGTTTGTAATGTGGTGGTCATCACTTATTCTGCGCTCCACCCTACAGCCCCTGTAGAAGGTGCCGAAGATATTGCTCAAGTATCGCACCATTTGACTAGTTTCTATGGGCCAGCGACTGGGTTATTGTTTGGTTTTACCTACTTGTATGCGGCCATCAACCACACTTTTGGTTTGGATTGGAGGCCGTATTCTTGGTATAGCTTATTCGTAGCGATCAACACTGTTCCTGCTGCGATTTTATCCCACTATAGCGATATGCTTGATGACCACAAAGTGTTAGGCATCACTGAAGGCGATTGGTGGGCGATCATTTGGTTGGCTTGGGGTGTTTTGTGGCTTACCGCTTTCATTGAAAACATCTTGAAAATCCCTTTAGGGAAATTCACTCCATGGCTTGCTATCATTGAGGGTATTTTAACCGCTTGGATCCCTGCTTGGTTACTCTTTATCCAACACTGGGTGTGAGATGATCATAGAGCGTTTAGTTGGCAATCTAAGGGATTTAAACCCCTTGGATTTCAGCGTGGATTATGTGGATTTGGAATGGTTTGAAACGAGGAAAAAAATCGCTCGCTTTAAAACCAGGCAAGGCAAAGACATAGCCATACGCCTTAAAGACGCTCCCAAGTTGGGTCTCTCTCAAGGGGATATTTTATTTAAAGAAGAAAAGGAAATCATCGCCGTTAATATCTTGGATTCTGAAGTCATTCACATCCAAGCTAAGAGCGTGGCAGAAGTGGCTAAAATATGCTACGAAATAGGAAACCGCCATGCGGCTTTATACTATGGCGAGTCTCAATTTGAATTTAAAACACCATTTGAAAAGCCCACACTAGCCTTATTAGAAAAGCTAGGGGTTCAAAATCGTGTTTTAAGTTCAAAACTAAATTCCAAAGAACGCTTAACCGTGAGCATGCCCCATAGTGAGCCTAATTTTAAGATCTCACTAGCGAGCGATTTTAAAGTGGTCATGAAATAGAAAATAACAGACAGATGAAGGAAAAAGCGTGAAAAGCACTGAAAAAAGCGTGGGTATGCCCCCAAAAACCCCAAAAACAGACAACAATGCTCATGTGGATAATGAATTTCTGATTCTGCAAGTCAATGATGCGGTGTTCCCCATTGGATCTTACACGCATTCTTTTGGGCTAGAAACTTACATCCAGCAAAAAAAAGTTACCAACAAAGAAAGCGCTTTAGAATATTTAAAAGCCAATCTCTCTAGCCAGTTCCTTTACACGGAAATGCTGAGTTTGAAATTAACCTATGAAAGCACCCTCCAACAGGATTTAAAAAAAATCTTAGGGGTTGAAGAAATGGTTAGGCTATCCACAAGCCCCATGGAATTACGATTAGCCAATCAAAAGCTAGGCAATCGTTTCATTAAAACCTTACAAGCCATGAACGAATTAGACATGGGCGCATTTTTTAACGCTTACGCTCAACAAACCAAAGATCCCACCCATGCCACTAGCTATGGCGTTTTTGCGGCGAGTTTGGGGATTGAATTGAAAAAGGCTTTAAGGCATTATCTTTATGCACAGACTTCTAACATGGTGATCAACTGCGTTAAAAGCGTCCCACTATCTCAAAACGACGGGCAAAAAATCTTATTGAGCTTGCAAAGCCCTTTTAACCAGCTCATAGAAAAAACCCTAGAACTAGACGAAATCCACCTGTGCGCGGCAAGCGTTCAAAACGACATTAAGGCGATGCAGCATGAGAGTTTATACTCGCGCCTTTATATGTCTTGAATTTTAATCTCAAATTGAAAGGAATTTTATGGTAAAAATTGGAGTTTGTGGTCCTGTAGGAAGCGGTAAAACCGCCTTGATTGAAGCTTTAACGCGCCACATGTCAAAGGATTACGACATGGCGGTCATCACTAATGATATTTACACGAAAGAAGACGCAGAGTTTATGTGTAAAAATTCGGTGATGCCACGAGATAGGATCATTGGTGTAGAAACAGGAGGCTGTCCGCACACAGCCATTAGAGAAGACGCTTCTATGAATTTAGAAGCCGTAGAAGAAATGCATGGCCGTTTCCCTAATTTGGAACTGCTTTTGATTGAAAGCGGAGGCGACAACCTTTCAGCGACTTTCAACCCAGAGCTAGCAGATTTTACGATTTTTGTGATTGATGTGGCTGAGGGCGATAAAATCCCTAGGAAAGGCGGCCCAGGAATCACGCGCTCAGACTTGCTTGTCATCAATAAGATTGATTTAGCCCCCTATGTGGGAGCGGACTTGAAAGTCATGGAAAGGGATTCTAAAAAAATGCGTGGCGAAAAGCCCTTTATTTTCACGAATATCCGCTCTAAAGAAGGCCTAGATGATGTGATCGCTTGGATCAAGCGCAACGCTTTATTGGAAGATTGATGAACACTTACGCTCAAGAATCCAAGCTCAGGCTAAAAACCAAAATAGGGGCTGACGGGCGGTGCGTGATTGAAGACAATTTCTTCACGCCCCCCTTTAAGCTCATGGCGCCCTTTTACCCTAAAGACGATTTAGCTGAAATCATGCTTTTAGCGGTAAGCCCTGGCTTAATGAAAGGCGATGCGCAAGACATGCAATTACATATCGGTCAAAATTGCAAGTTAAGGATCACTTCGCAATCCTTTGAAAAAATCCATAACACTGAAGACGGGTTTGCCAGCAGAGACATGCATATCGTTGTGGGGGAAAACGCCTTTTTGGACTTCGCGCCCTTCCCTTTAATCCCCTTTGAAAAGGCGCATTTTAAGGGCAACACTACGATTTCTTTACGCTCTGGCTCTCAATTGCTTTATAGTGAAATCATTGTCGCTGGGCGAGTGGCGCGCAATGAGTTGTTCCAATTCAACCGCTTGCACACCAAAATCGCTATTTTACAAGATGAGAAGCCCATCTATTATGATAATACGATTTTAGATCCCAAAACCACCGACATGAATAATATGTGCATGTTTGATGGCTACACGCATTATTTGAATCTGGTGCTTGTCAATTGCCCCATAGAGCTGTCTGGTGCGCGAGAATTGATTGAAGAGAGCGAAGGAGTGGATGGAGCCGTGAGCGAGATTGCTAGTTCTCATCTATGCCTGAAAGCTTTAGCGAAAGGCTCAGAACCCTTGTTGCATTTAAGAGAAAAAATCGCTCGCCTGGTTACGCAAACCACCACGCAAAAGGTTTGAAAACGCTTTAAAAAGATTAAAAACCCTTTAGTCTTTTTAACCCCCCCCCTTTTTTTTAACTCTCTTTTTTTAACTCTCTTTTTTTAACTCTCTTTTTTTAACTCTCTTTTTTTAACTCTCTTTTTTTAACTCTCTTTTTTTAACTCTCTTTTTTTAACTCTCTTTTTTTAACTCTCTTTTTTTAACTCTCTTTTTTTAACTCTCTTTTTTTAACTCTCTTTTTTTTAATCTTGTAAGCTGAAGGGCCTAAACTCAGTGCGGCTGTCTTTAGAAAGCTCTATCAATAGCGCGTTGAAATTGCTTGGTGAGGGTAAACCGCTTTTGAGAGCGTTTAAGTTTTCCCCATTGCACTTAAAGGCCAGGCATTGCTTGAAGTGGTTGTTTAACAATTCTCTTAACTTGTCAAGATGGTAATTATTTTTAATTTGTTTGTAGTCATGCGCAAAAATGATACAATACTGCTCGTTGTCTATGGCTTTTTCTAAAAACGATTTTAACTTTTCCGCCCCTACTTTGTCGTGCAATTCTTTCGCTTCGTTGAGATTGTCTATCACAAGCACGCTATTAGGATTCATAGCGGTGTCTAAAACGCTTAAGATATTTTCTACAGGCGTGATGCCGTATTCTTTTTGCGCATCAAAAAACCTTATCAAGCGTTTTTCTTTATTGCAAAAAACCAATTCTTTGTTCGCGCTCTTAACATTTTGGAACAAGAGTTTTATTAAAGCGATGCGAGCGTTTAAATCTTGACTCACCACCAACAAATGCGATTCGTTACTTTCAAACTCCACTATCAAGTCCTTTTGCTCATAATCCACTGTTTTGCCCAGATGCAAACGCATTTCATTAGCCTTAAGGGTGTTGGGCATTTTTAAAGGTGTCTCGCCATTATAGATTTTACGATCTATGGGCGCGAGATTTCTTTGGTTAAATTCAGCGTGTATTTTTGTGAGAAAAGATTTGAAATCATCAGGAGCTTTAGGGATACTCATCTTGGTGTGGTATTTTCTATTCCCTCCGTTGTTGTTGAAAATGCCTTCTGGCCTGACAAGCTCACAAGCCGCATCATCGCCCAAAACACTACTGCTGTCTTCTGCATCCATAGGCAAAGCGATGCGGTTGGCGATTTGAGCCTTAAAGCTTGGATTAATGTCAGTGCCGCGCATGGTTTGAGTGGCTAAAACTAAATGCACCCCATAGCTACGGCCCTTTTTAAGCAGGGTGTTTAAAGACTGATCCACGCTCTCTTTCCCTTTAGTGGAGTTGTCGCTAAAAAGCACCTGAAATTCATCAATCACTACGATCAATCTGGGCATTTCGTCATGCTTGCGGTAATTGTTTAAATCTTTCGCCCCAAATTGCTTGAACCGATCGGCTCTTTTTTGTATTTCATCACAAAGCCATTTCAAGAAAGTGATGCCATAAGAGACTGAACTCGCCACGCTCACCAACCTCGCATGCTCTAAAATCGGATCTGTGTATGCGTTAAATTCCACCCCCTCTTTATAGTCTAACAAAAAGAGTTGGACTTCATTGGGTGCGTAGTAGAAGGCTAGATTTTGGATCAACACATGCAAGAAATTGGATTTCCCGCTCCCGCTACGCCCGCAAATGAGCGTGTGGTTTTGTTCGTTACCGATTTCAAAACACACTTCCTTATGGTTAATATCCCACCCTACCGGCACAGACACTTTAAACTGAGAGCTTTCAGTCCAAAATTTTTCGTCTTTTTGTAAGTCTTTCAATTCCCTTTTAACTTCTTTTTTTTGCTTGTAATACGCTTTAATTTTATCAGCGAAGTCTTTCATGTGCTGGGATTTAATACCTTGATCATTGATCACTTCTACGCTAAGATATTTTAAGCGTTCAAAACTTGTCGTGTCTTTAAAAAACTCCGCATAATTTTTCAAATCTTCTGCGGATTGATTGTTTTTCTCGCTCTCCAAATTGACAAAGCTCAAAACCCCATTCTTAGATCCAAAACGCATGATTTTTTCCAAATAATAAAGCGCGTTTTGACTTAAAGCATCCACCCCGCTTAAAAAAAGCGCTTTTAAAGGCAAGCGGTCTGTGGCGTTTTCATTATAATGCGCAAAATCTTTATAACCGGCTAATTTTTCTTGCAAATTAACCTTTAAGTATTCATACAAATGCTTTAGGGCTTCTTCTATTTCCTTGCTTTCGGTTAAAATCCTTTTCTGGTAAATAAAGTCATTGTCTTTATCTAAAAGCCTTCTGGCTAGATTGAAAATACCCCCCAAACTCAGCGCATCAACCAAGATCACTTCTAATTGCACCAAGGGCACGCTGGAGAGTAAGCGCATGAGCATTTCTCTTAAAAACTGCCCATCTTTTTCATGCTCTATATACAAGCTTTTAGGAGGGAAAGGATAAACTTTAGGCAATAAAAATTCCATATTAGTGCCATTTTTGCCTTTAATTTCCAATAAACCACAGCTTAAAAATTTAGGGTAAGCACTCGTTTCATTGAACTTTGGCGCGTCTGTGAATTGCGCTTGGATTTGCCTAATACTCTTTTGGTAGTCCTCTATTGGTGAGACGATCGGCTTGAGAAAACTCTCTGGCTCTTTTTTAGCAACAACCTTATCTAAGGCGTCGTCTAGTTCTTTTAATAAATTACCCGCATCAATCATCTTTAATCCTTAAGATATTCATCATAGCGCCTCTTAGCTTCTCTTTCATGCTCTTTGGCTTCACGCATAAGCCTATCGATCTCGCTTGGTGAATGGAAATTCATATGAATTTGCTTCTCCAAACGCTTGGCTTCTTCAAGTTGCTCGTCGATTTTTCTTCTTTGGTATTGAGTGTCTTGCTCTAAATTTTCTAAATCATGCGCGATTTTTAGCATCTCCTCTAGCGCCTCACTTTTAAGTTTCTGCCCCAAATCATCTTGCATGGCCTCTTCTACGAAATAGTCGCAAATCCTTCTTAACTCATTGGTGCAACCCTCCAAAAAAACTTTATGAGAAAACAACATTTTAACCCCTTGATTCCAGTTTTTTTAAAAACATATTAAGATTTAATAGCGCTTTTTTTGAGCCATCATCGGTGTCTAAAAACAGCACCACATCAGTGGTGGTATTCCAAAGATAATACCCCCCATACCCGTCATTAGCAAAAACGATTTCTTCAGGCTCTAACCATTCTTTTAAGCTCTGCATGAAATCAATGAACAAGCTCTCTAAATTGAAATTCAAAACATGTTTGAACGTGTAGGATTCATTGCCCACCATGAAATAACGCAATTGGCTAAAACCATAGTTTGATCGTTTGATGAAGTCCTTAAATTCATCGCTAAAGCCTATTTTCAATCGCTCTTCTAACCCGTTCAACGCATTTTCATTGATCGGCTCTACAAATTCCCAATTCAGTTCTGAGTTTGCAGGAATTGTTTCCATAGTAAGTATCCTTTCGTGTGTTTCACGCCTAATAATAACTCTTCTCTCACCAACGCCACATTCCCTAAAACATTCGCGTCAAAATGCCACAAATACCCCCTAGGAATGAACCCTTTTGCGATCTGTTCCAATTCTGCCGTATCAAAGCCCAAATCGTTATCTTTAAGCGCGGCTTGTAAAGCCTTTAGGGCATGATGAGCGCATGCGGTTTTACTTAAATCTTCTAAAGGCACAATGACGCTAAAAACGCTATCAAATTCCGCTAAACGCAAATCATTGAATCTGACCTCATCAGGATAGGGGTTTTGCTCATCTACCATAAAGTCCTCTTTATGGCTTTCTAAAAACTCTCTATACTCCAACGCTTTTTGCGTATAATTTTCATTCCGTTCTAAAACGGGATCGATTTTTTGACTCAAATTTTCTGTAGCTATTTCTAACTCTCTTTCTAAACTATCAAAAGCTTCATTGACAGCGTTTGAATCGTTGGGGGCTTCTTTGATTTTTTCTGTAAAACCTTCTAAAGCTTTCTTACAATTTTTAACGCAATTCTTTTTGGCTAGAGTCAAGCTTTCGTTATAAGAAGGCACGCCTAAGACGCTTGGCATCAAATCCTCTAAATTTTTTTCAAATTCTCGCTCTTTAGAGCTTGCCATGCGATCTAATTCATCGTTAGGGTTTTCATCATAAGAATATGCACCCATCAAATCCTCTAAATTTTCCAACTCTTGCTCTTTAGAGGCTTTAGCGTGATCCTTACTAGAAAAAGCGCTGATCTTGTCTTTCCAATCAGCGTATAAAGAAGCGCTAAAATTTTCCCTCAAGTCCTTCAAGTGCTCGTCAAAAACGCTTTTTTTAGGGGTATAAGAGATAGTAGGCCGTTCAAAATCGTATTCCATTAAAACGCCTGGGGTTGGAAAGTTGTATTCGTTATCTATCGCTTCGCTCGCTTGTTTCAAACGCCTGATAAATTCCTGGTGCTTATCGGTATAAAAATGCAACATCTTTTTAACGCCCTTCCAAGCCCCCTCCACAAGTTCCGCGCTCGCTTTGGCTTGATTAGTAGCTCTCTAAAGCGTTCTAAATGCCCTACAAATTCCCTGACCTCTTCGGTATCCATTTGCACTCTGCTCATAGGTTGTCCTTTCTTTTAAAAATTTTCTTCATTAGAATCAGGCTTTTTATCGCCGCTGATTCTAATGCTCCCACCCCCATAGCTAGGGGGTGTTGTGGGGCGAACCTCTAGCGTCTCGCCTCTTTCTCTTTTGTATTTTTCTTGCTGGCTTTGGTGGTATGTTTTCATGCTGTCTATCACGATTGCTTTGTGGTTGCTCCCTAAATCAGCGTTGGTGAGCAATTTTTGAACGCCATTACCCAAGCTGTTAGAACGCTTGTCTTCTATCTTAAGAGACAAATTCAAGCCCTTAAAACCCTCCAAAGCCTCCACTAGCGCTACCACAAGCTTCCTGTCCCAAATGGAATTTTTCAAATCCTTACGCAAGGAAAAAACCTCGCTTGAAAACGGGTAGTCATACAAAAACAAAAGGTCTAAATTGTCTAAAAATTCCACGTTGCAACGCTCTTTAAAACTTCTCAAAAAGCCCTCTTTTAAAGGCACAAAGCCTTCAGTGATAGGGATTAGCCCCTTGTCTTTTGCGCATTTAAACACCATAACGCTTTTTTCAATCACGACAAACGCATAAGCGTTCTTAGTCATCATAATTTTTCTGCCTCGCTTTCATAGATTAGTTGGTTGTCTTTAAACAGCCCCACTTTAATGCTTTGGGAATCCACGCAACACACCTTCACATCCACTTCTTCAACCTCTTCTAACGCTATGGAAATCATTTGCGTATCTTTAATGTTTAAAGTGTTGGTGTTGGCTAGGGCTTTGTCGCTGTAGCGTATCTCTAGCTCATCAAAGCCTCCCCATTCCTCTTTAGTTTGGAAAATCTGGTATTCATTAGGCTTTAAAGAATCCCTATGGATTTTAGCGTGGAATTTCCCCTCTATCTCAATGCCTAAATCGTATTTAAACACAGGATTGGAGCTTATGGAGGGCATTTCAATCCCTTTAGCCTTGTCCCTGCTTTCTAAAAGCCCGAAAGCCACCCCGGTTTTGCAAGTGGGCTTCAAATAAGCGGGCGTGTTAGAAACATCTTCTCCGGTAAGCTCTAAAATCTGTTTGTCTGATTTTTCTGTGCCTAGCGGCTCATAAAGAATGAATGTGAAATCATCTTTAGAAGTCTTTTGCTGGTAATCTTTGAGTTGCTTTTCTTTGGCGTTTTCAAACGCTTGTTTGACTAGCACCGAACGGCTCGCATTCCCGCCTAAGAAAATATGAAACGCCCGACACTGATCATCAATGTTTTCAGCCATCACTTTAGAAAATCCGGCAAAGAAGTTGGCAACGCTTTCATTGATCTTGTCTTTTAAGAGGTTTAAAAGCTCTTTGCAATCAACTTTAAGATCGCATTCTGTTTCTACCCCATTCCTATCCAACAGCATGGTTTTAAAATCCTTTTCAAAACCCTCTATGCTAAACTCTTCATTTTCTTCTATCGCTTCTATAATATCAGCGTCTAAATTTTCTAAAAAAGGGCGTAATTTAGAAGCGATCTCTTGCAAATTCAAGCGCGCTTCCCTGGAGTTTTGCATAAACGATCCAAAGCGTTGCGTATCAATCCTGTCATAGTTGGGCTTAGCGATGACAATGTCTTTTGATTTCAGCGTTTGAAAATTTTGGCCATACGCTTCCCAAGCCAACAATTCCAATAAATTCTCACCGCCTAAATACTTATCCCCTCCGCTGCTAAAATGCGTCATTTTGTAAGCGAACTTAGGATTAGCGCTTTTTTCCCATTTGCCAAAGTCAAAATCCGTCGTCCCGCCCCCAAAATCAAACACCCCGTAATAAACCGGTTTGTCTAACTTCTCTGATTTAAAAAACCCATAGCTTTTTAAAGCGCTAATGGCATACGCGCAAGGCTCGCTCGCTCTCAATTCCACTTTGAAAGTTTTAGCCGTTTTTTCATCGCCAAAAACATGCCGGGGTAAGGATTTTTTCAAGCCTCTTTCAAAACTCTCTCTGATTTTTTCAGCCTGATGCTTTTCATACTTGATGGGGTAGGATAAAAAGTATTTCAAAAACACGCCATTATGCATGTTATTAACGCAGCGGCCGATGCAGTAAGCGTAGATTTCTATGGAGTTAAAACCCGTGCAATTAGTGAAGCTTTCTAAAGGAAAATCCTCTATAAGATCCCTAAAATTCTGTTTTTCATCCGCTCCAGCCCATTGCTTCAATTGAGAAAAAAACCGATACAAATCATTCCCTTTAACGCCTGCAGCATTCTTTTGGGCTTCATGCGCCACTTCCATATCGTTCTTTTCTGTGAAAGGGCGGTGATCTAGCGCGTTATAAGCGTTAAGAAAGTTTTCTTTATGTCTAAACTCCATGATCGTGGGGTTTTCAAACTTTGTTAGGCTTGCGTCATCTACTAGCCCGCCAATAGAGAGCAAGCGGTATGTTCCCGTCTTATCCATATAGCTTGCGGTCGTGCTTTTAGTCCCAAAGTCAATAGCGACAACGCCCTTGTTTAAATCCTTCAAACTTGAGCGCGCATAGAAGTTCATTTCTTTGTTGTTGCTGTCTAAATTATCAAACCTAAAGGTTACCCTTTCTTTAGGCGTGCTAGGCACCTCTAAATCCCAATGCCCTCCATCTAAATCAAGCAATTGGCTTTGGCTATAGCTCTTAAGGCCTACCGCTACACTATCCACTTTGAGCATCAAATCTTTAAATTTTTCAAAATCCACATCCACATCGCTATAAGAAACGATTTCTAAGGTTTTTTCTATTTGCTCATTAGTGATCTTTTCAGCTTGCGCTAAATCCTCTAGGAATTTTTGATTTTCATCAGAAAGATACCTTGAAGAAGTCTCATTATTAACGATCACATGAAGCACCCGCAGCACTTGTTTGAATTTGATTTTGTCTTCTTCTGGCACTTCTTTTTTGAAATGGATCGGTATTTCTTCATTGAATTTGACTCCATCCTTTAAAGACAGATCGCACAATTTCTCTACTAAGGGGTGGCCAAGAGGCAGTCTTAAACTCTGTAAGGGGTTTGCCATGATATTTCCTTTATTGTGGTTTTTGTGGTTGCAATGTGAAGAGTTGCTCGTTCAAGCCATAAGCCCTCTCTTTGAGAGCGATGTTCTCTTCTTCTAATTTTCGGTTTTGGCGTTTTAAATCCTGGTTTGCGCTCGCTAAACGCCTGTTGTGTAAGTCCAGTTTGCTTTTTTCTTCCATAGTCTCTAAGCTCTTCAGGCGCGCGATTTCTCGCTCCAACTCGGTGTTTTCTTCGGCTATTTTTTCTTTAGCTTGCGCTAATTGAGCGTTAGAGTTTTCTAAAGACTGCCGTAATTGATTGTTAGTGTTTTCCAAATTTTTTTGAGTGCTTTCTAACTTTTTGAGTTTGTCGGTTAGGCGTTGGTTTTCTTTTTCTAAATCAGCGCATAATTTTTCTAAAAACCCATGCGCATCTTGCAATTGCGCTCGCTCTTGTTTGAGGCTGCCCTGCTCTTTAGTGAGCGCGACAACTTGGTGGTTGAGCTTGTTATTTTCGGTTTTCAGATCGGTGTTTGCTTTAGTTAGATTTTCTTTTTCTTTTGATAACTCGGCTTTTTCATTTTTTAAAACTTGCTGAGATTGTTCTAACTCTTTCACTTGCTTTTGTGATGCATTAAGCTGATTGTTTAGATTTTCTTTTTCTCTAGCTAGATCATTTCTTTCTCTATATAGTTCGGTGTTTGCTTTAGTTAGATTTTCTTTTTCTTTTGATAACTCGGCTTTTTCATTTTTTAAAGCTTGCTGAGATTGTTCTAACTCTTTCGCTTGCTTTTGTGATGCATTAAGCTGATTAGTTAGATTTTCTTTTTCGGTTTTCAGCTCGGTGTTTGCTTTAATTAGTTTATCTTTTTCTGTGGTTAGAGCTTTATTTTTTTCAATCAGTTCTGTTTTTTCTTTAGCTAGATTGTCTTTTTCTCTAGCTAGATCATTTCTTTCTCTATTTAGTTCAGTGTTTTCTTTAGCTAGATTGTCTTTATCTTTTGATAAATCGGTGATCTTGTTAGTTAGCTCAGTGTTTTCATTTTTTAGTTTGGTGTTTTCTTCTTGGATTTCTTTAAGCGCTTTCTCTCTTCCTTGAGCGTCTTTTGAGTTTTCTTGGGTGTCGTTAGAGGATTTTCCAAGCGAAAAGAAAGAGTCTATAAGATGAGAGATTTTTCTAAGGGGTTCAAAGTCTTCTAATTTAAGATCTTCTAATTTTTTAATGCGATCTGCAAGATCTCGAACAAGTTTTAAAAGCTCTTCATTATTGGGGGGTGTGGGGGCGAAAGCAGTGGGATTTGAAATATTTGGTTTTTCTATTTTTTCATTATTCGTATTTTCTACAATATGAGCGCCACTCGTAAGAATATCTCCTTTTGTATTATATCAGTGTTAAAAAGATTGTTATTGTAATTTGAGAAAATTTAAAATGAGCTTTATTTCCCCCCCCCTTTTTTTCGCCCCCTCTAACAAACCCCTAGAATGTAGAATCCCAATGGTTTAAGTTAGAAGAATAAGGGTCAAAAAAGCCCTTAGGCATGTATTGCACTTCTTTTTTGGTAGAAGCGTCTTTTGAAGAATGGTCTTTAGGAAGACAAGCGAAACGCTGAGTATCAAAGCTAGAACAACCGCTCAATAACAACGCACCGAGTGTGCCAATCATAATACCATTTTTAATTGTTTTCATTTTATATCCTTTGTTTTGTAAAATTTTTTGTAAATCCGTTTAATTTAAAATCGTTTCGTTCAATGGTTTTAAATTACACGATGCGAATGTTATAATTTATTTTTAAACGAAAAGTAAATGAAGCTAAAAACAATACAAATTATCACTCAAATTCTTATCATTGTGTAAAAATGCGTGATAAACTCAAACAGATTGGAATGAGAATTAATTACCACTAAAACAAAATTTAAAATTAAAAAACATTACCAACCCATAAGACTTAAAGCCACCCGCTTAAAACATGCTACAATCAAGCCAAATTCTTAAATAAAAGGTAAGCTCATGCAAAAAATCATTGAGGATTCATTAGAATTAGCTAAAAAACTGCAAGATAGTATCAGTAACCATTTGAGCGAGCAAGAAAAAGCGTTCCACTCTAAAATGCAAAAGCTTTTAAACAACCCTGAAAACAAAGTCATGCTCATAGAACTTATGGATCGGAGTTTCAGGTGCTTGGACAATAAAGCCCGCTTTGAAATGATTGAGCATGTTTTAGACAAATACAAAAGCCGTGAGATTTTTTCTCCGTTTGAAAAATTGCTTTTAATGGGGTTTTTGAGCTTTGGGAAAATGCTGCCTGATATGAGCGTGCCTTTTTTTGTCAATAAAATCAGAAGCGACACGAAAGCGATGGTCTTGGATCAAGAAGAGAGCCGATTGAAAGAGCGGATTTTAAAAAGAAAGAATGAAAAAATCATTTTGAACGTGAATTTTATTGGCGAAGAGGTTTTAGGCGAAGAAGAAGCTAGTGCGCGTTTTGAAAAATACTCTCAAGCCCTAAAATCCAACTACATCCAATACATTTCCATTAAAATCACGACGATTTTTTCTCAAATCAATATCCTTGATTTTGAATACTCTAAAAAAGAGATTGTCAAACGCTTAGACGCTCTTTACGCCTTAGCTTTAGAAGAAGAAAAAAAGCAAGGCATGCCTAAATTCATCAATTTGGATATGGAGGAATTTAGGGATTTAGAGCTTACGGTGGAGTCTTTTATGGAATCCATCGCTAAATTTGATTTGAACGCTGGTATTGTGCTGCAAGCCTATATCCCTGATTCTTATGAATATTTGAAAAAACTGCATGCTTTTTCTAAAGAAAGGGTTTTAAAAGGGTTGAAGCCCATTAAAATCCGCTTTGTTAAGGGGGCGAACATGGAGAGCGAAGAGACGATCGCTTCTATGAAAGACTGGGCGTTACCCACATTTTCCAATAAGCAAGACACCGACTCTAATTACAATAAAATGCTGGATTTTGTTTTAGAGGGCGATAATTATAAATACATCCATATTGGTGCAGCGAGCCACAATATTTTTGAAATCGCTTACATTTATACGCGCATCCATGCCATTAACGACCCTGTTGTGTTAGAGCATTTTAGCTTTGAAATGCTAGAGGGCATGAGCTTGCAAGCGAGCCAGGAACTAAAAGAGATGCACAAACTCATTCTTTATGCGCCGGTGTGCGATGAAGCGCATTTTAACAATGCGATCGCTTACTTGGTGAGGAGGTTAGACGAAAACACCTCAAGCGATAATTTCATGAAAGCTTTCTTCAACCTCAAAGTAGGCACGAGCGAATGGAAAGACCAAGAGCAACGCTTTTTAAACAGCCTTAAAGGAATCGCCACTTTAGACAACGCTACCCACAGGACCCAAGACAGAAACGCCAAACAAACCGGTCATACCACCTACCCAAACCACTCCTTTAAAAACGAAAGCGATACCGATTTTATTTTAAAAGCCAACCGAGAATGGGCTAAAAAAGTGCGCGATAAAATGCATAACGCTCCTATTTTAGAGCTTTACCCAGAAATAGATGGGAGGTTTGAAGATCCCAATCTAACCCCTTTAGAAGTCTTTGATAAAATCCATCATAAAAAAATCGCTAGCGTGCATTTAGCGGATAAGGAAGCGATTTTAAAAGCTCTAGAAGTGGCTAAAAGCGATAAGAGTCATTTCAGTCAAAAAAGCTTCACAGAAATCCATGCTTTATTGAGTCAAACCGCTCAGCTTTTTAGAGAAAGAAGAGGCGATTTAATAGGGATTTCGGCTTTAGAAGTGGGTAAGACTTTCGCTGAAACGGACGCTGAAGTGAGCGAAGCCATTGACTTTTTGGAGTTTTACCCTTATAGTTTAAGGGTGTTACAAGAGCAGAACCCAAAAACGCAATTCACCCCCAAAGGCGTGGGTGTGGTCATTGCCCCATGGAATTTCCCTGTGGGCATTTCTGTAGGCACTATCGCTGCCCCCCTAGCCGCTGGCAATCGGGTGATTTACAAGCCCTCAAGTTTGTCTAGCGTAACCGGCTATAAGCTTTGTGAGTGCTTTTGGGATGCGGGCGTGCCAAGAGATGCGCTCATTTACCTGCCCTCTAAAGGGAGCGATATTAGCGAACACCTTTTAAAAGATGAAAGCATCCAGTTTGCCATTTTAACCGGGGGCGAAGACACCGCTTACAAAATGTTAGAAGCTAACCCCACTCTAGCCTTGAGCGCTGAAACGGGCGGTAAAAACGCCACCATTGTGAGCAAAATGGCAGACAGAGATCAAGCGATTAAGAATGTTATCCATTCAGCTTTTAGCAATTCGGGGCAAAAATGCTCTGCCACTTCGCTTTTAGTGTTGGAAAAAGAAGTCTATGAAGATGAGAACTTTAAAAAGACTCTAATAGATGCGACTCTAAGCCTTAGCGTGGGCGATCCTTTTGATTTCAAAAACAAAATCGGCGCTCTAGCGGACAAGCCTAATAAAAAGGTCATCAAAGCCATAGATGAATTGAAAAGCTATGAAAATTACGAAATCCCGGTAAGCTTTGTCAATGATAACCCCTATTTGATGAAGCCAAGCATCAAATACGGCACTAAAAAAGGCGATTTCACGCACCAAACTGAGCTTTTTACGCCCATTTTATCCGTGATGAAAGCGCAAGATTTAGACGAAGCGATAGACATAGTCAATTCTACCGGTTACGGGCTGACGAGCGCGTTAGAGTCTTTGGACGAAAGGGAGTGGGAATATTATTTAGAACGCATTGAAGCCGGTAATATCTATATCAACAAACCCACCACAGGAGCGATTGTCTTGCGCCAGCCTTTTGGGGGGGTTAAAAAATCCGCTGTGGGGTTTGGGAGAAAAGTAGGCATTTTTAACTATATCACGCAATTTGTGAATACCCACCAAGAAGAAGAAGATGAAAACGCCCTGAAAAACCCCTTAAGCGAAGTTTTAGAGGGCTTGACTCAAAAAGGCTATGATGAACACACGCATGAGTTGAAGCGCGCGATTTTTATGGCAAAGAGTTACGCTTATCATTACAAGCATGAATTCAGCCAAGCTAAAGACTATGTCAAAATCAGAGGCGAAGACAACCTTTTTTCCTACACCAAAGTTAAAAGCGTGGGCTATCGCATCACCGAAAAAGACACCTTAAGCGATATGTTAGGCGTTGCTTTGGCATGTTTAATTCCTCAAATCCCTTTAACGCTCAGCATAGAAAACGAACGAGCGAACAAAGATTTACCATTTTTCTTAGAATGCTTAAAAGCGCTCCGAGCAAACGCCCCCATTGTTTATGAAAGCTTGCAAAAATTTAGCGAGAAACTGAACGCTTTCAATCGTGTCCGTTATTTAAAAAGCGATTTGGATTTATTGCATGAACAAGCAAGCGCCTTAGGGATTGTTTTAGCCACGGCTAAACCCTGCTTGAACGGGCGTTTTGAATTGCTGTATTACCACTTAGAGCGATCGGTTAGCATCTCTTATCATCGTTACGGGAATTTAGGCTCAAGGGTTTTAAGGCAACCAACTTGCCACAAATCATGCTGTGCTGAAAAATAAATATTGTATTAAATAAGGAGATCAAAATGGGACATGTTGTTTTAAGCACCCCTATTGTTACGATGTTTGTCGTTTATTCGCTGTTAATGCTCTATATTGGTTTTTATTTTTACAAACAAAACGAAACGACTGAAGATTATTTCTTAGGCGATCGTTCTATGGGCCCTATCATTAGCGCTTTGAGCGCGGGAGCGAGCGACATGAGCGGGTGGCTTCTAATGGGATTACCCGGAGCTTTATATGTGGGGGGCTTAATCAATTCACACATCGCCATAGGGTTGAGTTTGGGCGCGCTCATTAACTGGGTTTTTGTGGCTAAACGCTTACGCATTTATACGAGCGTGATCGCTAATTCCATCACCATTTCAGATTATTTTGAAACGCGCTTTAGCGATGACAGACACATTTTGCGCTTGATTTCAGCTTTTGTGATTTTGATCTTTTTTATTTTTTACATTTCTTCAGGGTTGGTGAGTGGGGCTAAACTCTTTGAAGCGACCTTTGGCATTCAATACACCTACGCTTTAAGCATTGGCACGCTGATTATTGTCTCTTACACCTTTTTAGGGGGGTATAAGGCGGTGTGTTGGACGGATTTGATTCAAGGGCTTTTGATGATGAGCGCTTTAATCGTGGTTCCAGTCGTTATGATAATCCATCTTGGAGGGATTGGAGAAGGGATTAAAATCATTAGAGAAATCAAGCCTGAAAACCTTTCTTTCTTGCAAGGCTCTAGCATGGTCGCCATTATTTCAAGCCTTGCTTGGGGGTTAGGCTATTTTGGGCAACCCCATATTTTAGTGCGTTTCATGTCTATCCGCTCCATTAAAGATGTCCCTAAAGCGACCACTATTGGGATTTCTTGGATGGTTATTTCTTTGATTGGGGCATGCGCTATGGGGCTTTTAGGCGTTGCGTATGTGCATAAATTTGATTTGAGTTTAGAAGACCCTGAAAAGATTTTCATTGTGATGAGTCAATTGCTCTTTAACCCTTGGATCACAGGCATTTTATTGAGCGCGATTTTAGCGGCGGTGATGAGCACGGCCAGTTCACAACTGCTTGTAAGCTCTTCTACCATTGCTGAAGACTTCTATGCGACGATTTTCAATAAAGATGCTCCGCAAAAATTAGTGATGGTTATTTCTAGGCTTTCGGTTTTAGGAGTGGCTTGCATCGCTTTTTTCATTTCAACGGATAGAAACGCCAGTATTCTCAGCATCGTGAGTTACGCATGGGCTGGCTTTGGCGCGAGCTTTGGCTCTGTGATTTTATTCTCGCTTTTTTGGTCAAGAATGACGCGCATTGGCGCGATTGCTGGCATGCTCTCTGGGGCTAGCACGGTGATTTTATACGATAAATTTGGCAAAAGCTTTTTGGATATTTATGAAATCGTTCCGGGCTTTATTGTAGCGAGCATAGCCATTGTTGTGTTTAGTTTGTTTTCTAGCGTGCGAGCAGGCACTAAAGAGGCTTTTGAAACCATGCTTAAAGAAATTGAGAGCTTGAGACATTAAAACGCTTCAAATGAGTTTGGTTTAATCCTTAAATCCCCCTATGCTCTTTAATCAAACCTTAACCTATATTTCTTTATTTTCTGGGGCAGGAGTGGGGTGCTATGGGCTTTTAGAAGAGGGGTTTGAATGCGTTGCTACCAATGAAATTTTAGAAAAACGCTTGAATATCCAAAGGATCAATCGCAAATGCAAACTAGATGAAAGCTACATTAGTGGGGATATTAAAAAGCCAGAAACAAAAGAAAAAATTTTAAAACAAATTGGATTTTATTCTAAAAAATTTGGTAATGATAGGGTTGATTTAGTGGTAGCAACCCCACCTTGTCAAGGCATGAGTGTGGCCAATCATAAAAAGAAAAACGATGAAATCAAACGGAATTCTTTGGTTATTGAGAGCGTTGATTTGATTAAACAAATCAAACCCAGATTTTTTATTTTAGAAAATGTCCCTAGTTTTTATAAAACAGGTTGTATAGACAAAAATGACAATTTGCTAGAAATAGGATCTATGATAGAGCAAAATTTGAGTGGCGATTATAGGCTCTATGATGAGGTAATCAATTTTAAAAATTTTGGAGCTAATTCAAGCCGAACAAGAACTTTAGTGATAGGGGTTTGTAAAGAGTTTAAAGATTTTACAAGTGCGTTAGAATTTTTTCCTGATTTCAAACAAGAAAAAACCTTAAAAGAAGTGATAGGCTCGTTAAAACCACTTACTTTGGGGCGAGTATGATAGCGCAGATTTTTATCATAGTTTTAGAACTTATCCAAAGCATATGCAAGAATGGATTAAGGATTTAAAAGAAGGACAAAGCGCGTTTGAGAATACAGAATTAAACAAAAAGCCTCATAGAATGGTCGGTAATAAGATTGTCTTAAATGTTTCAGATTATGGCGTGCCTCAAAACAGAGAGAGAGCGTTTATTGTAGGGGCTAGTCGTTTCAGTTTTGATTTCAATCTTTTAGAGCCTTCTCAAAGCGTGAATGTTCAAGATGCCATAAGCGATTTGGCCTATCTTTGTTCTAATGAGGGGGCGTTTGAGAGCGATTATTTAAACCCTGTCCAATCAAACTATCAAGCCTTAATGCGAAAAGATAGCCCTAAATTATACAACCACCAAGCCACCAACCACTCGCAAGCCGCTTTAGAGAAATTAAAACTCATCAATAAAGAGCAAGGCAAAGAATGCTTGCCTAAAAACTTGCATGGCAAACAGCAATTCAAAAGCACATGGGGGCGCTTAAATTGGAATAAAATCAGCCCCACCATAGACACACGCTTTGACACTCCCAGCAACGGCACCAACTCCCACCCCGAATTGCACCGCTCTATCACGCCCAGAGAAGCCGCCAGGATACAAAGTTTTAGCGATAATTATATCTTTTATGGCAATAAAACGAGCGTTTGCAAGCAAATCGGTAACGCTGTGCCTCCTCTTCTAGCCCTAGCTTTAGGCAAAGCGATCTTAAAAAACTTAAGAAAATGATACAAATCCATCACGCTGACGCTTTTGAAATCATCAAAGATTTTTACCGGCAAAATTTAAAAGTGGATGCGATCATCACGGATCCTCCTTATAACATTTCGGTTAAAAACAATTTTTCCACCCTAAAGAGCGCTAAAAGGCAAGGCATAGATTTTGGGGAATGGGATAAAAATTTCAAGCTTTTAGAATGGATCAAGCGCTACGCCCCCTTAGTCAATCCAAACGGCTGCATGGTGATTTTTTGCTCTTACAGGTTTATAAGCTATATCGCTGATTTTTTAGAAGAAAACGGCTTTGTGGTCAAAGACTTTATCCAATGGGTTAAAAATAATCCAATGCCAAGAAACATCCACCGGCGCTATGTCCAAGACACGGAATTTGCCCTATGGGCGGTTAAAAAGAAAGCTAAATGGGTGTTTAACAAACCCAAAAATGAAAAATATTTGCGGCCTTTGATCTTAAAAAGCCCTGTGGTGAGCGGGCTTGAAAGAGTGAAACACCCCACGCAAAAAAGCCTAGCCTTAATGGAAAAAATCATTTCCATCCACACAAACCCTAATGACATCGTGCTAGATCCTTTCATGGGGAGCGGCACCACCGGCTTAGCGTGCAAAAATTTAGAACGGAATTTTATCGGTATAGAATCAGAAAAAGAATATTTTCAAACCGCACAAAAGCGTTTGAATCTGTTTTAAAAACGCTATTTGAATGAGATTGTGTTATAGTTATTTAAAAGGATATTTTGAATGAAAAGAATGTTAGCGGAGTTTGAAAAAATCCAAGCGATTTTAATGGCGTTCCCCCATGAGTTTGGCGATTGGGCGTATTGCATCAAAGAAGCGAGAGAAAGCTTTTTAAACATCATTCAAACCATAGCCAAACACGCTAAAGTGTTAGTGTGCGTCCATACTAGCGATACTATCGGCTATGAGATGCTTAAAAACTTATCTGGTGTAGAGATCGCAAGGATTGACACTAACGACACATGGGCTAGGGATTTTGGAGCGATCAGTATTGAAAATCAGGGCGTTTTAGAGTGCTTGGATTTTGGTTTTAATGGCTGGGGGTTAAAATACCCGTCCAATTTAGACAATCAGGTGAATTTCAAACTCAAAAGTTTAGGGTTTTTAAAACACCCTTTAAAAACGATGCTCTATGTTTTAGAGGGCGGGAGCATAGAAAGCGATGGGGCCGGGAGCATTTTAACCAACACCCAATGCCTGCTAGAAAAAAATCGTAACCCCCATTTGAATCAAAATGGAATAGAAAACATGCTTAAAAAGGAATTAGGGGCTAAACAAGTGCTGTGGTATTCTTATGGCTATTTAAAAGGCGATGATACCGATAGCCATACCGACACGCTCGCTCGTTTTTTGGATAAAGACACCATTGTTTATAGTGCATGCGAAGATGAAAACGATGAGCATTACACAGCTTTAAAAAAAATGCAAGAAGAATTAAAAACCTTTAAAAAACTAGACAAAACGCCTTATAAACTCATCCCCTTAGAAATCCCCAAAGCCATTTTTGATGAAAACCAACAGCGCTTGCCGGCAACTTATGTGAATTTTTTATTGTGCAATAACGCCCTCATCGTCCCCACTTACAACGACCCTAAAGATACGCTCATTTTAGAAACCTTAAAACAACACACGCCCTTAGAAGTGATAGGGGTTGATTGCAATACCTTAATCAAACAGCATGGGAGTTTGCATTGTGTAACGATGCAACTTTATTGAACAAAATCACGCTTTTTGGCGTGGTTCAAGGCGTGGGCATGCGCCCTTTTATTTATACCCTGGCTCAAAAATTAGGGCTTGTAGGCTTTGTGCGTAACGCCCAAGCGGCTTTAGAAATCGTCTTACCCGCTCATCAAACAGAGTCTTTTTTAAACGCCCTCAAAAAAGGATTGCCCCCTTTAGTGCTGGTGGAAAAAATCATTATTAGCCCCTATGATAAGGCGCTTCATTTCAATGATTTTAGGATTTTAGAAAGCAAGAACCACCCTTTAAATTTGCTCAGTCAAATCCCTAAAGATTTAGGCGTGTGTGAGGATTGCTTGCGCGAGATCAGAGATAAAAACTCCCCCTATTTTCATTACGCTTTCAATTCTTGCGCGAAGTGCGGGGCAAGATACAGCCTTTTAAACGCCATGCCCTATGACAGAGAAAACTCCGCCCTAAAACCCTTCAAATTCTGTGAATTTTGCGCTTCTATCTATCAAGACCCCACCAATAAGCGCTTCCACATTCAAGGCATCAGCTGCAAAAAGTGCGGTATCGCGCTCAATTACAAGCGATTCAAGAATGATGACGCTCTTTTAGAATGCGCTAAAGACCTTCAAAAGGGTAAAATCATCGCTCTTAAAGGTTTGGGAGGCTTTGCTCTCTTGTGCGATGCGAGGAATTTTCAAACCATAGAAAGGTTACGGCTTTTAAAAAAACGCCCCCTAAAGCCTTTCGCGCTCATGTTTAAAGATTTGAACACAGCCAAACAGCATGCGTTTTTGAACGCGTTAGAATGCGAAAGCTTAATTTCTACAAGTGTTCCCATTCTTTTAGCCCGTAAAAAACCTGACACCCAATTAGCCCCCAATATCGCTAAAAACTCCCCCTTTTATGGCGTGATTTTGCCCTATACCCCTTTGCATGCTTTATTATTGGATTTATTGGATTTCCCTATTGTGTTCACGAGCGCGAATTTCAGCTCCCTCCCTTTAGCAAGCGATGAAAAAGAGATCGATTCGCTTCATTTTATTTTTGATTTTAAGCTCACGCACAATCGCGCCATCATCCACAGGATTGATGACAGTATCGTGCAGCGTGTGGATAATGTTATTCGCCCCATGCGTTTGGCTAGAGGGTTTGCCCCCCTTTACCTCACTTTGCCCAAACGCTCTTTTAATGCGCCCAAAAAGATTTTAGCGCTTGGAGCGGAGCAAAAAGGGCATTTTAGTTTATTGGATAGCGAAACTTCTGTTCTTTTACTCTCGCCTTTTTGTGGGGATTTGAGCGTTTTAGAAAATGAAAAACACTTTAAAGAAACTTTGAATTTTTTCTTAAAAACCTATGATTTTAAACCCACGCTCTTAGCTTGCGACAAGCATCAAAACTACACCACCACTCAAATGGCTTTTGAATTTAATACGCCCTTATTGCAAGTCCAGCACCACCATGCCCACTTTTTAGCGAGCGTCTTAGACGCATTATTACAAAATCCGCATTTAAATCACCCCTTTATAGGTATTGTTTGGGACGGGAGTGGGGCTTATGACAATAAGGTTTATGGGGCAGAGTGTTTTGTGGGGGATTTTGAACGCATTGAAGAAATCGCCAGATTTGAAGAATTTTGGCTTTTGGGGGGGCAAAAAGCGATCAAAGAGCCTAAACGCCTAGTTTTAGAAATCGCTTTAAAACACCAACTCAACAAGCTTTTAGGGCGTGTTCAAAAACATTTTAAAGAAGACGAATTAGAAATTTTCCAACAAATGCATGACAAAAAAATTCAAAGCGTCGCCACCAATTCCATAGGGCGTTTGTTTGATATAGTAGCGTTTAGTTTGGATTTAACAGGAACGATTAGCTTTGAAGCAGAGAGCGGGCAGGTTTTAGAAAATCTAGCCTTACAAAGCGATGAGATCGCTTTTTACCCTTTTGAAATCAAAAACAGCGTGGTGGGTTTGAAAGCATTTTATCAAGCGTTTGAAAAGGATTTGGGCGTTTTAGAACCCAAACGCATCGCTAAGAAATTTTTTAACAGCTTAGTAGAAATCATTACCGCTTTGATTGCACCCTTTAAAGAGCATGTCGTGGTGTGTAGTGGGGGCGTGTTTTGCAACCAATTATTATGCGAACAATTAGCCAAACGATTCAAAAAGCTTCAAAGGGAGTATTTTTTCCACAAGCATTTCCCCCCTAATGACAGCAGTATCCCTATCGGTCAAGCCTTAATGGCGTATTTCAACCCTACAATCATTAAAAAAGGATAAAAATGGATAGCGTAACTCTAGCATGCGGGAACGGAGGGAAAGAAACAAACGCTTTAATTGAGCGAATCTTTATGCCCTATTTAAAAGAATTTATCGTTGCGTTTGATGAAGACGCCCCTAAATTTGAAGCTAGTGGGGAATATTGCGTGAGCACGGATAGCTTTGTCATCACGCCCTTAATTTTTAATGGAGGCGATATAGGCAAGCTTTGCGTTTGCGGGAGTGCGAATGATGTGAGCGTGCAAGGGGGCGAACCTTTGTATTTGAATATGGGTTTTATTTTAGAAGAAGGCTTAGAAATCCCTCTTTTAAAACAAATTTTACAATCCATACAAAAAGAATTGTTTAAAGCCAACCTGAAACTCCTCTCCCTAGACACTAAAGTCGTGCCAAAGGGGAGCGTGGATAAGCTTTTTATCAACACAACATGTATTGGTAAAACCATCAAGCCAGGGATTTCTTCACGCCATTTAAAACAAGGCCAAGCCATTATCATAAGCGACACTATCGCCAACCATGGGGCAAGCTTGTTTGCGATGCGTCATGAAATCAAGCTTAAAACTAATCTAGAAAGCGATTGCCAACTACTCTATCCCTTATTAAAACCCCTATTTTTAAGCGATCTCAAAATCCATGCTTTAAGAGATGCGACCAGGGGCGGATTAGCGAGCGTGCTGAACGAATGGGCGAACAGCTCCAAAGTGAAAATCGTTATAGAAGAAGAAAAAATCCCCTTAAAAGAAGAAACTAAAGGGATTTGTGAGATTTTAGGGCTAGAACCCTACGCACTAGCCAATGAGGGGGTGTTTGTTTTAGCACTCAATCAAAAAGACGCCCCTAAAGCCTTAGAAATTTTAAAAAGTAACGAAAAAGCTAAAAACGCTTGCGTGATTGGCGGAGTGTTTGAAAACCCTTATCCTAGCGTGGTTTTAAAGAACGCATGGGGTTTTGAAAGGATCTTAGAGATGCCAGAAGGCGAATTATTGCCTAGGATTTGTTAAGGCTAAGGCGCTTTTTAAAACTCCACCGCCCCTACCCTCTAAAATCACTATAATCAATCTAGAAAACTTGCAATAAAAGAGATTTAATGGCGGGTGTTACAAAAAAAAGCGGGCTTGATGATAAAAAAGCGCTTGAGAGCGAAGCGCACACCAAAACCCTTTCAATAGCTCAAAGCTTGTTTGAAGCCAAATAATCACAATATCGTAACTACCGCATAATCACAATATCGTAACTACCGCTAGCCTAATGCTTAATAGTGGAGCGTTTTTATAGCTCTATGATTTTATTTCAAACCTCTAAAAGTTTCAAATAATACTCATAAGCTTCTTTGATACCTTTCTCTAAAGGGATTTCTAATTCCCATTTTAAAGCCTTTTGTTTGGAAATATCCATAAGCTTTTGCTGCATGCCCACTGGTTTGGACAAGTCTTTCACAAACGCGCCCTTATAATCTAAAACCTGAGCGACCATTTTGTAATACTCTTCAATGCTGTAATCCACACCAGAGCCGACATTCATCACGCTAGGGATTGAAGCGATATTCTCATAAGCTAGAGAAATGAACCTGGCTAAATCTTTAGCGTTTAAATATTCTCTCCTAGCCGTGCCATCGCCCCACATCACAAACTCTTTTTCATTTTTTAATTTAGCGGTGTGCATCCTAGCAATAAGCCCGGGTATCATGTGCGCTATTTTTTCTTCAAATTTGTCAAACTCGCCATAAAGGTTGCAAGGCACTAGGGTTTTATAAAAAACGCCTTTTTCAGCGCTCACATACTCGCAATACTTCATCACAGAGAGTTTGGCTAAAGCGTAGCCTTCATTCGTTGGCTCTAAAGAGCCGTTCAATAAATCGCTTTCTTTTAAAGGGTTAGGGGCGAATTTAGGATAAGCGCAAGAGCTCGCTAGGTTAATGGCTTTTTTCACGCCCAAATCTAAAGCGCTAGAAAAGAGGTACAAGCCCATCAATAAATTCTCAACCATGTAAGTTGAAAGATCGTTCATGTTAGCGACAATGCCCCCCACTCTCCCGGCACAATGGATAATGCCTGTAGGCTTGTATTCTTTCAAATAAGCTTGAACATTGTCTTTATCCAGTAAATACAATTCGCTCTTTTTAGGGGTGAGTAGAGTAACATCAGGCTTATTTTTTTTAAAATACAACGCCGTGTTCTGCCCCACCATGCCATAGGCGCCGGTGATTAAAATAATCTCATTCATAAAAATTCCTTAAAATATAACCCCCATCTTGCAAGTAAAGGTTTTTCTGGCATTCTTTTAAATCGTATTCTAACATGTCCTTAACCAACTCTTTTAAATCGTATTCCCTAACCCAACCTAGCTCTTTTTCTGCCTTAGTGGGATCGCCTAAAAGCAAATCCACTTCAGTAGGCCTGAAATAGCGCTCGTCTATGCGCACCACGATTTGGCCTGTTTTTAAATGGCTTAAGTTTAATTTTAAAGCGTTCGCTCTTTTTTCATCAACGCTTTTAATCAAACCGATTTCTTTAATCCCTGTGTTTTGAAATTCTAAACCAATACCGATAAATTCAAAGCTCATTTTCACAAAATCGCGCACGCTTGTGGTCTTGCCTGTAGCGATCACATAATCTTGTGGAATGGGCGCTTGGAGCATTAAATGCATCATTTTCACGTAATCTTTGGCATGCCCCCAGTCTCTTTTAGCGTCTAAATTCCCTAAATACAAGCAATCTGTTAAGTTATACGCTATTGCGCTAGCGGCTCGTGTGATCTTACGAGTGACAAAAGTTTCGCCCCTTACTTTACTTTCATGGTTAAAAAGAATGCCATTAACCGCAAACAAGTTATAAGCCTCTCTGTAATTTTTAGTGATGTAAAAGGCATACATTTTAGCGACCGCGTAGGGGCTTCGTGGGTTAAAGGGGGTGTTTTCATTTTGTGGGGTTTCTAAGACTTCGCCATACAATTCGCTCGTGCTGGCTTGATAGAATCGTGTTTTATTTTCTAAGCCTAAAATCCGCATGGCCTCTAAAATCCTTAGCGTGCCAATACCATCAGCGTTAGCGGTGTATTCTGGGGTTTCAAAAGAGACTTTCACATGGCTTTGAGCGGCTAGATTATAAATTTCTGTAGGCTTAGTGGTAGCGATTAAATGGATAAGGTTAGAGCTATCGGTCATATCCCCATAGTGTAAGAAAAAACGCCTTTTATGCTCGCTGTGCAAATCTTCATACAAATGATCGATCCTAGAAGTGTTGATGCTAGAAGAGCGCCTTTTTAACCCATGCACTTCATAACCTAAATTGAGCAAGTATTCAGCCAGATAGCTCCCGTCTTGCCCGGTAACCCCGGTGATTAAAGCGATTTTTTCTTTCATTATTTTTCCTTTATTAAATTTTCTTTATTAAATTTTTTCATTAGGCGTTTTGATTTTATCTGTTAAAATCGTCATCAACCCTTACAATATCGTCTTCGCCGACATACTCGCCCACTTGAACTTCTATGATAATTAAAGGGATTTTGCCGTAATTAGCCAGGCGGTGTAGGGTGTTTTTAGGGATATAAGTGGACTCATTAGCTTGCAATTCAAACGATTGGTGATCCAACTCCACGCTCGCCATCCCGCTAATCACCACCCAGTGTTCGCTCCTGTGGAAATGCTTCTGTAAAGAAAGCCTGGCGTTTGGTTTGACTTCTAAAATCTTAACCTTGTAACAACCGCTCTCATGCAAGACTTCATAACTCCCCCAAGGGCGATAGACTTTAGTGTGCGTTTGTAATAATTCTTGGTTATTTATTTCTATCTCGCTCACTAAAGCCTTTAAATCTTTAGCCTTGTCTTTATGAGCGACTAAAAGAGCGTCTTTAGTGTCAATAACCGCTAAATTCTCAACGCCTAAAAGAGCGCTCACTTTATGAGAAAACACTAAATTATTTGCGCTTTCTTTGGCAAAAATGGGCGTTTGATTCAAGCTGACATTTTCTTTAGTGCCGTTAGCCGCTTCTTCAAAAAGAGCGTTAAAATTCCCTAAATCGCTCCACTTGGCGTTTAATCCTACCATTTTGATTTTGTGGCTTTGTTGCATTAAAGCAATATCCACGCTCACATCTTCTAAATCTTGCATGCTCTTTTCGCTCAAACGAGCGATCTTTTGTTCAAAAAAATGCGTGTTTTCTAACGATTCAAACGCTCTTTCACACCCCTTTAAAATAGTGGGGGCATGCTTTTTTAGTTCGTCTAAAAAAACGCCCGCTTGGAAAACAAACATGCCGCTATTGAAATAAAAACCCCCGCTTTTTTGAAACTCTATCGCTTTTTCTAGGCTTGGCTTTTCAATGAATCGCTTCACATCTAAACCATTAGGGCTTTCAATATACCCAAACTCCGTGTTGGGCTTGTCAATACTCACCCCAAAAGTGACTAAAAAGCCTTTTTGGGCTAAATTAATCGCTTTTTTTATCGCATTTTCATACGCTTGAAGGTCTTTAATCAGATGATCGCTTGGCGTAACGATGAGCAAATCTTCTTTATCGCTCATTAAAACGCTCAAAGCAATGGCGTTAGCGGTGTTTTTACTCAAGCTCTCTAATAAAAAACCCACGCTTTTGTTTTTGATTTCATTCTCTATTTCTTCTAGGGCTAAAAAATAATGTTTTTCATTGCACACAATGAGCGTTTCATCTACTAAGGAAGCGTTTCTTTTAAAACTCAACTCAAACAAGCTTTTATGGTTAAAAAGCTTTAAAAATTGCTTAGGGTATAGGCTACGGCTTAAAGGCCATAAGCGCTTGCCGCTCCCCCCACTCAGTAAGATATTTTTAATTTTCATGCATTTTCTTGTTAGGCTCTCTTTTGTTTTTTGGGGTTATTATAGCATTTTTAATTGGGCATTTTTAAGTCACTTCAAAAACTCAGCGATGACTTCATTCTCTCTGGGTATAGGGAAAAAGATGTCAGTATTGGGCGAAATGAAAACCCTACTCCCCTCTCTAATCACCACAATAGGAGCGATTTTGCTCTTGTCTCTTAAAATTTGATTGACCACTTGATTGATCCCCATACCGCTTTGCCTCATCAATTGCATTAAAAGATAATCCCCAAAGAAATTGGTGGCTCCTTCTTTATTGCCTCTGTTGTTTAAAGCCGAAGTGATCCCAATCAATAGGCCGTTAGTGAGCGTAGAAAGCAGTAACGGCACGCCATAGCGCTGGAAATTCCTTTCAATCAATTCCCCCACCAAGCCGTTATAGCCTTTAATATCCGCCCCTTTAGCGTTAGTGAGCATGATATTAATGCCATGGGGAGTGATGATGCGGCTCCATACAATATCCAAGCGGTATTCGCCCATTTTGTTGTTGTTGCTGTAATAGCCTATGACCTTAGAGCCTTTGGGGATTAAAACAGCTTTGCCCATGTGAGCGAAAATATCGCTCTCCACTTGCGCAATCACTTTACCAGCGATCTGGCTAGAAATGGGCGTGATCAAAAAGGCGGGTATCATTTTATCCGCTGTAATGGTGCGTAAAAGCTTGTTTTCATTGGTGGCAATGTCTTTTTCTTTAAGGTTAGTGAAACCATCAATGCCCTTAGGGTTATCCATGGGGAAAATCAGGTTTTCTTCGTAATTTTTAGGGCTTTGTTTGAAAGGGGTGATGCGAGCGGCTAATAAATCTAATTGCTTTAAAGAAAAATCTTTTTTAGGGGGGGTTGTGTTTGTTTTTAAATCCATGGGAGGGCTAGTAAAAGTCTCTTCTTTAGAATAATTCATTTCTTTGGAGTTTAGGGCTTTTAAAGCGGCTTTGAGCTGTTCTTGTAAGGCTTTGATGGTAGCGTCTTTGGAGCTTTCTGTGTTAGTTGGCTGTGGGTTTTGAGTGAAGGTGTAGTCTTGTAAGGGGTATTTCACCTCATCGTCATTCAAAAGGCTAGGTTGGTTATTTAAGGGGGCTTTTGGCTTTTGATGATAGACTAAAGAAATGGTTGTAATCGTTGCAAAACCCCCTGCAACAATCAACGCTCCCTTAAGCCACTTATTCATCTTTAGCCCTTTTGATAAAACGGATGCACAGATAGTCCTTACCCAGCCTTAAAGTCCATTTAGCCGAAACATCTTCAGCGATAATGTAATCGCCTACAATCCTAGTATTCACCGGGTTATCATAGCCATCAACGACTTTATAAATCACCGGGAATTTAGAGAGCGCTAATTTTTTGTCAAATTTGAAATAAGTGAATTGCTTGTCGTTAAAAATTTCTTCAGGCATCAAAGAGAGTTTGGATTTTTTAGAACAAGCCCATAAACAATACCATTTCCTTTGAGAGCTTTTTAAAGCCTTATAGCCTTTTTGAATGTCTTTTTTAACGATTTTCATCGCATTAGTGTTATCGCCAATAGTTATAGTCTCTTCTTCTTTTTCTTTGGTTTCTTCTTTTTCTTCTTTTAAGGGTTTGTTGTTTGTGGGGGCATTTTCAAGGGTATTTTCAAGGACATTTTCTTTATTTTGCGGCTTCAAAAAAGCGTTAGAATAATAGTTTTTATCTTCTATAAAAACCTGTAAATTAGGGTGTTTGGAGCTGGTGAAAGTGGTAGAAAACACATAGAAAGAAAAAATCTTACCTTCGCTATCAATCACGCTGATATTGGAATCCACGCCAATTTGTAAGGGTTTGATGAGTAAAATACGATCGTTACTTTCTAAGATTTTCGCGTCAAATCCCACCTTATCCCCTAAAACAAAATCGCTAATGGGTTTTGAAAAAAACAATAAAGTCGCCATCGCATAACGCAAGCGGATTTTATAAGTTTGCCCTTGAAAATAATCAATGTTCAAAGTGTTGGACATTTTGGAGCGGTTTTTGTCAAAAAAGCTCCCTTGAATGGCGTTTAAATCCTGCATGGGGTGGTTTAAATGCGCCGGGGCTGTTTCGTTAGCTTCTTCTAAAAAATCATCGGCTCTTAAAACGCTAAAAGCCAACAAAAAGCCCATGAGGGCATATAAAACCTTACGCATCAATCATTCCTATTAGTCGGCGCGATTTCAGTGATGCTGTAGCGAGTGATTTTAAAGCCGGTAGGGTTTTTAGGCATGGAAGCGTAATCAAAATCCGGGGTGTCAAACAAATAACTCAATACGATTTTATAACGCTTTTCATACACGAGCTTGTTTTCATTCATTAGTTTAGCGGCAATGGAAACGCTCGCAATGGGGTTATTGTCTTGCTGATAGATCGCAATATTGACGATATGGACTTCTCTTTCTAAATGGCTTTGCGCATAGATGCTGTTTTGCGTTTTAATCAAATCTTCAAAGCGTTGCCACACTTTAGAACTGCTTTGCAAGCGCACCAATTCATAGCGCGATTTATCGTCAATGCGGTTAATGCTCTCTCGGTTTAACACATACGCCCCAATGAGCGAACGAGCCAACGCTTCATTACTGGAAATGCTTTTATCCGCTCTTTGGATAATGGCGTAATGCTTGTCCTGGTTTAAAAAATCCACGAAATGGTGTTCGGTTTTTTGTAAGGGTAGAACACTGATTAAAACGATCGCTAAGATAAGAGCGATAAAACTCATCAAGCCTAAGAGTTTATAAGCGATTTTCAAGCGGTTTCTCTCCAGTCTGAACACGCTTTGCATGTCCAAATCATTCACCGAAAAACCAGAAAGCTTGTTTTCTAAATGCTTTTCTTGGTGGCTTAAAAGCTCTTCTAAAAAAGCCAACTGCTCGCTATTGAAAGGCTTTTCTTTCATGCGAGATTTAACCTGTTTTCATACAATGTGCAAGGGCTTTTTTTCATCTCATGCACCTTACTGGTGCAACCAAACAACATGATTCCCATAATGACAAAAAAAATTCTCATTAAATTCCTATTTATTTAAATTTCATTTTTTGTATTTATTGTATCCTTTTTAACCTTTTTTTGCTTGAAATTTGGGATTTTTACATCTAATTGAGTGGTTTCTACCTTGAATGTGGGGGAATGCGTTTCTTTTTCTTTAGAGACGCTTCCGCTCATAGAAGAAGAAACGCTAGAAGAAGCGGGTGGGGTCGTGATATATTGTAAGGAATTAAGGGCGTTTTGGCTGAGGTTAGCGCTCAAATTGGTGGCGAGTTTGTAAGTTTCTTTAAGGCTGTTTTGCACCCTAAACAAAGCGTTGATGAAAAAAGGCACGCCTATGATAAAAACGCAACACAAAAATAACGCTACCACCAATAAAAGGCTTAAGTCTTGTTTTTCTTGCATATGCGCGTCTATTAAAGCCTTAGTAACCGACACATTCAAAAACCCCACCAACAACAAAAAAGGCTTGTAAAACCCAAGAGCGAAGCATTTTTTTAGGCATGCAACCACAACGCTCCTCCAGGTTTTAAAAAACCCAAACGCTAAAAACAGCACCCCCAAAGAGCACCACACATGCACTTCTAAATACACTAAAATGATGATCGCAAACAGCACACTCAAAAAAAGCCCTTGCAAAATGCTTAAAAAAAGCCACACAGACATTTCATTATGGCTCAAATCGCTGATAAAACTAAGGGCATAAAAACCATGATTAAAGATAAAATCTAAAGAAAGCGCGTGGTTAGAAAAGTTACTCAAGCTTTGAGAAAGGCTTTGCGTGATCATGTTAGGCGCAATAAAAATAGCGTTTTGAAACAATTCATAAAAGCGCGAAGGGTTTTTCAAAGCGTAGTTAAACAGCGCAAAAAACCCCACAAATAATAACGTCTCTAAAAGCGCGCTAGTGCTGAAAAAATTCTGTTCTTTCAAGCTCCTATAAGCAAAGAGCATGAACGCCAAAGCGACCACGCTATTAAACACCAATTGCGCATGCAAAGTGTAGAGGAAAAATTCAGCGAAACGCCCTAAAATCGCCGTGAGAGGCGTGATAAACCAAGAAAGAATAATCTCATAAGCGTCATTTTTCATCAATACTTCAACGGACTTTAATGTAAAATTCAAAGCCTTTACGCCAAACTAATAATTCAATTTTAGGCGCGCTTAACGCTTCTCTTAAAGCCTTCGGGTTGAACGAAACGCTTTTATGATTCACCCATAAAATCCTATCCCCAAGCTTTAAAAAATCTAGGCCTTTGGGCAAATGAGTGCCTATTTTAGTGATGATAAAACGCCTATCTAAAGCGATGCCATAGCGCTCTAAAAAAGTGTCTTTGAGTAAAAACCCCCCATAACGCTTATTGACTTTGAGCGTTACTTCTTTGATTTTATGGTTTCGTTTGATTCTCACTTTGGCAAGGCTTTGGTATTTAAGATTGCTCACCACCCATTCAAACTCCGCTAACGAATAGATCTTGTAATCATTGATCGCTAGGATTTCATCGTTTTTTAAAAAAGGGTTTTTAGGGAAAAAGGGATCAAATTGCGCTACCACTAAACGCTTATGATGTTCTTCTAAACGCACCCCAATATCCCCATAATAAGGCTCTTTTTGGTTTAAAAAGCGTTTGATGAATTTCGTTTCTATAAAGCCATTCCCCCCTACCCCTAGCCCTAACATTTGATAGCAAATATTGCTGATAACGCCATTTTTTTGAATCTCTTGTGAAATTTGAGCGTAGCGTTCATAGCCTTTTTGCTTGAAAAGCAACCGCGCTTCTAGGGCTTGATTCTCCCCTATACTAGCCATTGGTCTTATCAGGGCGTCTTTGTCTAAATCCCTTAAGGTATAAAAATACTCGCTTGGCGCGCTTTGCAACAAATACAACCCTACAAAAGGATCGGATTTGATGACTCTGGCATGTTTAGGGTAGGTTTTGGAATAATATAAATATACGCCCTTAGGCAATTCCTTTAAAGCCACGCCCCCTTTTTGAAGGCTCGCTTTTTTAAAAAACGCCTGACAATGCTTGAAATCATAAGCCCCTAAGCCATTTAAAAAAAACCATGGAACGATAAAGGTAATAAAGGCTTTGTGAAGCATCACAATTTAGCAAAATTCCCTAACATGTTAAAGGCTAAATTTTTTCGGTTTTCTTCTACGGCTTTATACCCGTCATTCAAAGCGCTCATCAAATAGATTTGCATCGCTTCTTTATCTTCTAACAGGCTGTCATCAATTTGCAAATCCACCAACTCCCCCAACCCATTAAAACTCACGCTCACCATTCCCCCACCGCTTTTGGAAGTGTGGATCGTGTCTTTATTCTTTTCTTCTAGTTGGGAAAACTCTTTTTTCATGCCGTCTAACAACCCGCTTAACCCGCCCAATTGACTAAAATCCATCTCTAACCCTTTTCTAAAATTTCGTTTTTTTCATCCACTAGCACGATGCTCGGCTTGTGTGCGTTGATTTCATCTTCATTCATGCTCGCATAAGCTAAAATGATCACCACATCGCCTATGGCCACCTTTCTGGCTGCTGCGCCATTGACGCAAATTTCGCCCCTTTTTTTCCCTAAAATCACATAGGTGCTGAAGCGTTCGCCGTTATTGACATCCACGATTTCCACTTTCATGCCCTCTCTGAGCTTAGCCAGCTTGGCCAAATCCTCATCTATGGTGATCGAGCCTATGTAATTGAGATTAGCGTCTGTGATAGTAGCCCTATGGATTTTACTATAAAGCATTTCAAAAGTCATTTTCTTTCACCTTTTGCGCGCGCTTGATTTCTTTTAAAACCAATTGGTTTTTTTCCAGCAAGCAAGCGATCTTACAAGGTTTTTTAAACGATTGCAAGAGCAGTAGATCGCTTAATGGGGTTTTGATCTCATTGTGAATGATTTTTTTAATTTCCCTCGCTCCTAAAGTCGTTTGGTAGCTTTTTTGTGCGATGCATTTCAAAACTTCTTTATGGAATTTTAAGGCTATATCTTGCTCTAGCGCTAGGGCTTTTAATTTGTCTAATTCCACAGAAACAATGCGTTCAAAATCCTCCAAACTGAGTGCGTTAAACGGCACGATCGCATCAATCCTAGAGCGTAATTCAGGAGTCAAAAGCTCTTTAACGGCTTTATCATACTTGGTGTTTTTAGCGCTAAAAAACCCTAGCGTGTCCTTATCCTTACTCCCCACATTTGAAGTCATAATCAAAATCACATGCTTAAAACTCGCCTGATTGCCTAAATTATCGCTCAAAGTGGCGTTATCCATCACTTGCAACAACAAATCATACACATTAGAATGGGCTTTTTCTATTTCATCTAAAAGCAGCAAACAATGCGGGTGTTTTTTAATCGCATTCACCAACAGCCCCCCTTGCTCAAACCCCACATAACCGCTAGGACTCCCGATGAGTTTTGCCACGCTATGGGCCTCTTTATATTCGCTCATGTCAAAGCGTTCAAAATGCAAATTCAAATTCAAGGCCAATTCTTTAGCCAACTCCGTTTTCCCCACCCCACTAGGCCCCACGAATAAAAAGCTCCCCACAGGCTTATTTTTAGAAGAAAGCCCGCAATACTGGATTTTAATCGCATTGCTAACAAGACTGATCGCTTCGGTTTGGGCAAAAATCTTATTTTTAAGCGATTTTTCTAAATTCCTTAAAAGGGCTTTTTTATCGCTGCTCAAACGCATTTTAGGGATTTTAAGCTTTATGGCGAGCGCTTCTTTCACATCATCAACGCCGATTTTTTTGCCCTTTTTAGGGCTGATTTTTTTCCTCGATCCCACCTCATCTAGCAATTCAATCGCTTTATCCGGCAAGAATTTATCATGCATGTAATCACTCGTTAAATCCACGCATGCCTTAAACACGCTCTCATCATAACGCACCTGGTGGTGTTCTTCATAAAGGGGAGCGATCTTTTTTAAGATCAAATAACACGCCTCTTTAGAAGGCTCTTCAACTTTTATGACTGAAAAACGCCTGTTGAAAGCCTTGTCTTTTTCAAACACGCTGCGGTATTCTTCAAAAGTGGTCGCTCCTAAACATTTCAAGCCCCCATCCGTTAAAACCGGTTTTAATATATTCGCCGCATCCAAGCTCCCAGCGTTACTGCTCCCTGCGCCTAAAAGGGTGTGGATTTCATCAATGAATAAAATGATACGGCCGTTTTGTTGGATCTCTTTGAGCGTTTTTTTCAAGCGTTTTTCAAAATCCCCTCTGTATTTTGCCCCAGCCACCATTAAAGCTAAATCCAAAGAATAGACTTCATATTCTTGCAAAAACTCCGGCACTTCTTTTTGAGCGATTTTTAAAGCCAAAGCTTCAGCGATGGAGGTTTTCCCTACGCCCGCTTCGCCAATTAAAAGCGGGTTATTCTTTTTTCTGCGCCCTAAAATTTCTATCACTCTTAAAATCTCTTCTTCTCTGCCAATGACTGGATCTAAAGCGTTGTCTTGGGCTAAAGCGCTCAAATTTTTAGCGTATTTTTTTAGGGGAGTGTTTTTGGGCGCTTCTTCATTATCATTAATGTCATTAGGAATACCATGGTTATCCAAATCCAATAAAGCAGGATTAGAATACAAACGAGCGATGCCAAAACTATCCATGAGTTTTGAAGCGTAACAATCGGGGTGATCCAGCATTAAAATAAGCAATTCTTCCACGCCCACGCTCTCAAAACAGCTCGCATACATTCTTTTAAGCATTCTTAATAGCACAAAACTCCTAGCAGGCATTTTGGCTGGATCGCTCTTTAAAGGCACATATTGCAACAAATAGTCTTTAAGGATTTGTTTTAATTTATCATAGTCATCTCTTTCTAAAGCGCCAATAATCTTTTCCCCGCTCTCATGTTCTAAAATGACTAGTAGCACATGCTCTGTGGTGCAAAGGGCGTGGTTAAGATCTAGGGCTAAATTTAAAGCTTGGTTTAGAACTTCATTGAGATCTTGATTGAATTTAGCCATTATTTCATCTCTTCTACCAATAATTTTAAGGGGAATTCTAACGCTCTGGCCTTATCCCTAACCCATGCTGCCCTATGCCTGGCAATATCATAAGGATAGACGCCACAAACCCCACAGCCATCACGATGGATGCTTGATGTGAGGGCTTTGGCCTCTTCTAAAGACTTGTCAAAAAAATCCCTCAAAGCAGAGATGACAAATTCCGCTGTCGTAATGGGGTCATCAACCATGATCACTTGCGCCATGGTGGGGGTGGGTATGTTATACATTTTCATGCCGCTTATCCATGCTTTCATGTTGCTTATTCATGCTATTTGGCGATCACAACAGGGATACTGGATTGTTCAACAAGGCTATTTTGGTGCGAAATGAACAAACGATACAACAAATTAGATTCGCTCGCCCCAATCAATAACAAATCATAATCCTTAGCCATTTCTAAAACCACATCAATCAAATCACCGCTTTTTAAAACGCTCTCGCACTCTATATTTTCTTTTTTGAAAGCGTCTTCAAATTGCTTTAACAAAGCCTTAGCTTTTTCTTCTTCTAAGGCTTCTGTTTGGCCGTAATCCATCATCCCGCTTTCGCTATAAATAAACACTTCCATGCTCACATGCAATAGAGTGAAACGGACCTCTTTAAGCGAATGGGCTAATTTGACAGCGAATTTAATAGCGTTATAACATTCTTGCGTGTCGCTAATCCCAAATAAAATATTCATAAGAACCAACCTTAAATGAAGTTTTGATATTATACCAAATAAACCCTAATGACCCGCTGAAAGCTCAAAGATAAAGCGCTACAATCTCGCTTAAAGAAAAGGACACGATAATGCTATTGAATTACGACTTTTTAGAATTTGTTGATGAGCCACAAAGAAACACTTCTACTTCTTTGACATCGGCTATTGATAAGGCGTTAGCGGACAAGAAATTAGCTAGACAAAATAAACCTAGAGTAAAGATAAAAGAAGGACTATCTTTAAGAGCGACACTAGATGCCTTTGGTGAGGAACTCTCACGACTTAAAAACGCAAAAGATACGACTATTAAAGGCTCTACAATTGAGAGCGCTAATCTTAACAGCATTGTCAATAAAATCAAAAGCGGACTACCTTTTGGGACTATCTCGGCGTTTAGACCTTTTAAAGACGCTTTTATTAAAGACTTCACTGAAAAGGAACGAGAATTATTGATAGAAGCGTATAAGAGCGGTTATAATAGAGCTGACGCCAAAAAAATGGCTAAATATTGGCAAGACAAATACGCTGAAGTAGATTGGCACAAACCTATAAAAGCTAAAGACTTCTTTAAAGGGAACACTAACATTTATAGAACACTTCGCAATATATTTGGACAGAAATTTATGGACAGATACACTGCCCTTAATAGCAAAGCCACAATGAAAGACTTTATGTCTAGCGATAAATTTGTCAAAAAATACCGCTTCACCTATAAAGACAATATGGAAAGGACAAGACATCTAAAAGCGTATTTAGATAGTTGGGGAGACTTTGTAGGATATATTCAAGTGATTGGGTATTGGAAAGATAATCTCGAGGACACTCTTTTACCAGACAGAGAAGTTAGCTTCTTTGTGTTTCAAAACGAACCTAGTAGTGCGTTTGATTTGAAAAATCATCTATTATTGTTGGCACGACTTTTTAATCAAATGGCGATTTGTTATTGTGAAAACGCCAAGACTGGCAAAGTGGATTTACTATTAGCGACACAAAAGGATTTTGGTAAAGTGGATTGGACTTTTACAGGCATTACATTCTCCACTTCTATAACCCAATCTATCACACGCTTACACAATAGCGTTTATACATTCTTTAAAAAAGAGGGCAAGGACAATTATGGTGTATTCTTTGATGAGTTAGGTAAGACACAAATTAAGGCGATGAGTATCCCAAAGAATGCTGATGGTTTTTACAGACAACTTGAGAATGGGGTTAAAAGCTTTATTAAAGCAAGGCAATATCATGGCAGTCCTAGAACTTTTGATGCTGATGACATAGAGAAATACGAACTACAAGCTATTAAAGAGCGAGAAAACAGAAAGAAAGTGTTGAATGCTAGTTTTAGACAAAGCTATGAAAATGCGCTTAAAGTTAATAATCTTTTTAAAGCTATGCGACAAGGCAAAAAAGTGAGTAGGACATTGATTGCTAACACCATAGACACCGATGCAGGTTATTGCTTTATTTCACCGACAGATTTAGCGACACAACTTAACAATATCAGCCCTAGACTATCTAAAAGTATTGTAACCGCTATAGAGCAAGCAGAGGGAGTAAGACTAACTTATGCGTTAATTGACAGGGTTACATATAATTCGCTCCACAATATCTTAAGTTTCATTTTTGATATTGATAACCCTATGAGCGACCAAGCGTTTGAGAGACTAGTCATTGAAGTCCCACGAGAAGCACTTAAAAATGTGAAGTTACCACAAATCAAAAATGTATTGACTTCTCAAATCTTTGATGGGGCTTATCAGTTTAGAGGTAATGACTATAGTTTTAAAGGTTAAACCATGCTCTTTATCAGCGCGACTAACACCAATGCCGGAAAAACCACATGCACTAGGCTCTTAGCAAAATATTGCAACGCTTGTGGCGTTAAAACGATCTTGTTAAAACCCATTGAAACGGGCGTTAATGACGCCATTAACCACTCTAGCGATGCGCATTTGTTCTTGCAAGATAACCGCCTTTTAGATCGCTCTTTAACCTTAAAAGACATTTCATTCTATCGTTACGCTAAAGCTTCAGCTCCTCTCATCGCCCAACAAGAAGAAGATCCAAACGCCCCCATTGATATAGATCATTTAATCCAACGCCTTCACAATTTCACCAAAACTTACGATTTAGTCATTGTTGAAGGGGCTGGGGGGCTATGCGTGCCTATCACTTTAGAAGAAAACATGCTGGATTTGGCCCTAAAATTAAAAGCTAAAATGCTTTTGATTAGCCATGATAATTTGGGATTGATTAATGATTGTTTGCTGAATGATTTTTTATTGAAATCCCACCAACTAGACTATAAAATCGCTATCAATTTGAGGGAAAATAACACCGCTTTTCACAGCGTCAGTTTGCCCTATATTGAGCTTTTTAATACACGCTCCAATAACCCCATTGTGATTTTCCAACAAAGCCTGAAAGAATTAATGAGCTTTGCTCTTAAATAAAGTGCAAACAGAACGTGCGCTGATAAAAAAGCCCCCTAACAGCAAAGCGTATAAAATCCAGCTAAAAATGGGTTTTGAAATGTCAGCACTCTCTTTTAAGGGCTTTAAAAAAATCACATTAGGGAACATGTTAAACAAATTGATCCGCCAGCCATAGTATTGCACTTCCACTTGCTGATTGACTAAACTTTGAGCGAGAGCTGAAATATCAGCCGAATTAAACTTAAAATAAAAAGGGAAGCCAAAGCGCGTGTCTTCGTTACGATAAACGGTTACGCTTTTTTGATCTTTAGGGTCGTAAGTTTGCACAAAATAGACATCTCTAGCAAGGGTTTTTACTTCCTTATTATTGGGCGTGTTTTCATTTTCATTCATTCTTTTGACCTCCACCCCGCTAATGACAGCCACACTATAATGGGGCATGCAATAGCTCACCAAAAGCATGAGTGCTAAAAAGATCGCCGTTAAAATGAACAAAACCACATTACGCACAAATTTTATCAACTTCATTCCTTATGATAGTATTAGCCTTTTTTCGCATTCAAACACCAGAGCTTAAAAAACGCTCTTTCACATGTTTTCAATCATCACGCTAGCGAATTCAGAGCATTTGACTTCTTTAGCCCCATCCATCAAGCGAGCGAAATCATAAGTGACTTTCTTGCTTTTAATCGCTTTTTCCATCGCAGAGACGATCAAATCAGCCGCTTCCACCCAGCCCATATGCCTTAACATCATTTCCGCACTCAAAATAATAGACCCCGGATTGACTTTATCCAGCCCAGCGTATTTAGGAGCGGTGCCATGGGTGGCTTCAAACATGCCCACTGTGTCATTGAGATTAGCCCCAGGAGCGATACCAATGCCCCCCACCATCGCCGCTAACGCATCAGAGATATAATCCCCATTCAAATTCATGGTCGCAATGACGCTGTATTCGCTAGGGCGCAATAAGATTTGTTGCAAAAACGCGTCAGCAATCATGTCTTTAATGATGATTTCTTTACCGGTTTTAGGGTTTTTCAAAGAACACCATGGGCCTTTATCAATGACTTGAGCGTTAAATTCTTTTTGAGCGAGCGCATAGCCCCACTTCATGAACGCCCCTTCGGTGTATTTCATGATATTGCCCTTATGCACAAAAGTTACGCTTGGCTTGTCGTTATCAATAGCGTATTCAATCGCTTTCCTAACTAGCCTCTCTGTGCCTTCTTTACTAATGGGTTTTACCCCTATGCCGCTGCTTTCAGGGAAGCGGATTTTTTTAACCTTTAGTTCATTTTGTAAAAAATGGATGAGTTTTTTCGCTTCCGTGCTACCTTCTTGCCATTCAATGCCCGCATAAATGTCTTCAGAATTTTCTCTAAAAATCACCATATCCACTTTTTGTGGTTCTTTCACCGGGCTAGGACTCCCATACCACCGAACCGGTCTCAAGCACACATACAAGTCCATTTTTTGGCGTAACGCCACATTCAAAGATCTAAACCCCTCACCAATAGGCGTGGTCAAAGGCCCTTTAATAGAAACTTTATAATGGTTAATCGCTTCAATAGTGTCCGGTAAGAGCCATTGCTCTTCAGGGCTTAATTCCTTATGATCTTTGAATTTTTGATAGCATTTTTCGCCCACAAACACTTCATACCATGCGATTTTTTTCTCGCCTTTATACGCTTTTTGAACCGCGCTATCCACCACTTTAATCATCGCCGGGGTAATATCTGATCCAATGCCATCGCCCTCAATGAAAGGGATAATGGGGTGGTTTGGCACATGCAATTTGTTGTCTTTAATCGTAATTTCTTCGCCCTCTTTAGGCTTTTGTAAAATTTTAGGGTTGTAAGCCATCTCTCGTCCTTTTTCTAAAGTTTGAGTAACTATACTAGCGCAAAAATACTATATAACCCTTAAAAATCTTTTTTTGAATGCGTGTTTAAAAGTAGCGGTTGGAAATAACTTGAAAAAACGAAAATGTTTTTAAAAAGAAATCATTTAATTTTTTGGCTTATAATTAGGAGTTGGATACTATCAAAACTTAAGGGAATCACAATGTCTGTTACTTTAATCAATAATGAAAATAATGAACGCTATGAATTTGAAACGATTGAATGCACTCGTGGGCCTAAAGCGGTGGATTTTTCCAAGCTTTTTGAAACGACCGGGTTTTTTTCTTACGATCCAGGGTATTCTTCTACTGCTGGGTGCCAATCTAAGATCAGCTATATCAATGGCAAAAAAGGCGAATTGTATTACAGAGGGCATAGAATAGAAGATTTAGTCGCCAAATACAAATATGTAGATGTGTGCAAATTGCTTCTCACAGGGGAATTGCCCAAAAATCAAGAAGAAAGCTTGGAGTTTGAATTAGAATTGCGCCACAGAAGCTTTGTGCATGAGAGCTTACTCAACATGTTTTCAGCTTTCCCTAGTAACGCCCACCCTATGGCGAAACTCTCTAGCGGCGTGTCTATTTTATCCACCCTTTATTCCACGCACCAAAACATGCACACTGAAGAAGATTACCAGACTATGGCTAGAAGGATTGTCGCTAAAATCCCCACGCTTGCGGCTATTTGCTATCGTAATGAAGTGGGAGCGCCCATTATTTATCCGGATATCGCGCGCTCTTATGTGGAAAATATCCTTTTCATGTTGAGAGGGTATCCTTATAGCCGCTTAAAACACACCACTCAAGGCGAAATGGAAATCACGCCCCTAGAAGTGGAAGCCTTTGATAAAATCCTAACCTTACACGCTGACCATGGGCAAAACGCCTCTTCTACCACGGTAAGGAATGTCGCTAGCACCGGCGTGCATCCTTATGCCGCTATTAGCGCGGGCATTAGCGCTTTATGGGGGCATTTGCATGGCGGAGCGAATGAAAAAGTGCTTTTGCAATTAGAAGAAATCGGCGATGTGAAAAATGTGGATAAATATATTGCGCGCGTGAAAGACAAAAACGATAGTTTCAAACTCATGGGCTTTGGGCATAGGGTGTATAAAAGCTACGATCCGCGTGCAAAAATCTTAAAAGGCCTGAAAGACGAACTGCACCAAAAAGGCGTTAAGATGGACGAGAGGTTGAGCGAAATCGCTGCGAAAGTGGAAGAAATCGCGCTAAAAGACGAGTATTTCATTGAAAGGAATCTCTACCCTAATGTGGATTTCTACTCCGGCACGATTTTAAGGGCTTTAAAAATCCCGGTGCGTTTTTTCACGCCGGTGTTTGTCATTGGCAGAACCGTAGGCTGGTGCGCTCAACTATTAGAGCATGTCAAAAGCCCGCAAGCTAGAATCACGCGTCCAAGACAAGTCTATGTAGGGGATTAAATTAATGTTAGGCTAGGCTCTGTTTTAACAGAGCGTTGATGATAGTTTTAAAAACGCTCAAAGCCTTTTTAAATTTAAGACTCCTTAGCAGAAATCCCAATCATCTTTAGCGTTTGGGTGCTTCACAAGAGTGAGGATCTCGCACCAAGCTTTTTGAATAATCGCATGCAAACGCCCCAAAACTCAAGGATAACTCCGCTTTTTTAAAGAAACCCTTGAGTTTTTGAGGTTTAGGGAACGCTCTTAGAAATTAGCGTTTCATTGAAACCACCGCTTTTTTTAAAAAAACCCTTGAGTTTTTGGGGGGAATGATTGCAAAACCTTTCTATCTCCTTAAGTCTATCTCCTTAAGAAAATCCTTTTTACAACAAAATTTACAACAAATCTAAAGAAAAATCCTTTTTACAAACAAATCTCAAACAATCAAAGTTAAAACCCCTTTTTTGTAACTACCCCCATTCAAACAACCTCATTTCTTTTAAAATGACCTTTATTGGTTTAATATTTGTTTAGAAACGCTACAAAAACCTTTTTTTTTTTTTGAAAGGGCAAAAACGCCTAATTAATATCAAAATCGCATTAATTTATACTATATTAACGAAAGCTTGCGGTATGTTCTTACTTAAAGACACATTTCTGTAAGATTTACGGACAAAATCAATCTTATTTCAAGAAGTAAAGGAGAAAACATGAAGAAAAGATTTCTGTCATTAACCTTAGGTTCGCTTTTAGTTTCCGCTTTAAGCGCTGAAGACAACGGCTTTTTTGTGAGCGCGGGCTATCAAATCGGTGAATCCGCTCAAATGGTGAAAAACACTAAAGGCATTCAAGATCTTTCAGACAGCTATGAGAGATTGAACAACCTTTTAACGAGTTACAACACCCTAAACACTCTCATCAGGCAGTCCGCCGATCCCAACGCTATCAATAACGCAAGGACTAATTTGAATGCGAGTGCGAAGAATTTAATCAATGATAAAAAGAATTCCCCGGCGTATCAAGCGGTGCTTTTAGCCTTGAATGCGGCAGCGGGGTTTTGGCAAGTCATGAGCTATGCGATCAGCCCTTGCGGCCCTGGCCCTGACAAAGATAAAAATGGGGGCGTTCAAACCTTTGAAAATGTTCCAGCAGCATGGACAGATAAGATTACTTGTGGCACTACTAGATATGAACCAGGACCATATAGCATTATATCCACTGAAAATTACGCCAAAATCAATAAAGCCTATCAAATCATCCAAAAGGCTTTTGGAGTAAGTGGGAAGGATATTCCTGCCTTAAGCGACACCAACACCGAACTTAAATTTACAATCAATGGGAGCAACAATGATAACAATAATAAAAATAAAGAAGAAATTGTTACAAAAAATAACGCTCAAGTTCTTTTAGAACAGGCTAGCATTATTATGACTACCCTTAATAGCGCATGCCCATGGATCAATAATGGTGGTAAAGGTGGTGCAAGCAGTGGTAGTTTATGGGAAGGAATATATTTGAAAGGCGATGGGAGCGCGTGCGGGATTTTTAAAAATGAAATCAGCGCGATTCAAGACATGATCAAAAACGCTGCAATAGCCGTAGAGCAATCCAAGATCGTTGCCACAAACGCACAAAACCAGCACAACCTAGACACTGGGAAGACATTCAACCCCTATAAAGACGCTAGTAGCTTTTCTCAAAGCATGTTCGCTAACGCTAGAGCGCAAGCGGAGATTTTAAACCGCGCCCAAGCAGTGGTGAAGGACTTTGAAAGAATCCCTGAAGCGTTCGTGAAAGACTCTTTAGGAGTATGCCATGAAAAGGGTAGCGACGGCAATCTCCGTGGCACGCCATCTGGAACGGTTACTGATAACACTTGGGGAGCCGGTTGCGCGTATGTGGGAGAGACCGTAACGAATCTAAAAAACAGCATCGCTCATTTTGGCGACCAAGCCGAGCAAATCCATAACGCGCAAAACCTCGCCTACACTTTAGCGAACTTCAGCAGTCAGTATAAAAAACTAGGCGAACATTATGACAGCATCACAGCAGCCATTTCAAGCTTGCCTGACGCTCAATCTTTACAAAATGTGGTGAGCAAAAAGACTAACCCTAACAGCCCGCAAGGCATACAGGATAACTACTACATTGACTCCAATATCCATTCTCAAGTGCAATCTAGGACTCAAGAATTAGGCAGTAACCCTTTCAGGCGCGCCGGGCTAATCGCCGCTTCTACCACCAATAACGGCGCGATGAATGGGATCGGCTTTCAAGTGGGCTATAAGCAATTCTTTGGGAAAAACAAACGATGGGGCGCGAGATACTACGGCTTTGTGGATTACAACCACACCTATAACAAATCCCAATTTTTCAACTCCGATTCTGATGTTTGGACTTATGGCGTGGGGAGCGATTTGTTAGTGAATTTCATCAACGATAAAGCCACTAAACACAATAAAATTTCTTTTGGCGCGTTTGGCGGTATCCAACTAGCTGGGACTTCATGGCTTAATTCTCAGTATGTGAATTTGGCGAATGTGAATAACTACTATAAGGCTAAAATCAACACCTCTAACTTCCAATTCTTATTCAATCTGGGCTTAAGGACCAATCTCGCCAGAAATAAGAGAAGAGGCGCTGATCATAGCGCGCAACATGGCATGGAATTAGGCGTGAAGATCCCCACGATCAACACGAATTATTATTCTTTGCTAGGCACTACCTTGCAATACAGAAGGCTTTATAGCGTGTATTTGAACTATGTGTTCGCTTACTAAAAGCTTAAAACTCCCTTTTTAAGGGATTTCTTTTTTGAACCCTCTCTTTTTTGGGGGTTTAATCTTTTTACGCTGACTTCTCACTCGCTTTTTAACTTTTCATAAAGCTTTTATTTTTCTAAACTTTTTTAATTTTTTCCACCAAACAAAGTTTTTTGATTTTATTCTTAAGCATGGCTGATTAAAAACGCTTTGAGTGTTTTTTAAAAGAGTAAGGATCTCACACCAAGCAAGCGATCATTTTTATAACCCAATGCAAACGCCCCAAAGTCAAGGACAAACCCACCCACAAGGAAACCCCTAAGCTTTTTAGGCTTAGGGAACGCTCTTAGAAATTAGCGTTTCATTGAAACCACCACTTTAAGCCCAAAAAAAGTGAACTCAAAGTATAATTCTTTAAGAAGAGCGTTTGCCACTTTTACGCTTCATGGCATGCTCCTTATTTGGATTTGCCCCATATCCTAACTATGGGGCGTGATGAAATCCTGCAACAAACGCGCTTTAAAGCCCTTAAATGCAACCACCCTAAAAAATGCGCTTTCTAGTCTTAAAATAAACCATAAAATCCCCATACCTACGATATAATCCTAAGATCGATTGATTTTAAGGGGCGTGTTTGGCATCATTATTCCATCTGAAGTTTTTAAAACCCCTGAGTTGTCTGCAAGCCGGTTTGCTTTATAGCCTTATTTTTGGCGTTTTATACCATTTCCCTTTGTTCGCTTATGTTTATAAAGAAAGCAACCAGGTTAGTTTTATCGCCATGATGGTTGTGGTGCTTTTTTGCGTTAATGGCGCTCTTTTTTTGGCGTTAGGCTTGATCTCTGCTTCTTTGATGCGTTGGAGCGCGATAGTTTTTAGTTGGCTCAATTCCGTCGCTTTCTATTTCATTAGCACCTATAAGGTGTTTTTAAATAAAAGCATGATGGGCAATGTCTTAAACACCAACACGCATGAAGTTTTAGGCTTTTTGAGCGTCAAATTATTCCTTTTTATCGTTGTTTTTGGGGTGTTACCCGGCTATATCATTTATAAAATCCCCATCAAAAATTCTTCTAAAAAAGCGCCCTTTTTAGCGATCTTGGCGTTAGTGTTTATTTTTATCGCTAGCGCTTTAGCTAACGCTAAAAATTGGCTGTGGTTTGACAAGCATGCGAAATTCATAGGGGGCTTAATCCTGCCCTTCGCTTATAGCGTGAACGCTTTTAGAGTGAGCGCTCTTAAATTTTTCGCCCCCACTATCAAGCCACTCCCTCTCTTTTCGCCCAACCATTCCAATTCGTTTGTGGTGCTAGTCATTGGCGAAAGCGCCAGAAAGCACAATTACGCCCTTTATGGCTATAAAAAACCCACCACCCCAAAATTAAGCAAGCGTTTAGCCGATAACGAACTCACTCTTTTTAACGCCACTTCTTGCGCCACTTACACGACAGCGAGTTTGGAATGTATTTTAGATTCTTCTTTTAAAAACAACGCCTATGAAAACTTGCCCACTTACTTGACTAAAGCCGGTATCAAAGTCTTTTGGTATAGCGCCAATGACGGCGAAAAGAATGTTAAGGTTACCAGCTATCTCAAAAACTATGAATTGATTCAAAAATGCCCCAATTGCGAAGCAATCGCCCCTTATGATGAATCCTTACTCTATAATTTGCCTGACCTTTTAAAAGAACGCTCTAATGAAAATGTCTTACTCATCTTACACCTTGCCGGCTCGCATGGCCCCAACTACGACAATAAAGTGCCTTTAAATTTTAGGGTGTTTAAGCCCTATTGCTCAAGCGCTGATCTGTCTTCTTGCTCCAAAGAAAGCCTGATTAACGCCTATGACAACACCATTTTTTACAACGACTATCTGTTAGATAGAATCATTAGCATGCTCAAAAACGCCAAGCAGCCCGCCTTAATGATCTATTTGAGCGATCATGGCGAAAGTTTGGGCGAAGGAGCGTATTATTTGCATGGCATTCCTAAAAGCATCGCTCCCAAAGAACAATACGAGATCCCCTTTATCGTTTATGCCAATGATCTTTTCAAAGAGAAGCATTCCATCATTCAAACCCAAACCCCAATCAATCAAAATGTTGTTTTCCATAGCATTTTAGGGGTGTTTTTGGATTTTAAAAACCCTAGCGTTGTTTATCGCCCTTCTTTAGATCTGCTTAAACACAAAAAAGAGTAAAATAACACGCATGAAAAGATTTAAACAAAAATTTTGTGAAAGCCTGCCCAAAAGCTTTTCTAAAACTTTGTTAGCGCTCAGTTTGGGCTTGATTTTATTGGGCATTTTTGCGCCCTTCCCTAAAGTCCCTAAACACAAAAGCGTGCCTTTGGTGTTTCATTTCACCGAGCATTACGCGCGCTTTATCCCTACGATTTTGTCTGTGGCTATCCCCTTAATTCAAAGAGATGCGATAGGGCTTTTTCAAGTCGCTAACGCTTCTATCATTACAACTGTCCTCACGCACACCACCAAAAGAGCCTTAAACCATGTAACAATCAACGATCAGCGTTTGGGCGAGCGCCCTTATGGGGGTAATTTCAACATGCCAAGCGGGCATTCGTCTATGGTGGGTTTGGCGGTGGCGTTTTTAATGCGCCGTTATTCTTTTAAAAAATACTTGTGGCTCTTGCCCCTAATCCCCTTAACCATGCTCGCTCGCATTTATTTAGATGCGCACACCATTGGCGCGGTGTTGGCCGGGCTTGGCGTTGGAATGTTGTGCGTAAGCCTTTTTACAAGCCCCAAAAAGCCTTAATCAAAGGCTTTAATTGAGATCTTAATTCCTATTTTTGTAATCTTCATAAGAAAAGTTTTTAAGGATCTTAAAACCTTGCGAGTCTATTTTAGCTAGGCTTGGGAGCGGCACGCCATTAAACGAGTTGTTTTTGACGATCGTATAATGGAGCATGTCTTGAAACACGATCTTATCGCCCCTTTTTAAAGGCGTTTCAAAGCTAAAGCTCCCCATAAAATCCCCCGCTAAACAAGTAGGGCCGCCTAAAAAATAAGAAAACGCCCCTTGATTTTCGCCCTTTTCAACTTCAATAATTTCTTCATCGTTTTCTACGGAAATTTTAAGGATACTAGGGCGATAAGGCATCTCTAAGCAATCGGGCATGTGAGCGCTAAAAGAAGCGTCTAAAATCGCAATTTCTTGATCGTTTTGAACGATGTCTATCACGCTTGCGATTAAAAACCCGCATTGCCACCCTATGGCTTCCCCGGGCTCTAAAACCACTTCTATATTATGATAACGCTCTTTAAAATCCTTAATCGTTTGGATGAGTAAATTCACATCATAATCGCTCTTAGTGATATGATGCCCCCCACCAAAATTCACCCACGCCATGTTTTCTAAATAAGGCTTGAAATGCTTTTCTACATGCTCTAAAGTCCGGCACAAAGCGTCAGCGTTTTGCTCGCAATGCGTATGGAAATGCAACCCGCTCACCCCCTCTAAGCCATGCTCTTTAACCCCCTTTTCAAATCCGCTAGGCGTAATCCCTAACCGGCTCATTTTAGAGCATGGGTTATAGATCGCTGGGGTTACTTCGCTGTAGAGAGGGTTTATTCTCAAACCCATTTTAATGGGGCTTAAGCCCAAGTTTTCTAATTGCTTGTTTTTATCCAAAATCCTGTCTTTATAGGTGGCGTATTGGTAAAAAGAGTTGAAAATGATGCTTGTCGCTAGGGGTAAAATCGCGCTCATTTCAGCCTCTTTAAAAGCCGGGCTATAAACGCAAATTTCTTTGTGGCTCTCTCGCCCCCCAAACTCTTCAAAAGCGAGCTTAGCTTCATAAAGACCGCTCGCGCAACACCCGTTCAATTTTTGCCTTAAAATCCCAAACTCACGCCAAAACGCATACCCTTTTAAAGCGAGCAAAACCTTTGCCCCGCTTTGTTGGCGCACGATTTCTAAAATCTTGGCGTTTTTTTCTAAGCGTTCGCTCTCTAGCACATAGCAAGGGGTGGGGATAGCGCTGTATTTTTTCATGCTAATTCCAAAAATTGCTTAACCACCCGCTGGATGTCTTTGGGGTTAGACTTGGAGATGAAATCATCGGCTTTCAAACTCCTGGCCATGTCTTCATTAGAGCTGCCGCTCATAGAAGAATTGACCACGATAGGGATTTTTGAAGTCAAAGGATCGTTTTTAACCTGTTTGATCACTTCAAAACCGCTCGCTTCTGGCATTTCTAAATCGGTAATAATCAGGCCAATATTACCCACATCGGTTGTGGGGTTGAACAAATGTTCTAATAAGGTTTTACCATTGATAAAATCAATGTGCTTGACGCCCAGCTTGTCTAAAATCATTTGCATGGTTTTTAAAACGCTTGGGGAGTCATCAGCGAGCAAAACGCATTGGTTAGAATGGATTTTAGAGAGCGTCTCTAAATCGCTGTGTTTTTCATCTTCAATCCAAGGGAACACATCTATAAGCATTTTTTCAATATCCACCACTTGCACCAAACGCCCGTCAAAATAGCGCGTGCGGCTCACGAGTTTGTTATTCCCAGCAGATCCCCCTAGCCCAGCGCTTTGCTCCATTTCAGTCCATTTCTTGCTCAAAATCCTATCCGCTTCATAGATCCTAACCCCTATAGTCCAGCGAGAAAACTCACAGATCATGATAATATCGTCTTCGCCTTTTTCTTTTTCTATCCTATAAGGGCGTAAATCCTTGTTTTTGTTTTGGCTGTCATAATAAAACCATTTTTTCATATCAATCAAGGGAATGGTGAGCTCTCTTATAATGATTAAGCCCTCAACGAGCGAATTGTTTTCGTGGCTGATGATAGTGAGATTGCCATGGTATTTCACCACTTCACGGATCTTAAAGACATTAACCGCATACAAATCCTTGTTTTTACCCAGCCTGAAACACAACAATTGCAACTCGTTATTTTTATGCAAACTCGTAACTTGATCAATGCCCGCTAAACTATCAGCCATGACTTCCCCTTAATTTAGGTTTTCGTATCGTTTTATAATTATATCGTGTTTGTGTTTAATGCCAACGACACTTAAAAACTAAAATTCCTTTGGTGGGGGTTTTTTTAAATCATTTTAAACGACTCAAAACAAACCCGTTTTTAAAGCTGCGCACGTATAAAATATTATGGCGGTTAGAGCAAAAGATTTGTGGGGCTGCTACAAACCCTGAAAGCAATTCCCTAGCGTCAATGACTTTGGGGCTTTCAAGCGATCTTTTGCAAGGCTTTAAGGAAAACGAAAAAGCGTCAATAGAATCAGCTTGAACTTCATAACTTTCAAAAGCCTTATTTTTGATACGCATAAGATAGATTTTATGGGCAAAAATGCTCGTGCTTCTAGTGTCTGCAAAGGTGCTCACACCTGAATACAACGAAGTTACTAGCCCTCCAACAAACCCCAAATAATAGTTCGCCACCGCTTGCATGCCCACTTTAAAAGTGGCCGATAAAATAGCCCTAGTGATAATGTAGGGCAATTGCTTCCTGAATTCGCTAGCGACCACCGCATCTATTGAGGCTAAAGTGTCAAAGGGCGTTACTTTTTCTCCATCTTTAAGAGTGAAATTTTGATAAAACGCTTCCCCTTTTTCTAGCTTGGGCAAGGCTATACTCACGTTATAAACCGAATCGATCATAAAAATAGGCACATCAATTTTAAATTCGCTTTTTTGCGGCTCTTTACCATCTTCAATGATGATCCAAGTGAAATGACTCCTGTTAGGGTTTTTGAAAAAAACCAAGTCTTGGGCTACAAAAGGGCTTTGACTGATCCCATAGGCTTCATTAAGATAGCCTAACCCCTTATTCTTATCCCCATTTAAAGCGTAAAACAACCCTGAAAGATACGAAACCGCCGGGTTAAGCAAGCCTTGATAAGCTTCGTATTTGTCTAAATTAGAATAGGTGTTGTTTAAAATCTCGCTCACTTCTACCCTAGAGCGTTCCATATTAATATTGTGCTTTTTGCTAGAATCGATCTCTTTAATGGCTTTTTGCACTTCCTCATAATAAAATTCTTTAGCCCTGCGCTGGCGTTCGTTCGCGCGGTTGAATTGCACCCTAGCTTTCGCGCTATCGTTTAAAAGCATGTAGTCTATCGCTTTGTAATAATTGATTAAAACGCCCTCATAAATATTCCCCCCATAAGCGCGCACGTTATCATTAATCATGGTAGCGCCCACATAACCAGCCCCTCTTGTGAAAGCGCTTTGGGTTTTATCAAAGCGTTGCTCGGCTTGATCCAATACCCCTAAAGAAGTCTTATAATCCCTTGCGTATAAAGCGCTCAAGCCGTTTTGCAAGTCCCATAAAAGAGCGTTCTTTTTTTTCTTAGTGAATTGTTTGGAATATTCATAAGCTTGTTTGGGGCTTTCTTCATAATAGAGCGTGTTAAAATGTTCTAAGTCCATACGATAGCCTATGCAACCTGTTAATGATATTCCTAAAATTACCGACATCAACAGAACGAATATTTTCAATCTAACCCTTTTAATTTTTTGCTTGTTTGCTTGACTAATTTGAGCGTATCATAACATTTTTAATGAAAACATAAGCTTTTTATGGTTAAAATGATCCCTAAGCTCTTATTTAGACCTATGCAATAGGACTTTAGGGTAACGCTTCAGGGTAGGAATACAGCAGAGTCCCTTAATTTCTTGTGTGCCTTAGCCATCTGAATAGGAGCGCTTCACACGATATTGAAACCAACTTTTTAAAACTAGCTCTTCAAAAGTTTCTCACGCCACTCTGTAGGGTAGTCTTTTTGTAACGCTTTCACTTTATTGACATGACTAGAATCCGAATTAAAGATTTTCAAATAACGCCCCAAGCCCTCCAAACTCACGTCAATCATGTTAGAACTCCCGTTACCCAGATTTTTGACTAAAACCTGCCTGGCATACAAAGGGGTGTTTTCTAAAAATGAAATTTCAGTCTCGCTCAAAGGCACATTAAAATTGTGTTTCAACTCCCTAGCGTTTTTTTGCGGATACAAAATAAGAGTCCCCATGTTGCTTAAAAAACTATGGGCGTTTTTGACCCCGCTTAATTGGTAAATGTCTTGCAAGGCCAACACCACCACGCCATTAGCTTTCCTGGCTTGCGTGATTAAAGCGTTGATTTTAGTGTTCAACAAATCGTTTTCCACATAGGATTTAAATTCGTCTAAAAAAACCAAAAACCCGCTGTCGTTTTTCCTGGACTCTTCTAAGATCTTATAAAACAAGTAATAGGCTAAAAGCCCTAAGTCTTTAGGGTTTTGGGTGATCGCATCTAGGTTTATCACGTTTAAAAAAGCGTTGGAGTTGAACGCGTCATTCAAAGCGTTAAAAAGGGGGTTATTCAAATACGGCTCTAAACTCAAGCCCAATTGGTTAGATGAGGTTCTTTTAAGCGTTTCTTTAAAATCTAGCAAACTAAAATCTTTGGGGTATAGGGTCTCATAAAGGCTCTTAATCGCACAAGAAATCGCATTCATGTCTTCTAAGGCTTCTTTATCCCTTGAAGGGGCGAGATCAAACATGCTCAAAAAGAAGGATTGCAAAAATTCTAAATTCTGTAAATTAGGCTCTAAACAAAAGGGGTTAATGCTAAAAGATTGGCCGTCATGGTAATGCCCTTTAAAAAATTCGGTGAAAGAATACAGCCCTTGCATCCTGTCAAAGGCTAAAAGGCGCATGTTTTGGTATTTCAAAGCGCTCATCATTAAAAAGCTAATCAGCGTGCTTTTACCGCTCCCGGTAGCCCCTATAACTAAAGTATGCCCATTCACTCTGGCGATTTCTTTAGCGTTATTGTGGCTCACTTCTTGGTTGTGGAAATTGAATAAAAAAGGGGAATAATCCAAATTTTTAAACACGCTCAAAGGGCTATTCCCCCATGAATTAGCCTTAAAACCTAAATTTTGCCTTTCAAACACCATTAAACACGCTAGGGCTTTAGAGGTTAAAAAACGCAAGCGGTGGTTTAAATGGATGCGTTCAGGGAAAAAGGAAAAATACCCCCCTTTCAAGCCAAAAGTTTCTATAACGCCCACTAAGTTTTCTTTAAATAAAAGCCCTAAAATTAAGCTCGTTTGAGCGTCTAAATCCTCTAAACTGGGGGCTTTGATAAGAACGTTTAGGGCGAATTTTTGCATGGATAGGCGTTTGGTTTTGACTAATTCTTGGTATTCTAATAGCTCGTTTTTAACAAGACTAGACATGCTAAACTTGGCTCTCTCTTTTAAAAAACTCAGCGTTTTATGCGCGCTCATAGGCTCTATGGAAAAGATAATATCCAAAGGCGTCTCTTGGTATAAAAGCGCTCCCACCGCTATAGAAGTGATGCGCTCGCTCTCATAAGCTTTAATGCCAATCAAGCGGTTATAGGTTTTTTGGTTAAAGCTCTCTTGAATGAAGTAATCTTTTTCAAAAGTGATGGAACTAGCGATATAGCTATCGCTCAAATACCCCCCTACTAGGGGTTTTAGGGGGAGATCAAACCCATTAATGTATTCTGCATAAAAATTCAAAACCTCTTTAGAGCTTAAGAGTTTGGGGGCATAATTTTTGAGCTGGATTTCTAGGCTTTTTAAAGTTTCTTGCAAAAAATGCGCTTTATAAGAGAGAATATCCTTAAAATTTTCCCTATTAGCATGCATGAAAGATTTTTTCTTATGCTCCAAAACACCATGCAAAGAGTGAGTGCTTTCTAAAACTAAAAAATACTGATTTTCATACACTTCTTTGTTTTCAAATTGATTCAAAATCGCTTGCAAGTATTTAGAATCAGATTGAATGTTTTGTTGGTGATCAATTTTACGCCTTTTAACCACAAGGCGCGCCACGACTTTTTCTAAAGAATCCAACGCCATTTGGCGCTCGGTGAAAAGATCTTGCAATTGCTCTGTGCTTAAATGGGTGTAACTCACCCCCTCTAAACGGAGAATTCCCACTAAGTTTTCGTTTTTAGTGAGCAAGAAATGCTCATCATACAAGCCTAAAATGTTGTTTTCTTCGCTCATAGAATAGCTTTTAGGCAAAACCCCTAAAAAATAGTTTGAAACTTTTTGTTTGACAGCGCTCAAAAGCTTTTCTAACATTCTACGCTCTATAACATTTGGTTTTAGTCTTTATTTTGCTTCTGGCAATAATAATATCTGCAATATCTTCATCAAAAAATTCCAACACGCTAAAGAGCGCTAAAAACCCTAAATACAATAAAGAAGCGCTCAACAAATCAATCCAAGGGAGCAAAATAAAAGGCACAAAAACAGAAATCAAATAAGACTTAGCGTTCAGCCATAAAAATTTTTCTTTAACCGAAATTTCACGCAAATTCTTCACGCTCGCTGATAGGATAATCATCAAAAAATTCCCATGAACCAATTCGCTAAACTCGGGGCTTTAAAGAATAAAAAAATCCCAAACACCACGCCAAGGATCGTGAATAAAATCTCTTTCCACCGGTCTAAATTCCTCCACACATAAATAGCGATCCCTATGAAAATCACCATTAAAATCCCCTTAGCGATGGGGCTTTTGAGCTGGGCTTCTAGGGCGTTAAAAAACCCCTCTAAACCTTCAGCGAACAAACTTGAAACGCACATGCCTACTAAAAAAATGATTTTTAAAAAATGAGCGGACATCAAAACCCTTTTGTTTAATTTTAATTAACTTTATAACGCTTTATTATCTCAAAAAAACCATAAAAATCCTCTAAAAGGGGGTCAAAAGGGGTGCATTTAATCTTTGAAAGGGTAAAAAAGCAAAGCTAAAGAGGTAAAAGCCTTACTATTCTACGATTTGATAGACATAAGAAAGATTGGTGTGTTCTTTGGTTTGTAGGGTGTATTCTTCTAAGAGGCTTTGAATCTTTTCAAAACTGTATTGTAAATGGTTGTAAGCAACGATCACCACCTCATCGCCTTTTTGTAAAAAATGCTCTTGTGCAAAAGGCATATAAGGGGTAGCCCCAATCGCAAAAATCATTTTGGTGGGGAAATTATGGCGCTCTAAAAAAGGTCTTAGAGCCTCTAAAGAGTCGCCATCTTGTTGGTGGTTCAATCTGTCTTTAATCCAATCTAAAAGCTTTTGATAAAAAAACTCGTATTTGAGCAATTTGCTGTTTTCCCCATAAATGTGCCAAACATTATTGTATTTCAAAAAAGACGCGATAGAGAAATTGTTGCACACCCCCCCATAAACAAACCTGTCAATGGGCAATTTCTGCCCTATACCTTTAGAAGCTGGTGAAAAATTCTTTTTTTGGGAGAGCTTTGTGGCTTCTAAATTGCGCACAGAAGCGTCATTAAACGCCATGAAAAAATTAGGCACAAGCTTGGTTACCAAATGTTTTTCATCATATTTGACATCGCATTCTAAAGCGATTTCTGGCTCTGCTTGCACCCTTAAATGTGGATCACTAGGCAAAATAATCTTATGGTTATTAATGCAACAACGCCCCAAATAGCAATTCTCATACGGGATATAAAAAGGGAATAACCCCTTAGGGGCGTCCTTTTCTTCGCTTTTCATGTTAATAAAACTATGACTCTCTCCTGCTTGCTCCAAATGCCCTGCAAAATTCCCCACCACACCAAAACCTAAAAACTCTTGCATGCAAACCTCCTAGCAAATAGCTTAATGATTAGAGCTTTTTCCATTATAGCATAAAAAGAAAACCCCTAAAATTCTCAAAAACTCCCCTTTCAAGCGAACAAATACTCCCTAGCGTTCTCTTTATCCAAAGGGTAAAGTTCGCGCTTTTCATCCCCTATTTGAATGAGGTAAGCTTGATTTTTTAAAGTCTTAGCATAGCCTAAAGCGATACGGCCGGCCAATTCTTTATCTTCTTGGCTGGCGTTTTTATCCACCAAACTCAAAGGGCCTTTACAGCTTAATAATTCAATCTTATCCATTAAGGGGTGCTCAATGTCTAGCTTATGGTTTTCTTCTTCATTCCTTGCCACCACCAAACGAGCGTTATGGGGTAAGACAAAATAACGCCCGTTTTTGACAATCACGCTGTCTTCAAACACCATTTCTCTGTATTCTTTCAAATTCTTAATCTTATTGCTCACTTGAATATCCGTAAGCAAGCACCCCCCACCTGGCTTTTCATAATATTTCAAGCCATAATCTTTGATCATTTGCAATTGCCTAGTGCGCCCCCTACCACTCACATCTAAAAGCTTTTCTCTATCAACAAAACCCTTTTTTTCCATAAAAGTAGGCTCTAAGAGTTTAGCGCTCATGGGCCTTAAGAGCAATTCATCTAAAAATTGCGGTTTTTCACCGCTTGCTTGCGTTCGGTCTAAAATGGGATCAAAACGCGCCTCTTCGCCCACTTCTCTGACTAATTTCCTCACCTGATTGAGCGCTTCTTTCCTTTGGGATTTAGGGCGTTGCCCCAACACTTCCCCGCTCAAAACAAAATCCGCGTTCAATTCAAGCATTTTATAAAAAGCGTTCCTAAACATGTTGGCATGGCAATCAATGCAAGGGTTGAAATACTTCCCATAGCCGTATTTGGGCTTAAACAACACATCGTTAAAAAACTGCTCTCTAATATCGCACACTAGGAGCTTAGCCCCAATTTGCGCGGTGGCGTTTTCAAAATACTCTCTTTTATCTTTATTCCCCCCAAACCCTATATTGAAGTGTAAAGCGCTCACTTCAATGCCTTGATCAATGAGTAATTTCATGGACAACAAACTATCCAACCCCCCACTAAATAGGGCTAAAGCTTTTATTTGTTTCATATGGCGACTAATTCTCCTTGTTTTAATTTCATAATGGCCTGGCGAGCCTTTTTCAAAGCGTTCATTTTTTCGCTAAAAGGGAGCGAACTTTTAGGGATTTCTTTGAGTTGCCGCTCAAAATAGCGCAAAATCAACAAACGCAATTCCTTTTCAAAACCCCCCTTTTTTAGGGGTAAATTCGCATCTAATAATAACGCAACTAATTTAGGGTCGTCCAATTTTTCTTGACACAAAGCGTCAAATTCTTGTTTTTTATGCAAGAATACCCCACTATGGATATAGCCCACCGCCAAATCTAACAGGCTTCTGTCTTCTAAAAGGTAGCGGATCACCAATTTTTCTAAAAATTCCAAACTGGGCGTGCTAGAAACATGCGCAAACTTTTGAGAGTGATTAGGCTTTTCTGTTTTGGGGTAAAAAGGCTGAAAAGAGATTGGCTCTCTAATCCCTAAAACATGCAAAGGCGCTTGCAAAAGCGTAGCGATTAGGGGTTTGTATTCGCTTTGTAAAAGCAAAGAGAAATTTTTTAAAAACCCTAACATTTCTTTAAGAGCCTTATCTTTTTCTAAAGGATCGTCTAAAACATAAGAACCCGCCATGCGCCTTAAAACAAACTCAATAAAAGCCATGGGGCACGATAACAAGTCTTTTAAGGTTTCAATCTGGCCATTAGCGATCATATCCGCTGGATCGAGATTGTTTTCAAACAAAATCACCCCCCCCTTTCTTTGCTCTTTAGCCAACATCAAGCTCGCTTTATAAGCCGCATTCCGCCCTGCCTTATCCCCATCATAGCTCAAAAGAATTTCTGGATCGCCTTTTTTAAGCAAGGGCAAATGCGATGGCGTTAAAGCTGTCCCAAGCGTGGCTATGGCGTTTTTAAAACCCGCTTGGTGCAATAAAATCACATCCAAATACCCTTCTGTTACAATGACTTGCTTTTGTTTATAAATGCGCTCTTTAGCCAAATGATAGCCATAGAGCAAGCTGGATTTATCAAAAAGCTTATTTTGGGGCGAATTGATATACTTGGCTACTTTTTCTTTTAAGGTGCGCCCTCCAAAACCCACCACTTGAGCGCTAGGGCTATAAATAGGGAACATGATGCGATCCAAAAAGCGCAAATAGGTTTTATCCTCTTTATCGCTCTTGCCTAGCACGCCTAATTCAATGAGCTTGTCCTTATTCAAGCCTTTATTTTCAATGCCGTAATCGATTCTATTCGTGCATAAGCCTAATTTAAACGCTTTAATACTCTCTAGGCTAAGCCCTCTTTTTTGCAAATAATTCAAAAAAAATGGGGCGTTAAAAAGCTCTTCTTGATACAACGAACTCACCATTTCTAAAAGGTGGTAATCTTCTTTATGATCGTAATAAGTGCTTTTGTCGTACTCTAAAGCTACATTGAATCGGTGGGCTAATTTCTCAAGCGCTTCCACAAACGAAAGCTTTTCAAATGCCATCACAAATTTAATGCTATCCCCGCTCGCCCCACACCCAAAGCAATGGTAAAACCCTTTAATTTGATTGACGCTAAAACTCGCGCTCCTTTCTTCATGAAAAGGGCAACAAGCCATGTAGCTAGAGCCTGATTTCCTCAAATCCACATAAGAGCTAATGACTTCTACAATGTCTATCGTTTGTAAAAGGCGATCAATGGAACTTTTAAGAATCATTTTTCATGCTTTCTTTAATGGGTTTTTTTGGTTTGACTTTCTCAAAAGGGATTATACTCAATAAATAAAATCTTAAAAAAGGTTTGTTAATAACGCCCCCTTTTCTAATCCTTATATTTTTAAACTAATAAAACTTTATATAAATAGACTTAATAATCCTTATAGTTATAGTCTTAGCTTTGTTTTTATGGCTTGACTTATCCCTAAAAATGCGCTATAGTTATGTCGCTTAAGAATACTAAGCGCTAAATTTCTATTTTATTTATCAAAACTTAGGAGAACTGAAATGAAGTTTCAACCACTAGGAGAAAGGGTCTTAGTAGAAAGACTTGAAGAAGAGAACAAAACCAGTTCAGGCATCATCATCCCTGATAACGCTAAAGAAAAGCCTTTAATGGGCGTAGTCAAAGCCGTTAGCCATAAAATCAGTGAGGGTTGCAAATGCGTTAAAGAAGGCGATGTGATCGCTTTTGGCAAATACAAAGGTGCAGAAATCGTTTTAGACGGCACCGAATACATGGTGTTAGAACTAGAAGACATTCTAGGCATTGTGGGCTCAGGCTCTTGCTGTCATACAGGTAATCATGACCATAAACATGCTAAAGAGCATGAAGCTTGCTGTCATGATCACAAAAAACACTAAAAAACATTATTATTAAGGATACAAAATGGCAAAAGAAATTAAATTTTCAGATAGTGCAAGAAACCTTTTATTTGAAGGCGTGAGACAACTCCATGACGCTGTTAAAGTTACCATGGGGCCAAGAGGCAGGAACGTGTTGATTCAAAAAAGCTATGGCGCTCCAAGCATCACCAAAGATGGCGTGAGCGTGGCTAAAGAGATTGAATTAAGTTGCCCGGTAGCTAACATGGGCGCTCAACTCGTTAAAGAAGTAGCGAGCAAAACCGCTGATGCTGCCGGCGATGGCACGACCACAGCGACCGTGCTGGCTTATAGCATTTTTAAAGAAGGTTTGAGGAATATCACGGCTGGGGCTAACCCTATTGAAGTGAAAAGAGGCATGGATAAAGCCGCTGAAGCGATCATTAATGAGCTTAAAAAAGCGAGCAAAAAAGTAGGCGGTAAAGAAGAAATCACCCAAGTAGCGACCATTTCTGCAAACTCCGATCACAATATCGGGAAACTCATCGCTGACGCTATGGAAAAAGTGGGTAAAGACGGCGTGATCACCGTTGAAGAAGCTAAGGGCATTGAAGATGAATTAGATGTCGTAGAGGGCATGCAATTTGATAGAGGCTACCTCTCCCCTTACTTTGTAACAAACGCTGAAAAAATGACCGCTCAATTGGATAACGCTTACATCCTTTTAACGGATAAAAAAATCTCTAGCATGAAAGACATTCTCCCGCTACTAGAAAAAACCATGAAAGAGGGCAAACCGCTTTTAATCATCGCTGAAGACATTGAGGGCGAAGCTTTAACGACTCTAGTGGTGAATAAATTAAGAGGCGTGTTGAATATCGCAGCGGTTAAGGCTCCAGGCTTTGGGGACAGAAGAAAAGAAATGCTCAAAGACATCGCTGTTTTAACCGGTGGTCAAGTTATTAGCGAAGAATTAGGCTTGACTTTAGAAAACGCTGAAGTGGAGTTTTTAGGCAAAGCTGGAAGGATTGTGATCGACAAAGACAACACCACGATCGTAGATGGCAAAGGCCATAGCCATGATGTCAAAGACAGAGTTGCGCAAATCAAAACCCAAATTGCAAGCACGACAAGCGATTATGACAAAGAAAAATTGCAAGAAAGATTGGCTAAACTCTCTGGCGGTGTGGCTGTGATTAAAGTGGGCGCTGCGAGTGAAGTGGAAATGAAAGAGAAAAAAGATCGGGTTGATGACGCGTTGAGCGCGACTAAAGCGGCTGTTGAAGAAGGCATTGTTATTGGCGGCGGTGCGGCTCTCATTCGTGCGGCTCAAAAAGTGCATTTGAATTTACACGATGATGAAAAAGTGGGCTATGAAATCATCATGCGTGCCATTAAAGCCCCATTAGCTCAAATCGCTATCAATGCCGGTTATGATGGCGGTGTGGTCGTGAATGAAGTGCAAAAACACGAAGGGCATTTTGGTTTTAACGCTAGCAACGGCAAATATGTGGATATGTTTAAAGAAGGCATTATTGACCCCTTAAAAGTAGAAAGGATCGCTTTACAAAATGCGGTTTCGGTTTCAAGCCTGCTTTTAACCACAGAAGCCACCGTGCATGAAATCAAAGAAGAAAAAGCAACCCCAGCAATGCCTGATATGGGAGGCATGGGCGGTATGGGAGGCATGGGTGGCATGATGTAAGCCCCCTTGCTTTTCTTGATGAAAGCCCTCTTTTTGGGGGCTTTTATTTGACAAAACCGCTCGTTTTACAAATAAAGCACACAACAAAAGACAAAACCTGATTTTAACCCCCCTTTCAATATTAAAAAATGTTTCCAAAACACCAAAAAAACCTTTTTTTGAAACAACAAAACGCCCCATTAGTGCAAAAATCTTATCAATTCATGCTATATTAACGAAATCTTGTGATAAGATCTCATTCTTTTACAAGGCTCACCTAACCATTTTAATTTCAAGGGGAATATCTATGAAAAAAACCTTTTTACTCTCTCTCTCTCTCTCTCTCGCTTCATCGCTTTTAAACGCTGAAGACAACGGCTTTTTTATCAGCGCGGGCTATCAGATCGGTGAAGCCGCTCAAATGGTGAAAAACACCGGCGAATTGAAAAAGCTCTCAGACACTTATGAGAATTTGAGCAACCTTTTAACCAATTTTAACAACCTCAATCAGGCGGTAACGAACGCGAGCAGCCCTTCAGAAATCAATGCGGCGATCGATAATTTAAAAGCAAACACGCAAGGGTTGACCGGCGAAAAAACCAACTCCCCGGCGTATCAAGCGGTGTATTTGGCGCTCAATGCTGCGGTGGGGCTGTGGAATGTGATAGCTTATAATGTCCAATGCGGTCCTGGTAATAGTGGGCAACCAAGCGTAACCTTTGAGGGCCAGCCAGGACGCAATTCAAATTCCATTAATTGCAATTTAACCGGTTTTAACAACGGGGTTAGCGGCCCTTTAAGCATTGATAACATGAAAAAGCTTAACAACGCTTATCAAGCTATCCAACAGGCGTTAAAAACCGACAATGGGTTTCCTGTTTTGGATAGTGCAGGAAAACAAGTAACTATAAACATAACAACGCAAACTAACGGGCAAAGTAGTAAGGAAACTACTACTATTACTAATAACGCTCAAACCCTTTTGCAAGAAGCCAGTAAAATGATAAGCGTCCTCACTACAAACTGCCCATGGGTCAATCACAATCCAGGACAAAATGGGGGCGCGCCGTGGGGTTTAAATACGGCAGGGAATGTGTGTCAGGTTTTTGCCACTGAATTTAGTGCCGTTACTAGCATGATCAAAAACGCCCAAGAAATCGTAACGCAAGCTCAAATCCTTAACAACCAGCAAAGCAATCAAAACGCGCCACAAGATTTCAATCCTTACACCTCTTCTGATAGGGCTTTCGCTCAAAACATGCTCAATCGCGCGCAAGCGCAAGCCAAGATGCTCAGTCTGGCCAATCAAATGAAAAATGACCTTGACACTATCCCAAGCCAATTTGTCACAAACTACTTGGCAGCTTGCCGCAATGGGGGTGGGACATTACCTGATGCAGGGGTTACTAACAACACTTGGGGAGCGGGTTGCGCCTATGTGCAAGAAACGATAACGGCTTTAAATAACAGCCTTGTGCATTTTGGCACTCAAGCCGAGCAAATCAAGCAATCTGAGTTGTTGGCGCGCACGATACTTGATTTTAGAGGCAGCCTTAAGGATTTAAACAACACTTATAACAGCATCACCACGACCGCTTCAAACACGCCTAATTCCCCATTCCTTAAAAATTTGATAAGCCAATCCACTAACCCTAATAACCCCGGAGGCTTACAGGCCGTTTATCAAGTCAACCAAAGCGCTTATTCGCAATTATTAAACGCCACGCAAGAATTAGGGCATAACCCTTTCAGACGCGTTGGCTTAATCAGCTCTCAAACCAACAATGGTGCCATGAATGGGATCGGCGTGCAAGTGGGCTATAAGCAATTTTTTGGTGAAAAAAGAAGATGGGGGGCTAGGTATTACGGCTTTTTTGATTACAACCATGCTTATATCAAATCCAGCTTTTTCAACTCCGCCTCTGATGTGTTCACTTATGGGGTAGGAACAGATGTCCTCTATAACTTTATCAACGATAAAGCCACCAAAAACAATAAGATTTCTTTTGGGGTGTTTGGGGGGATTGCGTTAGCCGGCACTTCATGGCTTAATTCCCAGTATGTGAATTTAGCGACTTTCAATAATTTCTATAGCGCTAAAATGAATGTGGCGAATTTCCAATTCTTATTCAATTTGGGCTTGAGAATGAATCTGGCTAAAAACAAAAAGAAAGCGAGCGATCATGCGGCTCAGCATGGCGTGGAATTAGGCGTGAAGATCCCCACGATTAACACGAATTACTATTCTTTGCTAGGCACTCAACTCCAATACCGAAGATTGTATAGCGTGTATTTGAATTATGTGTTCGCTTACTAATGTTTGGCTTTTTGTGAAACTCCCTTTTTAAGGGATTTCTTTTGAAGCCTTTCTTTTTTTGAACCCTTTGTTTTTGGGGTCAAGCGTAAAATTCACCCCTATCCCTTTAAGAAAATAAAATAAAACTTTAAGAACTTTAAGAAAATGCGTTTTACAACAAAATAAGATCTAAAACAATAAAACAAAAACCCATTTTTTAAAAATGAAATTTTTTAAACAAAAAAAGCATTAAATCCTAATAAGATTTGTTAGATCTTGATAAAGCTTTTTTAAAACCCCAAAAACCTAACCAATAACAAAAACGCATCTATTGTGATCCTTATGGCATTAAAGCGCAACCAAGTTTTTTATTTAAGCAAAAAGCTGTTATGCCGTTTTAAGAGCGTGTCATTTCTTTGAAAACCGCAATATTTTTCAATTATTCTTGACAAGCGTTAAAAAAAATTGTATCATTATCTTTTTTTGTGAGACCCGTTAGCTCAGCTGGTAGAGCAATTCCCTTTTAAGGAATGGGCCGTTGGTTCAAATCCAACACGGGTCACCATGAGCATCGTGGCTCCTTCATCTAGTGGTTAGGATACCACCCTTTCACGGTGGTTACAGGGGTTCAAATCCCCTAGGAGTCACCACTCTTTTATACGGGTTTAGTTGGATTTTATCTCAATATTTTGGTCGCTTAGCTCAGTTGGTAGAGCGCTACCCTTACAAGGTAGATGTCATAAGTTCGAGTCTTATAGCGACCACCATGACTAAAGCATGCATTTTTAGGCTATGGATTTTGGATAGGGAGCGGTAGTTCAGCTGGTTAGAATATCTGCCTGTCACGCAGGGGGTCGCGGGTTCGAGTCCCGTCCGCTCCGCCACCAAGAACTTTTTAAATCATTTTCTACGCTTTATTTCCAATATAATAGTTATAATAGTCAATTGTTAAAAATGACCCTTTCATCTAGTGGCCAAGGATACCACCCTTTCACGGTGGAAACGGAAGTTCAAATCTTTCAAGGGTCGCCACAAAAATTCCAAACTACACCCATAAATTATCTAAAAGCCTGGTTTTACCCACACGAGCCGCCACTAAAATGAGCGTGTTAGTTGGCTCTATGGTTTTTAAAGGCTCTAGTTTGTGGTTACAGCATTCCAAATAATCCACTTCTAAATTTTTTAAAATTTCAAGCCCTAGTTTTTTAAGTTTTTCGCACGCTTTTTCGCCCTTATCTATGGCTTGCTGGATATTTTCTAAAGCTTTTGGAATGGCTAGGGCTTGTTTTCTTTCTCTTGCATTCAAATACGCATTCCTAGAGCTTAAAGCCAAATGATCGCTATCTCGCGCAATCTCGCATGGCGCTATTTCAATGTCTAAAAGCAAATCTTTAACTAAATGCTGGATGATTAAAAGCTGTTGGGCGTCCTTTTTACCAAAATACGCTCTAGTAGGATTGATAAGATGGAACAATTTTAACACAACCTGAACCACCCCATCAAAATGCCCCTTACGCATAGCTCCCTCTAAAGAGCGGGATAAAAATGCAGGGGCGTAGAGTTTTAAGCGTTGCTCTGCTTCATAGGGATACATTTCGCCAATTTTAGGCACAAATACCGCATTAACGCCCAATCCTTCACACAAAGCTAAATCCTTTTCTAAAGGGCGCGGGTAAGCGCTAAAATCTTCGTTAGCCCCAAATTGCGTAGGGTTGACAAAAACGCTTACAATCGTGTGGGAATTTTCTTTCAAACTCCTTTCTATCAGGCTTTGATGCCCTCTGTGTAAAGCCCCCATAGTCGGCACAAACCCCACGCTTTCTTTCAAACTTTTACGACACTCTCTTAAAGCAGCAATCGTTTCTAACACGCGCATTTAACAATCCTTTAAAAGCTCTAAAACCACTTCTCTAGGCTCTTTAGCCTGATAAATGGGGCGGCCTACCACGATAAAATCGCTTAAATTTTGTTTAGCTTCTTTAGCGTTCGCCACCCTTTCTTGATCTTCTTTATCGTTTTTATCCAGCCTTATGCCAGGGGTTAAAGTCAAAAAGTTTTGACCCAAAGCCTCTTTAATCGCCAAACTTTCAAACACCGAACACACCACCCCATCAATCCCGCTCTCTTTACCCATAGCGCTTAATGTGATCGCTTGCGTTTTTAAAGGGGCGTTATACACCATCAAAAATTCCTCTTCGCTAAAGCTGGTTAAAGCGCTCACGCCCATGATTAAGGGGCGTTTTTTAAGAGCGTTCAAGCGTTGCATTAAAATGGTTAGCGCGCTTTTAGCGCTGCTTAAATGCACGGTGAGCATATCAATTTCTAATTTCGCACACTCTAGCGCGGCATTTGCCATCGTATAAGGAATATCATAGAGCTTCAAATCCAAAAAGATCTTAAAATTTTCATCAATCTTTCTGATTTCATCTAAAAAAACAGCCCCATCTCTTATAAACGATCTAAGCCCCACCTTAGCCCATAAATCTAAGCCCTTTAATTCTTGCAATAAAGAAAGGTTGTCCTCTTTTTTTTCTAAATCCAATGCGACACATAATTGCATGAAAGCCCTTTAAAGTGTAAAATAACGCCATTATAACAAAAAGAAATGCAAGATTTTTAGCTATGATAAGCGTTTTAAAATGAAAACCAAGTTTAAGAAAATGAGATTTAAGGGTTAAAGAGTGAAAGCGTTTTTAGGAGCGTTAGAGTTTCAAGAGAATGAGTATGAAGAGCTTAAAGAGCTTTATGAGAGCTTAAAAACCAAGCAAAAGCCCCACACTTTGTTCATTTCTTGCGTGGATTCACGAGTCGTGCCTAATCTAATCACAGGCACTAAACCGGGCGAATTGTATGTGATCCGCAACATGGGCAATGTGATCCCCCCTAAAACAAGCCATAAAGAGTCCCTTTCTACCATTGCGAGCGTTGAATACGCTATCGTGCATGTGGGGATTCAAAACATTATTATTTGCGGGCATAGCGATTGTGGGGCTTGCGGAAGCATTCATTTAATCCATGATGAAACCACCAAAGCTAAAACCCCTTACATTGCAGACTGGATACAATTTTTAGAGCCTATTAAAGAAGAATTAAAAAACCATCCGCAATTCAGCAACCATTTCGCCAAGCGTTCATGGCTTACGGAGCGTTTGAACGTGCGCTTGCAACTCAACAACCTCTTAAGCTATGATTTCATTCAAGAAAGAGTGATGGATAACGAATTAAAAATTTTTGGTTGGCACTATATCATAGAGACAGGCAGGATTTATAATTATAATTTTGAAAGCCATTTTTTTGAGCCGATTGAAGAAACCATTAAACAAAGGAAAAGTCATGAAAACTTCTAACACAAAAACCCCTAAATCCGTTTTAATTGCCGGGCCATGCGTCATTGAGAGTTTAGAAAATCTAAGAAGTATCGCTACTAAATTGCAACCCCTAGCCAACAACGAGCGGTTGGATTTTTATTTTAAAGCGAGTTTTGATAAGGCTAACCGCACGAGTTTAGAGAGTTACAGAGGGCCTGGTTTGGAAAAAGGCTTAGAAATGTTACAAATTATCAAAGAGGAATTTGGCTATAAAATTTTAACCGATGTGCATGAGAGCTATCAAGCAAGTGCGGCAGCCAAAGTAGCGGATATTTTACAAATCCCGGCGTTTTTGTGCCGCCAAACGGATCTGATTGTAGCAGTGAGCCAAACTAACGCTATTGTCAATATCAAAAAAGGGCAATTCATGAACCCAAAAGACATGCAATATTCTGTCTTAAAAGCCCTTAAAACGAGAGATAAAAGCATTCAAAGCCCCACTTATGAAACAGCGTTAAAAAATGGCGTGTGGTTGTGTGAAAGGGGGAGCAGCTTTGGGTATGGGAATTTAGTGGTGGATATGCGTTCTTTAAAAATCATGCGAGAGTTTGCCCCTGTGATTTTTGACGCTACTCATAGCGTGCAAATGCCAGGGGGAGCGAACGGGAAAAGTTCAGGAGACAGCTCTTTTGCCCCTATTTTAGCGAGAGCAGCGGCGGCGGTGGGGATTGATGGGTTATTCGCTGAAACGCATGTTGATCCTAAAAACGCCCTAAGCGATGGGGCGAACATGCTAAAACCTGACGAGCTAGAACACTTAGTAACCGACATGTTAAAAATCCAAAATTTATTTTAAAGGAATTTCATGCAAATCATAGAAGGGAAATTGCAATTGCAAGGGAATGAAAGAGTCGCTATTTTAACATCGCGCTTCAACCATATCATCACAGACAGATTAAAAGAAGGGGCGATGGATTGCTTTAAAAGGCATGGGGGCGATGAGAATCTTTTAGATCTCGTGCTGGTGCCTGGGGCTTATGAATTGCCTTTGATTTTAGACAAATTGTTAGAGAGCGAAAAATACGATGGCGTGTGCGTTTTAGGAGCCATTATTAGAGGGGGGACTCCGCATTTTGACTACGTGAGCGCGGAAGCGACTAAGGGCATTGCAAACGCAATGCTAAAATACAGCATGCCGGTAAGCTTTGGCGTGCTTACCACGGACAATATTGAACAAGCGATTGAAAGAGCGGGCAGTAAAGCCGGCAATAAGGGCTTTGAAGCGATGAGCACTCTCATTGAATTATTGAGCTTGTGCCAAACTCTCAAGGGTTAAAATGGCGACACGAACTCAAGCCAGGGGGGCTGTGGTTGAATTGTTGTATGCGTTTGAAAGCGGTAATGAAGAAATTAAAAAAATCGCTTCCAGCATGTTGGAAGAAAAAAAGATTAAAAACAACCAGCTCGCTTTTGCCTTAAGCCTTTTTAATGGCGTGTTAGAAAAAATCAATGAAATTGACGCTCTCATCGAGCCGCATTTGAAAGACTGGGATTTCAAGCGATTAGGGAGCATGGAAAAGGCGATTTTACGCTTAGGAGCGTATGAAATTGGCTTCACGCCCACACAAAACCCTATTATCATCAATGAATGCATAGAGCTTGGCAAACTCTACGCTGAGCCTAACACCCCTAAATTTTTAAACGCTATCTTGGATTCTTTGAGTAAAAAGCTCGCTCAAAAACCCTTGAATTGAGGGCGTTTTATG